>NZ_JBALDK010000094.1:0-46539 GCF_036917455.1 Nostoc sp. | reverse complement strand
GTCGTAAAAAATACTAAAGTTTTCTCTTCACTCCCCCTGCTCCCCCTGCCTCAAGAGCTCTTTTCACGAGGATCTCACTTTTTCGCGTTGCTCCCATACATAACTGACTGATAAGGCAGGAGGCAGAGATAGCAAGGGTTTAAGACCCCCCACTGAACTCTCGTAAGAAAGCGCGGCAAGCAAACACAACAGTAGCTTCAATTCATTCGGGATCGAATCCCCTGCATCCTTTAACTCAGCAGTAGGCACAATAAAACCAAACTGTGTGAAGAAAAGTAAATAAGGCTCAAACCCTTTTTCCCCCTGTCCCCTGCCTTAACCATACTTAATTTAGGCCATTACCATGCCACCATCGACATTAAAAACCTGTCCGGTGATGTAGGTGGCGGCGGGATCGGCGGCTAGAAAGCGCACCATTCCAGCAACTTCTTCAGGCTGACCGAAGCGACCGAGGGGGATGAATTTCAGAATATCTTCGGGATTGTTGAGATCGCTAGTCATGTCGGTGGCGATGAATCCAGGGGCGACGGCGTTAACGGTGATGCCGCGAGTAGCCAGTTCTTTGGCAACGCTTTTGGTGAAGCCAATTACACCTGCTTTGGCGGCGCTGTAGTTGGACTGACCTGGGTTGCCCATTTGTCCAGCAACAGAGGTAATGTTAATAATTCGGCCCGATCGCTGCTTAAGCATGATTTTACTGGCAGCGCGTGTACATAAGAAAACACCAGTTAAGTTAAGGTCTATCACAGCTTGCCAATCTTCTGGCTTTAAACGCAAAAGCAGTGTGTCGCGCGTAATTCCTGCGTTGTTGACTAAAATATCCACACGCTTAAACTTTTCCATGACGGCGTTAACTAGTGCGTCTACTCGATCGCTTTTAGAAACATCTGCTTGAATAGCGATCGCTTCCCCTCCCGCTTCTGTAATTTCTGTAACAACTGTCTCGGCTGCTGCACTTGAACTGGCATAATTAACAACTGCGATCGCTCCTTGTAAAGCTAATTCAATTGCGATCGCTCGGCCAATTCCTCGTGAAGCACCTGTGATAATAGCAACTTTACCTTCTAATAGTGTCATTTAATGTTCCTCAATCTTAGAAATACCGCGCTAATTATCTTATGGTGATTTAGGCAACATCTGAATATTGTCTGGATAATTAAATATCTATGACTAGTACCAATTCTGTATGAAGATGCGCCAAACTACATAAGGAACGAACCGCAAAGGGCGCATAGACGCAAAGCCGCTTCCCGCAGGGGTAGGACACGAAGAAAGATAGAGGAAGCTAATGGAATTTGGCGCAGCCTCACAAATAAATGGTATGAGAAGCATTGCAGCTACGCCTCTGATAGAAATCACTTTTGTGAAAGCTTCTATAGTTATTTAGTTGGTCAGGATAATTTAAATACATAATTTAAGAATCAATACACAAATGCAAAGGATATGCGAATTTTATTATAATTATTTAATATTTTTGGCGAGAAAATAAGTCTATATTGGTTAATCTAATCGTTTTACAATAAAAACCTATGAACCTATACCGATTTTATTTTCTAAGAATTACTATTGAAACAAACAATTGAAAATCGGTGTGTGTCACATGGCAACTAAAAAACAATTTGACAGCTTTGAAGAGATGCTGTCTGCTTCTGATGTACCTGTATTAGTAGATTTTTACGCTGACTGGTGTGGCCCATGTCAAATGATGGTGCCAATTTTAGAGCAAGTCAATGCCCAACTTAAAGATCGCTTGCGAATTGTCAAAATTGACACAGAAAAATACACAGATTTGGCGAGTCAATATAAAATTTCCTCTCTTCCAACCTTAGTACTATTTAAGCAGGGTCAGCCTGTAGAACGGATAGAGGGAGTAATGCAAGCACCACAGTTGGTGCAGTATCTACAAACAAAGATTTAAGAACACTTAGAATTTATATTTTGGTTCTTAGAGACGCGACATGTCGCGTCTCTTTCAGTAGATATTGATTGAATTTCTAGCAGATAAAACCTTAAGTAAACATTAAGCATATCTACTTATACGTCTAGAGAAAGTAGTTTGTAAATCGAGATAGCTATATTGTTTAGATATAAAAACTTATCTTGACAAGCAAAAAAATATATGGATAACTTTCAGAAAAAATCTGACAAAGCCTATATTTGGGTGAATATTGATTTTGATAAGGTCAAACATAGAATAGATGAGGTGACTTGCCAGATTGAACAGGTTATACAAAAGCACCAACTGTCAAATCAAACTCGTAACTCAGGCAAAATAAACAATTAAGTTATGTGTAAGGCGATGTCTCCGATGGGCTACGCACTTTAATTTTTAGTGTAGCATACATAGTCCATCGGAGACATCGTACCAGTTTTAAGCAGCAGATTTTGGGTAAAACGACTATATTTCTGTTAAAAAAAATATTATTTTTCGATTAAATGAAAAAGTAAGCTTCAAGCTGATATTGAACATCTGCCGTATTCAGCAGTTGAAGAAGAATTCAGACTGGCTATTTTTCTAAAAGAGACAGATCAAAATCGAGCGAAGTTTAAAATCCAAACGACATGCTTTAGGAACGTTTGCGCGAACGCGAAATGTCAATTCTAATATCAAGCCCTAGCTAGATGCTTTCTAGTTAGGGCTTTTGTTTTTATGTCTGGAGTCGATATTTAATCGCGTATCAAACGCGATCGCAGTGGGGAATTTATCCGATTGTCAAAGCTGGTTCTTCACAGAAGTTAAATAGGGCTGACTCTGTTTCTGATTCATCTTCAAATACAGCAGAGATGTACCATTCACAGGGCGAATCATTCGTATATTCAGCCCAAGCAATGGTTATTGTTTCACCTGATGGAATCCCTGAATCACTCAAGGTAAATGAAGCCCACTCTTCATCATCCACAGATACCCACAACTCTGTAATTGCCTGTTCAGTTTCATTGGTAACGGTAAAGGTGAATTGATCTGACATAAATAGCCTTCTAGCGATAAATAAATTGCAGGTTGTCAGTCACCGATTATACTTTCACTTTTTTGAACTGTTTGTCATCTTAGCTGCCCTAATCCATATATAGAATGGGTTTTAACCGTTTTTTTGCTAAAGTTAAATTTTTTAAAGAGGATTAAAAATATCACCAATTTATATGTGAGATAGTCAATGCCACGCAACAGGAGATTTAGATCGCGGCTCTCACAAACCCCGGCAATACAGCACATCCTCACTGGTACTCAATTTTGAGTAATTGAAGAAGAATTCAGAAGTCAGAATGGGCTAAACCTTGGCTGGAGCAGGGGAGCAGGGGAGCAGGGGAGCAGGGGAGCAGGGGAGTGAGGGAGCAGGGGAGAGTTCAAAAACCAAGTTCTTTCCCCTCTGCCCCTCTGCTCCCCTTCCCCTCAAGCTTGTGAGAAATGCGGGTAAACCATACTACACGCCCTTAGTACAACTCATATTTCATTAACTGACAAGGTATAGTTCCGTTGTACACTGCCATCCGTTGGGATGATTTCAGTCCAATGGATTGAGATAGTTCCTTGTTACCACTTAGCACAAATGCAGTCCAGCCCTTGAAGCGTTGTTTCAACACATCGCCCAAA
Source organism: Nostoc sp. (assembly GCF_036917455.1). GTDB lineage: Bacteria > Cyanobacteriota > Cyanobacteriia > Cyanobacteriales > Nostocaceae > Nostoc. The sequence continues at coordinate 42,947 of NZ_JBALDK010000094.1, read as the reverse complement.
AGTTTGTAAAATGCCCCTAAATCACTATCTCGCCCCAGCCGTTCGCCATAAGGTGGATTGCATAATAAAATTCCACTGTCTGCGGGGGCGACAACATCGGCTAACTCCATTTGAGAAAACCATACATGGTTATCAACACCGCAGTTTTGAGCATTGGTAATCGCTTGCTCAATTACATTTTCATCGCGATCGCTTCCCCAAATAGGTGCGGTCAAGTTATCCAATTGACTGTCCTTAGCTTCTTGGAGCAGCTTTTCTAAAAGAGGCAGGTCAAAATCGAGCCAATTTTCAAATCCAAAGCAATCACGAAATAGCCCTGGCGCTATATTAAGTGCTTTTAAGCTAGCTTCTAGAGGTAAAGTACCAGAACCACAGAGAGGATCGTAGAACATCTGGTTGGGCTGCCAGCCCGAAAGTTGAATAAGGGCAGAAGCCAGAGATTCCTTGAGAGGGGCCGATCCAACGGCAGGGCGATAGCCTCGGCGGTGCAGACTATTTCCAGAACTGTCGAGTTTAACGGTACAAAAATCGCGTTCAATATGAACATTAATCCGCACATCTGGTTCATGAAGCTCTACATTTGAACGCTCACCCAGCTTTTCTTGCTGCTGGTCAACGATCGCATTTTTGACTTGGAGAGATGTGAAGTGGGTGTGGTTGAGGCGATCGTTTTTGCCGGTGGTATTTACCGCCAGCGTCATGTCTGGTGTGAGATAGTTTATCCAATCGATACTCTGAATGCCACGATAGAGATCCTTGGCATCAAGGCATGGAAAATCATGGATATTCACCAAGATTCGGAACGGTAGCCTAGCCCAGAGGTTGACGCGATAAAGGAGAGTGCGATCGCCCTCAAAGGCTACACCACAAAACCCTGGTTCCACAGAATTGGCTCCCAATTGCTCTAACTCTTGAGCCGCGAGAGTTTCTAATCCACGAGCAACCGTTGCAAAATAATTCATCATTCGTAATTCGTAATTCGTAATTATATAGTTACTAGCGACTCAATTTCTCTTAGTCCACGGAGGTGAACTTTGCTTGTGTAGTTGCGATTTTTCATCGCCCAAAACTTTTTGAAACAAGATTAATCTAGAAATTTCTAAAATCAATCATTGTCTGACGATAAGTATCTGGCAATCCTGTATCAAAACACTTACCTTTCACAACGTATCCTGTCATTCCCTCTGCTTGATGTAATTTTTCTAGACAAGATGTTAGCTGAAATTCACCTCGCTCTCGAAAATTTTGGTTGATGTGTTCTGCTAGAAAGTCAAAAATTTTCGGCGTGAGTAAATACAAACCAAATATGCCTAAAAACTCATTGTCTGCCATTCCCTCTACATGTAAATGCCTTTGTGCATACTCAACAGTCGGTTTTTCATATAGTTGCGTTACTGACAAAATCGAGTTTAACTCTTGCCAAACTCCTGTTACACACCCAGCTTTATGAATAATTTCTGCTGGCATTGTAGTCAAACCCACAACGCTTTGATTAACTTGTTCGTAAACATCTAAAACTTGACTAGCACAAGATTTTTCAATATCCGATGTATAAATGTGGTCGCCCAACATTAACAAAAATGGCTCATCTTGTACCCAATCTTTAGCACAAAATACTGCATGACCATAACCTAATTGTTCCTCTTGCAATAAAATTGTAATTCTGCTACCTAAATCTTCCAGATATCGACTATATTCTTGATTTTGTGGTGAAAGTTTTTGTAAGAGTTCTTTTTTAGGTGGATTTTTCAATAAATCTGCAAATATTTCTCGATCGTCCGGCTGCACCACAATCCCCACTTCTGCAATTCCAGCCCTAATTGCTTCTTCAATAATTGCAAGAATCACAGGTTTTGCCCTACCATCTCGATCGATAATCGGAAAAAGTTCTTTTTTCACAACTTTGGTAGCTGGAAACAACCGAGTCCCAAAACCAGCTACCGGAATCACAGCCTTTCTAACTTGATTTTTCTGCATAAATCTCCCCTCCTCTCTCTGCGGACTCTGCGCCTGGTGTGGTTTGTCACCCCAACTTCTCAAACAACTCCGCCAACACCACATTAGAAAACAAAAACCCTTGGGGATCGATCAAACGCAATCTTCCCTCTGCAATCTCCACCCAACCTTTATCAAAATACCTTTGCAAACACCTGCAAATCTCCTCCACCTTCTCTTCTCCAAACGCCTCCATCAAAGCCGCCAAACTCAAACCCTCCGCCAAACGCAACCCCAACATTAACGTTTCTAACAATACTTCTTTTGGGGGAGTCACATCACAATCAATCACAGCGCCACCTTGTATCCACTGGTAATACTCCCTAGTCTTGCGCGGACGAGTGAAGCGTTTCCCCTCAACATAACTCGCCGCACCCATCCCAAAGCCGTAGTAAGGGCGGTTTTCCCAATACACTCGATTATGTCGGCACTGATGACCGGGTTGGGCATAATTAGAAATCTCATAATGCTCGTAACCTGCACCAGTCAAAACCTGCTGCCCCATCTGGTACATTTTGACTGTGGCTTCATCAGTGGGTAAAGGAGTATCGCCAGGTTTGTAGTAACGACCAAAGGCTGTACCTGGTTCGATGGTGAGATCGTAGATAGAAATGTGAGTGGGTAAAAGCGCCACCGCTTTTGTTAGGGAATCCTGCCATTGATCCAAAGACTGATGCGGCAACCCAGAAATTAAGTCTAAGCTGAATTTGGGAATCTCAATTTGGTGGATTAGTTCCACAGCTGCAAAAATATCTTCAACTGAGTGCGATCGCCCCGCCCTCTGCAATAATTCTTCTTGAAAGGCTTGTACACCCAAACTTACCCGGTTCACGCCTGCACTGCGATAGCCTGATATATGCGCTAAATCAAAGGTGCCTGGGTCAATTTCCATAGAAATCTCTGCACCAGCTGCAATACCAAAATGCTTCTCTAGCCCTGTTACTATTCGTTCTAGCTGTTCTGTTGATAGCAGCGAAGGAGTACCACCACCAAAGAAAATTGTCTTTAGAGGTTGACCAAAGGCTGGTGTAATGGCAATTTCTTGACACAGCACCTCAACATATTGGGAGATAGTACCAGATGTTTCGCCCCGCAAGCGATCGCCCACAACAGACACCGGAAAATCACAATAAAAGCACCGCCGTCTGCAAAAGGGAATATGCACATAAGCTGAACTCGCAATTCCAGAAACACTAAATTTTTGACTCATTTTGAGAAAAGTTTTAAGTTAATCCAACTGCGAATTAGAGACAATGAAAATGAGGCAAGAATTCAGGAGTAAGGAGTCAGGAGCCAGAATAATTGTAAAATCAAGCCTGTAATAACTTCTTGATTTTATTAAAATTATTAAGTTTGGGTATCAAAGTCTTCTTAATTCTGACTTCTGGATTCTGGATTCTGAATTCTGACAAAATGAGGAGTTTTTTTACAAATTTTTGTCGTTTTACAAAGAAACAATGAAAAATATTAAGATAAAAGCCTTTAGTTATAATAATTGCAGATATTGCTAGCCTAAACCCTTAGTGTAAGTCAATATTGATGAGTTTATCTTACCGATGAAATAAAAAATACTGAACTTTCTCGGTGAACACAGTTGCAGGAAAACAACATAACCATGCTTGACGCAATTATCATTTTCTCATTTATCCTGGCAGCTTCGGGAATAGGGTTCTACAGCATTGAACTACTACCCAATGGGGCGCTAGACCAAGTAACAAATCTTGAGGCTTTACGCTTAGTTGTTGCCGTCTTTGCCGCTATTATTGGTGGTGCGATTGGACTGAGTTTCCAGACGACATATCGTCGCCTAGAATCACAAGTCAAAGAAATGCCTGTGGAAGTGATTTTAACTCGTGCGATCGGCTTAGTCATTGGTTTATTGCTAGCTAACCTGATGTTAGCCCCACTATTTTTACTACCTATACCGGCAGATTTTGGATTTATTAAGCCACTTGTGGCAGTTGTTGGTAGTATTATCCTCTCCGTCACTGGTATGAACTTGGCAGATACCCACGGGCGGGGCTTATTGCGGTTCATTAATCCCAACACTGTCGAATCAATGGTTGTGGAAGGAACGCTAAAACCAGCTAACACCAAGGTTTTAGATACCAGTTGCATTATTGATGGTCGCATCGAAGCGCTACTAGAAACAGGGTTTCTGGAGGGACAAATTCTCGTACCGCAATTTGTCTTGCAAGAACTCCAGCAAGTAGCTGATGCTAGCAAAGACCAAAAACGGGTGCGGGGAAGACGAGGACTAGAAATTCTCAACCGCATTAAGGAAGATTATCCCGATCGCATCCTGATTAATGCAGTTGACTACGAAGATATTCCCACAGTAGATGCCAAGTTGGTACGTTTTGCCCAAGAAATCAGTGGTACATTGCTAACCAACGACTACAACTTATCTAAAGTCGCCAGTGTTCAAAAAGTACCTGTTTTGAATGTCAATGATTTAGTAAATGCCGTCCGTCCTAGTTATTTACCTGGCGACAACCTTGATTTAAAAATTCTCAAGGAAGGCAAAGAACCCAGCCAAGGTATTGGCTACCTAGATGATGGCACAATGGTAGTAGTTGAAGAAGGCAGCAATTATGTAGGTGGTGAACTGCGAGTAGTAGTCACCAGCGCTTTGCAAACTACCGCAGGAAGAATGATTTTTGCCAAACCCCAAGCTTCAGCATTGGCGTGAGGGAAATTTCCAGTGCAATTAGAGTTAAATTGTGCAATCGGTGCAGTCAACCTGCACCGATTCTTTATATAGTTTTTAGCGCTACTCTACGAAAAACTGCTGCCCGCTCATAGCGCTAAGATTTAAAGTTGGTATCTTTTCAAAATTACATTGTCAAAGATTGAGAATTCGTCTCAATCAATTTTGCTAAATCTTGCAAGAACGCCGCAGCATGGGCACCGTAAATAATCCGATGGTCAGAAGTAATATTGACTTGCATTTGTTGACGCACACCAAATAAACCGTCGGGTGTTGCTACCACTTGTGGACGGGATGCCCCGATCGCTAAAATTGAACCTTGTCCAGGCGGCAAAATCGCATCAAATTTGTCTACACCAAACATTCCCAAATTGGACAGGGTAAAAGTACCACTGTTGTATTCTTGGGGCTGTAGTTGTTTTGCCCTCGCCCGTTCTACCAAAGACTTCCAAGTACGCGATAGAGAATAAATATCCACTGCATCTGCATTTTGCAGCACAGGTGTAATTAATCCACCATCATCCATCGCAACTGCTACAGAAATGTTGATATCAGAATGATAAACAATACCCTGGTCTGAGTAGCTAGCATTTAACAATGGGTGTTTTTGCAATGTCACTGCTACAGCTTTCGCCAGTAGCGCTGTCATTGTCACACCTTTGGATTTAATTTGTTTATAAAGTTTATCTAATCCATCGGTGGTAATTGTATAACCAACACGGAAGACGGGCACGGATATGGTAGCTACCATGTTCCGCACTACGGCATTTTGGAAGGTAGTTAGAGGCACGATTTGACCAGGAACAGCCGCTACCACTGGTGTGGATGCTGGTGTCCGAGGTGCTGGGGGGGCAACTGGGGCGCTGGTTGGTACAGGTGCTAGTGGGGCAACTGGGGCAGTGGCAGGTTGTTTGCCCTTATTGGACAAAGCTTCTACATCTTCGGCGACAATGCGACCGTGGGGGCCACTACCTTGGAGTGTAGTTAAATCAACCTTGAGTTCTTTGGCTAACTTGCGAGCACGGGGTGAAACTACAAGCCTTCCTTCTTTGTGGTTAGACCCGTTTTGAGCCGCTAAGGCAGGTGTTGCAGCTGAGGTTGTAGCGGCGATTGGTTCAGGAGAAGAGGTAGTAGCAGCCACGCCGGCGGAATTGGCCAGAGATTTCGCCTGTTCAATTTCAGCCTCCGTTTCGGCGATGAAGGCGATCGCAGATCCTACTGGGGCAGTTTCACCAGCTTCAACTATGATATGGGCAAGAAATCCTTCGTAAAAGGTTTCTACATCCATATCTGCCTTATCTGACTCTACAACCACCACTGTTTCGCCTTTTTCCACTTTGTCCCCTGGCGATTTCACCCAGGAGACGATTTTGCCTTCGGTCATAGTGGAACTCAGCGCCGGCATAAATACTTCGTGAATGCTCATAGGGTGGTTTGGGAATCAATGGTTTATGGACTTTAACAGCTTTTATCAGATCGAATTGTATCTTGGCGGGAGAGTTTTGGACTGGAGATTTTATATTTTAGGTTGAGAATTAGGAATGGGGAATGGGAGAGTTCCTAACCCGCATTTCTCACAAGCTTGAGGGGCGGAGGGGCGGAGGGGCAGAGGGGCAGAGGGGCGGAGGGGCGGAGGGGCGGAGGGGCGGAGGGGCAGAGGAAAAAGAACTTGGTTTTTGAACTCTCCCCTGCTCCCCTGCTCCCCTGCTCCCCTGCTCCCCCGCTCCTCCGCCCCTGCACAAGGTTTTGAGAGATGTGGTGAGAAATCCGGGCTAACTCCTAACTCTTGACCCCAGGAACCTAAATATAACTTAAGAGGTCTATAGTACAGAGTTATCCTCAATGGTTAGCCAGTATTTCGATCTCGTTTTTAGTCGTTGACTTGCAAAAACCAGCACGAGTTTCTCACAGATTTAATGGAATTGGCATTTTTATTCCTCATAATCACTGATTAAGATACAGGAGCTACTCCCAGGTAGAGGATATAAGATACAGTTCAATCTAGAATTCAAAATTGGTAATAAACCTATTTGAAATTCCTGTTTACTTTTATGTCGGCAAAGTTGAAATTATTTTTGATTGTGATACTAAGTATCTTTGCCACTGCTGGCGCTGGAGTTTATATTATCCAGCACCAGCAATCTGTACCAATTGTTGAGAGTAGTGATGGGCAGACCCAGCAGGTGAAAGCAATACATCAGTCTCAAGAGGTTGTGGCATATCCAAATCGTTCCGATTATAAAACTATACCTTTAGAAAAAATTAACTCATCTCTTCAAGGTAGCGATCCTGCTACCCTTGCTTTAAATGCCTTTGACGACATAACACCAGTGCAAGGAACGCGAAAGGTAGAGGTGGCTTATCCGCAACGAAATCAGGCTTTTGTGACGATTACGCAACTCAAGCGGGGTGATGATTCAGTTGATATTAAATATCGAGTTGAGATGTCAGCCTTCGGGCGATCGCTATTTATTAGCTCACCTCCAGTCTGGCAAATAGTTTGGGCTGGCTCCCAGGTAGAATGTTGGGCTGGGAGCCGCTCCCACACTAAGTTAAATCATATTTGTCATTAGTCATTGGTCATTGGTCATTGGTCACAAAACAAATGACAAATGACAAATTTAAATGTCGCCGCGAATTTCTTCTACAACGCCGTCGCGCAGAACGATTTCGACTTGCATTTTGCTAATCAGGTTATCACCGATTTCTACCCGGAAAAAGCCTTCCATTTGGAATTGGTTGACTTCTTGATCTTGCTGGAGAAACTGCACTTGCTGGAGATTTTGCAGCAACTGATTTTTCTGCTCTAGAAATTCACTTTTCTTTTGATTGACTTGGAGTTGAATATTGTCAATTTGTTGGAGGGTCTGGGGGCCGGGTGGTTGCAGACTCTGCTTTTGAATTGCCGCGATCGCTCTTTGTCCTTCTACGTCTAACTGTTGCAGTTGCTGATCGAGTTGATTGATCTGCGTTTGCAGCTGCTGTTGTACTTCCTCTTTCCAAAGAGGAGTCACAATAACTTTGACGTTAACGACGCGTTTCAGAAGCAAATTAGATTTGGAGACATCCATAAATATTTCACGTTCACTCTTTACAGTTGGGAGGTGGAATTATCAGGCAAACATGCCGTCAATAATATCGCGATAACGTTCCGTGACGATATGTCGGCGAACTTTTAGTGTTTGTGTCATCAAACCATTTTCAATGGAAAACGGTTCTTGAATGAGTTTGAATGTCCCGATGCGGTCATCCGGTCGATAGCCTGGACGATTTTGCACTTCTCGATTCAATTCTTGCCGAAATAAATCCTGGATCATTCTACTCTCACAGTCAATTTTTTGACTAGCTGAAGAAGTGTCTGGATTGTTCTGCACCCATTTTTCTATGGCTTCGACATTGGGGACAATTAAGGCTCCCAGGCTGCGCCGATCTTGCCCAACGAGCATAATTTGATCGATGTATGGCGATCGCAAACAAGCATCTTCAATTGGCTGTGGCTCGATGTTTTCCCCGTTAGTCAATACAATCGTATCCTTTGCTCTGCCAGTCAGCACCAAATCGTCTTGTGGTGTCAGCCAACCTAAATCGCCGCTATCAAACCAACCTTCAGCGTCAATGGCTTTCGCTGTCGCTTCGGGATTTTGGTAATAGCCTTGCATAATCTGCGGGCCCCTCAACAATACTAAGCCTCGCTTTTCTACTGGTAGAGGCGCTTTTGTCTCAGGATCTACAATTTTAGCTTCTGTAGCGGGCAGTGGTGGACCTGATGCACCAATCAAATTTCGCCAAGGACGACGCACATGGGTAACAGGAGAAGTTTCTGTCAAACCATAACCTTGCAAAATCTGGACACCAATAATTTCAAAGAAGTTATCGATGTGTTTGGGAAGCGCACCCCCGCCGCTAATCATCTGCTTGACTTTTCCGCCTGTGGCTTCTCGCACCTTAGCATAAACCAGTCGTTCTCCCAAGGCATGGAGGGGTAATAAAGCAGATGCTTGGATCTTAGCTGTTAATCGTTCGACGGCTGAAGCATGAAGATTATTTAAATCCAATCCCTGAGCAGTTCGCTGGGCTTTGATATATTTATCGCTAATGCCCAATAAAAAGTTAACTAGGCGTTGCTTATTTGCTGGTTGTTCGCGGAACTGCTTTTGCACTCCTTCATAAATCGATTCCCACAAACGGGGTACACCCACCATATAGTTAGGTTTAAATTTTTTCAAATCTCCTTTCACAGAGCGCAGGTTAGTATAAACTTGCGTGCAACCTTGAGATAGTAGGTAATACTCAACAGTTCGCTCGTAACTATGCCACGAAGGCAGAATACTGAGAACCATATCGCCGATATTTGGTTGCAATACTGTGCCAAAGGTTGTTACTTGGTGCATCAAATTGCTATAAGACAGCATTACACCCTTGGGTTTGCCTGTGGTGCCAGAGGTATAAATTAGGGTTGCCAAAGCCTTACGGTCTTGTTTAACTGGCACAAAATTATGATTTTTCCCAATTTCAATCAACTGGGAAAAATTCAGCACCTTTAGGGTTTCGTCTGTAGGTGGTGCTTCATCTGAAAGTAAGATCGCAAACTGAATTGGTAAATCTTTGATCCGGTCTTGCAGTTTTTTAAGTGTCTTCAAATCCTCTGCGACTATTGCCGTACTGCCGCTATTCGCGATGATAAATAGCAATTCTTCTTTGTCTGCTTGAGAGCTACGCACCGCATCAACTGCTCCAGCAGTCATTATGCCTTGATCGGCAATAAACCACCGGGGACTGTTGTCAGAAATTAAGGAAATGCGATCGCTTACCTTCACTCCCAACGCCTGTAAACCAGATGCAAATAGTTGTATTTGCTCCGCTAACTGGGTATAAGTAATCACTATTTCTGGTTTAGTGTGAGGGCTGCGGAGGGCGACAACATCACCAAATTTCTGAGCTGCTAAAGGCCAAACTTCTGGTAGCGATTCCACATTTGTGTAATCTACTAATCGCTTTAATGCCTCGCGTTCTTGCTCGTTGATATTAGATAAAAAAGAAGACGCGGTTTGGGTTTTTGACATAACACCTTACCTAAATATTGTAAATTAATCGTTTTTACAGCTTATTTTGTTATTCCGCTACAATAACCATCCTTATTATCCACATTCCCTTCTGTGTATAATAATTTCAGGAATTCCACGTTTATATTTACAAAAATTTATGTTAAAGTTAGTTTACATAGAGTGCAAGCAATAGATGGACTGAACGCCAATCCTACACATAATATTATGCTTGCGCCTCAAAACAGCAATCGCCTATTTTTTACAGGAGATGATTACCTATGAATTTGATAGATGCTATAGTGCTAACGCTCATCAATGCTGCTGCTTGTATGGCGTTTCCTAAGCTTGTAGCTATTCTTCTAGATGATAAAACCAAAGCCAATCAAGTGTTGCGGAATGCTTCAAAATTGCAAGTAGCCAAAATTGAACTTACGAGTTTTCCTTATTGTACAGCTTACGTATTGACGGGAAGCCAATACTGCAAATTCAATCCTGATTTTTGTTCTAATTGTTCTCCAAATTGATGGACTATTTGCCAGAATAAATTACTTGGTACTTCGAGCAACTTTCTAGATATATTAGGCAATTGGAAAAATTTATTTTTTCCTATACCTATATTTTTGCGTTTACTTATTCTAGCGATGTCTACAACGAGCTACGCTAACGCTACTTATCTTAGAGGATTGTTTGTAGGACTTACGCAAAAACTCTCTGAAACTCTTATTTCTCCGTGTCGCGCCAGTTGCTACAAGTCGGGGAACCCGCCCAACGCACTGGCTTCTCTGCGCCCTCTATGGTTCGTTTTTTCATAATTTTGCGTAAGTCCTGGTTTGAAAAGTCCTCTTATCGGTATCAAAAAGTGCCTAAAGTAACAGCGAAACACTTGTTCATTCAACCTCTTAATAATCGCTGAACCTCTTATGTTGTAAGTATTTATCATTTCTACGTAAGTCCATTAGACATTACGTACATACTTTTACAGTGCGATCGTATTGCTCAGTAGTGCATTCACTTTGATTTGTAATAATGGAAACCCGCATAACCCCGGCTTTTTTAAGAAGTCGGGTTTTTTGTTTATAATAGCCCAAAAAATCGCCTTTTTGGCGTTAATCGAACAGTATGCCTAGCCTACCAAAACTTGAAGTGCAAGGCTAAGAGCGACTTGAAACTCTTAGGGTTCCATTCCATCTTTGTTTCCTTGCCAGAACCTAACTCAGTATAATTACTAATTGAACTCAGGGTACATATATAACTAATATAACAATTAATATATTAATTGTTAAATCTATTACATGAGAATCCAACAGCTTTAACGCCCAAACAGCCGGAAGTTGGTCGAAACTTCACAAAGTTCGAGGGTTGACCCAGGACAAAGTTTGCAGCAAGCATTGTTCGTAGTCAGCGATTCATCGCTCATAGCAAGGTTTAATCAGGACATTTAGAACAAAAGAAGATTAGGTACAAAAACTTTTACAAACTATCTTGATTATTTAGACATTCAACTATTAGTTCAAAATAACAGGTTCTACCATGACTCAGAAACAAATCACAGAGTTTTCTCTAGAAGATGGTACAAAGTTTTTAGCTGAAGTTGATGAGCCAGAAAATAGCAATTCTCTTGTCCGTGTTGCTAGACCAGATGCTGGACAAATGGTAGTTGAAGCTAAAAAGAAATTTGATGAAGTATTAGATCAAATACAACCTGTAGCTTCAGCAATTATTATCAAACTGAGTCAGCTTAATACACCTGCCGATGAGGTAGAGGTTAAGTTTGGTATTAAGTTAAATGCAGTTGCAGGTGCAATTTTTACTTCTGTAGGTGGTGAAGCTAACTACGAAATTACCTTGAAATGGAAGCAAAACAAGGCATAGTAAAGTATGGCATCCATTGCAGATAATTATATTCCAGCTTTTAGGTCAGCGATCGCTCGAATTTTTCATCCCAATGGTGCGGTCGTTGGTGTAGGTTTTTTAATATCGGGGCGAACTCGAAATTATATTCTGACATGCGCTCATGTTGTTACCTCGGCTCTATCTTTACCACAGGATATTGTTGAAGCTCCTAGTGATGATATTTACTTCGATTTCCCCTTAATTGCATCAGGGCAACAACTAAAAGCTAAAGTTGTTTTTTGGCTACCTGTTGTCAACAACGTATCAACCTCCGAACCTGAAGATATTGCTGGGTTGCAAATAGAAGGACAGTTGCCTCATGAAGCGCAACCTATCAAGCTAATCTCAGCTAATAACGTCTGGGAGCATCCTTTCCGCATATTCGGTTTTCCCCACGGACACAATGATGGCGTTTGGTCTACAGGGGTGTTACGAGACGGGCAAGGAAAGGGATGGGTGCAACTAGAAGACAGTAAGGTAACTGGCTACAGAATAGAACCGGGCTTTAGTGGTGCGCCTATATGGGATGAAACCCTTGTAGGAGTGGTTGGTATGGCTGTGGCGGCGGAGAAACAGCGAGAAAATATCAAGACTGCTTTCATGATTCCGGCGGATGTCTTGAGCAAAGCATGGGATGAAATAACCTTGCCGATTTCATCAAATGCACATACTCAAAATAGTCTGAGTCGGGTACAACAACTCAAAATCAGGACTTTGCAACAACGTTTTGAGGTTCTAAGTAGTGACTATGAGGCAGCTTACAACCAACTTAACTATACACTCGCCGCGAGCGATCGCAATATCATTCAACGGCAAATCAACACCATACTACAAGAACTTGAACGAGTAGAAAGCGAACTTAATGCCATTTAAATACAATGAAAAATTCCTCAGAGTTACGAAAAAATTATCTAGAGCAGTTAATAGCCCGTTTAAGCGCTGAGATTGAAAGTATCAACGATCAAATAGGGTGGACGCAGAGTAATGTAGATAAAGGTCAATTGCAAAGGCAAATTGACACTAAATTTAAAGAAATAGAAAAAGCTGAATCAGAGTTAAGCCAGTTAAATCAACCATCTATAGAGCAACTTGAACATGATAAAATCCCATTCACTAATCGAGATGCTGCAATTATTGAGATTACAGGAAATAATTTTCCTAGTTATTGTTTAATAACAGCTCCTATAGGTTACGGAAAAACAGAATTTCTCAAACAGATAAAGAAGCGATTTCAAGAATTACAATGGTGTTGCGCTTATGCTTCCATGTCTGGCGATCAAAGTATTGAAGACTTAGAAAATAAATTAGCTAGTTCTCTCAATCTTCAGATCCAAGAAGGGCATGAATTCCCTTCGGGAGAGCGCTTAGGTTTATTATTACATAGGAATTGGGCTAAATGGCAATCGCAGGGTCAAAAAGGCATTGTACTGCTAATCGATCTAGATGGGAATGCTCCCCACAAACAACGTTTAAACGAAATTTTCGATCAGCTTAAACAGCTTGGGTGGAGAATTGAAAAATGTTTGAAAGAATTACAATTTTTTAAAGATAATTCCAAGAGTCTTCGAGTTGTAATAGCAGCTCGCTGTCTTACCGATCTCCCTTCTGATAGAGTTTTTCCTAAGCTAACTCTCTCTCCTTTTAATTGGGACGTAATTCAGGATACAGCAACAAAATATCTCAAGCCAATCGAAATGACTTCTGAAAGTATATCTCTATTGTCAGGACACTTATTATATTTAACTGGTGGCCATCCAGGGTGTATTGCTGAAGCTTTAAAAGTTTATCGAAGTGGCGGTTACACAGTTAATTGGTTTTTAAACAGTTATGGCAGCAAAATATGGGAAAGAACCCTTAGACAATGTAGAGATCAGATTAAAGAAAGTTTGATAAAAGAAAATAATCATCTTTATGAATCTATTGAAAAACTGAGTATATTTCCCATACTAAATGGTCATTGGATCTTAAAGGAAGCCGTTCGGAGATTTCAGTTACCTTTCAGTGACGATAGTTTTAAATTAAATGCTGAACTGACAAAAACATCTATTTTTACTCGTGAGAAAACGATTATAAAAGATGGAATGACCCGTCGGCTGTTAGTTATCGGTCTTCTCCGAGAAAGTTCGCCTGATAGCTTTCAAAAGCTTTGTAGCGAAGCGGCTCAAATTTGCTGGGAATATGTTCATGAGCTTAAATTCAAGAATGATTCTGCTGTGGCGGGAACTTGGTCAATGCAGTATTTTTTTCAAAGTCTTCAGCAACATGCTGGATTTATCAATTGTGGTGCTGATAGTTTGGCTTATCGACAAGAGCTTCGCAGAACTTTCTTTGATAAAACTGTTGAAGAAACTATTGGAATATTTCGCAATACAGACCGAGAACAAACCCACGAATTTCTGTCTACTCTTAAATCTGAAGTAGAGCATGACTTGGAATTTCAGTTTCTTGTCAATTACTATCTGCACAATGACGAATATAATGATATACCCTATAGATATTTAATTCATAAGCTTGATGAAGCTATTCAAAATAACTAACTCAGGAGTCTATTATGTTTGAAATAGATAAATTAGAATTTGTTGGTCGTGAAGAACATCTAAATAGAATTATTTCTGTAGTTCAAGAAGCCAATACACTCCATGTTGTTTTAATAGAAGGTAGAGGCGGTATTGGCAAAACTTGGTTGCTTAATGAATTAAAAAACCGCCTAAACAAAATTCAATTCTGGACAAGTGAAATTATTGATTGCGATACCCCTATTTTTAATGATGCAGAAGATTTATGCACTCAAATTGCCAAGCAATTGTATGACAATACATATCAAGAATGGCTGCTCAGGTTACGACAACTAAGAGAAGATGAAAACCACCTCAGTGAAATCGCATACCAAGAAGAACGCAGACAAATTGAAAAGTTTTTAGTAGATGAAATTAATCGAAAATCCAGACAACAGAAACTAGTATTTCTAATTGATACGGTTGAGAAGTTAGGACAACCAGAAATAAGAGCAGAAGTTTGGGAATATATCGCTAATTTATGCCAGCAACTAGATAACGCCGTATTTATTTTAGCAGGTCGTCCTAGCGTTGCTCGTCCAATTCTAGAAAAGTCATTTAATGAAGAAGAATTAACTTATTTTGAGTTAAATGAATTTACTCATGAGGATGTGCAGACATACATTATTTCTAAAGAGGAGCAACTTCACTTTAATCTTGGGAAAGACTTAGTTCAAAAAATTATAGTTCTTTCTGGTGGCAGCCCCATCATGATTGAATTTGGAGTAGAGTATGCTTATCGAGAAGTTATTCCAGATTGGTTAGAGAGTGAAGATATAGAAACCATTCCAGCTAGGTTGGAAAAAACAGGCGGATTTGAAGCTGAAATGGTTCGTCATATTACACAGCTTCGGACATCAATGGACAGGCTAACCCTGTTACTTTCACGTATCTACCCATTAGATAGTTATGATATTTCTAATCTATTAGAACTATCGATGGGAGATGCTGAAAAATTATTTATTGATGCCCAAAGCTACTTTTTTATCAAACCAGTAATGAGTGGTAATCAAATATCATTACATGATATTGTGCGAGACTTGGTTGATAAATATGTGTGGACAGATATTGACCCAGATTTTGAATGGAGAAAACGAGATAGTCGGATTGCTGCTAAATATTTTGAGCAAAAAGATTATAAGTTAGGTCCACAAAAAAGGATATTGGAAGTTCAACTTTCCTCTGATGATTCTCATAAAGTAGCCAATATTGAGTTTCTAATTGAAGAAGTGAAACAATTACGAGAATTCAATACTACGCGATGGCTATGGAATGCTTTATATGCCGATCTGACAATAGGGTTTGAGACTTGGTATAAAGTTACTAATACAATCCGTACTCAAGCCAAAAAAATTAGCTTTGTCAAGCAATTGTTAACACTTCTTAAAAACTTTGAAAAAGACCTAAACCCCGATCAAAAACTTAGACTGATTATTTTTGAATCAAGGATTGTTCACGCCCTTAAAGACAAGAGTACAACAGAACATGAGGTGAAAAAACTGGAGGAAATATTATCTGAACAATCTTCTAATTCTTCTCATAAGGCAGATATTTATAATGTTTTGGGAATACTGAATACCAAGTTACATCTTTATGACGAAGCTTTGAAATATCAGCAAGAGTGTTTATCCCTAGTTCAAGGAAACAGGCTATCATCTGCTATACCTCGCGTAGCTAACCAAGTTGGTTATCTTTATCGACAACTCAACAAGTTTAACGAAGCTGAAAAATATTACAAACTAGGTTGGGATGCTGCGATGGAAGTTGACATCCCTGACAAAGGCTTAACTCAAGTTATGGCTAGCATTCAGAATAACTTAGGATTTTTGTACGGACAACAAAAAGATTACGTAAAGGCTGAACAGTGTTTTAAGGCAGCCATTGATATGTGGTCTAGTGTTGAAAGTGAGCGCGAAATAGCTGATGCCGAAATTGCCTCTGCTGCTATTTTGGTAGATAATGGTAATTATATTAAAGCTAAACAACTACTTGAAAGAGCCTTAAGCCGTTGCGACAATGAAGAAAACGATAATCGAATATTGTGTAGGGCATACTTTCAATTAGGCTTAAATCAGTGGTTTAGTGCTGAGGTAGTAAATGAAGCCGTTTGGGATGTGACACAAGTACAGTGGGATCTCAATCTGCTAAGTCTTGCTCAAGATGCTTTAGAAAAAAGCCTGAAACTGGCAGAGAAATACGGACTTGAAGAGGAATTACCTAAAATTTTGCACCAAACGGCCAGTGTGTATTGGTATCTTGGGTTTCAAAAGTGCGATCGCTCTCTGCAAGAACAAGCTCTCAAACTCAACGAGCGCTCTTACCTGACTAGTCTAGAGTACAATGACATGCGGTATGCCATCGATAGCTTGGTAGGGAAAGCAGAGTTTGATTATTATGCAAAAGCATACAAGAATATTTCAGATTATGCACGAGAACTTAGCGATCGCTTCTTATCATATCAAAATACCTATCAATTGTACTTTGGTCGGATATTACGGATAGAAGGTGATGTTGCATTTCAACAAGCGAACTACGATCTCGCCTTTGCAAAATATGCTCAAGGCATACCTCAAATCTTCCAGGATGGAGGTTTTGGGCCGTATTCGATTCAACATGAGTTAAATCTGCTGCAAAAGAAAATCGAACGATTGCCTATAGAACTTTCTAAAATTCTAATCCAGCAACTCAAACATCAATGGCAAGACAATAAAGCTCTCAAGGAATGGTGCGATCAACAAATGTTTTTAACTAGAATCCGTTCAACAAAACACCCATCTTCTCATGCTTAGTAAAAAAATTGATCGACCTATAATTTTAGTTTCTCTCAATTCTACCTACGTAGCAACTGGGCAATGCGATTGTGATGGAGGGGACTGTGCCTGTGACTTATCCCCTTTAGCAGAATTAAGCTCAGATATCCAATTATCTTTGGGGATGTTGGAAACAGAGTTTGTGATATCTCCCAACTCGCAAATCATGAATCTAGATGATACTTACTCTATCTGTTATGGGACTCATCATCAAGTAGTAGTTATAAATCAATCTGCACTACATGTACTAAATACATTTAAAAAACCTCATAAGTTAAATAATATCACAATAGCGCATTCTCGTATTAACGAAATAGACTTAAAGACAGCTATTCAGGAACTATATCAAGCCCGTTTAATTATTCCTAAAAATAATAGCTCATTTAACCTAAATGAAAGGCCAGAAACTTTATCAGCATGGTTACATATCACCGATCGCTGTAACTTAAGATGTGACTACTGCTACCTTCCTCATTTAGCAAGAGATATGTCAATAGATATAGGTAGAGCAGCTATTGAATCTATATTTCGCTCTGCCAGCTTAAATCATTACCGCCGCGTCAAACTAAAATATGCAGGTGGAGAAGCCTTACTATGCTCTCCTTTAATCAAGGATCTCCATTTATATGCTCAATCTCTTAGCGAAGAAAGAAACATTATATTAGATGGAGTTGTTCTCAGTAATGGAACATTGATTACCCCTGAGATTATTGAGATGCTTCAAACCTTGAATCTGCGTCTAATGATTTCACTAGATGGGTTATCAAATTTCCACAATATTCAACGAACTTATGCAGGTGGAAAGGGATCGTTTCAAGATGTTGAACGGGGTATTAAAATTGCTTTAGAAAATGGGCTAATACCTGATATTTCTATCACTGTTAGCGGGCGGAATGCAGAAGGATTAACCGATCTGATTGAATGGATATTAGAGCATAATCTGCCCTTTAGCTTCAATTTCTATCGTGAAAACGAACTGTCCGCTTCTTACGAAGATTTGCAACTAGAAGAATCTAGGCTGATTCAGGGAATGTTGGCAGCATTCAAAGTTATAGAATTGAAATTACCTAATCGAAGCTTATTAGGTTCATTAGTCGATCGGGCTAATTTAGCATCCCCTCATAAACGAACTTGTGGAGTTGGGCAAAGCTATCTCGTCTTTGATTACCAAGGACAAATTGCCAAATGTCAGATGCAGCTACATAAAACTATATCTTCAATCAACACTCAAGATCCTTTAAGTGTTGTGCGACAAGATAAAACAGGTATTCAGAATTTGTCTGTTGAAGAAAAAGAAGGCTGTCGTACATGTGAATGGAAATACTGGTGTACGGGTGGTTGCTCTCTGGCTACGTTTAAGGCTACAGGTCGTTATGATATTCAATCTCCAAATTGCAATATTTACAAAGCTTTATACCCTGAAGCTCTTCGGCTAGAGGGCTTGCGCCTTCTCAAATATAGTTAAGTATTAAGACGTATTGTCCTTAATGCTTTAAATCAAGAGCAATCTTTGAAACGTAGTAATCGCCAAAAATATAATCGAGCCGCAATGGAAAATATAACTGAATTTACATTATTTGCTCCTCGCAACAAAGGAGCAGCTTTAATTGGGTCTTTTTCTGATTGGAAAGAAATTCCCATGTCAAAAGGTGAAGATGGTTATTTTCGCACTCAAATAAAACTGGAGGACGGCGTTTATCAATACAGATTTAGGATTCAAACCAAAAGTCCAAATTACACATCTGATGAATGGATAGATGTCATCGATCCCAAAGCAACAGATGTTGATGAAACAGAAAAATCTAGCAGGGTACGTATTAAAGATGGGCGACGCATTGTTGATACTTACCTTTGGCAATATGATGAAATGCCGTTACCTGATAATCGGGAATTAGTTATATATGAAATGCACGTTGCAGATTTTACTGGTGATGAAGTTAGCTCTCACAAAGGAGGCAAATATTTAGGGATAATTGAAAAGTTAGATTATCTTTGCGAATTGGGAATTAATGCAATTGAATTAATGCCAGTTAATGAGTATCCTGGTGATTATAACTGGGGTTATAAAGTTCGTCACTTCTTTGCTACAGAATCTAGTTACGGTTCAACCGAAGATTTAAAGCGGTTGATTGACGAGTGTCATGGTAGAGGCATTCGCGTCTTTATGGATGGAATTTATAACCACACAGATGAAGAATGTCCTTTAATACTGATTGACCGAAATTACTGGTACTACGAATACAAGCATTATCCTGAAGACCCAGATAACTACTGGGGGCCAGAGTTTAACTATAATAATTATGACAAAAACTTAAATATTAAACCTGCATGGGAATACATCAGTGATGTAGTAGAATTTTGGATTAAGGAGTATCACATTGATGGAATTCGCTTTGATGCAGTGCGCCAATTGGCTAACTTTGAATTTTTCAACTGGCTAACTAAGCAAGCAAAAAACCATGCTGCACCTAAGCAATTTTACAATATTGCTGAACACATTCCCGATACAAACACTGTAGTCAAGCCAGATGGGCCATTAGATGCTTGTTGGCATGAAAGTTTTCGCCACTTTATAATTCCATATATTTGTGGTCAATCATTTGAATTAGAACAACTCAAGCAGGTTTTAGATCCCAAACAGCAGGGTTATGCGATCGCTACCAATGTGATAAATTATTTGGCAACCCACGATCGCGAGCGTGTATTACGAGAATTAGGCAATTGCGGTATATTTGACACCGCCGTATTTCAACGAGCGAAGTTAGCAGCGACTATATTAATCACAGCGATGGGTGTACCCATGCTGTGGATGGGAGAAGAGTTTGGTG
Source organism: Nostoc sp. (assembly GCF_036917455.1). Taxonomy (GTDB): domain Bacteria; phylum Cyanobacteriota; class Cyanobacteriia; order Cyanobacteriales; family Nostocaceae; genus Nostoc. The sequence goes on along the minus strand of NZ_JBALDK010000094.1, from coordinate 23,111 downwards.
AATACCAGCAGAAAAGCGAAGATGTGACTAAGCCGCAGAAGATTACTTGGTCTTTGTTGTCAGCCGCTCAGAATCATGATTTATTTGAGTATTATCGCAAGCTTATTGCTTTACGCCAGCAAACTCCAGCTTTGCAAAGCGATAATATTAAGTTTTTTTATGAAAATGCAGATGATAAAGTGCTGGCTTACACTCGTTGGGATGAGCAAAATTCTCATGTTGTCATAGTGGCAAATTTCTCTGACAAAAATCTAAATCAATATAAAATTTCCGACTTCCCAACTGCTAAGTATTTGCGAGATTGGGTTGGTAATCGAAAAGTAGAATCTGGAGAGGATGGTTTAGTTACTGACTTACCAAAGTATACAGCTAAGATATTTGTTTTACAGTAGACAATATTGGATATCTCATGGAGCTTATCTTATGAAGCAATCGTGCAGCAAATGTCTACTACCAAAGTGCAGTAATTAGTAGATGATTGACGCACTCGCAAAGTATAGTAAGGGACTGGGGACTGGGTGAAAAGTCTTTTTGTGTCTAATTTTCATCATCTGTTGATGTCCTAACCACCAAGGCTTGTGCTATAAATGCCTTGTTAGCTATGGTGGGTGGATGCAGTGAATTGCTATACCTATTACTTGAGAATTTCTCCAAATTGCATTTAGGCTGCCAACAGCTATATTCGCAGATTTTGTATAAGTATATCTTTTAATATACTCATATATGAATATGCTTTAACGTTCTCATCTCAGCAATTAGATGGTTGGAAAGAGATTAACCCAAGTGGTTTAATTTTATTAAAGAATTTGCAATCAAATCTCAGTCTATTCTCAACAGTCAATCTAGTAATTTTCGTGGTGATTAAAAATGACATCTAATACATTAGTTGATAAAACCTTCCGTGATAGTGATGGCAACATTGTTATAGCCCAGATGCCAAACCTACCGCTTATTGTTTGGATAGCAACTACTTTACTCGCTCTAATTTTTACAAATGGCAAAATCAATACAGTCTTAGAAATAATAGCAAATGGCTCTTTGTTTACTTGGGCTTGGCTAGAATTATTTCAAGGCGTTAATTATTTTCGTAGAGCGCTAGGTCTTGCAGTATTTATTGGTATTATTGTATCAAAAATTCAGTATTCATAACTGACTCAGTAAGTAAGCGAAATTATCCCATGATTGGAGTCAAAATTTTTAGTAATTTACGCTACAAGTATTAACAGGGCTTCGCCGTTTGCAGTTAGTTCGTAATAACTAGGACTTCCGCAAAATTTGTCAAAAAGCTTCATTTATCGGAGATAGATACTAGCTTGCCCCAGGCTACCGCCAAGATGCCAATAACGGCTTCTCCACGACACGCTACGCCAACACCCTGAAATTTCTTGGTTGAGATGGTAATTTTTCGATCGCTAGCTTGCCAAAATTTCTCACCCATGCTAGTGACAAAATCTTTACCCCCTCGGACCTGCTTCTGGGAGCAATGCTCTAACAGTGAGGTGGGTAAGCAGGGGAGGCAGGGGAGGCAGGGGAGGCAGGGGAAGAAATAAGTGTATAAGCAGTCGGTTTCGGTAGTAAAAAATACTAAAAATGCCTCTTTACTCCCCCTGCTCCCCCTGCTCCCCCTGCCTCCCCTGCCTATTTCACGAGGATCTCACTTTTTCGCGTCGCTCCCCCTGCTTCTCTACGAGGTGTTGCTTCATGTTGTGAAATGGGCGCGATTGCCGACGACAGGCGAGGCCGCGATCACAATTGCTTTCATCGCTGGTTTTCCGAAGAAATAGAAACCGACATAGCCTTTATTTGTTGCTTGACTTTAGCTTTCGTATTAAAATCTTGATGTAATGCTTCATGGTTAATGCAGTCAAACGTTCAATTCGGATATTCAAAGATGTGCCCCTGTATGTCTGATTTTCTTTATCACCCTACAGAATTTATCTTCTTCCATTTCCAACCCTTATGTGTGTTGGGCTGTACTTAGGGTAAGTGGGGGCAGACGATCGCAATTTGTGCGATCGGATCGCTGGTTAACTATCTACTGGATGCAGAGAGCTGGCTCCTATGTCATCCTAGATTTAGGAGAGTTAATTCAGTGATGTCTTTGATTTTAGTATTGAAAGGCTTTTCCTTTTAGTATTTACAGACTTCTCAGAGAAATTAAAATCTCTACACAGTGATGATTTTGGAGCGAATCGATGTCAATTTACGTAGGTAACCTCTCTTATGACGTTACACAAGAAGATTTAAGTGGTATTTTTGCAGAATATGGTACTGTAAAGCGAGTTCAAGTGCCTACTGACCGTGAAACGGGTCGTCCGCGAGGCTTTGCTTTTGTGGAAATGGGAACTGAAGCTGAAGAAACAGCTGCCATTGAAGCTCTCGACGGTGCAGAGTGGATGGGTCGTGACCTTAAAGTAAATAAGGCTAAACCCAAGGAAGATAGAGGTGATAGAGGTTCCTTTGGCGGAGGCCGGGGAGGATACGGCGGTGGCGGCGGTGGACGCGGCGGACGCTATTAAATCTTGGAAACCAAGAAAACTTACCAAGAGTCTTAAAGGTCAGACAAAACAAAAGTCTGTCTTTTTTTTGTAATGTTACCGCCTGCATATCATTGATTAAGTCAACTTAGTAGGAGAAATAATGACCCAAGTAATTGTCGGTGACAATGAACACATTGAATCAGCCTTACGACGATTTAAGCGAGAAGTTTCCAAGGCTGGAATTTTTCCAGACATGAGAAAGCATCGTCATTTTGAAACACCCTTAGAAAAACGCAAGCGCAAAGAAGTTGCCAAGCACAGACAGAGTAAGAGAAGTTTTCGTAATTAAAAGCTGACAGCAGCTATAAACCAATAGGCTTGGGTTAGTGATATTTCGTTTCGGAAGATCCCCCCAACCCTCCTTTATTAAGGAGGGTTGGGAAGGATCAAGCCTTAACCCAAGGATATTGAGATATAAACAAATACCCTCATAGATTCTATGAGGGTTTTCCTTTTGCTTATTTAAAAATCAGGAAACCTCAAGAAACGCTAAAATCAACTCAGCCTTTGTATTGTAGCGGTTGTGTCCCACATCACTCAGAGTGCGGTTCACTGCATAAATCCTGATTGTCAACGTCCTTATCCCCAGCCTTGGGGAAACAAATTTTGCAACAGCTGTGGCGCACCGCTAGAGTTGTTAGACCGCTATGTCCCACTTCAGCCATTAGGATCGGGAGGATTTGCTCAAATCTACACGGTTTGGGATGAAAAAACTCAAACAGAGAAAGTGCTGAAAGTGTTGGTAGAAGATTCACCAAAGGCACTGGAGTTATTTACCCAAGAGGCGGCGGTTTTATCTAGTTTGCAGCATCCAGGTGTCCCCACAGTCGATGCAGAAGGGTATTTTCAGGTACAACTGTTTAACCCGAAACCGCACCAACTACCTTGTTTGGTAATGGAAAAAATCAATGGGCGGACTTTAGAGGAGATATTAAAAAAGTTTCCCCAAGGTTGTCCAGAGAATTTGGTTGTAAACTGGTTTGCTCAAACTATAGAGATTTTACAAGAATTACACAAACGTCAGATTATTCACCGGGATATTAAACCCTCTAATTTAATGCTGGGCACATCTTCGCCCACTGTAACCCTACCTCAAGGGCAAACAGAAGGCGATCGCTTGGTACTAATTGATTTTGGTGGGGCCAAACAATTTAGCGCCTCTAAGCTGCGTTCTCAGTCTAGTTCCACCCGCTTATTTTCTTCTGGCTACAGTCCGCCAGAACAAGTAAGTGGAAGTATTGTCGGGCCAAGTGCCGATTTTTATGCCCTTGGTCGAACAGTGATTGAAATGCTAACAGGCAAATACCCGCTAGAGTTGGAAGACCAACAAACTGGAAAATTGCGCTGGCGAAGTTCGGTAAATGTCAAACCAGAACTAGCAGATTTACTGGATGAGATGGTGCAGGAGGATGTGCGATCGCGTCCAGCAAATGCAGCTATGATTCAAAAACGCTTGGCGAAGATTTCTCAACCATTACCGCCACCAGGATTATTTGCCCAACTAGGAGACAAGGTTAAGCAAGCGTCAACGCAAGTTTCCCAGGGATTTACCCTAATAACACAAGCTATTGAACAAGTTTTAGCTAACTTTAGCCAAGCTGTAACTAAAACCGTTATTTTTATTGCTCAGACAATCATCAAAATTTTCCAAGCTTGTTTGGCGACCATTTGGGCGATGATCCTGGCCTATGTTGGCGCTTGTTTTGGTGCGATCGCTGGTTTTATTTTGGCATATCACACCAACTTGGGGCGTTGGGTTGTGGAATTTATTTCCAGTCAGCTAAACCAATTAGTGCCAAATACTCAACCCGTCTTCGGGGCAGATATTTTGGTGTTCGTCGTCGCAGGCTGGGGAACCGCTTGGGGGCTAACAGTCTCTGGGTGTTTTGGTCAACGGCGGCGGTTTTTAGTAGCGTCGCTGATGGGCATGATTAGCTATGGCTTTGGTTGGTTCATTTTGCAATTGATCGCACCAAAAGATAGTGGCGAAGGCTTAGTGGCAGTGATTTTAGTATCAGCTTGCCTACTCACCTTGAGCTTAGGTCTTCGCAGCCATCATGTAGTGTATGCTGTGTTTGCTGCCTTTGGTAGTGCGATCGCATACGCATTTTTGATTCTTTTGAGGTTGGCACCTCCGATCTTCCAATTTACTACTCACCCAGCCTGGTCAGAGTTACAGTTACCTCTGATTTTTTTTGGTTCTCTAGGCTTCTTCATCAGCTTCTGGTTAGGAGTGAGTTACTACCTAATTGTCCCTGGATTGCGCTTTTTAGGATGGCGATGAAAGAGGAAGGAGGGATTCCTATATTTAGCCCAACTTGCCAAAATGCGATAAGTGGGTAGCCTTGATCCCGTTAGCAATCCTCGTTTGCAGGGACTACGAAAGTAGGCAGTGAAACACTACCAGAAGTACCTGATTTTTTACATTGTATGGGAGGATGCCATTGAGGTTGTACGAATCCTATACGCAACACAAGATATCAGCAGCATTTTGGATAGTGAGGGATAAGGAGCGATCTTTGAAAAGCTGATTTTACCAATATGCGATCGGCGATCGCGCTTTGAGGAACGAAACCCAACATTTTGAATTGATTTTGTTGGGTTTTACTTCCCTACAGGACGCTACGCGAAGGTTCAACTCAACGTATAGAGTTTACCCGGATTTCTCACCACATCTCGATTAAGCCTTGTGCAGGGGAGAAGGGGAGCAGGGGAGCAGAGGGGCAGGGGAGCAGAGGGGCAGGGGAGAGTTCAAATACCAAGTTCTTTCCCCTCTGCCCATCCTTCCCCTCTGCCCCTCTGCCCATCCTTCCCCTCTGCCCCTCAAGCTTGTGAGAAATGCGGGTTTATGATTTTAATCAAGTGCCTAAAAACAAGATCCCCCTAGTCGTATTTTTCATCGAGCTAGGGGGATCACATATATGGTAGTCTATAAGAGGTTCGGTATAGTTCCTTACGAATCGATTCTATAGCCTATATTTCAGTTTGAGTAGTCTTACCACTAGAATTTATAGTATTTTTACACCTTCTTAATGAATGCTTCATCCCTGTTCTTCCTTAGAGAAGCGGTATATGTAAGTATGGCAGTACGCAGTGTGCGTAAATTGTCATTTTTGTAGATATCTGTAAAAAATATGAACTTTAAGATTGTTGCTACCGTCGCTTTGTTGGCTTGTTTTGGGTTTGCAGAGCAAGCCCTGGCGTTAAATCAGCTAGATTTAGATCAGTTGAAGGCAACAAGTGCCTGTCCCCGGTGTAATTTGAGTGGTGCTGACCTAACTCAACTGAATTTAACTGGAGCAAATTTGCGAGGGGCCGACTTGAGTGGTGCAACATTATCTAAAGCTAATCTCACCAAAGCCGATCTCACGGGTGCAAATTTAGAAGGTGCGATTCTGAATTTGGCGAATCTTAATAGTGCTTCCTTAACCGGAGCAAATTTGAAATCAGCATCCTTGGAAAATGCCGATCTGTCTTACGCTGGTTTCATCAGCGCCAATTTAGAAGCAGCAAACTTAAAAGATGCGAAATTAGAATTTACCAATTTTCGGGGGGCTAATTTCCGACTAACAACTCTAGCTAATGGTGTTGTCACCTCAGATATGCCTTATAGCTGGTCGTCAGAGCGTCAAAAGACAAGAGAATGTAACCAGTTCAAACCCGAAAATACTCCAGGCACAACCTGTTATTCAAAATAAACTGGGGATTGAGGACTGAGGATTGAGGACTGGGCAATAATCAATAGCTTTTCTTTATCTACTTCCCCTGCTTCCCCTGCCTCCCCTGCCTCCCCTGCCTCCCCTGCCTCCCCTGCCTCCCCTACTTCCCCTCTTGTTCTCAACTATCCTTGTCTAGCAAAAGCATTTTGTTTGTTAACAGTTCTTTATCATGGGAAAAAAGCTTGTAGATTAACTAAATCGATGCTTACCCATATAAAAGACTTAGCAGCAAAACTAGCGCCTCGCTTGATTGAAATTCGCCGCCATATCCACTCTCACCCAGAACTCAGCGGTCAGGAATACCAAACAGCAGCTTTTGTAGCTGGTGTTTTGTCTTCTAGTGGTCTGCATGTACAAGAAGGTGTTGGTAAAACGGGCGTTATTGGAGAATTGCAAGGCACTGGTCAAAATGACCGTTTATTGGCAATTCGCACCGATATGGATGCTTTGCCAATTCAAGAGGGCACAAATTTGGAATACGCCTCTCGCGCCGAAGGTATTATGCACGCTTGTGGTCACGATGTGCATACCACTGTGGGGTTAGGAACGGCGATGGTGCTGTCCCAAATGGCGGAGGAGTTGAGTGGAAAAGTGCGGTTTTTATTTCAGCCAGCCGAGGAAATTGCTCAAGGGGCCAGCTGGATGGTGAAAGATGGGGCGATGGAAAACGTCTCAGCTGTATTAGGGGTTCATGTTTTTCCTTCTATACCCGCAGGATCTATTGGCGTGCGTTATGGGGCATTGACAGCCGCCGCAGATGATTTAGAGATTTTAATTATGGGGGAATCTGGGCACGGGGCGCGTCCTCATGAGGCTATTGATGCGATTTGGATTGCTTGCCAAATCATTACCGCATTGCAACAAGCTATCAGCCGGACACAAAATCCTTTGCGTCCTGTTGTATTGAGCATAGGGAAGATTAATGGTGGCAGAGCGCCGAATATAATTGCGGATAAAGTGCAGTTATTAGGAACCGTGCGATCGCTCCATCCCGAAACCCGCGCTCATCTTCCTAAGTGGATTGAAAATATTGTATCTAATGTTTGCCATACTTACGGAGCAAACTATCAAGTAAATTATCGTCAGGGTGTATCCAGCGTTCAAAATGATTACACCTTGACACAATTATTACAGTCAGCCGCAGAAGAAGCTTGGAGTAGCGATCGCGTCCAAGTTTTACCCGAACCCTCCCTTGGTGCTGAAGATTTTTCTATGTATTTGGAACACGCCCCCGGTTCCATGTTTCGCTTGGGTGTAGGCTACAAAGAAAGAATTACTAACCACCCATTACACCATCCCCAGTTTGAAGTTGATGAATCTGCCATTATCACTGGGGTTGTAACTATGGCTTATGCCGCTTATAAATACTATCAGCAAAATGTTTAAACAAAAACTCCCAGCACACCAAAGCTGGGAGTTTTTGTTTAGACTTTTCCAAAAATTAAATATGCATTATCTAGAACCCTTGTAGAGACGTAGCACTACTACGTCTCTACATTCTTTTTCACCAGATGCCTTTTAACTAACCTTTTTTAGTAGATATAGAAAGCTCAAAAGCGTCCTACACCTTCGATTCGGTAACAACACCTAGCTTCTGTTGAATTCGGGTCTTAGCAGCTTTGAATTCAGTAGCCAGTTGCTCACTTTGCTCGGTGCTTAAGTTGTTGCGAATGGCAGCAAACATTGTGCTTTCTTCTTGACGAATATGATCGGCAATAGCTTCCCTCAGCTGTTTGACTTTCTCTTTGAATAGCGGTGAAGATGGGCTGAGAGCCTTAATTTCTTCTAACGCCTGCTTTGCATGAGCTTGTTCATCAAACAGTTCTTGGGTGTTGCTTTGACCATAGAAAGGACGTACTCTTGGGTATACGACTTCCTCTTCGGCTTCAGCGTGGACACTTAGATCCTTATAAATTTGACCGAAGTACTCTTGGATCTTCTGAGGATTGTCGCTTTGTATCAATTCGACGAACAGGGTATTTACCTTGTTATGATCGAGGCGGATGGCATCCTGGATATTTATATCCTTTTTATCACTGGCTTGGGTAACAGCGCTACCTACCACACCACTGACTGCGGCCAAAGCGTCTTGAACACGCGCCCAAATTCCTTGATCTGCATCTTGTCCAGTGAGTTCGCGGACACCCAGAATTTCTAAAATACCCTTGAGTTGTTCTTGGTGAGCGCGGTTTTCAAAGTTAATGGTATTGAGAGGTGCGATCGCTAACAAAACGTCAGCACCAACTTTTTGAGCAGCTTTATGAACTATCAAACCAGTAGTTACTAGTTGATGTTTTAGCAATTCATGCTGAGATACTTTGTCATACAGACTTAGCTCCGAACTTTTGAACAATTCTTTCGATTTTTCAATGAATTCTCTAACAATCTTTCTTGGTTCAGCCTGGATGCCATACTGACCAATTACAGTTTCTAGAATGCCAAGATTTTTTTCGTCATCATTGAGAAAATTTCGGATGCGATCGGCGATTTCGGGATCGAGTCCTTCTTTCAAAAACAGTTGCTCTTTTTCGATAACCAACTGTTGCAGTGCTTTCAGGTCTGCCAATTTAATAGCAATAGCATTGCGTTTCGTATCATCTAAAGTAGCTACCATCTGTGTTCTCCTCGGCAAAGTGTTCGTAGTCCTTACTCATATAACCTTGACACAGAGGGTTAGAAGATTCCATCTTTCTTTTGAGCGATCGCTTTCAGCACTATGGGTAGAAAAAATAATTTTTCTTAACAATTTATATGTTCTTATACTTTTAGATAGATATCTGAAATATTGACTTAACTTGTATCTTGAGATAGATACTTATTCATTCTTATTCTATTAAACAAAATCAAACTATATTTATCAGAATATAATTGAATTTTATGAACTATAATATTTTATTTGGTAATTAAAAATAAGCTCCAAATCACAAGGCTTTAGTAAATACTTCTAAGAGGATGTTTGAAAAGCCTTATTGTCGGTATCAAAAGTTTTAGATTCCCCTAAATTCCCCGATAAATGAGGGAACTCTAATTCCGGTTCTCCCTTTTTTAAGGGAGGTTAGGGGGGATCTAGAAGTGCCTAAAATCATAGTGAAATACTTGTTCATTCAAACTCTAAGGTTCGCTTGATTAAAATTCGGAATTATATTTTGATTCGTTTAATCTTTTCTCAACATTCTGCAAAATTACAAACTTTAAAAGGTAGACTTTGGTACTTTTAGGTAGTTATGTCCACCTTTTAACGAGCGGTTAGATTTTACTTACATCCTAAAGACTGGCGAGTATCTACACCAGTTTTAGAGTTAACACCATTGGCTTTCACACAAAGCTTTTTCACTTGCGTCCCATCTAGAATTGCATTCGTAAAATCAGCACCTGTGACATTTACATCATCAAAAGTAGAACGTAGCATCATTGCATCGGTTAACACAGCATCACTCAAATCAGCCGCCTTAAATCTTGTGAGATAAGCTATGCCTTCACTAAAATTAGCACCATGCAGATTTACTCCCTCCAAAAGGGTACCGTTAAATACACCACCACGTAAGTCAGCATTGCTAAAATTAGCATTCTCTAATTTGAGATTGGTAAATTCAGTGCCAATTAAAGTCTGACCAGAGTAATCCTTACCCTTGAGTTCATCATTACCCATAGAACGGGTAATACTGGAAGAACTTGCAGCTTCCGCCGATAGGGGAAACAAAAAAAGAACCAAAGCTAAAACACAGCTAGCTATTAGTCGCCAATATTTCATAATGTCTTCTTAATAAATCTCAACACTTCCACCATTAACTATTAAACCTCACAGAAGAGGAGAAAGGAGGGAAGAAGGTACAGGTTACAGGGGAGAGATTATTCCCTATCATCTACCTCCTGTCACCTCTTCCCTAATCTCTCGTAGGATGATAGATGTTAAGGTGCGATGCCTAACGGCAAGTTGCTCCGCATCTACGCAAAATTACCTGTGGCTAATCAAGAAGACAACGCCCAATCTCTGGCGCGAACCCCTTTATATAAAGTGGGTATAGAACTAAAAGCCCGCTTTACCAGCTTTGGCGGTTGGGAAATGCCTGTGCAATTTAGTGGCATTAGCCGCGAACACGAGGCTGTAAGAAATACAGCCGGAATGTTCGATATTTCCCACATGGGTAAATTTACCCTCCAAGGTAAAAATCTCATTTCCCAACTTCAGCCTCTAGTGCCTTCAGACTTGAGTCGATTGCAACCTGGTCAAGCACAATACACCGTATTGTTAAATCCCCAAGCTGGAATTATTGACGACATCATTGTTTATTACCAAGGTGAAGATACCACTGGTATACAGAAGGCATTTATCATTGTCAATGCAGCCACCTCTGGTAAAGATAAAGCATGGTTATTGCAACACCTTGACCTGGATAAGTTGCAATTCCAAGACCTTTCACCAGAAAAAGCCTTAATTGCCGTGCAAGGGCCAAAAGCGATTAAATATCTCCAGCCTTTAGTGCAAGAAGACTTACAACCAATCAAAGCCTTCGGACATTTAGAAGCAACCCTACTAGGCAAACCTGCCTTCCTGGCCCGCACAGGTTACACCGGAGAAGATGGCTTTGAGGTGATGGTAGACCCAGATGTGAGCATAGAATTGTGGCGAAATCTCCATAAAGCTGGTGTTACTCCCTGTGGACTTGGTGCGAGAGACACCCTGCGCCTAGAAGCCGCGATGGCACTTTACGGACAAGATATCGATGACACCACCACACCCTTAGAAGCAGGTTTGGGGTGGCTAGTTCACTTAGATACCAAAGGTGATTTTATCGGACGAGAAGTTTTAGCACAACAAAAAGCCTCTGGAGTGCAGCGTCGATTGGTGGGTTTACAAACCCAAGGACGCAACATTGCCCGTCATGGCTATCAAGTGTTATCAGCAGGTAAAGTGGTGGGAGAAGTTACCAGTGGCACTCTGTCGCCCACACTTGGTTATCCCATTGCCTTAGCCTACGTTCCTACCCAGCTAGCAACCGTTGGTCAGCAGCTAGAAGTCGAAATTCGTGGCAAAGCTTATCCAGCAGTTGTAGTTAAACGTCCCTTTTATCGGTCAAAAAATCGTGTTGCTAACTGATAAGCGCCGAGGTTTTTGAGGAATAATGTGTTGTGAGTTACTCAATCTACAGTAAGGTTCATTACTATATATGGCTTGGATGACTGTTGGGGCAATAATTTTTTTGATAAGGGAGAGGAAGTGATATGTCTTTTGAATATCCTCAAGATTTTAGATACCTCGATTCTCATGAATACGTGCGAATAGATGGCGAAATTGCCACCATTGGCATTACTGAGTTTGCCGTCCATGAATTGGGTGATATCGTCTTTTTGGAACTGCCAGAAATTGGCGACGCTCTGACTAGGGGAGAAAACTTTGGCACAATTGAATCAGTAAAAGCCGTTGAAGAACTGAATTCACCAGTCACAGGCACGGTTATAGAACGCAATGAAGCCTTAATTAATTCTCCCGAAGAAGTGTCAGAAGACCCCTACGGAGAAGGGTGGTTTTTGAAAGTGCGCGTCAATGACCCTGGTGAAGTTGAGGATGCCTTGACAGCAGATGAGTATCGCGCCCAGGTGGAAGGGGAGTAAGGAAGAGGGAGATGGTGAAGCAGAGAATGAAGATTTCCCTGCGTCACCCGGATTTCTCACCACATCTCGATTAAGCCTGCGCTTGAGCAGGGAGAGGGGGAGCAGGGGAGCAGGAGAGAGTTCAAATACAAAGTTCTTTCCCCTCTGCCCCTCTGCCCCTCTGCCCATCCTTCCCCTCAAGCTTGTGAGAAATGTGGGGTCACTGTCTCCCCATATCGTCTCTACTACTCCACTCGAAAATAAGTCATGAAATTTAGATAAAATTCAAAGTTACACCTACTTCTCATCAGTATTTATTGCAAAATATGAAATAGTACCATCTGGAGAGTAATTTGTGGTATTAAACGCCCCTATTCTCAAGTCTAATGAGCAGCAAGTGCTGGACGGAAAAAGTCAAAAGTTAAGTAGTTTTGTGCCAAGACACATTGGCCCTAACTCCGACGATATCCAGCTTATGCTTAAGGTTTTGGGGTTTCCCAGCCTGGATGCCCTAATCGATAAAACAGTTCCCCAGACAATTCGGCTGAAGCAACCGCTAAAGTTACCAGAAGCCGAAAGTGAGTATGCAGCACTGGTATCGTTAAAAAAAGTTGCTAGCAAAAATCAGGTTTTCCGCTCATACATCGGTATGGGATATTACGACACTATTACCCCACCTGTGATTGGGCGTAACATCTTAGAAAACCCAGGTTGGTATACTGCCTACACTCCTTATCAGCCAGAAATTGCCCAAGGGCGACTAGAAGCGCTGCTAAATTTTCAAACCCTGATTATTGACCTCACAGGTTTGGAAATCGCCAATGCTTCGTTACTTGATGAAGCCACAGCCGCAGCTGAAGCAATGAGTTTAAGCTACGGTGTCTCCAAAAATCAGGCAAATGCCTATTTTGTCTCTCATGATTGCCATCCCCAAACTATTGACGTGTTACAAACACGGGCTAAACCATTAGGGATTAATATTATTGTCGGCGATCATCAAACATTTGATTTCGATCGATCAATTTTTGGGGCTGTTCTGCAATACCCCGCAAGTGATGGCACTATTTACGACTACCGTGCTTTTATAGAAAAAGCCCATGCTAAGGGTGCATTGGTGACGGTAGCAGCAGATCCTTTAAGTTTAACTTTGCTCACCCCTCCTGGGGAATTTGGTGCTGATATTGCGGTAGGTAGCACCCAGCGCTTTGGTATTCCCTTGGGGTTTGGGGGGCCTCATGCGGCATACTTTGCGACGAAGGAAGAGTATAAACGGCTGGTTCCGGGGCGAATTGTAGGTGTATCCAAAGATGCTCAGGGTAAACCTGCATTGCGTCTGGCTTTGCAAACCCGCGAACAGCATATCCGCCGCGAAAAAGCTACTAGTAATATCTGTACGGCACAGGTGCTACTGGCAGTGATGGCGAGTATGTACGCTGTTTATCATGGCCCTGCTGGACTGAAGCAAATTGCTGAAAATATCCACTCCCTGACAGTGTTGCTGGCGGAAGGATTAAAACGTTTAGGTTATAGCGTCGTTTCAAAATCTTTCTTTGATACGTTGCGAGTAGAACTAGGAACACATAATTTAGAAGATATTCTGGCAAATAGCGAACAACTTCAAATTAACTTGCGGATTTTTGATGCAACTGCTGTTGGTATCTCTCTGAATGAAACTACCACAGTAGATGATGTGCTTCACATATTAGCAATCTTCGCAGGCGAAAATGAATTACCCTTCAGCTTAGAAGAATGGTTTTCTCCCCATCTTCCCATCTCCCACTCACCCTATCTCTCCCTCCCTCGTCAAAGTAGTTACCTAACTCATCCAGTTTTTAACCGCTATCACTCAGAAACTGAATTGTTGCGCTATCTGCACAAGCTAGAAGCTAAGGATTTGTCGCTAACGACATCAATGATTCCCTTGGGTTCTTGCACAATGAAATTGAATGCGACAGCTGAAATGATTCCGGTAAGTTGGGAAGAATTTGGCAAGATTCATCCATTTGCACCTGCGTCGCAAACTCAGGGTTATCAAATCCTATTTAAGCAACTTGAGGGATGGTTAGCTGAAATTACTGGTTTTGCCGGAATTTCTCTACAACCAAATGCTGGTTCTCAGGGCGAATATGCCGGACTTTTAGTAATTCGCCAATATCACGAAAATCGGGGTGAAGCACACCGGAATGTTTGTTTGATTCCCACTTCAGCACACGGGACAAACCCGGCGAGTGCGGTAATGTGCGGGATGAAGGTGGTGGCAGTTGCCTGTGACTCACAAGGTAATATTGATGTTGATGACCTGAAGGCGAAGGTAGAAAAACATAGTCATGAATTAGCCGCGTTAATGGTGACATATCCCTCAACTCATGGTGTTTTTGAGGAACCGATTCAGGAAATCTGCGCTGTTGTCCATAGTCATGGCGGACAAGTTTACATGGATGGGGCAAATATGAACGCCCAAGTGGGGATTTGCCGTCCTGGAGATATTGGCGCGGATGTCTGCCATTTAAATTTGCATAAAACTTTTTGTATTCCCCATGGTGGCGGTGGCCCTGGTATGGGGCCAATTGGGGTAGCCTCTCATTTAGTGCCATTTTTGCCGGGACATGCTGTAGTAGGGACTGGGGACTGGGGACTGGGGACTAGGAAAGAGAAAATCCCCAGTACCCAGCATATTGGTGCTGTGGCGGCTGCGCCCTGGGGTAGTGCGAGTATCTTGGTGATTTCTTGGATGTACATCGCCATGATGGGGGCAGATGGTTTGACTGAAGCAACTAAGGTGGCGATTCTTAACGCTAACTACATTGCTAAGAAATTGGAGTCGTACTATCCGGTTTTGTATCAAGGGAAAAATGGTCTAGTTGCCCATGAATGTATTTTAGATTTGCGATCGCTAAAAAAATCAGCTGCGATCGAAATCGATGATGTAGCCAAGCGTTTGATGGATTACGGTTTCCATGCGCCAACTGTCTCCTGGCCTGTAGGAGGTACAATCATGGTGGAACCTACAGAAAGCGAATCAAAACAAGAGTTGGATCGTTTCTGTGATGCTTTGATTTCTATTCGCCAAGAAATTACCGAAATAGAATCAGGTAAGGTGGATATCCAAGATAATGTTTTAAAGAACGCACCCCACACTGCTGAAAGTCTTATTACAGGAGAATGGCATCATTCCTACTCTCGCGAACAAGCTGCCTATCCTGCTTCTTGGACTCGTGAATATAAATTCTGGCCTGCTGTTGGTCGCATTGATGCAGCCTTTGGCGATAGGAATTTTGTTTGTTCTTGTCTGCCAATGGATGCTTATTCCTGATAGCACCATACAGTTTAGTTAAAACTTGCTCTCCTCAACTCTCATTTTCCGAAGGTTGAGGGGATTTTTTTAAGAATTTTTTCAGTTCCCCAATGAAAATCTTATTGGGAATGTTGGTTTGCAGTTAAAGTAGAAAGACCAATTCTAAGAAAAAACCTCAACAATTATTTGAATGAGGTAAAAGACTCATTAATGAATGATAAGGAAAATGGAATTTTATCTTCAGTGAATAAATTCCATGATGGAATTATAGATACTTTAAATAGCAAGCCAATATTGGCTAAATAAAAGTTGTTTGTTCGTCAGCAGATACCAAGTTTCTGTTGTTTTTTGTTTGGTATAAGCCGCAATTACATAATTGAAGGTTGCCTATGCTGACTAAATATTTTTTAGTCAGCATAGGCAAGTTTTATTTTGTAACTAATTAATAATTGTTTGATAGTTATTTAGTTTTTTAAAGATGTAACAATAAATTTACAAATTGTGAGTAAACGCTTTTATATGAAGTCAACAATTACAAAGAAATATTTCGTTTTTTATATCGATTTGTGTCATATAAGGGATAAAATGCTTACCCAGTAGGCATTTTCTGATAAAAAACAGATATTGCTTAAAGATCACAAGTTACCTGTGGCTGATGATGCCGCTAGGAACTTCCTTCAGAGAACACGCATCAAAGGAGCCGAAGAAGCATGTTCACACACGTCAAGTCCACCATTAGACACATTGCGCCTGATAACTTACGCGGACGTAGTTTAATCAAGGTGGTCTATGTCGTGCTTGAGTCCCAGTACCAAAGCGCATTGTCGCAAGCGGTTCGCACGATTAACGCGAATAATCCCGACTTGGCGATTGAAATCAGCGGGTACTTGATTGAGGAACTCCGCGACCCAGAGAATTACGAGGAGTTCAAACGAGAAGTTGAGAATGCGAATATCTTCATCGCTTCCCTCATTTTCATCGAAGACTTAGCACAAAAAGTTGTAGCGGCAGTAGAACCACACCGCGATCGCTTGGATGTTTCCGTTGTCTTTCCCTCGATGCCAGAGGTAATGCGCCTGAGTAAAATGGGCAGCTTTTCCTTGGCACAGTTGGGTCAGTCAAAAAGTGCGATCGCCCAATTCATGCGGAAACGCAAAGAAAAATCCGGTGCGGGATTCCAAGATGGGATGCTGAAGCTTTTGCGTACCCTCCCGCAAGTGCTGAAATTTTTACCAATGGATAAGGCACAGGATGCCCGAAATTTCATGCTCAGTTTTCAGTATTGGCTAGGTGGTTCTCCAGAAAACTTGGAAAACTTCTTGCTAATGCTAGCTGATAAATATGTATTTAAAGGTTTAGAGAAACAAAATTTTGCACCTTCTACATATCAGCAGCCAGTTGTTTATCCCGATTTAGGGATTTGGCATCCTTTGGCTCCTAGTATGTTTGAGGATGTCAGAGAATACCTTAATTGGTATACAGCTCGTAAGGATATTTCTAGCGATCTAAAAGATCCCCTTGCTCCTTGTGTCGGGTTAGTATTGCAACGTACCCACCTAGTTACCGGGGATGATGCCCATTATGTAGCGATGGTGCAGGAGTTGGAAGCACTAGGCGCACGGGTATTACCTGTGTTTGCTGGTGGTTTGGATTTCTCCAAGCCTGTGGATGCCTACTTCTATGAACCAAATACCAACACACAGTTAGTAGATGCAGTGATATCGCTGACTGGTTTTGCTTTAGTGGGTGGCCCAGCCAGACAAGACCATCCCAAGGCAATTGAATCACTCAAACGCTTAAACCGTCCTTACATGGTGGCGTTACCCTTAGTATTCCAAACCACAGAAGAGTGGATGGATAGCGATTTAGGGTTACATCCAATTCAAGTAGCTTTGCAAATTGCGATTCCTGAATTGGATGGGGCAATTGAGCCGATAATTTTGTCAGGTAGAGATGGAACTACAGGGAAAGCGATCGCACTGCGCGATCGGGTTGAAGCGGTAGCCGAACGCGCCTTAAAATGGGCTAACCTCCGCCGCAAACCGAAGCTGGATAAAAAAGTTGCCATCACCGTTTTCAGCTTCCCGCCAGATAAAGGCAACGTCGGAACCGCCGCTTACTTGGATGTATTCGGTTCCATCTACGAGGTGATGAAAGCCCTCAAAAATAACGGCTACGACTTACCAGAATTGCCAGAATCAGCCGAAGCGTTGATGCAAGAAGTCATCCACGATGCACAGGCGCAGTACAACAGCCCAGAACTGAACGTTGCTTACAAAATGTCGGTTCCTGAGTATGAGGCGCTGACCCCATACTCTCACCGCCTAGAGGAAAATTGGGGCCCACCTCCCGGACATCTCAACAGTGATGGGCAAAACCTGCTGATTTATGGTAAGCAATTCGGTAACGTCTTCATCGGTGTACAACCCACATTTGGTTACGAAGGCGATCCGATGCGGCTGTTGTTCTCCCGTTCAGCTAGTCCTCACCACGGTTTTGCTGCTTACTACACCTACCTAGAGCAAGTTTGGAAAGCTGATGCTGTACTGCACTTTGGTACACATGGTTCCTTAGAATTTATGCCAGGTAAACAGATGGGGATGTCTGGTGACTGTTATCCAGATAACTTGATTGGCTCAATTCCCAACCTGTATTACTACGCAGCCAATAATCCGAGTGAAGCAACAATTGCCAAACGCCGGAGTTACGCTGAAACAATTTCTTACTTGACACCGCCGGCAGAAAATGCTGGTTTATATAAAGGTTTAAAGGAACTCAGCGAATTAATTGCTTCCTACCAAACCTTAAAAGATAGTGGACGCGGTGTTTCCATTGTCAACAGCATCATGGATAAATGCCGGATCGTGAATCTGGATAAGGATATTGACCTGCCAGAAACCGATGCCAGAGACATGAGTGCCGAAGAGCGGGATAATATTGTTGGCAACGTCTACCGCAAGTTGATGGAAATCGAGTCACGGTTGTTGCCTTGTGGTTTGCACGTTATTGGTAAACCGCCAAGTGCAGAAGAAGCGATCGCAACTCTCGTCAACATTGCTAGTTTAGATCGTCAGGAAGAAGGACTTCAAGGCTTACCCGGAATTATCGCTAACAGCATTGGGCGTAACATTGACGATATTTATCAAAGTAATGACAGAGGCATTTTAGAAGATGTCCAGTTATTGCAAGATATCACTTTAGCAACCCGTGCAGCAGTTACCGCCCTTGTCCAAGAGCAAATCGACGCGGAAGGACGAGTTTCTCTGGTTTCGCGGTTGAATTTCTTCAACATGGGCAAAAAAGAACCTTGGGTAGAAGCATTGCATAAACTTGGCTATCCCAAAGTTGACACAGCCACACTCAAACCCTTATTTGAGTATTTGGAATTCTGCCTGCAACAAGTTTGTGCCGACAACGAACTCGGAGCATTACTCAAAGGCTTAGAAGGCGAGTACGTCCTACCTGGCCCTGGTGGCGATCCCATCCGCAACCCGGATGTATTGCCTACGGGTAAGAATATCCATGCTTTAGATCCACAATCCATCCCAACAACAGCAGCAGTCCAATCAGCCAAAATCGTCGTAGACAGGCTTTTGATCCGTAACAAGGCTGAAAATGATGGAAAATGGCCAGAAACCATCGCCTGCGTCCTTTGGGGAACCGATAACATCAAGACTTACGGTGAATCCCTAGCGCAAATTATGTGGATGGTGGGTGTGCGTCCAGTTCCCGATGCCTTGGGACGGGTGAACAAGTTGGAATTGATATCTTTAGAAGAGTTGGGAAGACCCAGAATTGATGTAGTAATCAATTGTTCTGGTGTATTCCGCGACTTGTTCATCAACCAAATGAACCTGCTAGACCAAGGCGTGAAGATGGCGGCTGAGGCGGATGAACCCTTAGAAATGAACTTTGTTCGCAAACACGCTTTGCAACAAGCCGAAGACATGGGTATTAATCTGCGTCAAGCAGCGACGCGCGTTTTCTCCAATGCTTCTGGTTCCTACTCGTCAAATATCAACTTGGCAGTAGAAAACAGCACTTGGGATAGCGAAGCCGAGTTGCAGGAAATGTATCTCAACCGGAAATCCTTCTCCTTCAATTCCGATAACCCCGGAATCATGGACGAATCCCGGCAGATTTTTGAAAGTACATTGAAAACTGCTGATGCAACTTTCCAAAATCTGGATTCTTCCGAGATTAGCTTAACAGACGTTTCTCATTACTTTGATTCAGATCCCACTAAGTTAGTGGCAAGTCTGCGGGGTGATGGTAAAAAACCAGCATCTTACATTGCAGATACAACCACAGCTAACGCCCAAGTGCGGACATTATCAGAAACCGTGCGTTTGGATGCGCGTACCAAATTGTTAAATCCCAAGTGGTACGAAGGGATGCTCTCTCACGGTTATGAAGGTGTGCGCGAACTCTCCAAACGGTTGGTAAATACAACAGGTTGGAGTGCGACAGCTGGCGCTGTGGATAACTGGATTTATGAGGATACTAACGAAACCTTCATCAAAGATGAAGAAATGCAGAAACGGTTGTTGAACCTCAACCCCCATTCTTTCCGCAAGATTGTATCAACTTTGTTGGAAGTGAATGGACGCGGTTATTGGGAGACTAGCGAAGATAATTTAGATCGTCTGCGCGAGTTGTACCAAGAAGTTGAAGACCGAATTGAAGGGATAGACTAGGATTACATGGGCAGGCTTTATGCCTGCCTTAACAATGAGATAAGGTTAATTATGGATAATTGGCAAGATATTACTGATGATAGATTAGTAAGACCAATACATCCTGGCGAAGTAATTGCGGATATTTTAGATGATTTAGATATTAATATCGCAAAATTTGCAGAAAATTTAGGAGTATCTAATCAAACAGTTCAGGAAATTATTAATAGTCAAAGATCAATTACAGTAGATATAGCAATACGTCTTGGTAAAGCTTTAGGAAATGGGCCGAGACTTTGGCTCAATCTTCAGCAAAAAGTTGATCTTTGGGATGCTTGCAAAGCTAAAAAGAAGAATATGAACAAGTAATGACATTGGTTTAGAAGAAATTCTGACGAATCTTAAATCGCCTATGCGATTTGTACCAACAGATTAAAGACCGAATTGAAGGAATAGAATAGTGCTTATAGGGCAGGCAAAATGCCTATCTTAACATTTCAATCTAATTGTATAAATATAAATGCTCAAACAAACTATTGAAAAATTATTATACGAATATCCAATAGTAAACCAAGAAAAATTCAAAAACCATAGTTTTCCAAGATATTTAAAGAATGATGTTCCAAAGTTGTTAGATAATTCTCTGAATCTTTCTGAAATATATAGTATACAAGCTTCAGCAGGAAATGGCTCATGGGCAAATATCCCTTGGATAGCTGTTTTTAATAAGCTGGTTACAGAAAGTGTGAGATTTGGATTTTTCCTTGTCTATTTATTTCAGGCAGATTGTTCTGGTGTTTATCTATCTTTGAATCAAGGTACAGCATCTTTGAAAAAAAATTATGGACTTGGAGGTGCAAAAGATATATTACGAGAAAGAGCAAAAACTTTTAGGAAAATTATATCGACCGATATAATTATTAAGTATTATGAAAATATTGATCTTAAACTTGAAGCAATTCCTAAAGAAACTACTGCTCGAAGATTAGGTCAGGCATACCATGCCGGTAATGTATTAGCTGTTTATTATCCAAAAACACGTTTGCCAGACTCAGATAAACTAGTCAATGATTTATTATTTTTTATCAAAATTTATGAAGAATTGATTGAAAAGCAACCTTTAGATACTCAGGATAATGAATTAGATTCTGAAGAAGTTTGGTTTGAAGATTTAACAAAGTATAAAATTCATAAAAGAGTAGAAAGAAATCAAGCTTTGTGTAATAAAGCTAAAGAAATACATGGGTATATATGCAAAGCTTGCGGTTTTGATTTCGAGATGAAATATGGCAATATAGGCAAGAATTATATAGAAGCTCATCATCTAGTACCGATTGCAACTCTAGAAAAAACGAAAGTTCAGTTAGACCCTTCAACTGATTTTACTGTTTTATGTTCCAATTGTCACCGTATAATACACAGAATAAAACCTATACCGACACTAGAAGAGTTTAAAAATATAATCACAACTGATTAGTCAAGGTAAAAATTGAATCAGATTGTCCAACTCCTGAACTGAAACAGCATTTAACATCTGCCTGATTGATGATAATACTAAGTATGATCTCTCACTCTTTCACAACAGGCGATCGCCTTATATTTGAGGTTTTCTGCAAAGCGATCGCTTGTCATCAACTATCAAAGCATAAAATTAAAGCATGACTATTCATAAAACAGATATGCTAAAAACGCTTTGGGCTACTGTTCGGGAAGGAAAAATCGAATTGCTGGAGTCAGAGGAATTACCGGAAGGGACAAGAGTGTTAGTGACGCTGCTTCCTGATGATGAAACTGAATTTTGGCTTCAAACCAGTCAAACATCACTCTCATCAGTTTGGGATAACACTGAGGATGATGTCTATGCCCAACTACTCTAAAAATGACATCATTTTGGTTCAGTATCCCTTTTCAGATTTGTCCAGTTCAAAAGTTAGACCTGCTGTTGTTGTAAGTGCGCCACATATTTCTCAAGACATCCTAATTACGCCCTTGACGAGCAAAACGGGAGCATTACTAGAAGGTGAGTTCGTCTTGTCAGAATGGGCAGCAGCAGGGCTAAACGTGGCTACAGCAGTCAAGAGAGGTTTATACACAGTGCATAAAAGCTTGGTTGTAAAAGTAATTGGCAAGTTAGCTGATGCTGATGCTGAACTGTTAGAGCAATCTTTGCGGTGTTGGTTGGGGTTGGGATAGGAGCCTATGGTAGCCTCGCAAAATTGAGAATTGAATGTTTATAAATAGCCATCGCACTTACTCTTCCACAACAGGCGATCGCTTTGGAAATGTGGAAGTGCGATGTCTACGATTGTCACTGAGCGGCTGGTGAGAGGAGTCGAACCATGCCGTACCACTTCCCTGCGGGATGCTACGCGAACGTGGAAGCAAGCTACGCGCAGCGTCTCCAAGAGTTGTGCGGGCTACACCTACACTTCTATCTTTTCAACGATATCATAATATGATATCATTATATCTGTGGCTATATTCAACTTAACTGTAATATGGCTGTAATTGTATTGATTAAATGGATCTCAATAACAAACAACGTCAGATTTTAGAGTTAATTTTTACAAATCCTGTACCATCTAATATTCTTTGGAAAGATATTGAAAGTTTATTCATAGCTCTTGGTGCTGATATTACTCAAGGTAGAGGTTCGCGGGTTCGTGTAAAATTAAATGATGTGAAAGCTGTTTTTCACGAACCGCATCCTCAAAATGAAACAGATAAAGGAGCAGTCAAATCTGTTAGAGAATTTTTAATTAAGGCAGGAATTGAAATATGATGACTTATAAAGGATACACAGCTAGTATAGAAGTAGATGTAGAAGCGGGAATACTTTTTGGTCAAGTCCTAGATATTAATGACGTGATTACCTTTAAGGCAAAAACTGTAGAGGAAGCACGTCAAGAATTTCAAATTTCTGTTGATGATTATCTTGTTTTCTGTGAAGAACTAGGAGAGGAACCTGATAAACCATTCTCTGGTAAACTTCTATTCCGCACAACTCCAGAACACCACCGCAAAATATTTATTGCTGCTAAAAAGGC
This sequence comes from Nostoc sp., assembly GCF_036917455.1. Classification (GTDB taxonomy): domain Bacteria; phylum Cyanobacteriota; class Cyanobacteriia; order Cyanobacteriales; family Nostocaceae; genus Nostoc. The sequence continues at coordinate 242 of NZ_JBALDK010000094.1, read as the reverse complement.
TGGCAAAAGCATAAATGCTTGGATGGATGAAATCTTAACTGGTGCTGCGGATAAAGTAATCAACACTTAAAGTCAATCATTCTAAATATGTTTTTCGCTAAAGTGCATTAGCCTTTGGTATTTTCATGGGAATATTCAAGTTTAAATTTTTCTATGGATGCGTTAATTATCAACTTAGTCCTGTTCTTCAAATAACAGATGACCAATTTTTGCATTTAACGATTAAAGCTTCTAAGTCTGAT
>NZ_JBALDK010000093.1:0-15936 GCF_036917455.1 Nostoc sp. | reverse complement strand
GGGCTATTTTACCCTCAAGTCTTGCACCTGAATATACTTCTTTGGTCAGATAATCTATATCCTGTGAGCTTCTCTTTCTTTTTCAGCAACCCCTAGATAAGGTAATTGATACAGAGTTTTAAGATTGCGGTCAATATAGTTAGCTTGAACCACAATACGTTTGTACTATTTTATCGTGGCAACAATTATGACGTTCTACAAAAAGAAGTATGGAATATGGGTAGTAAAATTAAAAAAATTATCAGTAAGTATCAATCAATCTACAGGTTTTTTAGATGATGAAACAGAGATGGGCAAGCATATACAAATGCACTCAGCTACTTTGGAGTGTTTTGTTAGTGTTGGTAATTTGGAATCTACCCCAATCCGCTCTAGCAGATGTCAACCCACAGGAGATAAATGCAATTATTCGCACGCGGGATATTGCCCTGCAAGCCCTAAACACTCGCGATTTTACCAAAATACAGCCTTACTTGCACCCAAACTTTACAATCACAACAGTTGATAACCAGACTTTTCACAAAGTTCCTGAGTTTGAAAAGTACTGGAATCAGCAGTTTTCCAGTTCCATTAAAGATATCAAAATGCAACTAAAGGGAGATACGATCAGAACATTTCTCGCTCCAGATATAGACGTTGCCTCTGGAGAAGCGATCGCATCTTTTTCTTTCAAAGATGGCAAAGCGGCTGATATGGCTTTGCGATGGACAGCCGTGCTGCAAAAACTCCAAGATAAATGGACGATTCAATCGCTGCACTTCTCCTCCAATTTGCTGAATAACCCAGTGTTGAATGCTGCTCAACAATTAGGGCGGATTCTCGCAGTTGCAGCAGGGGTGGGTGGTTTCCTGGTGGGAGCAGTAACGATGCTATTATTACGTCGCAGGAATAAGCCACGAACCGAAAGGATATAACAAATAAAGTGGTAAGAAGCACCTATCAGCCCAGTAAAAATACTATCTTTCATCGCCGGCTCAAAGCAACCCTAGTAGTTTTATTAGTCTGGAGTGGCGTGAGTTTGCTGCACTGGCTACCAGAAACACAATGGTTGATGCTGGGATTAACGGCAATCCTGACTGTGCAAACATTACGGATGCTATTAGCAAAACCAGTGGCGGTGGTGATGGAGAATGAGATTTACTTACCGCCAGTCTCGATTTTAGTTCCGGCTAAAAATGAAAGTTCAGTTTTGGCTAATCTAGTTTACAGCTTATGCCAATTGAATTATCCCAGCGATCGCCTAGATATCTGGATTGTTGATGATGGTAGTACCGATGAAACTCCCCAGATATTGAAGGAATTACAAACTCAATTTCCATCTTTGCAAGTTCATCGACGGGAATCAAAAGGTGGTAAATCAGGGGCATTGAATGCGGTGTTTCCCTTTACCCAAGGGGAGATTATTCTAGTCTGCGATGCGGATGCTCAATTACCTACCAACTTTCTCCAGCAAACAGTACCTCTATTTCAGAAGCAAGCGATCGGTGCAGTGCAAGTGCGAAAAGCGATTTCTAATGCTAATACCAATTTCTTAACCCGTTGTCAGCAGATGGAAATGTGCTGTGATAGCTTTTTACAAACCCATCGCATTGCTATTGGTGGAATGTCTGAACTGCGCGGGAATGGGATGTTAGTTCGTCGGCAATTATTAGAAAAGTGTCAAGGTTGGAATGAGAACACTGTCACCGATGATTTGGATCTTTGCTTCAAACTCTATTTAGCAGGTGCAGAAATTGAGTTTGTTACAGTTCCATCAATTCAAGAAGAAGGCGTAACTACTTGGAAAAAACTTTGGTATCAACGCTGTCGTTGGGCTGAAGGTGGCTATCAGCGTTACCTAGATTATTTCCCCCAAATTCTGACTTTAGGTTTGGCAAAAGAAACTGATTTACTATTATTCTTTCTATTGCAATTTTTGCTACCAGTTGGACTAATCCCTGACTTCCTTTGGACAATATTTTATAGCCATCATCCCGTTTTATTTCCACTGCAAACACTACTCAGCATCATTCTGACAATTGCCTTTATTGCTGGACTTTACCAATTTCAAAATTTACAAGGATGGTCTTTGGTTTGGGCAACAATCCAAGGGTCATTATACATGGTGCATTGGATTCCTGTGATGATTGTGACGACTTTAAAGATGTGTGTGCAAAGGGAGCGATCGCGCTGGTTTAAAACTGAGCATCGTGGTCAAAATATTTACATTAATCTTGACAACAAATAAAATAAACAATCAATCACAAAAAACACATAGTGTAAGGTAAAATGTCAAGCTATGTCGTGATTTTAGTCTACATAGTCTGTTGGTATTTCCGAATCAACAGTGTTATCTGAAACTATTGGGCGGCTACCATCTATATCTAGAGTATCTTTAACTGGAAAATTACTCTTAGCAATCGGACGTTGACCATCTATGTCAAGAATAGCATCAACTTCAAAATCAGTAGGGTCAATTGGACGTTTGCCATCTACATTTAGTATGTCATGCTCTTCAAAAGCGCTCTTACCAATCGGGCGCTGACCATCTATATTAATTGTTTCTTTAATCTGAATTTCACTTGCATCAACTGGACGCTGACCATCTACATTAATTGTTTTAGTTGTCGGTTTGGTTTCTTTAGATGATGAATGCATATCAGTTTTGCTTCCTTCTGTGTGTTGAACCAAATTATTTTTATTACTATCGACTTGGTTTGTGTCAGCCATATATTATAAAGACTATTTATCTTTTAACAAAATTATCTGAAGAATTGTTTATTTCTTAACTAAAAGAGCTGGGGATTGGATAAAGAATGAGAATCTTATAATGTCTCTAATAATTTGTTTCTTAATTATGATACTGAGGTAGAATCAAAAAATCTTCTACCACAGCACAGAATATATCTCTAACTTAAGAGGGATCTTTCATTAGAGAAACACTTTATCTAAAGCTTATGGGCAAGGTGATAGATATAGATTTGAGGTTCTTTTTTGGGTATTGTGGGTGTTGTTTATTTAACTCCCATTATTTAAACCCCAATAGGAGCAAATCTCTCCAACAGGCTAATTGTTGGCTGCAATGACTTGGCTTCAAAAAATAGCATACTTTGCTCATCAAAAGCAGTCCAATTTTCGTTAGATAAAGGCTCAGAGGCAACAATAACTTGGTTTGGATGCTTAAGAGAATCACTTGACCAATAAAGAGTAGGGGCTTGTGTGCGGTAAGCGTAGCGAACTGCTGCAACTGCTTGACCATCACTGACAATCACATTGGCACTAAAGCTAGTTTTGTGTTCTGATGCCAACTCAGTCAATTTTTCAAGTGTCGCACGTAAGGCATCAAACAAAGTCCTGTCTGGAGAAGACTGCCACATTTGCACTAGCAGGGCGAAGATGTGTTCTGAGTCAGTCATGCCTTTAATCAGACCGTATGTAGAATCACACAGGCTCTCACGTATTGGCCTATAAAGAGTCTGTTCAAAGTTTGAGATTTCACCATTATGGACAAACAACAGTTTTCCACTGCGAAATGGCTGACAGTTGCTAATGTCGAGCGATTGACCTATCCCAGCTAATCGGGCATAGCCTACAGTACAACTAGATTGTACATAGTTGCTCAACTCTTCCAGGTTTGAATCGTTCCAAAGCGGGATCGTGTTTCGATAAATGAAGGGTTTACCCACTTCGTCATACCAACCTACACCCACTCCGTCTGCACAAACTGCTCCTGATTTTAATTCCAAGGGGCTGTAACTTTGTTTGTAAAGCGAATGCTCCGGTTTATACAGCAACTCATCTAATCGGATGGGATTACCAAAATAGCCAATTAATCTACACATAAAAAACGACGTTGCTGAAAGAGTAACGAAATTTAGTCACAAGCCCCGATATCAATCGAATCTTTTAACTATACAATGACTACAAAACATTACTAATTTAACAACTATTCTTGCTATTGTGTACGATTTAACTATGACTTTAGTCATGCTTTTATTTATAATTTCCATTAAAATTTTCTGGAGAATTTTCAATGTACTAAGCATCAATACCTGTGTCTATTCGCAAACTAAATAACTCTTAAATATTGTGAAAAAAAGCGTTATATGTACTGAAACTAAAAAAGAGTATTTCTGTGTTGATAAATAGTCGTCTATCCAAAGACATATTTTCAAAAGTTGCAGAATAGAAATATGAATTAGTGCGTAGGCGTATCCCGTCGTAGACATCGCTATGTAATCTCCAAAGCATCAACTCATATTCGCAAAAATGGAAATCAGAGCGGTAAACTTGCATTACATTGTGTGAAATTTGACCATCAGGTTATTGATTTATATGATCAAAAAAGATGAAATACTAGAAATTACTCAAATAGATGAGTTGTCAACATTTGTCAGTAAAAAAAATAAAACTTGACTATAGATAGCTAATTCATATTTTTATTCAGTAACTCCGATTTTAGAAAGAAAAGTGTAGGATTTAAGATATTGATAAGTTTAACCGATAAAATCTGATTCAGGCAATATTGTTCCACTTCAAGCTACTATCAATATTAAGAGAAAAACTAAAAAATAGAGTCAGATGAGTCTTAACCTTAACCTGCCAACAGAACCAGAAAACGAACTTTACATTGAAGCCTCTCAACTCAATTTACCGTTATCCGAGTATATTTTACGTATTTTATTTACAAGAAAATCTGTAGATAATTTACCCAAAACTGGGGCTGAACTTGTTACATACTGGCAAAACGAAGGTGTAATCAATTCACGCCCAGATATCACTGATAGTCAAGCCTATGCTCGTGAGTTGCGCCATCATGCTGAAACACGGGAGCGATCACAGGGCAAACGCATCTAAAGTACTCTTGATCACGACCAAGATTAAGACCCAACGAAAAATCGGTATTTCTGGCTTGATTTATTTTCCAAGGCTCAAAGCGATCACTAAAATTTTTGTCAATAAGTAGAGGTTAATGAGATTATTTTTGAGTCTATTGAGAATAAACTAGTCTTATTGACATGATGCGGCCGCCCTGGGAGCGATCATAGGTAAATAACAAATTTTTTATTGAGAAAGTGCTAGTAAATCTCAAAGCCATGCCCTAAAACTTGTAAGGAAGCCAAGGGAAAAAATCATGTTAGATTTGCTGATTCAAAATGGGTTAATTTTCGATGGCTTAGGCTCTCCACCTCTGCACGGAGATATCGGCATTCAAAACGGCCGGATTGTCACCATTGCACCCTCCTTAACTACCCCAGCGCGGGAAGTGGTTGATGCTTCTGGGTTATGGGTGACACCTGGATTTATAGATATTCATACTCATTACGATTTAGAGTTAGAAATTGCACCAGGATTGAGCGAATCAGTTCGTCATGGAGTTACTAGCGTGGTTATTGGTAACTGTAGCTTGTCTGTTGCGATCGCAGAACCCCAAATCCTAGCTGATATTTTTCAGAGAGTAGAGACACTTTCCCATCGGCTGATTGCAAAATGGTTGAAAAAGTCGGTTTTCTGGCAGACACCAGCAGAATATTTACAGCATTTGCAACAGTTACCCCTTGGCCCCAATGTTGCCCCAATGTTTGGACACAGTGCCTTACGCGCTCATGTGATGGGGTTAGAACGCAGTTTAACCGTTCAACCGACAAAATTTGAACTAAAACTTATGCAGCGCATAGCTATAGATGCAATAGATGCTGGCTTTATTGGCATTTCTATTGATATGTTTCCCTGGCATCGGATGAGTGGAGAATGGCAAGGCTGCACAATTCCGTCTCAACACGCCAAATTTAAAGAATATGCAATGCTAGCAGATTTGTGTCGGCGGGGCGATCGCGTTTTTCAAGTCACACCCAACTTACAACGACTTACTTCCTTTGTAGAGATTCTACGGATGGGTTCAGGGATTGGACAAAAACGACTGCGGCTAACAGTCCTCTCTGCTTTAGATGCCGTACACGATCGCAAACTATGGCGAATATTTTCCCCCCTACTTTTTATTTGGAATCGGCTGCTAAACGGTAATGTACGCTTTCAAACCCTAACTGAACCCTTCACCATTTACTCTGATGGATCTGTGACTCCCTTATTTGAAGAATTTTCCACAGGCGCACAACTCAATGGCTGTCAGTCACGAGAAGAAAGACAACAACTATGGGCATCGGAAATTTTTCGTCATCAGTTTCGTAAAGAATGGCTGAGTAAACGGCATAAATCATTCCATCGTCGCTTGGATTTGATGGAAGTTATTCATTGTCCCGAAGCAAGTTGGCAAGGGTTAAGTTTTGCAGAAATTGCTCGTCAAAAGCAACAAGAACCAGTGGATTTATTTATTCACGGATTACAAAAATACGATACAGATTTACGCTGGGTGGCCACAGGAGCGAACGATCGCTTAAAACCCCGTTTAGCGATGATGCAGCATCCCTATATTTTGCCTGGTTTTACTGATGCTGGCGCTCACGTCCGTAACCTGGGTTACTATGATGGAGCCTTGTCTTTGCTCAAACAAGCAGTTGCAACGAAGTTCCTTTCACCTGAAGCTGCGATTTGCCGCGTTACCGGAGAACCTGCTGGTTGGTTTCGTCTAGATACGGGAGTTATCAAAGTTGGTGCGAAAGCGGATATAGTTTTACTCGATCCCAATGCCTTAAATCAGCCAATTAGCCCGCAGGTGCAGATATCAGATCCAGTTTTAGATGGTGAACCTCGGATGGTTAAGCGTGGTTCGGATGAGATTGTGCAAGCAGTTTATATTAATGGGATTCAGGTTATTTGTAGGGGTGAAGTGAGCGATATTTTAGGACGAGAAAAGTTGGGAACTGTTTTGTTTTCTTGTTGAAGTATTTCACACAGAGGCGTAGAGATGAGGTTTGAAAGTTTAGCGTTGAATTGCTTTCATCCTACATCAGCAATGACTTGTCCAATATCTTGAGGAGTTGCACCTGTTGCTAACATTGCTCGGATCAACAATTCAATTGATACTGAAGCATCGCTATTTTCAGCTTTAGCAATCCGAGGTTGGTTGGAACTAATCTTAGTAGCAAGTTCACTTTGAGTCATCAGTTTTTGCCGACGTTCCTTCAAGTTTTGACTGAGAGCTAGCTTAATTTCAACAAGGATAGTTTCTTCGGGTGTTAACTCCAAAAAATCTGAAACTGTGCCAATTTTCCAGCCTTTAGATTTTAAACGTTCTCTCTTAGCTTGATCCATTGCATTACTCATGCTGATCGGTTATTAATGAAATTCAGGTTGTTTGTGTGGACAAGGTGAGCGATCGCTTTATTCAGCATAGGTATCACTTTGCTATATTAAATTGTGCCTCATCAATCATCACTCCTAAATGAGTTGTAAAATTTAAACAGCTAAAAATTCCTCCATTCTTATGAGTGAAAAACTCCAGACTGAAAAAGACAGGATACAGACAAGCATTAGTATAAAGACAAATGAAGAAATAGAAAACGAAAAAGTTCTATGTCCTCATTGTCAGCGCACTGCTACGAACGGTATTAAATGTAAAGGTATTTGTGTAGCTGACAATGACTATTAAGGTATAAATTAATCATATTGCTTTTTCACACACTATCTTATGAGTAATATCAATTCTAATCCTCCACAAAAACTGAAAGATAAAATTAACAATCAAATTCTGGATCACCCTTTTACTGACTATTGGGATATTTTTGTTCTTAAACATCAGCATCCAATTAATATTACTTTCCATATTCTGGGAATATTATTTTTTTATACTTTGCTATTTTGTGCTTGGAAGTTGCACAACTTTTCGTTACTTTTGTGTTTACCGTTAACTCAATTGTTGGGATTAACCGGACATTTTTTATTTGAGCGTAACCATATTGATTTACAAGATGCTGTTTTTTCTTGGCGGGCTTCTTACTGTTTGGGTAAAATGTTAATCAGGATTTTAATGGGCAAATATCGAGACGATATTCGCCAACAGCAAAAAATATTAAATAATTATCTATCAATATGAATCATCTGCCCGTAATAACCAAAAGCCGCTATAAGTCATCCCGGAATCATCTGGTTGTACTAACAAAAAGTGCAATCCTCGACAATGCTTTTTTCGCTGTTGATATGTTTGGGCTGCTGTTGTAACTTCTGGATCTTCAAAAGTGGCAACAATCCACCTATCTACCAAGCTAGCCTCTAATATTAAGCCATCTGGTGCGCCAGAAATGTAGTTCAACGCCACAGGGCGGGCTTGCTGTAACCAGCGTGCTAGGCGCATCGATTGCCGTCCACCATAAATTACTACACCAGGGACGGGCACTGTTGACGCTAAACCCAAATTGATCGGTTTGAGATGTTCTGGGATGTGCAAAATGGGAATGGGGCGATCGCTAAACCTGGTTTCTACATCACTAGCTGCTAAACTTGCAAAACGCCATTGTTCTCCCCAGAGGTTCTCTGGTAATGGTGCTGGGGGTGGTTTATCCAGCGTTGAGGGATACTGCTTTTCTTGTAACCACTGCTTCAATGCCAAAGTGTTGCGGGTAGGTTCGACATTTATGCTTAAATTGCGTCCAGCCGCCTCAATTAAACTTAGTGACTGCGGACGAAATACCTGAATCACATCTGGCAATTTTTCACCAGCAGCTAACTCAAGTTGAGCAGCAACCCAAGTCGAATTCGCTGCTGACTGGAGACAGGTAGCTTCATACTCAAAGCTGCGAGTTGCGTCACAAATCAACAACTCCCATAAAATTTGTCCCGCTGCATCTTGTGAGGGACGACGATAAAAATCAACCTGCCAAATTTTCATAAATTGAGAATTGGGAATGGGGAATGGGGAATGGGGATAGGGAATGGGAAAGGAGAATTATAATCAATGCCCAATGCCCTATACCCAATTTATAAAGCCTGAATCCATTCTTTAACTGAATATTCAGTCCAAATGCCATTTTTCCAGTAGGGGTCATTTTCAATTAACTCGCGCACAGTGGCTTCATCTTGGGCTTCGTAAATCCCAAAAACTTTTGTCACATCCTTGGTAGGGCCAATAGTAATCAGTACACCGGATTCTTTCTGTTTTGCTAATCCGTCTAAATGAGCTTGACGGTGAGGGACACGTTTTTCAAGAACGTCTTCGCAGTAAGTTCCCCAAAGTACATATTTAGGCATAATTCCTAGTTACTCCTACTGTTTAATAAGATATTACTCTGCCAAGAGTTTGAGTCGATCTGCTTTTAAAATGAGATTTTTTCAAATAAACCCTTAAGAGGATGTTTGAAAAGTCCTCTCGTTAGTAGCAAAACATTTCAGATCCCCCCTAGCCCCCCTTAAAAAGGGGGACTTTGATTCCGGTTCCCCCCTTTTTAAGGGGGGCTAGGGGGGATCTCTAAGTGCCTATAATACACTGGAGTTATGACCAGTCAGGGTAGAGATTTCCTTACCTGTCTCTAGATCCCATTGTTTCAGGGTGTTGTCATAAGAAGCAGAAACGGCTGTTTTTCCATCTGGGGCGATCGCATTTGTTGATTCGGCGATCGCATTTGTTGATTCGGCATTCGCATTTGTTGATTTGGCGAACGCATTTGTTGATTTGGCGAACTCATTTGTTGATTTGGCGATCGCATTTGTTGATTTGGTGTTCGCATTTGTTGATTTGGCGAACGCATTTGTTGATTCGGTGTTCGCATTTGTTGATTTGGCGATCGCATTTGTTATTTTGGCGTGTCCATAACGCACCCTACTGGCGTGTCATTACTCAAATGTTGCAAAAAAATTGCAGGTTGGGTTGACATAAGGAAACCCAACCTACACCTAATATACCTCTTGGAAAAGTCGTTAACACCCCTCCCTTTACCAAGGCTACGGTGTATACACAAGTCTGAAATAGCTTATTACACCAAGATTTTACCCCACCCTAACCCTCCCCTTGGAAAGGGGAGGGAACTGGATTTCTTTTTCCCCCCTTTCCAAGGGGGGATTAAGGGGGGTAATTCGACCAGAATCAGTCGGACATGATATAAGTTCTAACTTCTCAAGTTCACGCCGAATTTTTCCACCAAGGCTTCACGGACTTTATTGTGTACTGGTTCAACTTCAGCCTCAGTCAAAGTGCGATCGCTAGCCCGATAAACTAGACGAAATGCTAAACTTCTTTGTCCTTCGGGGACATTTTCGCCGCGATATTCATCAAATAATTCCACCGATTCGAGCAAATCTTTACTCGCTTTGGTAATTACTTTTTGAATTTCGGCAACGGAGATTTTCACGGGTGCGAAAAAGGCGATGTCGCGATCGCTAGCTGGATAGGTAGAATAGGGCTGAAACGCCGGAACGAGAATTTCATCTTGTCCTACAGATTCTAAAAGCACATCTAGATCCAACTGGAAAACATAAACGGAATCTGGCAAACCTTTTTCTCGTCGCAATTGGGGATGAAGTTGTCCAAAAATACCCAGTCTGCTACCCCGAATCCACAAAGAAGCGGTGCGTCCTGGATGTAAGCGATCGTCGCGGCGATCGGGTTGAAATTCTACTTCCAAGGCAAGTTGTCGAAATACACTTTCTAAAATGCCTTTAGCTTCAAACCAGGTGATGGGTTCTTCGCGTCCACCTTTTGACCATTTACCAACGGTGCGATCGCCTCCTATAATCCCCGCCAGGGCTTCTGTTTCTTGGAAACCGTCTTCTTCTCGCCAGAAAATTTGTCCGATTTCAAAGCCGTTCAGCGCACCATTACCCTGCTCTAAATTGTATTGAAAGGCATCAATCAACCCAGATATTAAATCGTTTCGTAGCGCTGAATATTCGACAAATAAGGGGTTTGACAGGACTATCTGTCTGTCTTCGCCTGGTTTGACTAAAGAATAGTGGATTAATTCTGTCAACCCTTCAGCCCGGAGGAAAGCCCGTAACTTACGAATTAGTTCCTCGTCTAAAGGCAGATAACCACCTTCGGATTTTTCTGGTAAAGTATCACAGAATCTGTTGTAACCATAGAGACGGGCGATTTCTTCAATTAAATCGATTTCTCGCTCTAAGTCGCGGTAACGATAGGGTGGGACAGAAACTGACCATGCAGGTTGATGGCTGCTATCTTCACCTGAAGGAGTCAACTGACATCCTAATGCAGTCAAGATGCGTTCAACATCTTGTTCTTGGAGTTCACCTGTGTCCTCTCCTAAATCAATTGGCCCTAGTATCTGATTAACTCGGTCTAAACGCAGTGCGATCGAACGACTCCAGGTAGAAGGATCGGGGCGAGTGTCGGCAATTTCCTGCTGGACAAGAATTCCACTAGCCAATTCGCTAATTAAGGATAAGGCGCGGCGATTAGCGATTTCCAACTCAGCGCGGTTAACTCCCCGTTCATATCTGCCAGAAGCTTCACTTCTTAACCCAACACTGCGGGAAGAACGGCGAATTGCCACGGAATCAAATAAAGCTGCTTCTAAAACTAAGCTTTGAGTCCCTTCATGGACTTCCGTTTCTTCTCCACCCATGACTCCCGCCAGTGCTACGGGTTTGTCGTTAGCGGTAATTAACAAATTTTGGGTTGATAAGGTGCGAGTTTGTCCATCCAGGGTTTTGAGGGATTCTCCATTATTGACGAAGCGGACACCGATGGTTAAATTTTCGCTACTTGCAACTGATTTTAGGCGATCGCGGTCAAAGGCGTGTAGTGGTTGTCCCCATTCCAACAAAACGTAGTTAGTAATATCCACCACATTGCTGATGGGACGTACCCCAGCCGCCCGCAAACGCTGTTGCAACCATTCGGGAGATGGAGCAATTTTGACCTGTTCAATTACTGTACCAATGTATGCAGGACAAGCTTGGGTATCGGCAATTTTTAAAGCTAAGTTTCCGGTACTTTTGGTAATAGAGACTTCACCAGGCTGAGAAATACTCAACTTTCCACCAGTTAAAGCTGCTACTTCCCGTGCTACACCTACCATACTCAGAGCATCAGCGCGATTAGCAGTTGCAGTCAAGTCTAAAATTACATCATCTAAACCCAACAACGGACGCACATCACTACCCAATGGTAAATTTTCTTGAGTAAAAATATGAATTCCGTCTACATCGGTGGGCAAACCGAGTTCCTTTAAAGAACAAATCATCCCCTGAGATGGGACACCACGCAATTTTGCAGGTTTAATTTTTAAATCGATGTTGGGTAAGTAAGTACCCGTAGTTGCTACCGGCACATAGATATCTGCCTTCACATTGGCAGCGCCACAGACAATATTTAAAGTTTCAGTTGCACCGATATCGACTTGGCAAACACTTAATTTATCAGCGTTGGGGTGGGGTTGACGCTCAAGCACTTTCCCTACAACCACGCCATTGGCCCAAGTGCGGCGATCTTCAATATCTTCTACCTCGAACCCTGCCATTGTCAGGGTTTCGGCTAATTCTTCTGGACTAAGTTTTATCTCTACTAGTTCGCGCAGCCAATTTAGAGAAATACGCATGGATTGTGCTTGTTTTAGGAATCGTCTTTTGTTCTTATTTTAGGGTGCCTACTAGCGATCGATGGCTACTCATCCCGCAAGGCGTACCCTTTCACTGGAACAATCCTACTACGTTAGGCTGGCAGAATAATCTCTAATGCTAATCTTTTCTTGTGGTCTTGGCTTGTGTCAATGTGGAAGATATGTTTGAGCCAACTAGATACACTAGCTTGCTTATTCGCCACGAGTTTTTAAATCCTGGAAAGAAAAAAGTTGACAGGATCAGCGGGAGCAAAACTTGAATGTTTAAAACTCGATAACACCTCATAAGTAATATTTTGTCAAACAAACTCCAAAAATCAGGCTTCACTTTTTTTGTAGTGTAATTGCATTGTAGTACTCGACAGAGGTAAATTTGCCCTGTTTGAGCCGAAAAATCACTGCTTAAAATGCCTCTAAAGCATTCACCATCAGGATTATCGGGCAATTTTGCTAAAATCTGCCTGAACAATATCAAAAGAATGGCCAATCCAATCTAAATTTTGTTCATTTTAAATGTAAATCGGATTTTCTATACTTTTGCTAAGTGTGGTAATTTCTATTTTTCCCAGTATTTATTTATTGAAGATGAAAGTTAAAAAATACTTTCATTCTTGTGGTTAATCTTCCTCTTGATAGAGTAATTTAAGTTTGAGTAATAATTAATATGAGTTTAATTCTAATGACAACTTCTAACAATAGCAATCAAACAACTGGCGGGTCAATACTACTCGGTTTATAAATATAATTGATTTATCTTCAATAGCTCAAAGTAATGAGATTTTGTGGTTAATTTAAGTCAAATGCATGAAGACTGTTTTCAGCAATTCGGCGCGTGTAAACGGTTTGGTAAGATATCCAGATGCCCCTACCAGTTTCGCTTTTACTTTGTCTACAATTCCTTTACTACCAGTGACAAAAATGATCGGAGTATTATGAAAAATTAAATTATTTCGTATAATTCGGCACAACTCATAACCATCGATTCCTACCATGTTTAAATCTAGCAAAATTAAGTCCGGTTTGTGCCTTATAATTGACAAAACGGCTTTTACTGGATCGTTAATCGTGACAACAGAAAAATTTTCATTTTCTAAGAAATAACTAATTTCTTTAAGAATTGTCGGGCTATCATCAACAGAAACGATTTTGTGGACTTTTTGTGCCGTTACAGTAGCAGATGTTACTTTTTGGAAAGCCGGATTTATGTTATTTGATGTTGGTTCTTGAAAATTTTCTTTTGGAGGCTCAGAAATCTGTGGTAATTGTTGAACAGGAGCTATATTCTCCTCAGAAATATCTGAGTAAGAGTTGACGGTAGTATTTAGTTCTTGTTTGATATCAACTATCTCTGTAATTAATTTTGAAAAAAGCGTAGGCCGTTGTAGACATTGCTCTTCAAATATCTTTGGTAATTTATCAAATGGTGGATCGGGTTCATGCAAGATAATCGCACCCTTAAGTATGTAAGGGTATAAATTATCAGCTAATTGGATTTCATCTTGATTCAAAATTGTTGCCAGATGACACAGGCTGAAACCTTTCATCCAATCAGTTAAATCTGGCTGAAGTTTTGGTAAATCTTTTTCCTCAATTTTGCTATTCATCAACAGATATGGACGTTGATATGGAGAAGAAATTTGTGGAACAAAAGCCTGCCAATTCTGTAATCTGACTTGGCAACGATCTAGAATTTTTTCTACATCTAGTCGGCAAATTCTTGGCATTCTATCAATTGGTTCTGTTAATTCATAAATACCTTCTTTAATGAGGAGAAATGATTCAATCACCTCTTTCACTAATTCTTGAATCAGCACTGCTGCTTGGGTAGAATGTAGATGTTGTTGACTAACAAGCCAAGATATCGCCTGATATTCAGGAGGGTGGCTTCTAGAATTGCTGTCATCTTCGATTAGCTGACTGTGGGAATCTGGTTCAAAGATCTGACGGACTTGAACGCGAACCTCGCTAGTAAGCATAGGAACTTGGTGGCTGAGGCGGCGCAAATGGCGTTCTAGTCGATCAAACGGTTCCACTGAATGGGTAGCGTAAGTTATTTTGCCCTGCTCTAAGTAAATCGACCAAGATACTGAGTTACTTAATGCTTGTAAATAAGTACTATCAGAGCAATTGGATAACTGTCTTAACAAACTTAAAGGACGTAATTTGGTGAATGCACCTGAGTTATTCATATTTTTCAAGTTTTTTTGCGGAATCAACAACCGAACATTTGAAGATTGAAAATATCAACTATGAAGTATTTTCTTTTTTGTAATATTTCTCTACGTAGAAATTATTTCTTTTAGAATGTGTATATATATTAAAATTTCTAAGCCTTGTAAACCATTTGTTACATTTAACACATTTTACTTAATCTATCTCAAAAAACAAGTAGGTGGGTATGAATAAAGGTAAACAATTATCATAGCTAGACTATCAGAAGATGTTGGTTAATTTTAAATTTTACTCATTAGCGACAATTCTTGGCTGAATACTTTAATAACGACGTTTATTGATGTTTCTTTATCTTAAGAGGCAAATTTTATTCCAATTTCCCGCAGTTCCACTGGTATACTTCTAGCGCTAATGATCCTAAATTATGGTTAATAATTTTTATATAAAGGAATATTCTTCCTACATAAAATCTTTAAAAACTTATCTAGGAAAGTTTACGTATTTATTGTACTGTAGGTTTAATGGATATAAATTTTTGGTAGATACATTACAACAGGTAACGCTGGGTTTTGATAAACTCTTTTTTGCTAAACTAAGCTGTACTCAAGTTCTTCTTAAAATATATAGAGAACTTTATGAAAATAATTTGTTTAATAAAGATTAGAGCATCTACCACTAGATACTATATGTCTGTAGTCGCCGAGTCGACTGGAATTACATACTCTGAGAAAAGGAAAATAAAGCTTTGAATTTTAACATAACACAAAAAGTTATGCACGATACATTAAGACTTGATGAAGTAGTAGAATTTGCTGAGAACCCAGAACCACGTTGTCCTTGTGTGCTGTTACTAGACACATCTGGCTCAATGCAGGGAGATCCGATTGAGGCTTTAAATCAAGGTTTACTCAGTTTAAAGGATGAATTAGTCAAAAATTCTTTAGCTGCCAGACGAGTGGAAGTGGCGATCGTCACTTTTGATAGTAATGTCAATGTAGTACAAGACTTTGTGACTGCCGATCAATTCAACCCGCCGATTTTGACAGCCCAGGGTTTAACTACAATGGGTGCAGGAATTCATAAAGCTTTGGACATAATTCAAGAGCGAAAATCTCAGTATCGTACCAATGGGATTGCTTACTATCGTCCTTGGGTATTCATGATTACCGATGGAGAACCGCAAGGCGAGTTAGAGAATGTAGTAGAGCAAGCATCCCAGCGTTTACAGGGTGATGAAGCTAATAAGCGCGTAGCATTTTTTACAGTAGGTGTAGAAAATGCGAATATGACGCGTTTAAATCAAATAACTGTGCGT
>NZ_JBALDK010000092.1:0-51335 GCF_036917455.1 Nostoc sp. | reverse complement strand
TCTTCATCTTTAAAACCAACTGCCCGCAGCATAGCTCGATTTGGCGATCGCTGCACCCCTTGCGTCACAACTTGGCTTCTTAAATTCTCCGACATAGTTACATCATCCTCTGACTTCCATGTATGAGTATCATAGATAGCAATTTTTGACATGTCCAATATATATTTATGAGTATTTGAGACTTATAAAATATCAAAACTATGGAACTGCGACACCTGCGCTACTTCATTGCTGTAGCTGAGGAACTACACTTTACTAGAGCCTCAGAGCGACTTCACATCGCTCAACCGCCCTTAAGCCAACAAATTCAGCAGCTAGAAGCATCCCTTGGGGTAGAACTTTTTCAACGCAAAACCAAACGCCAGGTACAGCTAACGGAAGCCGGACAAGTATTTTTGCAAGAAGCTTATCAATTGTTCGCTCAACTATCTAAGGCAATTGATCTGACTCAACGGACAGGTAGGGGTGAGAAAGGACAACTACGAGTAGGTTTCACCAGCTTAGTAACTTACGATTTGCTGCCTGTGATTTTGCGGCGGTTTCGAGAACAGTTTCCAGAGGTAGAGCTAGTATTGCAAGAATTAACGACAACTCAGCAAGAACAAGCGCTATTCAATCGCCGCATCCATGTAGGTTTTGCCCATCCACCTTTAGAAGACAATACTTTCAATCAAGAATGCATTCAGCAAGAAGGACTAATTGTAGCTTTGCTAGAAACTCATTTCTTAGCCAGACAAGAAAATATTTCAGTGCGATCGCTCTTGAGAGAAAATTTTATTATGTTCCCTCGCCATTTGGGCCCCGGACTTTACGATCAAATTCTGAGTCTTTGTCAGCAAGGGAGTTTCAGCCCAAAAGTGACTCAAGAAGCAATCCAAATGCAGACAATTGTCGGGCTAGTGTCAGCAGGAATGGGGATTGCGATCGTACCGTCTTCTTTGCAAAATCTTCAAAGGGCTGGTGTAGTTTATCGCACTTTAGAAGAAAAAACACCATTAGTAAAAACGGCTGTAGTGTGGCGACAAGAGGATATGACACCTGTTTTACGGGAGTTTTTACAAATCGTGAGAAGTGTCTGTGGTTAATTAATCAGTTAAAAAAGCGATCGCCTAACGCTTACAAGAATATGGTAAATATTTTTGTCCAACTACTTATAGAAGCATTGCGATCGTGTTTAATAACTAACTCTTGGATTCCTTGCAGTTTCCATCAGCACAGTATCCCGATTCATAAGTACTAGAACGCTTACCAAATATGGCGTAACGATTATCGCGGATTTGTTCGTAAAAGCGATCGCCTGCCCATTTCATCCCCGGTAAGGCTCGATAAGCATCTACAAATATACTTCCTACTGGCAATAACCGCCCAATTTCTTCTGCGGCATTACTGCCTTGCCAACGTCTTTGAGGTTCATTGCCATCAATTAAAATTATTCCCTGTTCGCAATCTTGGGCTGTAATTCCCCACTGTAAAAGTGTCTGTTCATCTTGCATGGGAGTGTAGCGAAATAACTTTCCCTTGTCTAAGGTTTCTAGCAATTGCACTAAAGGAACGCAGAGATTACAATTTCCGTCGTAGATTACGTAGTAGTTCATGGAAATAACAGCTTTTTGGCAATTGAGTTGTCGGATCTGTTTAAACACAACTTTGGTATTCTAGCTTAGAAAACCGTAGCGATCGCTCTTGCCTCACTAAAGTAATACGATTCATCTTCATATACTTAAGATTTTTGAAAGTGTCTGTAGGGTTCGTTAGACGGAACGTCGTAACGCACCATCAGCTTGGGATGGTGCGTTAGCGTAGTGTACCTGGCATAAAGTTGTGGATTAGCGACAAAGCAGAAAATACTGATTTATAGCACAAGCCTTGGTGGTTAGGACATCAACAGATGATGAAATTTAGACACAAAAAGACTTTTCACCCAGTCCCCAGTCCCTTGCCATATCTCAATTTTCTCTAAAATCTATTGCAACATTTTACCCTTACCGCGCCACTACACATATTTCAAAAATCAAATACTAGTCCTAATTCTGAAGTGTTAAATTTTCTAACTACCTTCTCGTGCTAAATTATTAAAGCTTGGAGTTGGGAAACTCCGGTGAAATTCCGGGACTGTGCCGCAGCTGTGATGGGATCGCCCAAGTCAGAATGCCAACTTTCAAGATGTCATCAAGACACAATCACCGTCTACTCCCTGCGTCGCACGGGGAAGGAGTTCTAAATTTGCTTTCTGGATTTGCCACTTGTCCTGGCTTGTTTTATACTACACCCGCCGCCGATGGGATATTATCTCGCATTAGAATACCAGGTGGAATTATTAGTACTCAGCAGTGCCATGCGATCGCAGACATAGCAGAACAGTCCGGTGGCGGCTATGTGGATGTGACTAATCGAGCTAACCTACAAGTCCGCGAAATCCGCACGGGGATAAATGCCGAGGTTTTGAAGCACTTACAGCTTATGGGATTGGGTTCTCACAATTCTGTTGTAGACCATATCCGTAATATTATGACCAGCCCAACTGCTGGTATCGATCCGCAAGAATTAATCGACACTCGCCCTTTTGTCGAAGATTGGGATAATTATATTACCGCACATCCAGCGCTTTCAGGACTATCGGCAAAATTTAGCGTTTGCTTTGATGGTGGTGGAATAATTCGCGTGTGCGATCGCTTAAATGATATTCTATTTGCTGCTGTCTTAGTCAATGCTGATGTTTACTTCCGCCTTTATCTCAGTGTCGGCGCAAAGGGCCAACCGCCTAGCGATATGGGAATTTTGTTAACACCACAGCAATGTTTACCTGTCTTGGCAGCTTTGGCAGAGGTCTATCTAGTTTATACTAATACTACAAATAAGCGTCGGCTACGTCTCTTAGAGTTATTAAACACTTTGGGTTGTGAAAATTATCTCCAAGAAGTTCAGCAACGTTTACCTTTCCCGCTTTTGGACGGTGAAACGGGAAAATACTTAACCCCCCAACCCCTAAAGGAATTCTCTACTATTTTGCAAGGAGAGGGCAAGTATCAGCATATTGGTATCCATCCCCAACGTCAGCGAGGCTTATTTTATATTGGTATCGTATTACCTCTGGGACGATTGGAAAGTACACAAATGAAGGGTTTAGCAGATTTGGCAGCAAAATATGGTAGCGGCACTCTTCGGTTAACTCCCTGGCAAAATTTGCTGATTGCAGACATTCCTCAGCAATGGGTTGATGATGTCCAAAGTGAAATTGCTTTTTTAGGATTAGATTTCTCTGCAACTAACATCAAGAGTGCATTGGTTGCCTGTTCGGGAAACAGGGGTTGTGCTTCTTCTGCTACGGACACTAAAAGTCATGCGTTGGCATTAGCTGAGTATCTGGAAACTCGCCTTACTCTGGATTGCCCAGTTAATATCCACTTCAGTGGCTGCGAAAAATCCTGCGCCCACCATAGCAAGAGTGATATTACTCTGCTCGGTGTCAACTTTGAGGCTGACGGTGGAATTGTAGAAGGCTATCACGTTTATGTTGGTGACGGCAAGCAGAAATTTGGACGGGAAATATATCAATATGTGACTTTTACCGAACTACCTGCATTAATAGAGCGGATGCTATATGTATATAAAATTCAACGTTTAAATCCCAATGAATCTTTTGGGGAATTTAGCAATAGATGTGCGATCGCTCAATTACAACTCTGATTCAATAAACACTTAGGTTCCCTTCTCAAGTCAATCCAAAATCTAAAATCCCAAATCGAATGCCCGACTACATCCGAGATGCCAACGAAATTTACCGTAATTCTTTTGCAATCATCCGGTCAGAAGCGAATTTAGATGTACTGCCACCAGATGTAGCGAAAGTTGCTGTGCGTCTCATTCATGCCTGTGGGATGACGGATATTGTTACTGACTTGGGATATTCACCAACAGCAGTACAATCTGCAAGGGCAGCCCTAGCAGAGGGAGCGCCAATTCTATGCGATTGCCGGATGGTTGCCGATGGCGTTACCAGACGACGGTTATCTGCAAACAATCAAGTTATCTGTACCCTCAACGAGCCGGAAGTGCCAGAAATTGCTAAAAAGATGGGTACTACAAGGTCGGCGGCAGCTTTGGAATTATGGCGATCGCACCTGGAGGGATCGGTAATCGCAATTGGGAATGCACCCACAGCACTATTTAGACTGTTAGAAATGCTCGATG
This sequence comes from Nostoc sp., assembly GCF_036917455.1. Taxonomy (GTDB): domain Bacteria; phylum Cyanobacteriota; class Cyanobacteriia; order Cyanobacteriales; family Nostocaceae; genus Nostoc. Next base: position 47,144 of record NZ_JBALDK010000092.1, on the reverse strand, counting down.
AAGGAGCTACTAAACCTGCGATTATTTTAGGCTTCCCAGTTGGATTTGTCGGTGCAGCCGAATCGAAAGCAGCATTGGCGGCAGATAGCAGAAATGTACCATTTTTAACCTTACATGGTCGGCGCGGTGGAAGTGCGATCGCAGCAGCAGCAGTTAACGCCCTGGCAACGGAGGAAGAATGAATATGAAACCTAAAGGTCGTCTCTATGGAATAGGTGTTGGCCCAGGCGATCCAGAACTATTAACTTTGAAAGCGCTGCGGCTGTTACGTGCGGCTCCTGTAGTAGCTTATCAATCAGCCATAGGTAAAGAAAGTATTGCTAGAGCGATCGTGGCGCAATATCTTCCTGGTAATCAAATCGAGGTGTTATTTCATCTCCCCCGCGCTTTGGAACCAGAAAAGGCCAAGTCTATTTACGATAAAGAAATTGAACCAATCGCCGAACATTTAGCAGCAGGTCGAGATGTGGTGGTGTTGTGCGAGGGCGATCCATTTTTCTATGGCTCGTTCATGTACCTGTTCACACGATTATCTGACCAGTACCAAACAGAAGTTGTCCCCGGAGTTTCCTCGCTGATGGCTTGTCCGGGAGCTTTGGGTGTACCTTTCACTTACTACACCGATATTCTCACAGTCTTACCCGCCCCATTGCCAGCAGAAGAACTAACTACACATCTGTTGATAACTGATGCAGCAGCAATTATGAAACTAGGTCGTCACTTTACCAAAGTACGGGATATTCTGCATAAATTAGGGCTAGCATCACGAGCAAGATATATTGAGCGGGCATCAACGTCACAGCAACGAATTATACCCCTGGATGAAGTCGATCCAGATAAAGTACCCTATTTCTCAATGATTGTAATCCCAACTAAGAATCGATTGTAAAATTTTCTGCTCCCCTGCTCCCTCATACCCGGATTTCTCACCACATCTCTTAAAACCTTGTGCAGGGGAGGCAGGGGAGCAGGGGAGCAGGGGAGGCAGGGGAGGCAGGGGAGGCAGGGGGAGCAGGGGGAGCAGGGGGAGCAGAGGAGCAGAGGAGCAGAGGAGCAGAGGAGAGTTCAAATACCAAGTTCTTTCCCCTCTGCCCATCCTTCCCCTCAAGCTTGTGAGAAATGCGAGTATTAGTTTTTTCTTCCCTTGCTTCCCCTGCTTCCCCTGCCTCCCCTGCCCCTCTGCCCATCCTTCGCCTCAAGCTTGTGAGAAATGCGAGTATTAGTTTTTTCTTCCCCTGCCTCCCCTGCCTCCCCTGCTTCCCCTGCCTCCCCTGCTTCCCCTGCCTCCCCTGCCTCCCCTGCCCCTCTGCCCATCCTTCCCCTCAAGCTTGTGAGAAATGCGGGTCATAGCCCTGCAAACCACTCATATCCTTGATCCTCCCAATAACCTTTAAGAGGTAACAAATTGCTGACAAATGTAATTTGAGTTACCCACTTGCTTTGTTTGTAGCCCAGTTTAACTGGGGATGCTAGACGCATAGGCGCACCATTATCAACTGATAAAGGTTGTCCATTCTTTTGATAAGCCATCAGGGTTTGCGGATGGACAGCAGAGGCAAGATCCCAGCTTTCATAATAGCCATCAGCAGATTTAAAGTAGACATAGCGGACATTTGACTTAGGCTGTACCAGCGCTACCAAGTCTCGCAATCGCACACCTCCCCATTGAACGATCGCAGCCCAGCCTTCAACACAGACATGGCGAATTACCATTGAAGTTAAGGGAAGTTTTTCAATATCTGCCATACTCAATTGCATCGGGTTGCTAACCTCGCCATCAATCTTCAGGCGAAACTGTGCCGGATCGATTTGCGGCGTGAAGTCAAAGGTATTAACCAGCAATTTGTCTGTTTCTATGGCACTTACAGCAAATTCTGGAACTGGTTTCTGACTTAACAGGAGTGCTTCCAGACGTTGGTTTATTGGCTCAGATATTTGCCGCAGATTATCTGAGAACAAATTTGTCCCACAACCACCTAAAAGAAAGCCTACCCCTGAAAGTCCAGATACTTGCAGTAATCGACGACGGGATAGGGTGCGTTTGGGAAGAATCAGACTCATAAGACCTCTACAGGAACATAGACTTAACTAGACGGATGCTTCCTACCTTCAGGGCAAGTAAGGAATGAGCAATTGTAAACAGTATGACTGTAGGAACAGTAATAAAGTGAACAGTGCGGAGAGTTTGCCAACTACCAAACAGCCCCGAAAGCCAATGCAGTTGGGCAGGTTTGTACATCGCCAGACCACTCAAGATTGCCAGCAGCAACACGGGAATGATAGCAGTATAAACTAGCCGATGCCATGCGTAATTTTTGCGCTTTGGGTTCTGGCTGACTTGCAATGCTTTTAAATCACCGCCATCGGCAAAGCGACGCTGCCAACGACGAGTTACAAAGATATAGATTCCATACCAAAGTAAGTTTAGCGAAAATAGCCACATAGCAGCAAAATGCCAGTTTCTGCCACCCCCTAGCCAACCTCCCAGCAAGAAAAAGTCAGGAAATTGCCAACCTGCACGCCCACCAAATACTGGATTAGCATTATATATTTGCAATCCGCTACTAATCATCAAGATGAGACTGATGATATTAATCCAGTGAAAGGTCTTTGAGAGGAAAGTCTGATTTGGTGTTGAGCGGGATTTACGTTTAGATGAGATCATAATAATTCATAATTCGTAATTCGTAGTTAAAACTGCATGGATAAATCTATTTTGTATAAAATAAAGATGGTACGCATTTTTTGTTTTCTATAACTAAAACTATTTCCTCTGTCCTTCAATTACGAATTACGAATTATATCGGTTGAGTAGGAAAGAATGGAGCCAACCAAAGTTGTATCTGAACATCCCAACCGAGAAGTATAGCAATTGCTGTCGCTGCGATCGCAACACCACCTACACGCTGCAACACGGTACTATGGGGGCGGAGATTGAGCATTTGTTTACTAAGTGCTCGCCCACCGTAGGCGATCGCTAATAAAGGCAAACCTGCTCCGATTCCATAAACAACCAGCAGCCAAAATGCACCTGCGACTTGATGATTAACTGCCGCTAAGACTAAAATTCCTCCCAAAACTGGCCCAGCACAGGGAGTCCATAAAAGCCCCAACTGAGTCCCTAACCAGAACTCTCCCATAAGTCCGATTCGTGGGGGTTTCTTAGCCCAACTACCGACCGGAATATAAGTAAATATTCGGTAACTCCAGGTAGGGAAAATTGCGAGTAATCCTAAAAATAAAAGAAGTGCGATCGCGCCATTCCGTAATAAATTAGCCAAACCTGTAAACCAGGCTGATGTTACACCGATTAAACTACCTGCCAGTGCAAAACCAGCGATTAATCCCCCCACCAGCGCGACTGGGCCGTAAGTATGGGATTGGAGCGAGCGGCCTAATAACACAGGCAAAATCGGTAAAACACAGGGTGAAAGGACATTCAAAACTCCCCCCAGTAAAGCCAGACTAATTGATAAAGTAGAAGTCGTCATCATTGCTTCTACCCCAATAGCTGGCGGATAGTTTGCTCTATTTTTTCGTATGCCCCTTCACCAATATGGTCATATTGTATTAAACCTTGGCGATCGGCTAAAAACATATGGGGCCAATACTGATTTTCGTAGGCGTTCCAAGTTTTATATTCGTTATCCACTGGAACCGGATAAGTTATTTGGTGTTTTTGTAACGCCTTTTTTATATTGTTTGGATCTCGCTCAAAAGCAAACTCTGGTGTGTGGATACCAATCACCTTGAGTCCCTGCGCCTCATACTGCCGATGCCATTTAGTAATGTAGGGCAGGGTACGCTGACAGTTAATACAAGCAAAAGTCCAAAACTGGATCAAAACAACACTGCCTTTGAGATCGGCGATCGCCAAAGGAGTAGAATTAAGCCACTGACTAATACCCTGAAATTCTGGAAAACTCTTACCTGCGGGAGTTTTCACTGCAATAGTTTCCGAGTCTTGCGTATTATTACTTGTTGCCGGATATATAGAAGGGGCATTCACTTTTCTGAAGTTGGAAAGTGTTGTAGCCGCACCGATTCCGACAACCCCTAAGCCAATATAAAAAAGTAACTGACGACGGTGAAGCAGGTTGTGATTCATCAGAATTTATCCTGTTGATGTCAAAGCGCCAAAGTATAGGGATTGGCTTAAGATTTTCCTGGTAATACCAATTCTCTGTGAAGCTGCACATTATTTTTACCCCTCCCAGCCTCCCCGATGTCTTGGGGAGGTGCCGCAGGCGGTGGGGTTCTTTCTATGCGTGCTTTATATAGAAATGGTATAAGCAGCCCCTAATCTTACAAGAAAAGTGAGATGCAAGGCTGTGGCTAGGGCTTGGTGGAAGCCGGGGATTGCTTCATAGCATCGCCAGCTTTGTCTTTGCTCATCGCACCACCAGCCTTATCTTTACCCATCGCATCTTTACCCATCGCACCGCCAGCTTTATCTTTCCCCATCGCATCTTTGCCCATAGCACCGCCAGCTTTGTCTTTCCCCATCGCATCTTTACCCATCGCACCGCCAGCTTTGTCTTTCCCCATCGCATCTTTGCCCATTGCATCTTTGCCCATTGCATCGCCAGCTTTATCTTTGCTCATCGCAGGAGAGGCTTCAGGGGCAATTTGATTGTTGCTTGCAGGACTGCTAGAGCAAGCAGTGAGACTGGCGGTTAAACTTAAACCAGCAATTAAACAAAGTATTTTCCAGTTCATATTTTTCGTCCTTTGGATAGTTCTTTTTGTATTGATTGACTCAAGGAAATTAAGCTATAGCACATTATTAAAGGCTGTTGAGGTAAAAAAGATGCTTTTTTTATAGAGGATTTCATCAAACTTTTGGTACTGACATTTGATTTATCCCGAACATCCAAAGTATCTCTATGAGGACTGAGAGCTTATTGAAACTAAGCCATGATTTTCATAAATTTATCCCTTGAGAAAATTCAGTTAATTCTCAGCATTTTCTCAGGTATTTATGGTAGTTCAAAGCAGAACCTAATTTAGGTATGTATTATTTCAGCAAAACCTCATGCTGAAGTGCATGAGCTATCTGAATTTTAGAACATGCAAAAATTGGCGCTTAAGACTTGATATAAAATATCTACGGCAGCAAGCTACACAACCAAATTTTCTTTTGTAATATTTTGTTAGTGAAGAATATCTGCGCTTTAAATCCTAATACTAATTTATGGGCAACAGAGAAACAAAGCGACTTTTAGAAAATTTTAGAAATCTATATAAATCTGACCATCATGCCAGCGCTAACTAGCGATTAGGGTGGGTAACATTGCCCACCCTTACACTCTAACTTGCTACTGCTTCAGCAGGGGCTGCCTCAACAGCAGTTATAGGTAAATAAACACTAACTTTTTTACGGGTTTTGCCTTTTCTTTCAAACATTACAACACCGTCGATTAAGGCAAACAGAGTATCATCGCTACCAATACCGACGTTATTACCAGGGTGGAATTTAGTACCGCGCTGACGCACGAGAATGTTTCCTGCACGCACAACTTGACCGCCATAACGCTTGACACCCAAACGTTGAGCGTTAGAATCACGACCGTTACGTGTACTACCTGTTCCTTTCTTATGAGCCATGATTTCCTCTTTTTCTTTTGTATCTACTTCTTTTTATTATTCAGCAGCGACTTCAACTTCTTCAGCAGGAGTGTCATTTGCAACGGGAACTTCCTTCTCCGTTTCTCCTTGGGCAACAAACACTTCACCGTTAAGGGTGATGGAGTCAATCATCAGTCTGGTAATTTCTTGACGATGCCCCCGCTTTTTGCGGGTTTTCTTTTTCGGCTTCATCTTGTATACCAAGACTTTACGACCTCTGTAATGTCGCATTACAGTCCCTTCTACAGTCGCACCTGTCACTAGTGGCTGGCCAATGCTGACTTCGCCATCGTGCTGTACGAGTAATACGGAGTCTATTGTAACTTTTTCATCGGGTTCGGTAGGAAGCAGTTCAATATCATAAAACCGCCCTGGCTCTACTCGTATTTGTTTGCCGCCAGTTTCAATAATTGCGTAGGTCATTAAATTGTCCTTGAGGTTGCCGTACAGGTAGCTGGTTTTTATCTCCTGTAGAGAGGCTTTTGCCAGCTTTTGTAATATGTCTACCTGATCCGAGCAGGAATTAGACAGACAACCTAATATCCTATTTTATTCACAGGTGGTTAGTCAAGCTTTTATTTACCAAAATTCGTGATGGCGATCGCTTACCAAAAATCAGAATTCATGCTTATTGGTTCAATAATGCTTCCATCTTAGGGCTGACTTTTATAAACTAGTAGAAATATTTTAGATTCAAACTTATAGTTTCTTGTCAATATCCACACATTTTTCTGCTTTGTTTTAAGATTAAATTTACAGGCTTAATCTAATAGTTCTTTACAGAATTTAGTGAATAGACAAAAATCAAATTCATACATTCAAACCTGATATTCAAGACAGGAGATGGATTCTCATGACACAGCAAAATGCCACCCGACTTTTTCAAGCCGTAAAACAAGATCAAGCATTACAGCAAAGACTCAAAGCAACAGCCGATCCAGAAGCCTTCGTTAAGATTGCTAAAGAGCGTGGCTATGACTTTACAGTTGATGAACTAGAAAATGAAATCAACAATTTATCTGAAGAAGATTTAGCTGCGATCGTTAATCCAGGATGGGGAACTAGACGGCACCTTAATCCTAGATAATTTCTATTTTAGGAAACTGAAAGTATCGGAACAACTGAATTAACAAGTTTTGCTCCTCAAGGGATACCGTTGCATCATCTCCTTGAGGAGTATTTATTAAACTAAGCAACTCTGCTTCCCATCTTCTCACCTACTTAACTCATGAGTTAGGATGGCTATATTTTAATCAGGTGATATGGAAAGAATAGAAGTTGAGCAAAGAACCATTTTAATTGGTTTGGTGGGTAGCCACGGCTATGGCTTAAATCGCCCTGATTCAGACTTTGATCATCGGGGAGTATTTATCGCCCCCAAAAGATACTACTTGGGATTCGATCGCATAGAGCAAAAAGACACTGGTTGGGATGAACCAGGAATATTTCCATTCATTGATGGAAACAAAGACACAGTTATATATGAATTAAGAAAAATCCTCCAGTTATTAGCGGGTGCAAATCCCAATGTTTTAGAATTGCTCTGGTTAAATAACTATCCTTTTGTCAACGCAGTTGGACAGCATTTAATTAATCATAAGCAGGTATTTTTGAGCAAAAAGGTAAAACATACTTACACTGGTTATGCCTTTGCTCAAATCAAAAAGATGGAAACTCATCGTAAATGGTTATTAAAGCCACCGCAAAAAAAACCAATACCATCTGACTTTGCCATAGAAGACGAAGCACCTCTGGGCAAAGATGAGCTAAATGCTTTTCTGGAGTATCTTTATAACTTAATCAGAGGACGGATTGAGTTTTTAGAACAAGCAGAGCAATTATACCAATTGTTAACAGCAGATATTGATTTTAAAGGAGTGTTAAAACAATATGCTTTGCCTGATGAAACTTTAGAATATACTCAAAATTTAACTAATAGCCGTAAAGATTTTATCCGTCTGCTTCAGAAAAGCCAAAGTTATCAAATAGCTTTAAGAGAATGGAAAGCTTACTTATCTTGGCAGGAAAATAGAAATCCAGCTAGGGCACAAATGGAAAGACAGTCGGGTTTTGACCTTAAACATGGGATGCACTGCATTAGATTGTTACGCAGTGGAGTAGAAATATTGCGGCAAGGTGAAGTGATTGTAGATAGAAGAATAGCTGGTGATGTTGAGGATTTAAAAGCTATTTTAAAAGGTGAGTATTCTTATGAGCAAGTGATGAAAATGGCAGAAGATTTAGTTGCTGAAATGGAAGTTGTTTACGAACAGTCTGCTCTACCTCATAAACCTGAATTAGAGCAAATTAATGAGTTGTGTATGGAATTGGTAGAAATGCAGAATTGGTAAATTAAAAAGTGAGAGGATGTTTGAAAAGTCTTCTTGTCGGTATCAAAAGTTCTAGATCCCCCTAAATCCACGCCACATGCTCCACTTGGGGGTTTCCCCCATGAGCGACTGGCGTGGGTTAGGGGGGATCTAAAAGTGTCTAAAGTCACAGTGAAAAACTTGTTCATTCAACCTCTGAAGTGTTGGGAATTAGGAGTCTTTGATTCTGACATTTTTTAACCTGAAAATTAGGAAAGGGAAAATAATTCCCAATTCTCTCCCTTTCCTTAAAAGCTACTTCCTTTCTGGATGCGCTGCATTCTCTGGTGAAGGATTACCCTTCTGATTAATTGTGGCAATCATCTGATACAAGCGCCCCAAGTCGCGTTGATTGAAGTACAAAATGAGGCGAGGTAGTTCAGCAGTTTCATCTTGTGCTTCTTGAGGTAAAGCCTGACTTTTTTCAATCTGTCCTTTAATAATAATGTCACTGAAATCTTCATTGAGTTGCTTTACAAGAGCATCTGATATATCTGTCTTCAAGCGAATAACTAACTGATTGCTGACATAGCGACAGGAGTGATAAACCTGGTAAAAACGAGTAATGGCATCACAAGCGACATCCAGGTTATCTGTTACCGTGTAAAGGCTGGGGTCTTCACGACTGACAAGACCATTTTGCATTAATTGTTTATCAATATATTCGCTCCAAGAGCGCCAATAATCACCACCAGGGCGATCAATTAAAACCAGAGGTACTGGGCCAAATTTACCATTCTGGGTTAATGTCATACATTCAAAAGCTTCATCTTGAGTACCAAAGCCTCCCGGAAATAAGGCTATAGCATCACTTTCTTTGAGGAGAAACAGTTTGCGGGTAAAGAAATATTTGAAGTTAATTAGCTTGGGATCGCCCTCTATGAAAGGGTTTGCTTCCTGTTCAAAGGGTAACTGAATGTTTAATCCAAAGGAATTTTCTCGCCCAGCGCCTTCGTTACCCGCCTGCATAATCCCACCGCCGCCGCCGGTCATCACCATAAATCCTAATTGAGAAATAGTACGAGCAAACTCAAGGGCCATTTGGTACTCTGGTGTATCTGGTGCTAGACGAGCAGAACCGAAGATGGTGACTTTGCGAACGTGTCGGTAATCATAAAACAACTGGAAACCGCGTTCCATATCTGCTAATGCAGCCGACAAGATTTTCCAGTCAAGACGCTCAATCTCGGTATCAGCTAGACGAATAATAGTGGCAAGTGCTTGCTGAATAAGTTGCCGATTTTTTAATGTCGGTAAACGAGCGATCAATTCAGCGATATCCGCCTGTAAAGACTCTAATGTGTCAAATGACGCAGATGAAGTCATGAGAACTGCTGCAACAATGGCATTATATTCTACGTGAATGGCTCACACTCTAGCAAGCGGGATATAACCCTGTGATGTAGAGTTAGAACTCTCCGAACTTAGCGCTTTAAGCTCTTCTCTCTATGTTCTCTGTGTCTGGAGTGGTTTGTTTATTTGGATATTTGATAAGCTTTAACAAAATAACAGTTAAAAAATCTAACAATTTTAGTAAACATACTCACTACATTTGCCACCCTTGTATTTTTAGGTGAATGTAGTTTTTTAGGTATTTGTAAAGTGTTGGGGAGTCTAGCAGATGAAGATATTGGTACTGAGTTGGGAGTTTCCGCCCAGGATTGTTGGGGGAATTGCACGGCATGTAGCGGAGTTGTACCCAGAACTGGTAAAGCTAGGGCATGAAGTCCACCTGATTACAGCTGAATTTGGTGAGGCATCAATGTATGAGGTGGTTGAGGGAGTAAAGGTACATCGCGTGCCAGTGGCACATAGTAACGACTTTTTCCACTGGGTAGTCAATCTCAACCTGAGTATGGGAGATCACGGTGGTAAGTTGATTTTAGAGGAAGGGCCGTTTGATTTAATTCATGCCCATGATTGGTTAGTAGGAGATGCTGCGATCGCTCTCAAGCATAGTCTCAAAATACCACTAGTTGCTACAATTCACGCTACAGAATACGGACGTTATAACGGTATTCACACAGACATCCAAGGCTATATAAATGGTAAAGAAAACTTCCTGGCTTTCAACGCTTGGCGGATTATCGTTTGTAGCGATTATATGCGCCAAGAAATAGAACGAGCATTACACAGTCCTTGGGATAAAATCGATGTCATTTATAACGGTATCCGAGCCGAAAAGAAACAGCATCACGTAGATTTTCATGCATTGGATTTTCGCCGCCAATTTGCTACAGATAATGAGAAAATCGTTTATTACCTTGGTCGCATGACCTACGAAAAGGGTGTACCGATATTACTCAATGCTGCACCCAAGATCCTTTACCAAATGGGAGGTAATGTTAAATTTGTCGTCGTTGGTGGCGGGAATACTGACCATCTCAAGCGCCAAGCCTGGAATTTGGGAATTTGGGATCATTGCTATTTTACCGGTTTTCTCTCCGATGATTACTTAGATAAATTCCAAACTGTCGCTGATTGTGCCGTGTTTCCCAGCCTTTACGAACCCTTTGGGATTGTCGCTTTAGAAAGCTTTGCTTCCCGTGTCCCTGTAGTGGTTTCTGATACTGGTGGTTTTCCAGAAGTGGTGCAACATACCAAAACAGGTATTGTGACTTGGGCGAACAATCCCGATTCTTTAGCTTGGGGAATTTTGGAAGTTTTGAAAAATCCAGGTTATCGGCAATGGCTTGTGGATAACGCTTATGAGGATTTAGAGCGCCGCTTTAGTTGGCCGAAATTAGCTAGGCAAACTGAAAAAGTGTATGAGCGAGTTGTGCAGGAGCGATCGCAAATTCTTTGGTAATCAATCAAGTATACTGTTTATATCTGACATTATGTATCCCCAATGTCAGTGAATAAACGTAAATTTGGGTTAAACTTGCATAAAATCCTAATTAACTGTTGATAAATCCACAATGGGCACTGCTGTAATTTCTTCAACAGTGCAAATTTAGTCTGGTTTTGGCGTTGCTTAATTGCAGTATGTATCAATCCAGATGATAGAGACAGGATAGTTCACACCTCTACAAAGGTTTTGAAATCAAACTGAATCAGCAACGCCAAACTTTACTATTCAGTCATCTCCTAGAGATAAATTTAATTTATGGCGATCTCAACCGAACTAAGTGTTAACTCAGGTACGTCTCCGATCAAAGCCTCTACCCGTACTGGAATGGGGGCTATTCCCTACGAAGGAGGAACAACCTTTCGGGTTTGGGCGCCATTTGCTTCAGCAGTTTACGTGGCTGGAGATTTTAATAACAACTCTACAACCGAAAATCCCCTAGCCTCTGAAAACAATGGACACTGGTCTGTGGATGTTCTTGAAGCTAAAGAAGGTCAAAAGTACCGCTATGTGATTCAAGGCGATTTCATTCCTGCTGATTCTGTGTGGTGGCGTACCGATCCCTACTGCAAACATGTCCTCGACAATGACGGTGCAGATGGTGTAATTGTCGCAGATAAGTTTGACTGGGGAAGCGATACCTTCAAGATGCCACCCTGGAATGAATTGGTAATTTATGAGTTGCATGTAGCTTCTTTTAATAGAACCGAGAAGAAGCCCGGAGATTTCGGTTCAATTATCGAAAAACTAGGCATTTTAAAAGACTTAGGCATCAATGCCATTGAACTGATGCCGATTTTTGGTTTCCCAGGAGAATACTCTCTTGGCTATAACCCTGCTTTCCCCTTTGATATAGAAAGTAATTATGGCGATCCTGGTGAATTTAAAAACTTTGTCAAAAAAGCCCATGAATTTGGCATAGCCGTCATTCTCGATGTAGTTTATAACCATTTTGGTGATAAAGAACTAGATTACTCTCTACGACGGTTTGATGGTTGGAATCAAAATAACGGAGATGGTATCTATTTCTACAACGATCAACGTGTACAAACTGGTTTTGGCCCTCGCCCAGACTACGGCCGGACTGAAGTGCGGCAATATATCCGTGATAATGCTTTGATGTGGCTGGAAGAATATCACATAGACGGTTTACGGTTTGATTCCACTGTCAATATTCGTAATATTTACGGCAAAAACAACGAGCCGGCAAATGATATTCCTGAAGGTTGGAGTTTGATGCAACGGATCAACAATGAAATAAATAGCAAGATGCCGTGGAAGATTACCATTGCCGAAGACTTGCAAAATAACGAATGGATTAACCGTAGTACAGGAGCCGGGGGAGCCGGATTTGATTCTCAGTGGGGTAGTTTCTTTTATTATCCGATTTTTGAAGCGGTGGTGGCTCCCAGTGATAGCGCCCGTAATATGTACAGCGTTCGGGACGCAATTTTGCAAAGGTTTGACACTGATGCTTGGAAGCGAGTTATCTACAGCGAAAACCATGATGAAGTAGCGGATATTAACCACAAAGTCCGTCTCCCGGAAGCAATTTGGCGTGGGAATGCAGATAGTTGGTTTGCCCGCAAACGTTCTACCTTAGCAGCAGCTCTGGTTTTTACATCTCCTGGAATCCCGATGATTTTTCAAGGTCAGGAATTTCTGGAATGGGGAAGTTGGAAAGATTCTGGCACTTTAGATTGGAGCAAGAAAGATAAATTTAGTGGTATTTGGAATCTTTATCAGTCGCTAATTCGTTTACGCCGCAACTGGAATAACAATACCAGAGGTTTGCAGGGACAGCATGTAAATGTACATCATGTCAATAATAACGACAAAGTTATTGCTTTCCATCGTTGGGACAACGGCGGGATAGGGGATGATGTAGTTGTGATTGTGAATATGGGCGATCGCTCCTACGATAGCTATAGTCTGGGCTTTCCTCGTGGCGGAACTTGGAAGGTAAGATTTAATAGCGACTGGAATGGCTACAGCCCAGATTTTGGCAACCATCTTGGTTATGACACCTTTGCCGATCGCAATGACTCTGATGGAATGCCCTTCCGTGCCAATATTGGTATTGGCCCTTACAGCGTCTTGATTCTCTCTCAATAACAAGACTTACACAAAACTACATACGCTCTGGGGCAATTCTTAAACAATTCGTAATTCATAATTTGTAATTACGAATTACGAATTACAAATTACGAATTACGATAAATTGTCCCTACTTGAGAATAGGGGTTCTGGCTAAAGTTTTGCGTAAGTTCTGTGAGGAATACAGTCATGAAAGCGATCGTCATCCATGAAAGAGGAGATGCAGAAGTCCTGCACTACGAAACCTTTCCGACACCGAAACCGATCGCCAATGAGGTTTTAGTCAAGGTTCATGCTGCTACGGTAAATCACACAGATATATTTCACCGTTCAGGAAGGTTTTTTATTCAAAAAAGTTTGCCCCATATTTTGGGTATGGATGTAGCGGGGGAAATCGTAGAATTGGGTGCAGGGGTAAGAGATTGGCAAATAGGCGATCGCATAGTTGCCACTTTTGAAGCCTTGGGAAGAGAAAGAAATGGTGCTTATGCCGAATACACCACCCTCCCAACCAACCAACTCCACCGTATTCCCGATGGACTGAGTTATATTGATGCTGCCAGCATTGGTTTAGCTTTCACAACTGCTTGGATTGCCCTATTTTATAACGGTGTGCTAAAACAGGCAGAGCGAATTGTGATTCATGCAGCATCTAGTGGAGTAGGAACCTCTGCAATTCAAATTGCTCGTTGGCAGAATGCCCAAGCGATCGCCATCAGTGACAAAAACAAGGCAGAGCGATTACACCAACTGGGAGCCGATTTTGTCCTCGATCGCCACTCTCCTGACTTAGTAGAGCAGGTGATAGAGATAACCGAGGGACAAGGCGCTAGCCTCGTCCTTGACTTAGTAGGACGGACAACATTGCGATCGTCTATTAGTATGCTGGCAAACAAAGGACGGATTGTTTGTGCTGGGACTCTCAGTGGTGATGTGGCAGAAATTAATGTTATGGATCTACTGATGAAAAACGCCAGCATTCACGGTTCATTCGATCTGATTCAACCGCAAGATTTCGACCAAATTTTGCAACACTTCGCCAGCGGAATATTTCAACCTGTGATTGACTCCGTTTTGCCCCTACAAAAAGCAAGTGCTGCCCACAAGCGAATTGAGGAAAAACAGGCATTTGGTAAAATTATCCTCGTGCCTGATGCAGAATATCACGGTTGAAGAAGAATTCAGAAGAAAGACCAGCAAATCTATGATTTACTAGGAGTCTTGAACCCATTTATTCAGACGTTCGCAGACTTGCTATCCGTCAGTCATACAGAATACATTCTTCATTCTGACTCCTGAATTCTGTTTTGATAAAACTTAAGGATTTTTTCGGAAATTGTTAGTCAATTTTCCGGAAAGATTAAAGTTATCATTGTTTCCATAAACACAACTTTTTGTGTAGTCCAGCAAAGCAAGCTTGGATTGATTTTCAAATGCTAATTGCTGCTATTTGTTGTGATTGAATTTGGTCGATATTTATCTATCAGGAGAAAAATAATGGCTATTGAAATCTTGCAAACAGATGACCAATACGTACTAAACCACTGCACTAAATTTCTCGCCAGAGATAATACAGATCCTCGCCATAACTTTGGGCAATTGACTGACAACGATCCTCGGTCTCGGATTGCTGAACCTTGGCGATTTCCGATTATTGATAGTTACAGCGATGGTAGTGATTTTGTTAAGAGTTATTCTTCCAATGTAGTGACTTTCGTATATCAGCAACCAGGAGCAACAGCACCCAAAAATGTTGCTGTGATTGGGACTTTTGCCAACCTTTATGAGCCAATTCCACTCAAGCCAGTCAACTTCGTTGGAGAACCTACAGGATATTATGCTCTATCGATTATCGTACCGAAAGGACAATTTCACACCTACAAATTTATCGTCGATGGACAGGCAATAATAGACCCAGTAAATCCTCAGCGTACCCAGCTTGATAACGGTCAATTATGGTCACGATTTTTTACCCAATTGTGTACTGAGCCGTTAAACTTTGAAGATTGGGAATTTGACATTGTAGCTCGATTAGTAGATCATATTTTGCCTTTCCGAACTAAGGAAGGAGAAAACTTTTTGAACCGTTATTACAATTTTTTGGGTAAACAAGATAAACAGGTGCAATACGCCTATGCTTATCGTCTAGATGAATCAGTAGGAGCAGCAAACTTTATTGACAACATTTTAGCTAGGGAAGAGAATCATCATTTAATTGATTACAAAATTTGCTTAGGTCAAATTAGCCGGATATTACGGCAGCGCAATCCCTACGTTGAGCCAAAAGATGTCTCTAAAGAGTTGTACATCGACCTGTATGACGAAATGGCTACAAACAAAGTCAACGGTTGGAATTATCAACAATATCAAGAACCACTTTTCTTCCTGCAATTACTGCGCCGCCACACATTTACAGGTGCATTTTCTCATCCTAAATATGGTGGAAATGTGGGAGGAACAGGTTGGGCTTATCTATCAGAAAGGCTCACAGATAAGAGCGGCAAAACCTTATTTGATTGGCGCAGAGCGATAGAAGCACCCCTTGGACTTAACAGCGATTATCGAGGCTAATTGATTTTCCCAGGAGAATATATATGCAAACAGAATTTGATGTAGTGATTATTGGTAGTGGCGCTGGAGGTTCCCCCATTGCCTACACTTTAGTGAAGGCTGGGAAATCAGTGCTAATTCTGGAAAAAGGCCCACTATTTCGACCCCAGTATCAGAATCCTCAAGGGTTAAGTGACTTTAAGCGCGATGAATTGTTTGCTGATGGCCCAGAAAAGCGTATCCGCGTTCCTGGAGTTGCGAATCAGAACGAAGCCTTTTATTCTAGCCACGTCGAACCAGATATTAACGACGAGCCACATATCTACCGCGATCCCAACGGACAAGATCGAGCCACAATTGAAGGTTATACAGCCCAAGTAGTGGGCGGCGGTACTCAACTTTATGGTGGCGTTTCCCTGCGGTTCACCCCTACCGATTTACGCCTACAAAGCTTTAATGCTGGACGTAAAGACTTAAAGAATGACCCAAATGGGGATGTGCAAAGAGAAGCGCGTGATTGGCCTGTAACTTATGACGAGCTAGAACCTTACTATGTGAAAGCTGAATACCTTGTAGGTCTTAACGGCACTGCCGAAAACCAGCTGAAGCCTTTTAGTAAAGATAGCTATCAACCGCCCCTAGAACCTAACCCAATTAGCAACTATGCGAAATTTGGTATGGACAAGCTAGGCGAACAATTGGGTAATGGTCAGCCGATTAAGCCCTACCGCACACCTCTGGCGGTGATTACCCGCGATCATCAACCTAGTGGACGCAAAGTTCCCAAAGATCCCGAAACCATCAAAACCAGTTATGTGAACCGCTTTGGCTGTCCTCTGGGTGTGAAATCAAGTACTTGGGTATCTTTACTTAGCCCGATCGCTAACCAACCAAATTTTGAAATTCGGACAAACTGTGTAGTCACCCATCTCGAAAGTGAGGGATCGAAAGTTAGCCGAGTCGTGTACCGCGATCCGAGCGGCAAAACCCGGTTTGTTCAAGGAAAGTTGGTAATCGTCGCTTGTTCTGCCATTGAATCGATTCGGTTGCTGAAGCTATCAGGACAGCTGAGTTCCGAATTCAATCAACGCATCAACCAAAATGATTTATTAGGTAAATACTTCCTTACCCACTGTTTTGGAGGTGCTAGTGCCCTGATGCCCACCCGCAGCGATAAAACCTTAGCTCTTGATGCTGATTGGGCAACCGATGCTTGCGCCACTGACGACTTTCTTAAAAGTAGAGGACTTTGGGCTGGAGGGGCAATCTACAACAATACTTCCGATCAAGCCTTGCCCATCTCTCTGGGACGTACCCACGGTAGCCGGGATTTAGACACACTTTGGAAAGGCTTCATCGAAGATACCAATTTAGCGGCTCAAGGGTTGACGGACTTTTTGGACAACAACATGGGTAGGGGTTTATCCGTCAGCTTTATGGCCAATCAAGTACCCCTGAAGACCAATCGGATTGAACTCCATCCCACAATTAAAGATAAGTGGGGTCGTCCTGTGGCTCACATCATCAAAGAATGGCACAGCCACGACAGATACCTCATGGACACCTTGGCAGAAATGTGCGGCCAGGTTTTGAAACTAGGTGGTAATTCAGTTCCAGGCGAATTCAAATTTGAATTTCAAGGTCAAGGTGGCGTATACCTGGCAGAAAACGCCTTAGCACGGATTGCTAACCATATTCTTGGCGGAGCTAGGTTTGGTACTGACCGCAAAGATTCGGTGCTAGACCGCAATTGCAAAGTTTGGGACTTTGATAACCTTTACGTCACCGATGGCTCATTTATGCCGACATCGGGAGGCGCAAACCCCACGTTGACAATTCAGGCCAATTCTTTTCGGGTAGCTGACGAATTACTTAAGAGGCTTTAACTTTATGGATCCAGCATTTAACGACATTCAAACCAATCCGTGGAACGAGATTTTTAAAGTTGTCTTTTTTCCCGATCGCATTTACCATGCCGAATACCTCAACGCTACCCGCAGCCCCCGTTACCGTTACAACGTGCGAGAGGTTCGCAGCTACTTGGGGATCAATGCTCTGAAGGGAGAGGTATATCTGGATGGAAAGTTCATCAGTAATTTTCTGCGACTGGAATATAGATCCAGTCGTTTAGTAGAGCAAGTACGCGAGAAAAAGCGGCTGCTCAGTAGTGGGGTGATTGCTTGGGTGAAGTTGTTACCCGAAGATGAAAGCAATAAAGGAGAAAGCAGGGTAAAGCTGCACTATTGCCCGTGGATTGATGCTTACGAAGTGGAAATTTGGGAAACCTTAGAAGCTCCTAATACCAGCTACCATGATTTTCAAATTTTGGATCAAATGGGGCGCAATGGCCCAATTACGCGGGTCAAGGCATTTAACCCAGCTTTGCGAGATATCAAAGCACTAAAGCAGATCGAATTGGCATTTCGTGAAAACGATCGCAATTTACCCACTGGCTACCAAATTAGTGATGCTGATGCATGTTGGGATAATGACTATTCGCGATCGCACCAAGAACCCCGGACTCAAGACCCCAGTTCACAGCAAAACACGATTGCAGATCAAAACTACCTAATTAACTTCCAACGCGGTTGGTTCTTACAAGCACCAGACATTCAGCCTGTGCGCTATCGGAATGCAATGATGGATGGCGACAATCCAGACAGAGCAGACGACAACATTATTGATATGCGCTGGATTGTTCAACGAGAACTAGGCGGTTCCAACATCTTCTTTCACGAAGTGACAATTCCTCCCGGCAAAGTGGAAGGCACTCACCAACATATTGGTACAGAAGAATTGTACTACATCACCGAAGGAGAAGGCATTGCTTATATGCGTGTCGGTGACGATCCAGCCACAGACAAATACCCAACTGTAGAACGTCAAGTTATGGGACTGGGGAACCGCGAATTTAAAGAACTCCCGGTGAAATCAGGTAGCATCATTTTTACCAAGAGTGGTGGGATGCATGGCATTCGTAACCCTGGTACAAAACCCCTGAAGTTCGTTGCTTTCTTGTATCACACAATTTAATTTCCGTACCTAATTCTGAACAACTGTTGCCATGTTTATTGTTCATTCTGACAGTGTTTTTAAAGTCGATCCCAATACTCCGCCTGACTATAATCGGGGTAATCCGTTGTTGAAGTTGCTGAATTTTCTCGAACGCGCCCAACTAGCCGCTGAACGTGAATTTTATTTAACAGGGGAGTTCCAGTATTTATTTCCCTATGAGTCTCTGGTTTTATATGGCCCCCAGGGGAATGATGCTAATATTCTTGACCCGACTGTGCAAGATAATAAAACAGATTTCCAAAAGCAAAATGTCAAGGATTTTGTTAGTACCGATACCTTTTTAATTCGGGGTTTGGTAACTGTGGGAGATTGGACAGGGCCGTTTTTGCGAGTTTCTTATCGTGGCGGCCCTGACACTAAGCTATCCATTGCTGCTAACCATAAATTGGGGGAAAAGATTAAACTCTGGATTAAAGTCGCAGGTGTGGCAACTCCAGCGTTGATTTTAGTGCCGTATAATCCCTTAAGCGATCGCTATGAAGTTGAGTTTTGGGGTTATCCAGGCAACGATCTGCGAGATCAGCTAGACGACAAAGGACGCAATGCTCTAGATCGTGGTGAACTCCAGGTAAGAAATGATTTAGTACATGGCAGCATAGCAGACTTCAACCGGGAAGCATTGAGCGATCGCTATATACTAGATGTCGCCCCCACAAACACCATGCATCCTATATTACCTCTGCATGTAGAGCTTGCTTGGGCAGACTTTAGCGAGAAAATTTGGGATTCCCAGAATGGGGAAAACTACCAGTACGAATTCAATATGATTGTCCGGGGATGGGATCATTTTTTAGGAACAGGTATCAGTTCTAACCCTCACGGCGGTATTGGCTTTTTGGAGTATCGTAATTTAATGTCTAATTATGGACGCTACTCTAGTAAACCCGAATTGGGTCGCCAATTAAACTCATGGAACTTCAACGCCTTTGGTAGCAAAAATCATGGTAACGGTTTTGAACGATTCTTTGCCGTAGATTACATGGATTTGCACGTCCTCAATGCTAGTTGTGGGATTGGTTTACATCGCCATCGTGATAACCAGGAAGTTTTTCTGATGATGGATGGCCAAGGCTTTATGGTAGTAGGTGATTGGTGCAAAATGCCAGAGCGAGAACGCTGCTTTGAAATCCGTACACTACAAGCCGGACACTTTGCCATGCTCAAAGGTGGTAATCTTCATGCCTTAATGAATGCTACCGATGAACAAGTTTCTCTGTTTATGTTTGGGGGATATGATTAATGCAACTTTGATAACATTATGGACTTCCAACAAATAAATTATCTCACCCCCATTTCTCACAAGCTTGAGGGGCAGAGGGGCGGAGAGGCAGAGGGGCGGAGGGGAAAGAACTTGGTATTTGAACTCTCCTCTGCTCCCCTGCTCCCCTGCACAAGGTTTTGAGAGATGTGGTGAAAAATCCGGGCTAATCTTGTGGGGTATTTTTTTATTTGGAAGTCCCTAACGAAAACAGAATTAGATTTTTTGCCGGCATTCCCAGTTATTCAGAATATTTTAAATATTCTCAGCAACTACGGAATAATCTTAAGAGTGACAAGTAATACCTAGTCTATTTGAGATTTAATCTGACCAGAATTAAACACCACAAGCAATGTGGAGATTTTTGTATAGTAGCGCAGATAATTAATGATTACTCTGCGTTATTTTACGTTAAAAAACAGTACAAGCCCTGTACGCTGGAAATTTTACCCACTAAGGTGCGACAGTTAAGCTAATGCGCGTCTAAATTGCATATTTTTCGTTAAGACTGTCATTTGTCATTGGTTCTTCACAAAGGACAACTGACTAATCACAAAAGGCAAATTTCACGAATAAATAAGCAATTAAAATGTGTCACAGCCTAGCAATAATTGCAGTTTGCTCCAGAAGCTTAGTATGACAAAGGCATTCCCAAGCATAGCAAGGCGCTTGAAAAATATAGGAATCAAGTTGTTGAACATGGGAACCTTCCTAATAACCCGTTTTATCGAAAACTGGAAACGCTACTTCTTGGGTGACACTGTTGATGTCAGCCCTTCCCCCTCACCCTCCTTTGATGTGCGTCCTTCCTTAGCGGGCCCAGTCCTGAGTTTGGGAGGGGGTGGCCCCGATGTCGATGATGCTATCCAGTGGATGATTAACCAAGTTAGGGGAGGTAGTAACTCCGATACCAAGGTTAATGTTGTAGTTCTCCGCACGAATGGTAATCACGATTACAATCGGCTAGTTTATGCCATGAAGGGTGTAAACTTTGTGGAAACTCTTCTGATTCGCAATAGAGAAGAAGCAAACAAAGCCGAGATTTTTGAAAAAATCAAAAAAGCTGATGTAGTTTTCTTTGCTGGCGGCGATCAATGTCAATACATCCGCAACTGGAAAGATACCAAGCTTGAAGCTGCTGTTAAGTCAGTTTATCTTAAGGGAGGTGGTGTTGGTGGCACTAGTGCGGGGGCAATGATCCAAAGTGATTGTGTCTATGATGCTTGTGCTTCTTCTGAAAAAGGCATTGAAACTAGAGACGCACTTGAAGATCCTTACCGGGACATTACTTTTACTTACAACTTTTTCAATTGGAGTAATTTAAAAGGAACTATCGTAGATACACACTTCGATAGGCGGGAAAGAATGGGTCGAATTATGGCTTTCATTGCCCGTCAAATTAAGGATGGTATATCTAGCAGTGTTTTAGGCATAGCGGTTAGTGAAAGTACATCGGTTCTTGTGGATAAAAACGGCTTGGTGAAAGTTATGGGTAGGGGTGCGGCATACTTTGTACTTGGCAATCATACGCCAGAAGTATGCGAACCCCGAACGCCTTTGACCTTTTCCAATTACAAAATTTGGAGAGTTCGCAGTGGCGATACCTTTAACTTAAGAAACAGACCAACCTCTGGCTACTATCTCAGAAGTGTTAAAAGGGGACGGATTGATTCAAATCCTTATTAAGTGGGGCATGGGGAATGGGGAATTGGGAGTTAAAACTTGAAGGTTGAGCCTCAGAAGCTCAACGTCCACCTTCAGAAGCTCAACGTCCACCTTCAGAAGCTCAACGTCCACCCTCAGAAGCTCAACGTCCACCCTCAGAAGCTCAACGTCCACCTTCAGAAGCTCAACTTCCACCTTCAGAGGCTCAACGTCCAAGTTTTAACTCACCTTCCCTCCTACCCAATAGACCTCTTGCACAAATACAAAACTACCCTCAACCCCCAACCCCTTCTCGCAAGGATGGGAGAAAGGGAGGCAATTTAAAAGTCCCTCTCCCATCCTTGGGAGAGGGATTTAGGGTGAGGGCAATTGATTCATGCAAGAGGTCTAATGCCCAATTCTTAATTCCCAATTCCCAATTACCCTACCAGGGAACCACACCATTCTCATCAAAAAACCCTCCGCTAGAACCATCATCAGGTAGAGTAGCAAGTCTCACTGCTGCGATCGCTCCCTGCTCAATACTGCGATATCCTTGGTATTGATTAATGTCAGTTGCTGTGAAACCAGGATCAGCAGCATTGACTTTAATCGGGGTATCTTTAAGTTCAGCAGCCAACAGAACTGTGATCGCATTCACTGCTGTCTTTGATGAGTTATAAGCAAGATACTTAGAATCAGCGAACTCACTATTTGGATCAGAGTTTTGAGTCAGAGAACCTAAACCACTTGATAAATTCACTATTCGCCCTGCTGTTGACTTCTTCAAAAGTGGCAGCAGGGCTTTTGTAACTGCAAACACTCCAAATACATTGGTTTCATAGGTTTGTCGCAGTGTTTCAATGTCAACTTGACTGGGTGGAAGGCGATCGCCTTCAGCTAGTATCCCAGCATTGTTTACCAGAATGTCAAGTTTTCCAAATTCGCTCTCGATTTTTTGAGCCGTAGAGTCGATTGTTTTTTGAGCGATGACATCAAGTTGAACCGCTTGAGCATCAATCTCATTTAAACGAAGTTTATTCGCCGCTTCTTCACCACGTCCAATATCTCTTGAAGCAATAAGAACAGTAGCACCTCTAGAACCAAGTTGGCGGGCAATCTCATATCCGATACCTTTATTTGCACCTGTGATTAGCGCAACTTTGCCTTTTAAATCTTGTGACATCTTAGCCTCTCTATTTTGATAAACACTGATAATTTTTACTATTTTTGAGCAAGTCTAGTGTATATGTAGTGTGTATCAACACAACATTTAGGATTTAGTATAGTAATCCTACAGAAGTAGTGATTGGCTGTCGTGTTTCCACTAGTAGGGATTCACACTTCCGATAGCGGTTGAGAAAATATTTGCGGCTTACACTAGCAATTGACTCAAAAATCATTAAAGAAGGTAGATATGCAAACCAAACAGCTTGGTAATTCTGAACTTCACATTACCCCAATCGGCTTTGGAGCCTGGGCGATTGGTGGAGGTGGGTGGGCTTTTGGTTGGGGAGCGCAGGACGATCAAGAATCTATTGAAGCAATCAATCGCGCTCTCGATCTTGGCGTTAACTGGATTGACACCGCAGCTATCTATGGTTTGGGACATTCTGAGGAGGTTGTTGCTAAGGCGCTCAAAGGTCGATCTAGTCGCCCCTACATTTTCACTAAATGCTCAATGATTTGGGATGAAAAGGGCGAAATTGGTCGCAGTCTGAAGGCGGATTCTGTGCGGCGGGAGGTTGAAGCTAGTTTGCGCCGACTTGACATTGAAACTATTGATCTCTACCAAATCCACTGGCCTAACCCAGAATCAGAAATTGAAGAAGGCTGGACAACTCTCGCCAAGCTCAAAGATGAAGGTAAGGTTCGCTATATCGGCGTTTCAAACTTCAATGTTGAACAGTTGAAACGTATCCAGGAGATTGCACCAGTTACCTCATTGCAACCGCCTTATTCACTGGTTAAGCCTGATGTCGAAAAGGAAATTCTGCCTTTTTGTAAGGAAAATAACATCGGTGTAATTGTATATTCACCGATGCAATCTGGCTTGCTGACAGGAAAGATGACATCTGAGCGGATTGCAAATTTCCCAGATGATGATTGGCGCAAAGAAAGTAGTGAATTTCAAGAACCACGTCTATCTCGTAACCTGAAGCTAGTGGAGGTGTTGCAGCAAATTGGTAAGCAATACGATCGCTCCCCTGGTGAAGTTGCGATCGCTTGGACTTTAAATAATCCGGCGGTGACGGCTGCGATCGTTGGCGCACGCAATCCCAAGCAGGTGGAAGGAATCATCGCTGCTGGGGAATTTCGCCTCAATCAGCAGGAACTAGAGCAGATTGGGGCTTTCCTTGGCGAGAATCCATAAAAGAGGTTTTGCGTAAACTTTGAATAGTAGCGATCGCATGTTTCGCTACAATATCAATCTCCTCTTGGGTATTAAACCGGCCAATACCAAACCGCACTGAGGCATAAGCTAGCTGTTGGGAACTTCCCAGCGCTGTCAGAACGCTCGAAGGGGCAGTATTTGCCGAGGAGCAAGCAGAACCAGAAGAAACCGCCATTACTGGCTGCAATCCTAGCAAAAGTGCGGCTCCATCCACCCCCTCAACACTGATATTCAAGTTTCCCGCCAATCGCTGTTGAGGGTGTCCGTTGAGATGAATTCCTTCAAGTTGGGAAAGCTGTTCCCACAAACTTAGCCTTAACTGGTTGAGGCGTTGGGTTTCTGTTGCTTGTTCTGCCAAAGCGATTTCTACAGCTTTCCCAAAGCCAACAATTTGCGGTGTATACAATGTACCAGAACGCATCCCCCGCTCATGTCCGCCGCCGTGCAGCTGGGGAGATAATTGCACTCTGCGATCGCGTCTACGGACGTATAACGCCCCAATACCCTTTGGCCCAAATACTTTGTGTGCGGTTAGCGACATCAAATCAATTTTCATCGCTCGCACATCTAGGGGAATTTTACCAATAGCTTGGGCTGCATCGGTGTGGAAAATAATGTTGTAAGCATGGCATAGTTCCCCAATTTCAGCTATTGGCTGTAACACCCCAATTTCGTTATTTGCAGCCATCACCGATACCAAGATCGTCTCAGGACGGAAAGCTTTGTGTAACTCAGTTAAATCAATCAATCCATCTTTTTTAACTGGGAGAATAGTAATTTCAAAACCGAGAGTTTTTAAATAATTATAAGGGTCAATAACTGCATTATGTTCAGTGGCGACAGTAATAATATGCTGACCTTTTTTAAAATAAGCTTCAGCAACACCTTTAATAGCTAAATTATTAGCTTCTGTTGCCCCACTTGTAAAAACAATTTCTTCAGGAGTAGCATTAATTGCTGCTGCTAAAATCTCTCGCGTTTGTTTGACAGCAGCTTCTGCTTCCCAACCATAAACATGACCAATACTAGATGGGTTGCCAAACTTTTCTGTGAAGTAGGGGATCATTGCAGCTAATACCCGTTCGTCTACGGGTGTAGTAGCGTGACAATCAAGGTATATCGGACGATTGGACATAATTATTAACTCAAACTTTTACTCAAATTTTTTAATCCACTTAGAACCTGATACAGTTCGCTTTCTCGTTTCAAAAGTGTAAATTGATCAGAAATAGCATACTTTGGCTGATTTTGTTTGGCAAGCTTGAGGAAAATAAAATCACTGCCATTTGTTACTAATCCAAAAGTAGGTTTGTCTTCACTAGGATCGGCCAACATATAAACCAGTGCTTGGGGTATGGCTTCTAAAAGAGAAAAGCTAGACCTTTTAGACTCAATTACTAACAACCATAATTTTTATTGAATAACTAAAATATCAATTCTACCTCTAATAACTTCTTCTTCATCTTCCTCTGAGATTTCTATTGATTGCTCACCTCTTATATAAAAAGGCTCATCATAAAATCCAGCTAAATTGAGTAAAGGAGATAAAACTACCAATTTCACTGTTTCTTCTGACAAAGGAGGACGCTTGACTAAACGGAGAAAATGAAGTTTTACTCTGTCTAAATTCTTGCTTTTCTAAATCTGTAATTTCCGGTAAATTCTCAAACCATTCGATAAAGAACGCCTCCTCTTCGGCTAACTGTAGACCAAATCTTTCTTCCAGATAAGCAAGCCCGACATTTTGTGCTTGGATAAATTGAACCATAATTTCTTGAAAAGATTTAGAATCATTCTTATAAGAGCTCCTAGTATGGATAATAATTCTATTTACGTGGCTGCTAATTCCTGTAATTTAGTTAAAACTGCTTGAGCATGACCTTTGGCTTTTACATTCGGCCAAGCATAGGCAATCATTTTATCAGGTGAAATAAGAAATGTTGACCGAGCAACACCCATATATTCTTTGCCCATAAATTTTTTTAAGCGCCAAGCGCCGTAGGCTTCTGTCAAAATATGTTCTGGGTCACTCAGCAGGGTGATTAACAAGTTATGTTTGCTGATAAATTTACAATGGGACTTACCCGAATCTGGACTTACTCCTAAGATTTTTGCTCCAAGTGTGCTGAAGTCTTGATACAACTCGGTGAAATCTGTCGCTTCGGTGGTACAGCCTGGTGTGTCATCTTTGGGGTAGAAGTAGACGACAACCCACTGACTGCTGAGGTCTTCGAGAGTGACTGCATTGCCATTTTGGTCAGGAGTGGAGAAATCTGGCGCTGGTTGTCCGACTTGGGGAATGTTGCTCATGATGGGGTGTGAGAGGTAGCCTAAGCGTAGCTCGTCGTAGATATCGCTTTAGAATTGTACATATATTGGGCTATGCTTTCTAAACAAAAAACACCCAGAAAATAACCTTCTTCGAGTCATTAAATCCGAAAAATTTGTGGATGAAGACGGTAAAACATTTTACTGCATCCATAGCTAAGAGGATGTCTGAAAGTATAGCAAGGGACTGGGGACTGGGTGAAAAGTCTTCTTGTGTCTAAGTTTCATCATCTGTTGATGTCCTAACCACCAAGGCTTGTGCTATATCAAATATTCGTTGATCCCCCCTAACTCCCCTTAAAAAGGGGGGAATAAGAGTCTTAAAGTCCCCCTTTTGAAGGGGGATTTAGGGGGATCTCCAACTGTTAGGTGTATACAAAAAAACTTTTCAGACATCCTCTAATGACAAGCCATAACTTCTGGAATTTTTAAACATCCTCTAAGAATTACGAATTGCGTTGGCGACACGAGAAGGCGAGTCCGCGATCGCTTTTAGCGTCTTGTAAAGAGCGTCATTACCAATTATTTTTGGATGTGACGAATGACCTCAGCAACTGACCACGCTTGAGCGATCGCACCTCTGGGTGTATGAGGTGAGTCACCATCAAAAATCTCAGAAATAGAACCCAGACAAGCGTTAGATAGGAAGTGATCTAGTAAGGGTTGCCAATCAAAAGGCAACGATTGTTGTGGATAAAAACGTTGCCAAGCCCGAATGTATGACCCAATTAGCCAAGTCCAAACAGTGCCTTGATGATAGGCGCGATCGCGTTGCTCTTGATTACCCTCATATCTCCCTTTGTATTCAGGATCTCCTGGATCGAGACTGCGGAGACCATAAGGAGTCAGCAAGCTGGCAGTTACCAAATCTAGTACTTGACACCCTTGTTGTTCAGAAAATCCACAATGGTGCAGCGACAGCGCTAAAACCGCGTTGGGACGAATTTGAAAATTCCGGCGATCGTCTGGCTCAATAGTATCGTACAAATAACCTAGCTGAGGATTCCAGAACTTTTGCAGCGAGGTTTTAACCTTTTGTGCTTGTAAAGCATAGCGCTGTGCTTGCTTCTTGAGACGCGCTGGATTGCCAAATTTTAGCTGGCTCAAGTGGCTCAAGCGTTCTGCCCATTGACTCAGCCAACATAACGCGGAATACCACAGCGCATTGATTTCCACTGGTTTACCGTGACGGGGAGTGACAGGGTGGGCCCCAATTACCACATCCATCCAGGTGAGGGCTACACCACGAGCATCCCAACTAATTAATCCATCAATAGCATCAACCTGAATATTGTAGTATGTACCACCAACAAAGGCTTTGTGGATTTGTTGAACTATGGGAAATTGCTCTGCCAAAAACTCCCAGTCTTGGGTAGCTTCTAAATAAAGCCCTAAAGTTTCAATCCACCATAGCGCCGCATCAATGCTGTTATAAAGTGGTTCACCATCATCATCAGGAAATGCATTAGGCATCAAACCGTGGCGACAGTAATGCCCGAAAGTCCGTAATACTCTTTTTGCCAGGTCAAAACGTTGTGGAACTAGTGCCAACCCAGGTAAGGCAATTAATATGTCGCGTCCTCGCTCATTAAACCAGTGATAACCAGCAATGATTGTGGGGTCTGCTATTGAGCCTCGATAGACAATAAAGCGATCGCTTGCTTTGAGTAATTTTTGCCAGAGTGGGGATTGGGAGTTTAGTAACTCTTGCCTAGTCCCTTCTTCACTCCATCCAAAAATCTTGGAGAGCCGCTCTTGCTCTACCTCCACGGCTTCTGTAAAGGTTTCAGAGGTGAGAACACCTGCCATTGAGTCGGGAAAACCTACTCGTGCTTCTAGTGTTACCACATCTCCTGGTTGCAGTGTGACTATTAAGTAACCAGGACTGTAGAGGTCTTCTTTGTCACCTAATCCCCGTTTTGTCTCTTCAGACAATCCATAATTCCAATACCAAACTGCATCTGGTTGATATTTTCCTTGTGTCCAGCGCAAGTGCCAAGGTATACCGAAATTCCCAGATTTTTTTGCTTGCAGACAGACTTGCTGTTGCCCAAGTAATTCTGAGAACTGTAATCCTGAACTAGCAGTTTGCTGGTGGTGAAAATCACGTTCTGCTATCAGCAGTCGCAGCCGTAAAATTGCTGTATCACTTCCGTCATAGCGATATTGGATCAAAATTCGATGGCAAAATTGGGCATTCGGCATGGGGATTGGGGACTGGGTAATGGGTACTGGGTATTGGGAAGTATTCTTTCCTATTTCCATTTCCTCGTTCTTCGCTCCTAATCCCCAGTCCCCAGTCCCCACTAATCCATAAGGCATCACCAATTGTCTGGTTAACTGCCAGTTATTTTGACCCCAAGTCCATTTTGGAACTGGGTTAATATCAAAACACCGCAACAGTTGGTAGCCTGTCAGTTCAATCCGATCGTTGCCCCAAACATTTGTCCCTAACGCCACAACGCTCCCCGATACTTCTAAGCTAGCGTCTAAGTGCGAAAGCAGCAGATTTCGCCCAGAAGGCGGGTTTGTAGCGGTAAACAGCCAGCCGTGATAAGTGCGCGTGCGGACATCAGAAACTGTACCACTGGCAAAACTTCCTAAGCCATTGGTAAGCAACCATTCTCTTGTATCTAAATCAAGCATTTGCTACTCAAAATCGTTATGAGTATGATATAGTCGTAACAGATCGTAATTAAACTGTAAGAGCGTGGATGGGCGAGTTTTACTTGACCCAAATTCCAACGCTATTAAACCGATAAAGGAGAATTAGGTTAATGTCCCTTACTTACGGAACCGAAGGAAGCCTCCGCGTTGGCCAACAAGCTCCCGATTTCACAGCAACGGCTGTGGTAGATCAGGAATTTAAGACAATCAAACTTTCCGATTATCGTGGTAAGTATGTCGTCCTGTTTTTCTACCCACTAGACTTTACCTTTGTTTGTCCTACTGAAATCACAGCATTTAGCGATCGCTACGAAGAATTCAAGAAAATCAATACTGAAGTCCTTGGGGCTTCTGTTGACAGTGAATTCTCCCACCTCGCTTGGATTCAAACAGATCGTAAGTCTGGTGGTGTCGGCGACCTGAATTATCCTCTAGTCTCAGACATTAAGAAAGAGATTAGCGCCGCTTACAACGTTCTTGACCCAGCAGCCGGTATTGCCTTGCGTGGTCTGTTCATCATCGATAAAGATGGTATCATACAGCACGCTACCATCAACAACCTAGCTTTTGGTCGCAGCGTTGATGAAACCCTGCGGACATTACAAGCAATTCAGTATGTTCAGTCTCACCCCGATGAAGTTTGCCCAGCTGGTTGGCAACCTGGTGACAAGACAATGAATCCCGATCCAGTGAAGTCTAAAGTATACTTCTCTGCTGTCTAAATTTCGCTAGCGAGCAAACTCTAATTCAAGTTGTTGGAGTTGACAGCAAAATCAATGAAAACCACAGATAAACAGAGATACACATAAAACAGTGTCAACCTCCGGATCTATCTGTGGTTTTTCCATAAAATAGTATAGTAATCCGATTTGATTCCTGTTCGCGTAGCGTGGCGTAGCCATAATTATCTGCGTAGTAGGGAACAGGGAACTCTTAACAGAAAAGAAGGGTATAGATGTGTACTGAATCTTGTTCAAAAATAAAATATGAGTCCTATATTTAAATAATTAAGGTTAAAAAGATGCTGACTTCAACTGATTTTAGTGGCTTATTAAATGAACGCTTCTTCCGCAATTTTTTACCAGTTCCAGCTACAAATAAGCTTAGGTTGGGAGTAGGAACGCCTGATTTTCAACTTCCAGATATTACCAACGGGGCTTTAGTAAAATTGTCTGATTATAAAGGCAAGCAACCAGTTTTACTTACGTTTACTCGCATCTTTACTGAAAAACAATATTGTCCATTTTGTTTTCCTCATATCAAAGCCTTGAATGAGAACTACGAGCAATTTAAAAATCGTGGTATAGAAGTTTTAATGATTACTAGCACCGATGAACGGCAGAGTCAAATTGTTGTGAGAAATTTAAGCTTAAAAATGCCGTTATTGAGCGATCCTAGTTGTCGAGTATTTCGTGCCTATCAAGTAGGGCAAGCACTTGGAGCGCCTTTACCAGCCCAGTTTGTATTAGATAAAGAAGGAAAACTCAGCTACTGGCATTTATTTTCTTTTCTGGATCGCAATGCTAGTGTTGAGACTTTATTAGAACAATTCAATTGAGTATAAGGTGTAAAATTGGCAATGCCCACCCTACTGATAAAACTGTGAGGTTTTATGGCGCTGACTCTTTATCACTCACCGATTTCTCCTAACTCTCGCCGCGTCTGGATTACTCTGCTGGAAAAAGGACTTGAATTTGAATTAGTAGACATAAAACTGGATGGAGAGCAATTTAAACCAGATTTTTTGGCAATTAGCCCCTTCCACCACATTCCAGCTTTGGTGGATGACGGCTTTAATGTAGTGGAATCTTTAGCAATTCTGGACTACTTAGAGGCAAAATACCCCACGCCTGCGATGTTGCCTAAAGATGCCAAGGATTTAGCGATCGCGCGGATGGTACAACTGCTAACTGTGAATGAGCTTTTGCCAGCAACCACCACGTTTTTACCTCAGTTTCTCGGCTTACCTGGAGGAGATCCAGAAAAACTCAAGAATGCAGAGCAAAAAATTGCCACAGTGCTGAAGTTTTTTGAAAATTTACTTGACGATCGCCCTTACTTTGCTAGTCACAACCTCACTCTTGCCGAAGTTGTGGCTGGAACTGTAGTAACTGTGCTGCCAAGTATAGGAATTTCTTTAAGCGATTATCCAAAACTCAATGCTTGGCACGATCGCTTAATTGCACGTCCATCGTGGCAAGCTACCGAGCCTACACCAGAGACAATGGAAGCGTTTAAGTCTGTCATTGTAGCGAGAAATACGCGGCATCAGACCTAATCAATGTAGAAACGGTAAATTTACCGTTTCTACAATCCGAAATTTTTACAGCTTAACTTGCTGCAAATGACTGCGGGGGTTATAAGTACGGATAGCCCGGATTTTTTCATAATATTCTCGCTCTTGCTGGCTGAGGTCTTTTGGTGGTGCGATCGCCACCTTCACCAACTGATCGCCACGCCCACCCTTAGCGAGAGGCCAACCTTTGCCACGCAAACGCAGTGATTGGCCAGAACGCACTCCGGCTGGTAGTTTGACATTAACTGAACCATCAGGAGTGGGTACATCAATAGACGCTCCCAGAGTCGCTTCATCTGGTGTGATTGCTACTTCGCACACCAAGTTATCACCTTCCATTTGGAAGAACGAGTGCGGCTGAAGTTCCACTTTTAAGTATAAATCCCCTCGTTGTTGAGTCATTGGGTTGATTTGACCTTTACCCCGCACGCGCAGACGAGTACCAAGTTTAGCCCCAGATGGGATACGAACATCAATTGTTTCGTTACCTAAACTGAAGCGCTTCTGTACACCGTTAAATGCTTCAGCTAAACTTAGGGTGATTACAGCTTCACTATCCTGGGAAGTACCTGCACCTGGATCTTGAAATCCATAATCGCTAAAGCCGCCAAAACCACTTGGCGCAGCTGTTGGAGGGCGGTAAGAAGAGTAACTTTGTCGCCCACCGCCACCGCGAGGGGCAGCACCGCCAAAGCGCCCTAGCAACTCATTAATGAACTCATCAAAATTGCCGTATTGACTAAAGTCAAAGCCACCCATATCGGCACCAACACCGCCGCCTGGGAAACCTTCACCAGCTTGCTTCCAATATTGACCGAATTGGTCGTATTTTTTGCGTTTATCTACATCTGACACAACTTCGTAGGCTTCGCTAACTTCTTTAAAGCGTGCCTCTGCTTGTTTGTTATTTGGGTTGACATCAGGGTGATATTTGCGGGCTAGTTTACGAAAGGCTTGTTTAATCTCGTCTTGAGTGGCAGTCTTATTAACTCCCAAAATTGCGTAATAGTCTTTGAAGTCGGTTGCAGCCATCTACTAGCCTCCTATAGAAATTCCTGTTATGTTTTTTTTTTAAGATCGCAAGATATTTAATTGCTAGGTATAGTGCCAAAGCAAAACAATCTGATTTTAAATTAACAAAGAATATAGAAAATCAAGTGGGGTTCTTGCTCACCGCGCGATCGCAATTTCCGTACTCCGATTTTTCTGATAAGCGGATTAGCCCATCTAGCCCCTCTTCCAGGCTTGGGGGGGCATCCCGGAGTTGACGGTGCATCCGCAAAATAATTTCTTCAGGAACCTGGCGCGATCGCCTTTTATTACGTGCTAAACACAACCAGACTGGTGTATCCACCCAAATTGCCGTAATTTGGGTAAAGCCCAATTCACGGGCTAAAGCAATGACTTCACGGCGATGGCGACGCTGGGCATTGGTAGCATCGAAAATGGCTGTATTTGCTGTATAAATAGCTTGCTGAAATTGCCGTTCTACTTCCCGCCAAATCAGCAGCCACGGTCCCTGAAGGGCTTGGGAACCGAATAATTGCCCCCGGATGGCATCTGTAGAAATCAGCGACATCTGGGGGCATTCTGCCAGTAATTGTTTTGCAAAAGTTGACTTACCGCTACCTGGAAGGCCAATCAGCAGAATGAGTTTAGTCATTTGTCATTCGTCCTTTGTCTTTTGTGGTGTGTCATTAGTCATTTATCCTTGGTGAATAACTAATGACCAATGACTAATTACTAATGACCAATGACCAATGACCAATGACTAAATGATTGTTCCATCAGGAATTACAGCATTTTTCAGGACGACAACGATACCACTGCGGATGTAGAAACCTTGAGCTTCGCGTTCAGCTTCTTGCACATTATCTTTATTGATAATTTTCACATCGTGACCGATGCGGGCATTTTTATCGATGATGGCACCGCGAATGATTGTGTCTGTACCGATGCCTACGGGAATGTCATTTTCTGCTAAACTACATTGCCGTTCGACGGAAGCTTGGTAAAAATCTGCACCCATGAGCAAAGATTCTTCGATGACGCAGCCAGATTCAATCCGCGATCGCACTCCCAAAACTGAATGTTGAATGCGGCAATTTTTCAAAATACAACCTTCGCCAATAATTGATTCTGTGATTTGGCAATCTAAAAGTTTACTTGGAGGTAAGTAACGAGCGCGGGTATAAATTGGTGCCTTTTCATCGTAGAAACTAAAGGGTGGCTGAGGCTGCTGAGTTAGGGCTAAATTGGCATGGTAAAATGCTTCAATTGTTCCAATATCTTCCCAGTAGTCATCAAAAAGGTAAGCTTGAACGTTGTAATCTTTAGAGGCATCAGGAATAATTTCTTTGCCGAAATCAGTCCTTTCTACACCTTCTCTCAACAATTTGAACAAAACATCTTTTTTAAAGACATAAATCCCCATTGAGGCGATGTAAGGCTGTTGCTGGGCTTGTTCTTTTGATAATCCCAGTACACTTGTATCAACTTGCATTTGGTGTAACGCTTCACCTTTGGGTTTTTCGCTAAAATCGATTACCCTACCAGAATCGTCAATTTTCATCAAGCCAAAATCTGAGGCGCGGCGCTCATCAATGGGGATGACTGAGAGAGTAATATCAGCCCCCGTTTCCCTATGGCGCTCGATAAACTGGCGATAATCCATGCGGTAGAGGTGATCGCCTGAGAGAATTAGATATTCTTCTACATCCCATTCTTCCATTAACCACAGATATTGACGCACAGCATCGGCTGTACCTTGGAACCAGTTAGGGTTTTCTGGTGTTTGTTGTGCCGCTAGCACTTCCACAAACCCTTCATTGAAACCGGTAAAGTTGTAGGTACGGGCGATGTGACGATTCAAAGAAGCTGAGTTGAATTGTGTCAGGACGTAGATTTTGAAAATTTCGGAATTTATGCAGTTACTAACAGGGATATCGATTAGGCGGTACTTCCCCGCTACTGGTACTGCTGGTTTAGCGCGGAGTTTGGTTAGTGGGTAAAGTCGAGTACCCGCGCCACCACCAAGAATGATTGATAATACTTTCTTCACAAAATTTCTCCCGACTGCCTTTCAACTCTCATCTTAAGTTTAGGACTGTCTGCCACCACAGGTAAGGGGGATCGTCTGATTCTTTGGGATGAATTTTACAGAATGCTACTGGTGATGGATAGTGCGGCTGGCGAAGAACTAATTAGAACATTTGTATTAATTGGGGTGAAAAGTGTAGGAAGCTTCGACTACACATCCCTCGCGTAGAATTTTATCTCTGTGAGACAGTTTACAAGGGAAAAAGGTAAATAGTCTGTCACAAACCTCGTTATAAAAATAAATCTAAAAAATTTATAGGTGTAATCCGGAAAATATTATTTTTCTCGTGTATTAAATTACAACCAGCTAAAAGGCAGCTATTAAGTTAACTCCCTAAGATATTTAAAACAAGGTAACAGAAATATGTCGAATCCTCCAAAACCCAAACCTCAGCCAAAACCAGTTGCTAAAGAAGATCCCAATGAACATATTACAGATCCAAATATCAATGAACATAATCCAAATCCAGATGGAAAGCCTCAAGCAATTACAAAAAACTAAAGCAATAATTAAGGATAAAATTGACGATTAAAACAGCATTCTAAATAGTTAAGTTGTTCACTTTTCTTTAAAAGAGCAGATATCAGATTGGTAATTCAACCAATCTGGTATATTTTTTTTAGTTTGTAAATATTCTTCTAAAAAATTACAGCTATATTTCAACAAGTTTTCCACTTCGGGGGTAACATCTTTTCTATAACTGCTTTGCCATTTCCAGAGTCTTACAGTTCCATCATTACTGGAAGAAGCAATTATATTGCCATCACGACTAAACTCTAACCGATTAACTTGCTGAGTGTGTCCTTTCAAAGTTGCTATTAAAGAACTTTCTCCCTTAATAGCCTTATCTACATTCCACACCTTTACAGTTTCATCAACACCACCAGAAGCGAGCATTTTACCATCAGGACTAAAATCTAAGCCCCATATTATACTTGCGTGAGCATTCTTGATTATTGCTATCGGTTTTTTCTGTTTATTTTTAGTATTCCAGATAAATATATTACCATCCTCATCGGCAGAAGCTAGTAAGTTTTTTCTCTCCAAACTATACCTAACTATAAACAAAGCTTTTTGTCCATGTGTACCAATGTTTTCTGGGGAAGTATCCTTTTTTTGCCAATCCCAAATTCTGACACTACCATCATCATCGACGTAAGCAATTTTTGAACTGTCATTAGGGTCAATGTCTAGACTGTTAACTCGAGGTGGTTTATTTACATTATATCCCTCATTTTTAAGTAATTTTCTAACATCTAATGTGTTAATTGGTTGAGGTTGGTTCTCTTGAATATCAGTGTGCCAAACTTTTATGATTCCATCACGATCACCAGAAGCAATAATTTTATCATCTCGACTAAAGCTAACATCATAAACAGTATTTTTATGACCTTTAAAAGTTTTTATCAGTTTATTTTCTTTCGCATCTATATTCCAAAGCCTGAACGTTGTGTCTTGACTTGTAGAGGCTAAAATTTTACCATTATGGCTAAATCTTACACTCCAAACTCCACCAGTATGTCCAGGCAAAAGATCGTATAAGAACTTGCCATTTTTATCCCAAATCTTGATTGGAGTGTTGTAACCAGAAGAGGCTATTTTACCGTCAGGACTAAAACTCACGCCCCAAACGCTATTTTTATGATCTACTAATCGATTATGCTCTTTCACTGAGTCAATTACTACTTTCAGTTGATTAAGTGCTTTAGAATTGTCTCCACCCAAACGCTGCAAGTACTTGAGCGCTTGGGCACTAGCGATCATTGCCTCAAGCTGATTATTTTGAGCTAAAAGTAGCTTAGATTTTTCAACTACTAGTACAGAAGCGATCGCATCCCCTTGTTTCTTCTCTATTGTTTGTTGTTGCAACAGTAGTCCCAATCCCAGAGATAAAGCTACAAGTGTTGCAGAAGCGATCGCAAATCTAGTTCTCTGTGATTCAGCTTTAGCTTTGGCTTCTGCTTGCTGTTGGAGTTTTTTTGCTTGCTCTAATTCTGCCTGATTTTGGCGATCGCGTCTCTCCAAACTCTTATGCAAAAATTCTGATTCTAATGCCGTAAGTCTTGGCTGAGTCTTATTCACCCACTCAGAAATTACAGCTAAGTTTGCACCTGTTAACAGTGCATCATCCGATTTATTAAATCTTTGTACCCATTCCTGGCAATCTTGCTCTAAAGAACGACTCAGACGAATATTCTCCAGATTTTCAGCAATCCAAGTATTTAATAATTTCCACTCAGATAAAAGTGCTTCATGGGCAACTTCTACAGTATTTTGATCAGTGATAATTAAACGTTGTTGAGAACCTGCTAGTAATCCTACAACCCTTTGCAATTGTTGGGGAGAATCTGCAACTACTTCTAATCTCTCCCAGCTAGCACGCCGCCGCGTTACTTCTCCAGCTTCACCTAACTGCACCAATTCCATAAACAAGCAACGCGCAAAGGCTTGATCTACAGTTGTTAAACTTTGATACAAAATTGTCGCTCGTTTGTCTAAAGCTCCTTTAACTCCGCCAATTTCCTCATAACCTTTATGAGTTAAAAGCGGTTCTGGCGATTCAGGTTCTTCAATGCAAACTCGCCACAACTCTTTAAGCGCATATTGCAGTATGGGTAATACACCAGGACGGTTGACTACATCAGCGGAAATTTGAGAAACTAAACCACGCTCAAATGTGACACCATGTAATTTTGCTGGTTTTTCAATTGCTTCTTCTAACTCAGCAAAAGACATCGGTGTGATGATGAATGATGTGGGAGGAATATTATTAATGAGAGTAATAATTTCTCGATAGTCAGCACAACGATTTAAGAAATCGCCGCGAATTGTCAAAATTATCCGCGTTTCTACCTCAGCTTTTTTTACTTCCTGTGCTATTAAGCGGATAAAAGCTTTGCGTTCCTCATCGTCTTGACAAAGGGTAAATATTTCTTCAAACTGATCGATAAATAATAGATGCGGTTTATTTTGCTGCTGTTGTCGAGCTAAAATGTCAACCAATTTACCTAATGGATGTTCTCCTGGTGTAAAAGATGCGATCGCCCATTCACTGCTTCCTGGGAGGCGATCGCCTTTCAGTTGCGGTAATAAACCCGCTTTTACTAAAGAAGATTTACCACTACCTGAATAACCAATTACAGCCAAAAATCGACTCTCTGCTAAACGCGAAATTAGGGTACGAACTGCTTCATCTCGTCCACAAAAATATTGCGCTTGCTCTGATTCAAAAGCATAAAGTCCCCGATAAGGATTTTCCTGATTGAAAGCAATTTTTTCTCCTGTAGGAATATCTAATTGGGGATAAGTCACTAAAGTAATTGAACGTCCCCAACCCATGCGAATCGGTTCCTGTACAGAACCTTTAAGTTCGTTGCTGACAAAATCAAACAAGCGATCGCCACTTATTCGCCTACTACTACTTGCATTTTCTGCTGCTAATCCCTTAACAACTGCACCTGTGAAAATGCTATATTCTTCACTTTTAATCACTCCGGCGCGTTCAAAGCCGCGACACGCTGTAATTAAGTAATAATCCTTTTGTGTACTGAAAGCGTTAAGAGTTCTTTCTATTAACTGTCTTTCAAGAAAATAGCCGCTATGACAGCAATCGAGTAGCATTACCAAACTACTTAATTGCGACTCTTGAATTAAATCGTTGAGGCTATCCAGAGGAATACCATATTTTTGCTCAACATTTTCGTTTTCCTTAAATTCAATCTGACAATCGGAACTTGCCAAATATCCCTTTTGTTGTCCCAAATTGTCGGAAATAGTAAAACCGTGTCCGCTAAAATAAATCAGCGCTTCATTATTAGCAGCTTGCTCTAGTAAAAAAGTTCTCAAATCTTGGCCAAGTTGAGCGCCAGTAACTTTTTGTGCTGCCATTTCATAGCCGTTTTTATCTTTATTCCAGCGCTGCGGTAGTCTTTGCACAGACTGGAAATCACCATATTGCTCTAAGAGTTGCGCGATCGCTTCAGCATCATTTGTAGTCTTCGACAAAGGCGGTAATGATCGGCTGATATACTCGGCGATGCCAATAACAAGCGCGTATCGTGCCATTTAACACACCTTGGGTTAGTAAATGCGGGATAATCTTGACAGACACAATGATGGCTGTGTTACTAGAAACAATACCATTTGTTATTTTTCTGCAAGCAAGCTGAAATTTATTCAGATACGTTACAAAACTTAATTGAGGTAGCCCATGTCAGAAGTACAGCAACTATTTTTCCAAGCAGACGGGGAGATTGAGCAGATTGAGATTAACGTCACAGCTACCGAAATAACTCAGGAAATTGAGGAGGATGACGATGGCATAGAATACAAGGATGTCCGAACAGATGCGATCGCTCGGATGCAACAAGCTCGCCAAATGATTCGCTCTTATACTATCTA
This sequence comes from Nostoc sp., assembly GCF_036917455.1. Taxonomy (GTDB): domain Bacteria; phylum Cyanobacteriota; class Cyanobacteriia; order Cyanobacteriales; family Nostocaceae; genus Nostoc. The sequence continues at coordinate 8,485 of NZ_JBALDK010000092.1, read as the reverse complement.
TGCTCTAAGTGCTTTTAAAGACTTCAATACTGCTGAGATTGAAGAGGTAAAACTTACATTTGGCATTAAGTTGGGTGGGAAAGCTGGTATTCCTTACATTACCGAAGGTTCAGCCGAAAGTAATCTGCAAATTGAGGTGAAGTGTAAGTTTGCAGAAAAACAACAACCCGATCCAGAGTAACTGCAAAAAATTATCCGCGTAGCTTAGGGGTAGTCTATGCCCATTAAACACCCAACTTCCCTATACTTATTTTCCTATTAACCAAACCTAATTGCTGCGATCGCTTCAAATACTTCACCCAAGATTGCTCTGACAACTGGGAAATAGCATTTAGTGAGAGTGTTGCTGTGAAAATATCTTTGCTACTGGTAACACCACTTACACCTAAACTTTCTAAAACAGCAGTTGCAGCCGAGTTTAAAATTGGTTCAGTATGAATGAAAACCCCCAAACTCGATTCTTCTGAATTTTGAACATCATTCAGCGCTGTAGCAAGGGCGGCATCTAGTTTCTGATAATTCATTAGCAATTCCTTGGCAAAAAGGGTAGGCAGTTAATGCCTACCCAAATTTATCAAAGTTATAGGTTTTTATCCCCTATCCTTGTGCAGAAATAATATCTATCTTTCTCAATCTAATTACAGATTTAAAGCGTTAATCACTCCATAACCCCATTTGTCATCAAATGTGCCTGCGGGTTTTCTGGGAATTGCACTATTTTTACATAGCAGGTCTTTCACAGCAACCGGATCGAGTTTAGGATCGCGCTGCAACAGTAGTGCCACTAACCCAGTGACAAAAGGTGTCGCCATACTCGTACCAGCCATTACCACAAACTTGGAATTAATCATCGATGAGCGGTCAAAACTGGCATCGGCGGAAAGGGTGGAAACAATCATTGCTCCTGGTGCTGCTACATCGGGCTTCTGTCCATTATTGCGTAGAGGTCCTTCACTACTAAATTCCGTAATAGTATGCAATTCTAACCCCATTTCTCGCACTTGGTTATCAATATCTGTGTACTTACTTTTAGTTGTATAGGCTGCAACTGTAATTGCACTGCTGGCGGCTCCTGGTGAACCAATTTTTAATGTATCCTTCACACTTTTACCAGTAAAAAACACTGAGGAAGTGTCATCTAGTGTCCACACATCTAAACGTGTGTCAGTTGAAGAAGTGTTGCGGACTCGCAGTTGCCAAACACCTCCCATGACTGGCGAGGGGTCAATACCCCGGATTTGTACAAAGAAATTGCGATCGCCATTGGCTTGATCTGGCCCTGGTGTTGCTAATTGCACCCGTGCATCTGGTAACTGGTAATCTTGTGCAGCATTACCTTCAGTAATTATTTTTTGGTAAGGGGTGACAAAACCGTTAGGACTCCGCACAGACACTTCCAACTCACTATCTTTGGAATACCAAGCGTTTAACCAAACTATACCTATTTGATTCAAAGGAACATTAAAGCGCATACCACGAGTGCGTCCACTGGGTATTGTCGCTTGTCCATGAATGTTAGCGTTTCCTTCATTACCGGCAGCACAGCAAACAATTCTTCCTGGGCCAGTTTCGGCATCAATGACTTTAGATAGGGAATCACTACCATCATGGGCATCAGCATGTCCACCCACGCTGAGATTTACCACGGCTGCGCGTCCCAACTCTCTAGCAACTCGGAAAATGTAACGCACACCATCAGCAATGTGAGCATCCTGTAAATCCGATCTGACGATAACTAATTCTGCTTCTGGTGCTACACCGCTATAGTTAGTATCAGCACCGGCAGCAATTCCAGCAACGTGAGTCCCATGACCGGCTGTATCCTGAGAGATTGTCAGTTGCGCTTCTGTAAATTCTGCCCCATAGCCGCCCTCTGTTACTCCTGGCCCTGGCAGTGTTTGATCCCAAATGTGTAAAATTCGTCCAGCAAAGGCGGGGTGTTTCGGATCGATACCACTGTCTATAATGCCGATGATTACTCCTTTACCAGTCAGTTTGCTTTTTTTCTGGAAGTCCGGCAGTTTGACTGCTCCCATTGCACTGTCCATTCGCAAATGAAGTTTGCGTGATGGCTTAATTCGGTGAATCACATCTTCTTCAGATAAGACATCTAAACTTTCTATGGGTAAAAAAGCCGTCCGCACACTTCCAGAGTTTTGATTGACTTCAATGTTATATTGTGATAAGTAACTTAAGTCTGCATCAGGGTCGCAGTAGATAAAAACGACGCTCTTGCTAGGCTTGACTGGGCTTTTATGGGCAATGATGCCAAGCGATCGCTTGTGTGTAACTAAAGCTTTATCTCCTTCATTTTGATAGTCTTGAAATGCCAACAGTAGTCCAGGAGAAAGTTTTTCGTGTCTCATTTTTACCTCAAATTCAATTTATTAGGTGAAAGCAAAGTAGGTTATCAAGATAAGTCGCTCTATTATTAGTGCAGACTATATAGTTTTTTTGCTTTGATTATTTGATGCGACTATAGTTATCTATTTGTTTCATAGATAACATCAAATAAGCTTAGGAGGCGGGAAGTTATTCCTAAGACAATTACTAATTCGTAACTCATATTCCTAATCTGTACTCAGAAGACATCTTTGAGCAGCCGCATCTCAGAATTACCCAATACTGGGATAACAGGTAATTTTTATGAAGCTATTAAACTTATCCAGCGTCTGCCTAAATCATTACGGACAAAGTAAAGAAAAGAAAATTAAGAATAAATAAGAGTAATTAACTAACTAAGTATAATTTGTGTATAAAACATATTTAGTTAAATATGTTATCTTTATATTATTGTGCTATTTGCTACAAATATAAAATCCTAACCAACACACTGGCTTCTCTGAGTCTTTGTTGTTTATTAAAAAAAAATTGATTTTGCTAATGAATACTGACAAATAACAAATTTTCTATCATAAGTAGGAGCCATAAAGAAGCTAATATTTGCAACGATCGCTTCTGAAGGTACAAAGAGTTATCCATGCAAATTCAAACACCAGACTGGGTAAAGCACGCTGTTTTCTACCAAATCTTCCCAGATCGCTTTGCCAGAAGCAAACAGGCACGCAAACGGCTATTGCACGAAGCCCGTTGGGAAGATTGGGATGCTATGCCAACCCTCCAGGGTTATAAAGGTGGCGACTTATGGGGCATCATGGAGGATTTAGACTACATCCAGGATTTGGGGATTAACGCGATTTATTTTACACCCATCTTTCAATCCGCCTGCAATCATCGCTATCATACCCACGATTATTACCAAGTTGATCCGATGTTAGGGGGTAACGAGGCTTTTAAGGAATTGCTCGATGCAGCCCATCAACGGAATATCAAAGTTGTTCTGGATGGGGTATTTAACCATTCCAGTCGTGGTTTTTTCTTTTTCCACGACGTTTTAGAAAATGGCCCCCATTCGCCTTGGGTAAATTGGTTCAAAATACAAGGCTGGCCCCTTTCAGCTTATGATGGAAACTTACCTGCTAACTACGTAGGTTGGGTGGGAAATCGGGCTTTACCAGAATTTAACCACGATAATCCAGAAGTACGAGAATATATTATGGAGATTGCCGAATATTGGATTAAATTCGGCATCGACGGTTGGCGATTAGATGTACCATTTGAAATAAAAACTCCTGGTTTTTGGCAGGAATTCCGCGATCGCGTTAAGGCAGTCAATCCCGAAGCTTACATTGTGGGCGAAGTCTGGGGAGATTCGCGCCAATGGTTGGATGGAACGCAATTTGACGGCGTGATGAATTATCTATTTGCTGGGCCGACGATTGCCTTTGCAGCTGGCGATCGCGTAGTCTTAGAACAAGTTCAAGGCCGCGACTATCAACCCTATCCACCCTTATTTGCTGCCGAATACGCTACCAAAATTCAAGAAGTACTGCAACTTTACCCTTGGGAAATTCAGCTAACTCAACTCAATTTGTTAGCAAGTCACGATACAGCCCGATTGATGACCATTGCAGGCGGCGATGTAGCCAGTGTAGAGTTGTCTACTTTACTGTTACTCACCTTTCCCGGTGCGCCCAGCATTTACTATGGTGATGAAGTTGGTTTACCTGGTGGCATAGATCCCGACTCACGGCGCGGTTTTCCTTTAGAAGCCAAGTGGGAGCGAGAAATTTTCAATACTCATCGTCAATTAATTACCCTCCGCCAAACTTACCCAGCCTTGCGTACAGGTGATTATCAAGTTCTCCATGCTCAAGGACAAGTTTATATCTTTGCGCGAACTTTAGGAACAGAAGAATTGATTGTTGCCATCAACGCTGGCACAAGTTCGGCAATAGCGAATGCAGATGTGGTTAGTTTGCATACTCAACCCAATAAGCTGTTATATGGTAATGCTGAAGTTGAGTGGAATACTGAAGGAGAAACTCAGCATTTGTCATTAACTCTCCCCGCACGCAGTGGCTGCATTCTGGGAGTAGAGAAAATGTAGAGGTAGAGAGGCAATAGCAGGTAAAAGGGGAAAGATTTACTCCAACTTCTTCCCTGCCTCTTTGCCTTTTGTCCATACCTTATGCCTCTCTACCTCTTCAATTAAGCTGGCAGGGACAAACACAATTTGTCTTCAAGTTCGATTTCGCGCTCTTGAGTAGCGAGAATAGCCTGAGTAAGGACGCACTGGGTGTCAAAACCGACTGTGTGTAACTGCAACCACTGTTGAGCTTCATTGCCTTCTCGGAGGATTTTGTGCAATGGAGAAAGGAAACAGCTAAAGCCTTGTTGTTTAGCGATCGCCCAAACATCTTGGTACATTTCCGAAATCCAATCTCTGGCTAGAATGGTTCTACCATCTTGCCAATGTCTCAAAGGAGCATCGAGACTAGCAGCCGCCACAGCAGCTTCGTTTTCAGCAGTTAGGGTGAGAAGTTCTTCGCCAGAGAAAATACTTTGGGTTAAGGGATCGATGCTAGGATTTTCGATTATTTGCAACAAACGCGCTTCTAATAAGGCAGTTATAGCTAGCAAAGCAATGGGATCTGTGACTAAATCGCAAATTCGCAATTCTAGGCGATTTAGATCATAAGGACGGCGATCGCCATTTGGCCGAACTGATGTCCACAAATGCCGCACGTTTTGCATAGTTCCGGCAACGAGTTGATCTTCCACCCACTGGATATGATCGGCGTGGCTGGCAAATAATGGCACGTGGCTAGGCGTTTGCGGAAATAAGCCCCATCGGGTGGAGTGATAGCCAGTAGTTTTGCCATCTAGGAAGGGAGATGAGGCGCTGAGGGCAAGAAATAGAGGTGCTTCCATCCGAATCGCTCGACATGCCCGCATCAATACTTCTGGATCGCTGATGCCTATATTGATATGGACGCTGGCAGTGACTACTTTTGTCCCGTAAGTGTTCTCAATATAATCATGATAAGGATTGGCTGGATCGGAACGCTGAAAGCGATCGCCACCACCTAAAGATAAAGTACTTCCTGGTATCAAGGTGTAATCGCCCAAGCGATTCAGGTAGCTTCGCAACTCCCGCCTAGGACGCAGCAATGCACACAATAAATTATCGTAATTATGGGATGGTTGGGTTATATATTCGACGTTGCGGCTATCTGGCTCCCGCATAAATCCATCTAAAGCGGCAACAATTTTGTCGGAGAGGCCGACGATTTCACCTTGAGGCGTGCCAGTATACATCTCAATCTCAAAGCCTTTTAATAAGACCACCTTGTTCTCCTCGGCTCTCTCTACTTATAAATTGTATCGAATTAGACGTATCTCTGGATCTATCTTTAAGTCGATCATAAGGTTAAGAATCATTTTATTGCTAACTCACCTGAAATCAGGACAACAGATTTCTGGATTATTATCTGAAAAATTCCCGATTTACGCAATAAATAGCCGAAACCCTAGTATCATGCGGCGGAAATATACACACCATTTTTAAGCCTTGCAGTCTACTGAATTTTCATGGCTTTTAATGGTCTGCTTATTTTTGCCAAGCTGTACCCGCATTTTTCACAACCTTGAGGGGCGGAGGGGCAGAGGGGAAAGAACTTGGTATTTGAACTCTCCTCTGCTCCCCTGCTTCCCTGCTTCCCTGCTCCCCCTGCTCTCCCTGCTCCCCTGCTCCCCTGCTCAAGCGCAGGCGAGATGTGGTGAGAAATCCGGGTGTACTAGCCGCCAGGTATTGCTCCTACAGCATTGAGTTTTGCATAAGTCCTAAAATTATCAAGGCAATGCTAAAAACCTTTGAGAGTGTGTTCGACTCAATAATTTTTGACTATGTAACAAAATCCTTGAAATCACCACAATTTTCCAGAATTCATCCGAAAAAAGCATTTACCTACTTAATAACAGCTTTCTTAAAAGTCTGATTCTTTCTTTATAAATCATGCTTGATATTTCTTCGGCTCGCAAATGTAGCACTAAATACATTTTCGACGCTACATTTGAGTTTTAATACATATACAAATAAAAAGAACATGTATCTTTAGTTTGAAAAAATATCTATCTTAAAATATAGATGCTTAATGGAAAATTCCTAAAGAGCCACTAATAACAATCAATATTCACACGACTTTTTGAGTGGATTTATATCGTCATTCCTAGATATTTGCAGGGCTTGCAGACGAAAAATCAATCCACATTTTTCTCAACACGAGAGTTGCTTCAGGTGGAAAGCCAAAGGATGAAATACTGGATAAGTAAATTAGCAATCTTTATAATATTACTGTATAACTTGTTTCTCTCAAGTGATTACGCAGGAGCAAACCAACTTTTAAATGATGTGCAGCAAGTAAATGCACTCTCAGTAGTTGAAAACTTAGTAAGTACTAATAATCTTGATAAGAATAAAAAGCAGGATTTTTGTCGGACTAATAAGGTTGTCAAAGAGATAGATAAACTAGAGGGACTCTTCACACTTTATTGCACGGATAATTCGGGCAAAATTTACTTAGAAATCAAACCAGAGCAACTAAATAAAGATTACCTAGCTATAGTGACATTAGAATCAGGCGTTGGAGAAAGGGGAATTTATAGTGGATTACCTCTCTCTGATTTTCTCTTCTACTTCCAACGAGTAAATAATAGATTACATTTTGTTGTGCGAAATGTTAAATTCCGTGCAGAAAGTAGACCAGAACAGCGATCGCTTGCTCGCTCATTTAGCGACTCAGTTCTTTATTCACTCGAAATAGTTAATATCGATCCACAGAATGAAAATATTCTGATAAATCTGGATGAACTGCTAATGCAGGATTTTCCAGGATTAACTCCCTTCTTAAAATACTCTTTGCAAGCTGATTACCGCTTGGATGGACGCAAGTCATATTTTGGTGAAATTAACAGCTTCTCATAAAATGTAGAAATTGATTCTATTTATGGTTTTTCATCACTAGAAGGATCAAATTTAGTCACAGTACCCGATAGTAGAGACTTGACTCTGAAGGTACACTATAGTTTTTCTCAGCTTAGAGAAAACAATGGTTATATTCCCAGACTTGCCGATGATAGAGTGGGATATTTTATTACTGCTTTCCAAGACTTATCTAATAATAATCCTCACGAATCATTTGTCCGTTACATTAATCGCTGGCATCTAGAACCATCTAACCCTAATGTTGCTATATCTCCACCCAAAAAGCCAATTGTGTATTGGATTGAAAATGCTGTGCCACTAAAGTACCGCGATGCAATTCGTGAAGGCATTTTGATGTGGAACAAAGCATTTGAAAAAGCCGGATTTAAAAATGCTATTGAAGTGCAGCAAATGCCAGATGATGCTGATTGGCAACCCGCAGATGTACATTACAATACTATTCGCTGGTTCAACTCTTTGGATGAAGGTTTCGCTAGAGGGCCGATGCGCGTTAACCCATTCACCGGAGAAATATTGGATGCAGATATTATTGTGGATGCCAATATGGTGCGTTCAAGTCAGCAAGAATATCATGCATTGATGGAAGTCAATTCATCTTTAGTGGATAAAAAATCATGTCAAGTATTCTGGCGAAGGCAGAATACAGATGCTAAGAATTATCTTCTGCCAAACTCTGAGTTCTGCTATGGGATGGAATCTTCAAATCAAGCCCAGATGGGGGCACTGGCGTTGTCAATTTTGCCAAATATTACACCCAGCAGTGAAACAATGAAAGAGTATGTGCATCAATATTTGCGTTCTCTCATTGCTCACGAAGTTGGGCATACTCTCGGGTTACGCCACAATTTTCACGGCAGCACGATGTTAACGCCTGAAGAATTAAATAATACTAAAATCACTCACACCAAAGGTTTAGTGGGTTCAGTGATGGACTATCTACCTGTGAATATAGCACCACAAGGAGTACAGCAAGGTGACTATTTCCCAGGAGTTGTTGGGCCTTATGACGAATGGGCAATTGAGTATGGTTATAAAAAAAGCCCATCAGCAGCAATTGAGGGAATCATTCCAGAATCAGAAAAAAGTTTTTTAGAGCAGATTGCACTGGCATCGCCTCAACCAGAATTATCTTACGCA
>NZ_JBALDK010000091.1:0-9329 GCF_036917455.1 Nostoc sp. | reverse complement strand
CAAACATTTGACAACCCAACTGCCCAAACACCTGGATACCCAGAAAATCAGCTATCTGAACAGCTAAAAACCCAGTTACCTGAAAATTCAACCACCCAACAACCTCAACAGCCAGTAACCCGGTCATCTAAACAGTTAAAGGATAAAGATAAATTAGCCAAGCGTGAGAATCCCGACTATACCCAAACCACTTTTCGCATTCCTAAAAAATTGAGCAGGCAGATCAACCGAGTGCTGATGGACTTGGCAGACGAGGGGGAATATGTGGATAGGAGCGATTTGTTAGAAGAATTAGCCAATGCATTTATCCGACTAGCTGATGAAGTTGGTGTAGTAAAGGCGTTAGAGCAAGTCAAAAATCTGGGTATCCAGATGGATGAGTAGCCTGCCGGAGGCGATGTCTACGACGGCCTACGCCGAAGTACCCGTGTCTGACATCACTGGATGGGGTCAAATGAGCATCCGTGCAGAAACTTACGCTAAGGCTGTAACCCTTGCTGTGTAAACATCCTGTCCATCAATATTTTTGGCAATTCTTAAAGTACCAATTAACCTATAGATTAATTAGTACAGCAATTTAATACGGTACAACAAGGCTTTGAAGCTTCTAAATTTCAGAGACTTCAATTGGTACAGTTTGATTCCTAGCGATCGCAGATTGAAAGTGGCTCATCAAGTCCTTAGCGTAAGTTTCTGCATGGATGCTCATTTCACCCCTGGATGCAGAGAATTGGCTTCTAGATCGCCCATCCGCAGTCGTCTAAGGCGATGGCGGCGGTGTCCCCGGAGATCCAGATCCTTGTGTATCAGGATTTGCGCCGCCGCCACCTGTTCTAGCCGATCCAAAGTTACTTTCATCAAACCACTCTGCTTTGAGTAATGACCACCAAGCAGCTGTGAGTCCGGCTAAAACGTAGTCATAGGGAAGCCATCCATAACCGTTCATTCCCCATTCAGTACCCCAAGAGTTTCTGATTAAAAATGCACCTCTTGAATAGTACTTGCGATCAGCATATCGAATAAATTTGTAATCATCATATCCAACTACAACCGCAGTATGTCCACCAACAACTTTATCCTTATTGGGATCTGGATATGGAATGTGACCATCTTTAGAATTAGTCTCTTCGTATGCAGAGGTATAAAGCGTTAACCCAAAAATACAAGGAAAGCCCGCAGCTAAAACTGCTTTAACCTGAAACAAAAGACTCTCTGTAGTAATGCCAGCATAATCTAAAAGAAAGTATTTGAGTGTTTTGTAATTTTGAGCATAGGCATAACAATAAGGAGGCGGTTCTTCATCTACTTTATCTTCTTCATAAGGCCAAGATTCTTCAGGGGGAACACCAAATAGTGCAAGTACTTTTACCGTTTCTCGGATAGATGCTCCAACATCTCCTTTCACATCCATTTTCTGGCGTGCAGCTTTATACAGAAATAGAGGAGAAGCATCTGTTGATTTCCCAAAATTTCTATTTTCAAAATACTCTAATAGTGCGCTCGTAGCAAATGCAGTACAAGAATTCAGTGAGCCTTGATCTCTCACCGGAGAACACCAAAAGCTCAAATCTACTACAGCAGGAAGAACAAAATATAGCTTTTTATTTGAGTTATTTTTTGGATTGTAACTGTTGCTAATTATTATGGGAATATGTAAATCTAGACTTGGAAATAACTCTTTTGGATTTTTTGGTTTATTATTTTCTAGAGAAGAAGGATTATTATCATAATTAAATATTAGTTCAATTTCAAACACTTCTTGCTTATCAAAAATATTAGTCCCAAGCTCTTTACCTTTACTAATTGCCTCTTTAATCTCATTTTCAGCATCTGATGTATACTTTTCAAATCTATTTAAGTATTTTTTAACCAAGAAATATACAAAGATAGCAGTTTTATCTTTTTCCTCTTCTTGTTCTATAAAAGAGCAAATTTCTAGTTTAAGAAGAGATATAACTTGAAAAATTGCACTTCTTACTAATTCTTGTTCAGAATATCCCGGCTCTGTATTTGAATTATTAGAGTTACTGTTCTGATTGGCAATATTTTCAAACTTCTCAAAGCCTTGCTTTATCATTTCTTCCCAACTCTGATTATTCCATTGGGATAAAGGAGAAAGAATTCGCGTTATAACTGAAAATATTGGTTCAGTTACAGATGAGTTCTGCAAGAATGTTACAATCTCAATATTAAAACTAGTGTTATCTCTACTACAAATTTTATTAATCAAATCTTCTATTTGATTAAAATATTCAGCAGTTATTATATCTCTTTCTTTAACATTAAATATTTTCGTAAATCTTTTCTCAAATAAATCATTTTTAACTTGAATATGATTTAGAAACTCATATTCAAAAATCTTTCTGTTAAGACCAATATTATTTTCTTTATCAGGGTTATTATAATATTCTTTGTATTCCTTTATTATCTGGTCGATGATTTTAATTTTAAAAATATCTAATATTATTTCAAACTCCGACCTTGATATTAAGGAAGTAACCGCAAAAAATTTAATTTTTGATAAACCTTTTGTAAGAGTACTCCCTTGAGCTTCTACATAATTTTTAAGTTGTAACAATTTTTCCTTATCAGAAAAGTATTCATTGAAAGTCGTGTAAGTTTCAAGTCCTACTATTCCATCAGCCAAAATATTAGAACGACGCTGGAAATCCTTTACAAGTGATTTAGTGGTTGAATCGTACTTTTGCTCTCTCATCCAATTTACCAATTCTCCTGGATCATCAAAATCTTTAAAATCTACAGAATCTCTCTCACTTAGTGACAAATATCCTCTCCTTAATAAAATAGCAAGATACTTCTTTAATTCTACTATCTCATTTGAAAGGATACTTTCATATTTAATTGGATTACAGGGATATTTATGATTTATTTTGTCTGTGTCTGGATTTTCAGACATTTCTCTTAAGAATTTATGAACTTTTACTTTGGCAAATAAAACGTTACCAAATATTTGGTTTTTAAATTGTTTGATTTTATCTTGTTCTAAACCGTTTTGGACAATTAAATCGGAAATAAAATTAATTAAATCTTCTACAACTTTTTCAAAATCACGAGTTCTTTCTTCTATTTTAAACCTGAGTTTATTCTTGATCCCTTCCTCATTCTCTAAGTTATAATCGCGGAAGTCTGGGTAGTCTGGTATCCAACCCAATCCTTTTTTCTTCCAATCCTTTTTTTGTTGTTGATTACTGCTATTTTCCATGATTTCCTTTTAATATTTCTTGGTGATTGTCAAATTATTTAAGGTGGTCAAGGCAAAGAATCATCTACCTTTTAATTTCGTCACAAATATCCTTTGGGGCATTGCGATTATTCTTGAAATAGTCGCTTAACCAGTTGCATCCACGCGCCATAAATGTATCCAAGCTTAAGTTTTCTATATTCCATAGCATTGTAGTAGTATCTGAACTGGCAGTAGCAAGCATTTTGCTATCAGGACTAAATTTGAGTGAGTTAGCAATATCATTATGACCCAAAAATGTCATAATTAATACACCTTTATTAGACCATATTTTTACTGTTTTATCATCACTGGCAGTAGCAATCATTCGGCCATCAGGACTAAAATCCAAGCCCCAAATTGCGGCAGTATGTCCTTTCAAATAATTTAAGTAAACACCATCCAAATTCCACAACTTCACAGTGTTATCTTCACTAGCAGTAGCAATAACTTGACCATTAGGACTAAAACGAATGTTGTAGATTGAGGCGTTGTGAGCCTTCCAACTACGCAAGGGATTTCCATTACTGTTCCAGAGTTGTACTGTTCCAGTATCCCGACTGGCTGCGGCGATTATCTTGCCATTCGGGCTAAAACTGACACTAGAAGTTTTTGTAAGATTGCCTTTTAGAGTGTTTAAAAGTTCTCCTTTGCGACTCCAAAGTTTAACAGTGCCCTCAAGATTGGCAGAGGCAATCGTATTATTATTTAGACTCAAAGCGACACTAGTGATGGATCTAGTATGCTCTGTAAAAGGTGGTTTAAGTTCTTGTCCTTGTAAATTCCATCGCCTTACAGTTCTGTCATTACCACCACTCACAATCAACTTGCCATCTGGGCTGAAATTGACACTAGCAATGGCTAGAGTATGGCCCTTAAGCGTATTAAGTTGTTTTCCTTGTAAGTTCCACAATTTCACCGTCTTGTCACCGCTGGCAGTTGCAATCATGTCGCCTTTGGGGCTAATATCAACACTATAGATTGCTGCACTATGTCCATTCAAAGTAGTCAGCCAGTCATTTACTCGCCAAAATTTCACTGTTTTGTCATAACTGCTAGATGCAAGGATATTGCCCTGGCGGTTAAAACTTAAACTAGTGACTGCACCTTGATGCCCATTTAAAGTTTCTAGCAGTTTATAATCTCCACTACGCCACAGTTTCACAGTTTTATCCTCACTGGCAGTAGCAATGGTTTGACCATCGGGGCTGAAAATAACATCTCTAACTTTATCAGTATGTATTAAAGGTGATGTAGCTTGCTTACTTTTTTTAACATCCCAAAGAATAACTGTTTTATCGTTGCTGGCAGAGGCAAGAGTTTGACCATCAGGGCTAAAATTTACACTCAACACAGCATTTTTATGCCCCTTCAAGGTATTAATCAAATTACCCTGAGCATCCCAGAGTTTTACTGTCTTGTCGTCACTAGCTGTAGCAATCTTCCCATCACGACTAAAAGTAACTTTGTTGACTGCTTCAGTATGACCCTCTAAAGTCTTAAGCAGACGACCATCTAATGACCAAAGCTTAACTGTCTTGTCTGCACTTGCCGTAGCAATTGTCTGTCCATTGGGGCTAAAACTCACGCTCCAAACATCATCTTTGTGCCCTTTTAGATTTGCAAGAAGCTTACCTTGCCGATTCCAAAGTTTTGCGGTTCTATCTCGACTGGCAGTAGCAATTATCTGACCATTAGGGCTGAAGCTTACATCTGTAACTGATTTAGTATGCTGCTTCAAAGTTAATATTTCTTTGCCATCTGAGTTCCAAAGTTTAGCAGTAGTGTCGTAGCTGGCAGTAGCAATTGTTTTACCATCAGGACTAAACCTAGCCTGCATAACAAAGCCTTGATGTCCTTCTAAGCGATCGCTTTCTCTGACACCATAAACTGCACTACCAAGTACTTCCATAACTTGAGTTTGCAGTTCATGGTCGTTTTTATACCAAATAGATTGCTTTAGTTGTCTTCCTGCTCTGAGACCATCTATTAATGTATCAAATGAATGTCGATTGGCAACGAAGTTTGCTTTTGAGGATGTTGTTAATGCTTGGATTTGACCTTTGTCTGCTTCTTTCCACTGATATCCAGCAAAAATAGCGAATCCAGCAAAGACTAGAGATGTAATATAAGTTACCATTATCTGAAGCTTCCTGCGTTCTTTTTCTTGCTTAAGCAGGCAATCACGCCACTCAACGCTGGCATCAATAAATTGATTTTCCTCTAGTCTTAAGCCACCAACATTTTTAAAAGCATTTTTTGCTCTCAACTCTACAATCTGAGCTAATCGAGAGCCTTTCAAGAGTTCATCCTGAGCTTGAGACTCATCCTCTGAGCGAATTTTTTGCCACCGTCTTGTCTCACCAGTTAACCAATTTTTGAATATAATGGCTTCTTTCTCTTCCTCAATCCAGCGTTTTAAGCTATCCCAAGAAGAGAGTAAAATTTCATGGGCAATTTCTATAGTTGCAGATTTTTTTTGAGTGTTTATATTAGTAATCAGCAACTTTTCTGGACTTAAATAATCAGAACTACTAACCAGCAGTTTTTCATCAATGAACCTGTTGAGAGTCTTTTCTAAAATTTGCTTTGTGGCTATCTGTTCGTCTGATTCACTGACAAATTCATCTCGATAAGCCCTTCTGCTAACTGTTTTACTGCCAGAATCAGAGTCAACAATATTTACCAGCTTCACAAATATTTGTTTAGCGGCTTCCTGTTCATCTTGATTGAGATTTTGATATATCTCGTTGATATGTTTTTGCAGCGCCCCTCTTACGCCTTCCAAAGCTGCATAACTTTTCTTGTTTAAGGTGCGGTCTTCGATATTAGGACGATCATCAGCATCGAGAGTTTGGCATTCACTTTCCCAAAGCAAATCTAGAGTGTATTGCAATAAGGGAAGATAACCTTTTTGTCCCTTGACTTCTTCAATAATTTGTTTAACCAACCCTTCTTCAAACACGACCCCATGCCTAGCTGCTGGCTGCTCGATCGCCTGTAGCAATTCATCCGGGTACATTTCAGTCACCAAATGAATATTATTTTGATTGGTAATAACACCTAAATCGGGATAGTAACTAAATTGTTCTAGAAAGTCAGACCGCATTGCTAGTAGAATCTTGACAGAACTATTCCCACACTTGGCAACCTGGACAAGACCTTCAATAAAGTTTTTGCGCTTGTCTGGATCGTCACAAATGGTGAACAATTCCTCAAATTGATCGACAAAAATTAGCCACCGTTCCTCCTCCTTCTTTAAGGTGCTGATCGCTTGAGTTAGCGTATCTGCTTTTGCTACTAGGGCAATCTCGGCTTCTGCTTTACTGAAGCTATAGTCCTTTTCCTCACTGAGTAAACACCGATACAGGGAATCAAAGGGATCTTGATTGGGCGTAAAGATGAAGTCATAAAATGTTTGAGATTCCAGAGATTTCTTCAACTCAGGAATTAACCCCGCACGTACAACAGAAGACTTACCACTTCCAGAAGCTCCTAAAACTAAACTCAGGCTGCTTCGATTCGCTGCCTCAAATAATCTAGTAATAAGCTTATCTCTACCAAAAAAGCGATCTCTGTCTTTGAAGTTAAACCTTTTGAGTCCCTGATAAGGTGAATTTTTATTCAGTTTTCGCTGCGTGACCACCTCAAGCGAAGACTGGATGATCTGAGTCTCGATAATGTTCTGAACTGGCGCGAAAGTCAAGTCACGACCAACGTTAGTATCCTTAACAAGGTTATCTTGTTCTTGAGATTGGCGGTCTGGAATTGACTGGCTCATGGTAGTAGCATCCCTCATGCTTTAGCAACCAGAGAGGCAACTTTGGCGATTAGTTCAGCTAAAGCCAGCACCCCCTCTAATCCTTGTTTAAGTGGGTCAATGGTCTGTTTTACCAGTAGCTTAACCAGGTTCCGGCTTTCTTAACTCTTCTTGCCTTCTTGAACTGGTGCAAAGTTAAAATTTCCACTGACAGTATTTCCACTCGCCGTGTTGGTTTGAGTTTGATTGATTATCTCCTGTCCACCAGGCTGTTCTTTGATCTTGTCGAGTAAATCTTGAGCTAACTTAACAACATCAGGAGCATCATTGGCCTTAGCGGTTTCCACTTCTTCTTGCACTGTAGCTTTGCGAGCTTCAGAGTCTGGCTTCTTTTCTAATTGCTCAACTGCGTCAACAAGGTCACTTTTATCGCCAAATTTTTTCTTTAAAGCAGCCTTGAGAGCGTTGTAACTGTCTGTAATTACATCCTTGACCAATCCAGTCCCAACAGCAGTCACAATAGCAGTAGTAATAGGGTCCATAGTTCATCCTTAAACATTAAAAGTAGTAAAAAGCAAGTCTTAATTAAACGTAGGTTCGCCCATTTTTAAAACTAGAAGAGAAATAAAAGTCCTGTAAACCTTACGTAGCTTAATCTAAATAGAATTATTATAGGCACTTATGTAGGTAAAAGGTGAGGGAAAGTGTAAAGCGACCCCTTAATACATCCAGAGCATACTACCTTCTTCTGCTTATTTAACTCATCAGCGTAGGAAGCAAGATTTATGCAGCTATGTCCTTAGAATCTTTTAAGCCAATACCGCGCAAAAGTGTTGCACGGCATTACCTACCAAAAACGCTTGTGGTCGGCTATCTACAGTTTTAAGATCACAAGCGTTTCTTAATTTTTGATTGATGTCCCAATTCCACAAATTTAGTCATTCGTGTAATCGATGCCTCAAAGTCTTCTAGATTCATTGATGTCTACAGCTTACGCCTAACACTACCTCAGATGGTAGTGAGCCACGCTCATTTGATTGTTACCTCGCTTTCGCCACTACCGCCATAAAAATACCCCCAGAATATGGGGGCGATTGATGTGGTTGATGTGCCTAAAAGCACACAATCGAATAATTCGAGTTCGCTATAAGGATTTCTGTATATATGCCGATCTTACAATGAGCTATCGGTGGATGTCTTCGGTGATCACATGAACTTCAAAATTGCTTCACAACAACTTTTCAATAACTGTGCTTTTACACCGTTAACCATTACTTACTCCCCGCAGGCGATAGCTTTTTCAAATTCTCAATCCGACAGCACCCCCGCTTCCATAGCTGTCTTTGGTTTTTATCTACAGGATGGTAATAAGCCCAAATACTTCCATCTGATGCTGAATATAAGGAGATAATAAAAACCTTTTGTGTACCAAAGTTACCTGTACTTACCTCAATTTTTTCTTTGACAGTAAAGGTCTGTCCTGAACTATTAGTTGCTGTTGATAATTTTTCATAGGCTGCTTTTTTTGCTAATTGCGGTTGCTCTGTTTCTATCTCTGATTGCTCATGTTCACCAGAGGTATTTTCAATCAAAGCTGTTGATGATGATGAATTAACTGGTGCTGTCTCTACAGTTTGGGGTACATCCAACTGTTCATTCTCTGCTTCTCTTGTTTGAGGCACAGCGTCAGAAATCAGGACAGGACTACTGTTTGATTCTGAAACTTCAATGCTTTTACGCTGGTTATTATTTACTTCTAATTCCGGCTCAACTGGCTGATTTTCTGTTGGTACACTAGTTGATGCTGATTCAGATTGTGCAGAGTTATTATCGTCAGTGGCAGTAGATTTTTGCTTGACAATACGCAAAATAGCTGGCTTGGTTGGCGTGGCTTCTTCTTTTGATGGTGAACTATTCGTTTTAGGGGATTTACGTTTAGGCATAATAAATTTTTGGCAGCAATGCACTCTGAAACGTTGATTAAATCAGTAATTAAGAAGGGAATGATTACAGTTTTCTGTCGGTTTAGCTTTCAGTTAACTCAGTAGTATATCCAGCCGTGTTGGTTGATATATCTGAAGTTGATGATTGCTCACGAGCAGGGAATTTAATGCACTCCCCTGATTGAATTACTAAGCTAGTCCCGACACGTCGCACATTAAAATTCCAGAATTTATGAATCGAATTTGATGGTAAAAATCCGATTAGTCTTAATTGGAAATCTTTGGGTAGCTCCATCCGTGAGAGGTTAGAATAAAGCGCCTTTTGTCAATCAGCTAAAATACTCAAAACAGTCTTAACAAGAATGATAATCGTGTATGGGGAGAG
>NZ_JBALDK010000090.1:0-7774 GCF_036917455.1 Nostoc sp. | reverse complement strand
CAAAAAATCAGGAATTAAAATCTTAGCAAGAGGCACAATAGGAACTGGAACGATTTTCATAACATATCGTTAAAAATCCCGTTGCCTTTAAGCTAGGAATGTCGAAATCCAAGAAAATTACATGAATGCTGAAGAATTCTTAAACCAAGGATTAAACTACAGTTTGCAAGGGGATTATCAAAGAGCGATCGCATCTTTCAACCAGGCTATAGAAATCAACCCCAATTTTTCCACAGTCTACTCTCAGCGAGGTAATGCTCGTTACTTTTTAGCCGATTATCAAGGAGCGATCGCAGATCATAATCAAGCATTGCAAATCGATCCCAATTTCGCCCAATCTTACCACAGTCGGGGTAATGCTTACTTTGCCCTAGAAAAATACGACAAAGCGATCGCTGATTATATCAAAACAATAGAAACTAGTACCCAGTTAGCTGATAATATCAATATTGATATTGCTAATGCTTATCATAATCGAGGTGTAGCTTGTTTTGAAAAAGGCGATCGTCAAGGAGCAATCGCAGATTTTCAACAAGCTTTACAATGGCATCCCAATTTTGCCGCAGCATACAGCAATCGGGGTAATATTCACCATATCTTAGGAAATTTTCACGAAGCGATCGCAGATCATGACCGAGCATTACAATTAGATCCTAAGTTGGCGGAAGCTTATCATAATCGAGGTAATGCCTATTACTCTTTAGCAGACTATCAAAGTGCGATCGCAGATTACAACCGCGCCCTAGAAATTAACCCCAGGTTTGCCGGAGCATATTATAATCGGGGTTTGGTTCTTGCTCATATCAAAGAATATCACCGAGCAATTGAGGACTTTAACCAAGCGCTAAAATTCAATCCTGATGATGTGCAAGCTTATTGTGAACGGGGTCTTGTTCGTAGTACTCTTGAAGATTATAAGGGTGCGATCGCAGATTATGACCAAGCCTTACAAGAAAATCCGACTCTAGCTTTAGTATATGGCTTTCGGGCCAATGCTCTGCGCCGATTGGGAGATTATCAAAGTGCAATTGAAGATAGCAATCGCTTATTACAACTCAATCCTAGTTTAGCTGAAGGATATTGCGATCGCGCGGCGGCTCGTCGTTCTTTAGGAGATCATAAAGGAGCAATTAAAGATTACGATCGGGCATTACAGATTAATGATAACTTAGCCGCAGCTTATTATGGTCGGGGAATTGCCCGTGAAGCTCTGCAAGATTTACAGGGAGCAATCGATGATAACACCCAGGCGATAGAGTTGGTTCCTGAATTTTCGCAAGCGTATTGTAATAGAGGAAATGCTCGTCGTCTTTTGGGGGATGAACAAGGAGCAATCGCAGATTATAATCGAGCATTACAAATTAATCCTGATTTAATTGAAGCATATTACAACCGAGGTTCAACCCATTATGCTTTAGAAGCTTATGAAAGTGCGATCGCAGATTACACCCAAGCTTTGCAAATAAATCCCCAATCTGCTGCATTTTACAGCGATCGCGCTAATGCTCGCTATGCCCTAGAAGATTTTCAAGGGGCAATAGAAGATTATAGTCGGGCGATCGCGATCGACTCTAGTTTTGCTGAAGACTGGTATAATCGGGGTCGTAGCCGTTCTCTATTGAGAGATTTACAGGGAGCGCTTACAGACTTAAATCAAGCTTTACAGCTTCAGCCTCATTGGGCTTCAGCTTACATTCTGCGAGCAGATGTCTACCAAAATTTAGGTGATTCTCAAAGAGCAATTGCGGATTTCCAGAAATCCGCAGACTTGTATTACCAAGAGGGAAATATTCAGTATTATCAACAAATTATTGAGCTAATTGAACAGATTCGATAAATTGGGGATTGGGGAAAGAATTCTCCTAACTCTTAGAGGATGTCTGAAAAGTTTTTTGTATACACCGAATGCTTAGAGATCCCCCTAAATCCCCCTTAATAAGGGGGACTTTGACACTCTTATTCCCCCCTTTTTAAGGGGGGTTAGGGGGGATCAATAAATATTTGATAATTCTCAGACATCCTTTTAACTCCTAACTACTAACTCCCTCATTTATTCAAAATGAAAGCGTTCCATGAATCGCCTGTCAATGTAATCTTTGTAATGCCACAAGAGTTTGTGAGGTGGTAAAGTAATGATGCCTTTGGTTAAGATCGCTCGTTTGTCTCCTGTACCAATTAAACTTAAATATTGTTTTTGTGGCTTATAGGGTTTGAGCGACTTACCTAATAAAATTCGTTGCAAATTTTCAAATAAAGGTTTACCTTGTCTAACAGCAAACACCCCTGCTTTCGGACGTGAATGATTTACCATTGTGGCGATGTCACCAGATGCAAATACCTGCGGATGCGTTTGAGATTGTAATGTGTCCTCTACCAGAATAAAACCTTGCTCATCAGTTTCTAATCCCGCAATTTTTAACCATTCAGGTGCTGAAGCTTGTGTCACCCAAAAAATTTTATTACATTCTAATATCAAACCAGATTCGCACTTAATCTCAAATATTTCTCTAGTTTGCTTGTGGTTTATAGGTGCGATATTACACACACTTTCTCCAAGATGTAGCTCAATACCTCGCTGGGTGATAATTTGCTGAATTTGATGCCTTACTGATTGATGGTAATTTGGCATCAGTTCCATTTGACGCTGAAACAAATGAATTTCTAGATTTTGAATTGGTTGTAAAATCTGATGTAAATGAGATTGCATCGCCAACGCCAATTCTACACCGCCAGCACCTCCACCTACGATCGCAATCCTAATCAGTTCTTGAGGATTTTTACCTACAGCCGCAATTAGTTCATCCCAATGTTCCAATAGCTGTGATACTGGTTTAGCTGCGATCGCATATTCTGCTGCACCTGATACAGACACTCTGGCCGGAGTGCTGCCAATATCAATAGACAGCACATCAAAATCTACCGCCAATCCGTTAGCACAGAGAACTTTGTTGTTTTCCAAGTCTAGAGCGACTACTCTGTCAATATACAAATTTGCTTGAGCAAAGTTTGCTAAGGGTCGCAAATCAATATGACATTCATCATGGGTGTAAAATCCAGCAATGTATCCTGGTAACATTCCAGAGTAGGCTGTCTTTTGATTTGCAGTAATCAACGTAAAACGTACTCCGGGTAACGGCTTCATTCCAAACATTTTCAGGGCAATTGCATGGCTGTGACCGCCACCAATTAGCACTAAGTCTTTAACTCTTTTATGTTGACAGTAATTATTAATTTTTTTCATCCTATAAAAAATATTTTATCAATCAATAATGCTCAATTATCAAAAGTATGTCTGAGGATAGATACTTTACAAGAAAGAATTAGCAAAACTCGGCATAAGTCTCCAAAAGAACGTTTAAGAATAGCAATTGAACAACTAGGAAATAACACAATAGAAACCAGTCTAACTGTAATTAATGATTTAGAGCAAATTGCCCAAAATCATCCCCAGTACCACTGGATAATTATGAATATTCTTATTAATTTTCTAAGAGAAAATACTCTTTATCTATCTCAAGAAGAAGTAACAAGCAACCTGTCACTGAAAGTTCGTACAGATATTCAAGCAGCCCTGACTGTTATTGCTAGAAGAGATGTAAATAAAGACCCAGAAAATGAGCAGCTTGATTTGAGTCACATCGACATGAGAGGAGTGAATCTGTATGGGGCAAATTTACAACAGATAAACCTCTATCAAGCTAATCTTGTTGGGGCGAACCTCACGGAAGCTAATCTCGCAGGATCAATTCTCAGTGCAGCTAACTTAGAAGGTGCTAACTTATATTTAGCTAACCTAGAAGGAGCAATCCTTAGTGCAGCTAACCTAAAAGGAGCTAACCTAAAAGGAGCTAACCTCCATTATGCAAGCTTATATCTAGCTGATTTGCATGGGGCAATTCTTGATGATGCCATACTTGATGGGGCAAACTTGAGAGAAGCTAAATTATCTGAATAAAACACAATTTTTGCAAGACGAAAATTAAAAGGAAGAAAACTTCCAGTGCAAGCTTTTCAATAATTGTTCAATTTTTGCCTTAATTCACAAGTATATTCGATGTTATTACTTAGTTAAAGAGGTCTTATGACACCTATTATAATTTTCTGCTAAATGGTATACTATTTTTTCCAAACATCTAAGTAATAATTCTAAGTTGTAAGGAAAATTTTTACCATGTCTTCTAAAAAGACAGACACTTTGTTGAATTGGTTCATAACTATAACAGTTTTATTTGGCTGCTCATTGACTGTAATTTTCTTTGCTTTGTCTAGTATTAAAGAATTGTCAGTTCAGGAAAAAATTCAGTATAGAAACCAAGCGTTAACAACTACTGCAATAGTTTTTCTGGCATCGGCAGCAATGTTTAATACATATTATTCAGCAAAGCGGGCCCAAGCGATGCATAAAAATGCGATCGCAGCTGAGAAAAACATCGAAATTAGCCTTCAGAATGCCAAATTGAATCAAGACAGATTGACTTCAGAACGCTTTATGGGGGCAATTGCCCAACTTGGCCATGATAAAATTGAAACCCGAACAGGTGCAATTTATGCATTAGAAAGAGTTGCTCAGGATTTTCCTAAAGAACACTGGACAATCATGGAAATCCTCACTGCCTTTGTGCGCGAAAATTCACCTATCCAGCCGGTGAAGGTAGAGCAACAAAAAGCGGAATATTCACCAGATGCTTACTCAGGTAGGCGTAGAAGTGGGTCGCGTCCGACACAGCAGTTGGAGCAAAGCCTTCATGAAGAATTGCCAATTATCCGCACTGATATTCAAGCAGCCCTAACTGTCATCGGTAGGCGGAATTTACTCGAAGACCCAAAAGATCAGAAACTTGATTTACGACATATCGACATCAGACGAGCAGACTTGCTAGGAGTGAATCTGCAACAAGCCGATTTACGTGGTTCTGACTTGAGTGGGGCTGACTTGCGTGGAGCCGACTTGAGTGAGGCTGACCTCAACGGCGCTAAACTCGTTAGGTCTATTCTCTATGAAACCAAGTTACTAAAAGCTAGCCTCTGTGGAGCTAATCTCTGTTGGGCTAATCTCAACCGCGCTAATCTTTCTGGGGCTAACCTGCGTTCAGCCAACCTTTCTGGAGCAAGTCTGCGTGTAGCAAATCTCCAAGGAGCAAACCTTTATAAAGCTAACTTGCAACAAGCTACTTTGAAAGTTGCCGACCTCTCTGGGGCAAAGCTGTTTTTAGCTAACTTGCAAGGTGCAAAATTGGGTAAAGCCAACCTAAATCTGACGGGTTTGATTGGTGCTAACCTTTCGGGGGCTAACCTAAATGGAGCCAACCTTTCTGGGGCTAACTTGAATGCAGCCAAACTCCACCAAACAGAAGTCTATTTTGCCAATCTCTCAGAAGCCAGTTTAACGGAAGCTGACCTGCATCAGGCAAACTTGATTGGAGTAAACCTGCATAGGGCGACCCTTTATCAAGCTAATCTGACTCAGGCTAACTTGATGGGAGCTAACTTTTTAGAAGCTGACCTTCGTGATGTCAAACTGGAAGGGACAATTTTAACAGGGGCTAAAAACTTAGAGTTACACCAGATTAGAAACGCACTTGGCGATCGCACTACTCGCCTACCTGATTATATAGAAGCACCGACAGATTGGCGACAATCAGGTTGAGTTATCACCGCATCATTAGTTATTTGGGCGCATTCTACCGATTTCACTTAATGCTATAGTTTTCTACCAAAAGTCTAGATTGAATTGGCAAAAGGCGATCGCACAACAATCTTACCGGAAAATCTTCAACCACCCAAACACTGGCAAGCTTAAATTTCATCCTCTGAACCTCAACGTTGATCCTTTGAACCTCAAACGTGAGTTTTTTAAAATACAAAGTTGGCTAAATTAACATATTCTTTACAATTAATATGGACATTTCAATTGCTTAGAATAGCTTCGTTTCAGGCACAACAGTATTGTGTCTCTACCGCTAACCCCCGTAGTTCAGAGGACGTTTGAAAAATAAGTTGTGATGGATTTCATAGATGATTTCCATTAAGTAGATTTAAGTACTTGTCAAGTACTTCCGTATTTGTACGCTATCAGATATTTATAGATCCTCTTAAAATCAACCTACATTTATTTCCGTAAGGAGTCAGATATGAAGACTTATGACATATCTTTTATAAAGACAAATGGACTCACGACTTTTTTGGTATTTATCTCAATTATATTTATTTTCTCAGCAACTCTTATTCTCTCGTTATTTGAAAGTATTGAAGAATTTTCAAATCAGGAAAAAATAGAATATATTAATCAAGCATTAACAACTCTTGCCATAATTATTGGAGGACTGGCATTAATTACTAATGCTTACTATACTTCCAAACTTTCCCTAGATGAAAATCAGAGTCTGTTAACACAACTCCTTGCTGGGACGCTAGCTTGGGATAAGAATATCGGAACTGGCATTAATAACACACAACCAACTCTAGAAGAAATTGTTCCAGAACGTTTTTGTAAAGCGATTGAACAACTGGGAAATGAAAAGATTGAAACGCGATTTGCCGCCATTTATGCTTTAGAACGAATTGCTAAAGATTCTCAGAAAGACCATTGGACAATTATGGAAATTCTCGCTGCTTTTATCCGCGAGAATTCTCCGGTGAATCATGAATATGAGAACGATTCAGAGGAGTCATCAAAACTTCCTACAGATATTCAAACAGCCTTAACTGTCATTGGACGACGCGATGCATATAAAGATCCGGTAAATCAAAAACTGGATTTACGCAATACAGACCTCCGTAATGCAGACTTAACGGAAGCTAACCTCTCTAGGGCAATCTTCGTAGGAGCTAACTTACAATGGGTCAATTTTACACGAGCAAATCTCTCGGAAGCCGACTTATCAGTAACCGATCTTTGTGGTTCAATCTTCTATGAAGCAAACCTCTCAAAGGCAATCCTTCCAGAAGCCAATTTGCAAGGAGTAGTCCTCAGAAAAGCAAATCTCTCAAAGGCAATTCTTTATGATGCCAATTTAGAAGGGGCAATCCTTTGTGATGCCAATTTAGAAGGGGCAATCCTCTGTGATGCCAACTTAGAAGGGGCAATTCTTTGTGATGCTAACCTCTTTGAAATAAATTTTGAGGGTAGCAACCTCCAAGATGCAAACCTGATTGGTAGTAACCTGCAAAGAGCAAAACTTGCTGGAGCCAACTTAGAAGGTGTGTTACTCAGTACAGCTAATCTGCAAGATGCGAACTTCCAAGAAGCCAACCTTTCTAGGGCAAACTTGAGCGGATGTGAAAACCTAGAATTACAGCAGATTGAAGAGGCAATTGGCGATCGCACAACAATCTTACCGGAAAATTTCAACATACCACAACAGTGGCATTAAACCCGGATTTCTCACCACATCTCGATTAAGCCTGCGCTTGAGCAGGGGAGCAGGGGAGCAGAGGAGAGTTAAAATACCAAGTTCTTTCCCCTCTGCCCCTCTGCTCCCCTGCCCCTCTACCCCTCTACCCCTCAAGCTTGTGAGAAATGCGGGAAGTAGACTTAAGCTATAAGAATCTGATTTGATTGATTAAAAAATCTAAGTATATGTAGGGTGTGTTAGGCGTAAGCCGTAACGCACCTGACTCCAAAGCTTTGGTGCGTTACGCTGACGGTAAGACACCCTACATGTATTTCACAAATCAAATATCAGTAAACCAAAAAGTTTTTCTCCAAAGAGCGATCGCTGAAATACTTATATGTTTTAATACTTTATAACACCTAATTCTCTAATCAGTAGAC
>NZ_JBALDK010000089.1:0-100109 GCF_036917455.1 Nostoc sp. | reverse complement strand
TCGCGGAGACTTTGAGACTGACAAGATAATATTTTTAATCTCTAATTGCATTTGATTTGCGTTCTCTCATATCGCTTTTAGTCTAAACTCCAGTTTTCAGTCTTAGCCAAACTAACATAGCGCAAGCAATATGATTTCTTTGAAGACGAGCTTTACGACATTGACATTATTCAATGCCAGTTAGTTGTTTTATTTCTCTATGAAACTCCTCTATTTTTCAACGGATTTTACACACCTGTTGTGTAACATCAGTAGAGCTTTGAGATAAATCGTTGGTTGCGACATAATCCGTTCTATCGGTAGAGATAGTAACCCGGAAGAGTTTCACTTTCTTCTCCGCAGGGAATCCTTTAATTTTTATGATTTTACCACATTCTAAATCTTTATTACTCCATTCTAAAGATTCAATATTTTTATATTTTTCTTTACCAAAACTATCATCCACTAAACGATTAGTCTTCAAAGGACAATAATAAATTTTGTCTGGACTATCTATTATATTGCATTAAATTATTGACCGCATACCAAATATCCATTAAAACTGTATCGCTCATGTTGAAGCTTTTGATATACAAGCCCTTGCAGCATATTTTTCACATGGTCTATCTTAGTTAAACCATCATTTTCTGGATTGAAAATACGATAATCTATTACCCAAAAATTGAGAGTTTTAGGATTAACATATATGCAATTTACTATTCCTATCCCTTTAATAACGCCATGTTCATTACCACTATACTGCCTTCGTACTATTTCTATTTCCTCAGAAAATCTTTTATCTAAAACTGGATCATCAAATATAATATAAGCATCCTCGTCATGGACAATTAAATCTTTGACATTATCCCAAAGTAAACGAGGAGTTAATTTTTCGCTTTTTAAATAATAATTGATTTTATCATGACTAATATTTGACAAATGTTCTGCTAGATTAGTCATTGTATAGTTAATTTGGCTGCTCAGTAAATATTGACAATAATTAAGTTTAGTAAATCTCATCACTAACTAACTTTTTGATGTACCTTCTATCAATTTTCTCATAAAATTTTGAAGAACAAAATACATCCTTGATTATTGTTAGTAATTCAAATAAAGCCAATCAAACACATTCTCGCTAATTGAATATGTATGTACTACTATCTAGCGATCGCACTGTGCCAGTTGCGTAAGTCCTGTGTTAAAAGAATATTGCGCTGCCCCAATCGCCAAAGCCGTCACAGGTAAAATAGATGTGCGCCAAGTCCCAATACGCTAACCCCAGAAGCCACTATGACGACACAAATCACCCTTTCCGACCTCCCCGCAAGCATCCAAACCCTACTCAACCAAGCCAAAAAACAGGCGAACCCCTCACTATTACCCAAAACGGTATCCCCTTCGCCATCATTTCCCCCATCAAGAAAAAATCCCTCATGGAAACCCTTTCCACCCTTGAACCACTGGACGAAGACTTTGCCGATGTGGACGAAGGATTATTACCCTTAGATGATATTGAGTTTTCAAAATGAGTTATTTATACTTAGTTAGATACAAACATTATTTCCGAACTAATTAAAAACCCCAGAGGAGTGGTATTTTCAAAAATTCAAGATGTTGGAGAAGACAAAATTTGTACAAGTATTGTCGTCGCTTGTGAATTAAGATTTGGGGCTAGAAAAAAGAACTCCCAAAAGCTCATAGAAAAAGTTGAAATAATTTTGGATAGTATTGAAATACTACCCCAAACTCATCCTTTAGAGCAATATTACGCAGAAATCCGCACTGATTTAGAACAACTTGGTAAACCGATTGGAGGTAATGACTTATTAATTTCTGCCCATTCTTTAACCCTTGGTCTAACTCTCGTTACCGCCAATACTCGTGAATTTTCCCGTGTTCCTAATTTAAAAGTAGAAAACTGGCTCGAACCTTGCTAAAAAATTAGCCATTTCCTTGTAAATTAAAAAAATTTTGTTTACTGCTTATTCCTCCGTGTCCTCTGCGCCTCTGTGGTTTGAGCATTATAAAAAATTAGCCCTCTCCTTACTTGTAAGGAAAGAGCTAAACTAATCTTCAAATTTAATTACGAATTACGAATTACTTAATACCCGCCTTCTTCTTCGTATTCTGGCTGCCTTTCTTTGACTTTCTTAGGAATATTCACAGGCTTCGGCTCATCTTCCCAAGCATCGCCGTCTACGTCGTCATAATCATCGTATTCATCAACATAAGGCTTGCTGTAAGGCTTGGCTTCATACTTTAGCGGCTGCGGTTGTTGATACCTGTCGGTACCTGTTGCTTCACTCCAGTTATCTTCTTCCTCGTCTTCTTCGTATTGAATAGACTCATATTGCCGCGCCTTCATTACCTGACGCTGTGGCCTTTCTTCTTCCACATAGTCTTCTGTCCATTCCTCTTCTCGCGCTACGGGTTCGGGGGCGCGAACTCTCTGCTTGGGTGGCTGCAATGGCACTCCACTAGGCAGTTGATTGGGTGCTGCAATTGTCCGGGGTGGAGTATAGCCGTATCCTTCTTCTTCTGCATCCCTCTCCCACGGCGCTTTGCCAATACCTAAACGCTCTAGTAAACCAGTTGTCAACTGATTCACCCGTTCTTCGGCTCCTTCAAATACAATCAATCTATTGGGGCCAGTGCTGACAATTTCATCCACTGAGAACTCGTAAGTACTCAAAAATTGGTCGGGAATCTGGGGCAATCCTAAAGAAGCGATGACTATGGAGTTAAGCTTTCCGGTTTCGCCGTTGAATTTGAAGCCCCGAACTTTGCCTAATACTTCACCTGTTTCTGTAATTACTTCCCAGTTAATCAGATTACTGAGAGATTCAACTTCAATATCTTCAATTACATCTTCGTTATCAACTAAGATGACATCACCAATTTGGCTGATGTTGTTGAGGTACATGTAGCGCGGTATGCCCGAAATGGAGATCAGGCTGTCTCGCAAACCAAGAGCCACAACCTCTCGTTGATCAATATCAACCCAGACTTGACTGATGATGCCTAGCCGCTTGCCGTTGTCGCGGGTAATCACCTGAGTGTTTAATATATCGGAACGTCTAATTATCTGTTCGGAGGTCATTCTATACCGAGTCCTGATCTCGAATCCGGTTTGTCCATACACTATTATTAACAAAAACTCAAGCAGATGTATTGGATGATTGTAATTTAATCCCCAAAACTTGAGTGTAAGCTCCTCGTGCTTGAGTAACGCCAATTGTGCGTTCGGCTGATTCTATCATCGGACGACGCAAACTCACAACTATAAATTGCGCTTGTTGTGACTGTTGCTTAATCATTCTAGCTAATCGTTCTACGTTTGCCCCATCTAAGAACATATCTACTTCGTCAAAGGCGTAAAATGGCGATGGACGGTAGCGTTGCAGGGCAAAGATAAAGCTCAAGGCTGTAAGTGATTTTTCTCCCCCAGACATGGAAGCTAGGCGTTGTACGGGTTTACCTTTGGGGTGCGCGACTAAATTCAGTCCACTGCTAAAGGGATCTTCGGGATTTTCGAGTTGTAAAAAGCCGTCGCCGTCTGAAAGAATGGCAAAAATTGATTGAAAGTTTTCGTTGACAGCATCGAATGCTTCTTTAAAGGCAAGTTGCCGCAATGTGGTAAAATTTTCAATCCGCAAAAGTAATTCGGTGCGTTCCCCTTCTAGTGTCTCTAATTTTTGCGTGAGTTCTTGGAGGCGGTTTTGAGTGCGTTCGTATTCTTCCAACGCCAGCATATTCACAGGTTCCATCGCCTGTAAGCGTTTGGTTAGCGATCGCAATTCTTTCTGCAATTCTTCTAAATCTACCTTATCTGGAACCTCTGGCAAGGGATTTGGTAATTCTGCTCCCATATCCCGTAACTGGCTTTGCAGTGCAATTAGTTCCTCCCGCCGCTTCTCTTGGGTTTCTTTGAGTTTTTCGATTTCCCATTGCAATTGTTGTTGGCGTAAAAGGTGCGATCGCACTTCTTGTTCTGTAGCGTCACGTTTTTGTTTCTCTTCTCCCAAATTTTGCTCCATAAGACTCAACGATAAACGGGTTTGGGTGATTTGCTCGACTATCGTTGTGATTTGGCTCAAGACGCGATTCATCGCGTCTCCACAAGAGGTTTTTTGGGTTTCATATTCGGTAATTCGTATCTCTGCTTCTTGGATTTTTTCTTGCGATCGCTGTTGCTGATTTTCCAAATTTTTTAATCTTTGTTCAGCTTCGCGTAATGTTGTCTCACGTTGTTGTAATTGTTGCTCTTGAATTTTAATTTTCGCTTGAATTTGTTGCCATTCACTAGGTGTTTGCGATGCTTCTAACTCTGCTAAAGCGTGTCGCAATTGTTGCAACTGAGTTTCTTGTCCTGGTAATTCCCGATCTAAAATTTCTAATCTTGATTGAGCGGTGGCTAACTTTTCGGTGTTTTGGGCGAGTTGCGATCGCGTCCCCTCTAATTGCGTTGTTAAATTTTTAATATCTTTCTGCAACTGTTCCAATTGCAA
This sequence comes from Nostoc sp., assembly GCF_036917455.1. Lineage (GTDB taxonomy): Bacteria > Cyanobacteriota > Cyanobacteriia > Cyanobacteriales > Nostocaceae > Nostoc. Next base: position 95,622 of record NZ_JBALDK010000089.1, on the reverse strand, counting down.
CTGCTGTTCGCGTCGCGCCTGACGCGCTTCTGTGAGTTCCTGCGTCAGTTTTTTGCTTCTGACTGACAAAGTAGCGATCGCTTCTGTACAACGCTCTAAAACTCGCTCAATGTCCACCAAACGACTTCTCAAAGCGATCGCTTCATCAGATTCCGCCGCTTCTGCATTACCAAACCGCAAGGCTGAACGCTGGCTGTTGCTACCACCAGTCATTGCACCGCTAGTCTCCAGGAGTTCGCCGTCTAAGGTGACGATGCGATACAATCCTAAATTTTTCCGCGCCGCCTCCAGACTGGCAAATACGACTGTGTTACCGAAAACATAGCTAAATACATCTTTGTAACGGCGATCGCAATCGACTAAATTAACAGCATAATTAACGAAGCCACTAGCAAAACGCAGCGTTGCATCTTGAGTAAATTTGGGAGCGTGAATTTTATTCAGTGGTAAAAAAGTCGCTCTCCCTGCACGCTTCTGTTTGAGCAATTCAATCCCGGCTGCGGCGACACCATCATCTTCCACCACAATATGTCCTAAGCGTCCACCGGCAGCCATTTCTAAAGCTAGCTGATGGCGGGGTTCAACTTTTCCTAGCTGCACAACTAAGCCACAAAGTCCAGGCATTCCCGATTGTAAAATGACTTTACTCGCTTGGGTTCCTTGGACTTCTTGCTGTGCCTGAGTTTGCGCCTCTATTTTATCCAACTGGCGTTGTTTTTCCCGTTGTTCAAAAAGTAAACGCTTTTGGGTTTCCTGTTGGATTTGCAATTCTTGTTCTGTAGCTGAGAGATTTTGGGCTAAATTTTGGATGGGTTCGCTAGAGGCGTTAAATTCTGTTTCAATTTGACTACATTCAGTTTGTTTTTGGGCTAACAGGGGTTCATCGCGTTCAATTAACTGAGTTTGCTCCTCGATAAGTTGTTGTAACTGATTATTCCGTTCCGTGAGTTGTGCTTTTTCTGTGCGTTGCGGTTCTAGAGTTTGCAGCAGAGTTTCAATTTGACGGTTGAATGCCGTTTGTTGCTGCACCCACGCTTCGGAAGCCGAGGCGATTTCTGCGGCGGCTTCGCGGGAGGTTTCTAAGGCTTGGTGCGCTTCGTTTCTTTGTTGTTGTGAAGACGCGATGAATCGCGTCTCTACAATTTGTGTTTTGGCAATTTCTTCTAGGGAAAAACGGTGTTTTTGAATCTCTTGCTGAGTTTGAGTCAGACGTTTAGCGGTTTCCTGCGTTACCGTTTCTAATTCCGTTAGCTGACGCTGGAGTTGTTTTCGTTCTGCTTCTTGGGTGGCAAGGGTAGATTGTACCGCCAAAAGTTCATCTTCACCCAATGCTTTCACATGGGCATTGAGTTGTTCGAGTTCAGCACTTTTTTGGACGATTTCGGAATTGAGATTTGTGAGTTTGGTTGAGAGTTCACTAGAATTGCGATCGCCTGTTTGAATTTCGTGAACTAACTTTTCTTGTTGTGCTTGTAGCGATCGCCATGATAAAACAGCTTCCCAAGATTGTTTGGCAATAAATTCCGTGCGAAGCTTTTGATATCTCTCAGCTTTGGCGCGATCTTGGGAAAGGCGATCGCGCTGTGCAGTTAATTCTGTTTCAATAATCCGACAGCTATCTTCTTTTTCCTTCACCTCATCTAAAGTTGATTTGGCTTGAATTATTTTGCGATCGAACGCCGCCACCCCCGCCAATTCATCAATAATTTCCCGCCGTTCCCGCGCATTCATTGAGATAATGCTGGTGACATCGCCTTGCAGCACCACATTGTAGCCTTCAGGATAAACCCGCAGGTTACTTAATTCTCCATGCAATTCTGTCAACGTGCAAGATTCACCATTGATATAGTAATTCGACGTATAACTTCCTTGGTGAGTGACTCGCAGCCTTCTAGTAACACTCCACTCTGCCGATTTTGGATTTTGGATTTTGGATTTTGGTTCTTCCTCTGCTTCCCCTACTTCCTCTACCTCCTCCCTTTGCGCCTTTGTGTCTTTGTGTGAGATTTCATCTGACAAATCAAACGTCACAGTGACGCTAGCTTCAATAGAAGACCGTCCTTTAGACGTTTGGGTGTTATTTACCAAATCTGGGAGACGATCGGCTCGCATTCCCTTAGAACTGGAGAGTCCGAGGCAAAATAGCAGTGCATCTAGAATATTAGATTTACCGGAACCATTTGGCCCAGATATAACAGTACACCCCGGCAGCAAAGGGACTGAGGTAGTACCGCCGAAGGATTTGAAGTTGGTAAGTTCCACGCGCTTGATATGAACCATAGGCGCTGGTTAACTGGGCTAATGAAGAACAAGTGTATCAACTAATTAAAAATTCGCAATAGGGTAGGAGGGAGGATTGAGAATTATTGTAGGTAGATGCGTTGCTGTGAGACTGCAAGCTTCATCCGAAAGGCTGAACGCAGGCGATCGCTCAGTGTACAGCGAAAATTCTTATCTCAGGGACTTCCAAATAAAAAAATACTCAAAAAACTGACGAAAAAACTCTCTTTTCCTCATTCCTCTGTGTTGCGCCAGGTGCTACAACGGGGCGAACCCCCCTCCGGGTTCGCCAGTCGCCTACGGCGGGAAACCCGCCTACAGCGCTGGACTCACCGCAACGCACTGGCTTCTCTGTATCTCTGTGGTTCGTTTCATTTGGATAATTTATTTCTTGGAAGTCCCTCAGGATATAACTAGTAACGTGACTTGCTAAGGAACAGAGAGGAGCAAGGGAAAAAAGCCAGTCAACCCAATGGTAGAGGATATTAAAAGCACCAAATGAATTTATAATATAGTAATCTTTACAATTGTAAAAACGTAGAAAGAAAGCCCTCTTTACTACCTCAATCTGCTCCGTATAATTTGGCTCTTAACCCGCAAATATTTGTAGAACTTAGTAATGAAGAGATTAATTAAAGGTCTGCGTGAATTTAAATCTAGCTATTTTTCGACACATCAACAATTGTTTGAGCAACTTTCACATGGACAAAAGCCCAGGGTATTGTTTATTACCTGTTCTGATTCGCGTCTCGATCCAAATCTAATTACACAAGCCCAAGTCGGTGAATTATTTGTCATTCGTAATGCAGGTAACATCATTCCACCGTATGGAGCAAGTAATGGCGGTGAAGGTGCGACAATTGAATATGCTGTTCAAGCTTTAGATATTCGCCAAATTATTATTTGTGGTCACTCTCATTGCGGTGCAATGAAAGGATTAATGAAGTTACATAATCTCAGCGACGAAATGCCGCTTGTACATGATTGGCTTAAATACGCAGAGGCAACTCGAAGGTTAGTTATAGACCACTACAGTGACTACGATGGAGAAGAACTGCTAGAGATTATGATTGCCGAAAATGTTCTTACTCAAATTGAGAATTTGCGGACTTATCCAGTGATTCACTCTAAGCTTCATCAGGGGGAACTCAGCATTTATGCTTGGATTTATCACATTGAAACAGGAGAAGTTTTCGCATACGATCCCCAGAAGCACGCTTATGTTTTACCTCAGACTCAGCTTCCAGAATCAGAAATAGATGAGTCGTTCAGAGGTCAGTATGCAAATACCAATGGACCAGTGCATTTACCTCAAAACCAGCAAAATGATGTTCAACCTTATGAAAAAGTGTCTGTTTCTGAATTTGAGTGGTTTCCAATGAAACGCCTTTCTCCAGAGCAGATGGAGCGAATTTATCGAGGTTCAAATAATAATGGAAGTTGAAATATGAGAATATAGAATAACAACTTCACATATCACCATAACTGAAAAAGATTTGGCAGGATTAGACTTAGAGTATATTTGAAAAGTATTTCGCCGTGATTTAAGAGGTTGTTTGAAAAGTATTTGGCTGTGATTTTAGGCACTTAGAGATCCCCCCTAGCCCCCTTAAAAAAGGGGGAACCGGAATCAAAGTCCCCCAATTTATCGGGGGATTTAGGGAGATATGAAATGTTTTGCTACCAACGAGAGGACTTGTTCATTCATCCTCTTAGACTGCTTGTGAGATAAGCTGGCGGTAAGCACTGCATGAAAAAACTTTAGACTAATCAAATTTCGCTTTAATTACATCTTAAAGATTTTCCGGTATTTCTAAAAATAAGTCATAGCTAAACTAAAGTTTACTCAAGTGGACGGAAAAATGGTTTCAGTCTTTTTTATAAGACTTTAACTATTAACTAGAGGTTTAGAAAGTCATTCAAGTGGTATCAACTACCTACTTTACATTTTATTTAACCAAGTAAAAAACAGAGACTTACATTTATGTAAGTCTCTGTTTGGCTTTTATGCCGATACTAACTGAAAGCTTCAGCTATTCTTTTATGGCTTTTTTACAGTTCCAACTTTTGCTTCTACCTTCACCGTCTTCACGCCTTGAACTTCCTTAGCCAAAGTTTCAGCTTTCTTGAGTTCTTCAGCAGAACTTACTGTACCTTTGAGGATAATTTCACCCTCTTTGTTTTCAACTTGTAATTTATTGCCTGGTAAGCCTTTATTCAACTTTGCGCTCACTTCAGTTTTTAAGTCACCTTTAACTTTTGTTGCTGCCGTTTTTTCAGAACCAGTTTTAACTTTAGTATCTGTGGTAGCTGCTAAAGGAGTCGCTTCTGTTGCTGGAACTTTAGCAGTTTCATTTGTCACAGAAGCTGGTTTTGCTGGTACTTGAGCAGCTTCATTAGTAGCATTAGGAGTTTCTGAACCAGTTTTAGGAGCCTCTTGGCAGCCAAAAGTACCAACTACCAAAATGCTACTAACTAGTAATAGAATTAGCTTTTTCATTATCTATCTCCGAATTGAGTATTTGAAGCGATTAATTGAGGTGTGTGATGGTGAGGAGCAGATGTTAAAAAGCAATTAAATGTGAAGTAGCAAAAGTGCCCAAGCAATTACTCAGGTTACTGAAAACTGAAACTTGGACTATTTCTTAAGGCTAAGATTTTGCAGCCATTTTTGAAAAGCGCCAATTCAATTTTCCTAACGGCTGCTAACCAGCATAGCTCTGCATAGAGTCTGTCGCTCTCTGTCAACTTAGCGTAGATGCTAAGGAGCTTTTTTGAGTGTAGACTATGCAGCCTTACAGTGGTGACTTGATGTTATCAGATTTGAGGCAAGTTTGGCGATATCTACGCCTACACAGCTCAAAATTTCGGTACTTTTACAATATTGTGCCAGCAAAATTACCAACTAAATGCTACTTTATAAAACTATGGCTTGCTTACAATGCCCTAAATATTCAGGAAATATCAGCTAATGCCCTACCTCACTTGTGCCAGCGAAATTAGTGCTATTGTCGCTGAATATACCAGTGCAAAAACACTGTGGATAGATACAGAAGTAGCTGATTATAAAAGTCGTAATCCCCGACTATCACTGATTCAAGTGTTAGATAATCCTCAAGATATGAGTGGCGATCGCGTCTACCTTTTAGATGTGTTAGATAAGCCTAATATTATAGCTGAATTTATTGAAAAAATTATGATAAATTCTGCCATTGAAAAAGTTTTTCACAACGCCAGTTATGATTTAAAACTTCTCGGTAGTAAGAAAGCTAAAAATATTACTTGCACTTTGGAAATGGCAAAAAAAATTCCCTACTATCTTTTGCCATTACCTAATTACCAACTCAAAACCATAGCTACGGCACTTTGTAGCTTTAACAATATCGATAAACAAGAACAAACAAGCGATTGGGCAAAACGCCCCCTGACTGAAGAACAGATAGAGTATGCTTACTTAGACTGTATTTATCTTGCTCAAATCCACTTAAATTTGTTAGGTTTACAAGCCCAAGCCAGCCCCGAACCCGCAACGGAAGATTTAATATCACTAAGTACTAGATACTCACAACTTGAGCAACAATACAAGTTGTTGAATTCAGAATTTGAGCATTTGCAAGAACGGATGAAAAAAGCCATGCAAGCTCAGAATATATCTGAAACTTCTTATCATAAGCTGACAAGTTACGATCGCACTACAATCAAAGCTAGTTTTACAGAATTATTAAAGCTGGTACAAACCCAAGATATTGATTTAGATTTCCCTGTCACACTAACTCAAAAACTCCAAAAAGATTTAGGGACAAATCTGGAACAACTGTCTGTAGATATTGAAAAAACTACCTCTTGGCGACTAACTCCCAAAACTCAAGAGAGTGAAACAGAAGATGAGTAAATTGTCTATAAGGCTACAAATGTCAGAATTTAGGGAGTATTTATTTAAAACAAATCTTAACATTTAAAATATAAATTTTCAAAAAGTATCATAAAAAACATGCTCGACAGTAGTTTTCTGTTCAGAAATCTATTGTCAAGAAGTAGAGAGATGACAATACTAAAAAGTAGGATTGACAATTTTTATACTTTATAATTAAGATTTTTTATTTAATATAACTATGAAAGAAATATATTGAATATCAGGTAAATTTGTTAATTGACTTTAAACGTCTATCAAAAGTTAGAATGACAATTGAGTTAAAGAATTAAAATCTAGATTTTGGTACTAAGTGTGTTCAGGTGTTATGGCAGTTTATATTAAATTATGAGACGGCGTTTATTTAGACAAAAGCGAACAAGGGTAAATCAAATATTTACCATAGCTATTTTTACTACATTGACAGCAATTAGCAGTGTTTCTTGTAGCAAGAATGACAATGTTTTGGTGACAGAAATAGGAGTTACTACACCTAGCCGTCGTTCAGCTACAGCTTCCAGAGGTGGAGAATTCTATCTTCAGGGAAAAAATCAGCATTTAAACGGCGATTTACAAGCTGCGATCGCTTCCTATAGTAAAGCAATTGCTCAAAACTCTCAATATGGTGCTGCCTACAACGGTCGCGGATTAGCCTACTTTGATTTGGGAGACAAGGAAAAAGCGATCGCAGATTACAATCAAGCCCTCCGCATTAATCCTAACGACGCTGAAGCTTACAATAACTTGGGGAATGCCCGTGCTTCACTAGAAGGTAACAGAGAAGCAGTGAAAGATTATAGTGAAGCGATTCGCCTTAATCCCAACTATGCCGAAGCCTACAATAACCGAGGAAATGCCCGCGCCGCCAATGGAGACAAAAAAGGGGCAATAGACGATCTCGATCAAGCAATTCTCCTCAACCCCAAATATGCGATCGCTTATAATAACCGAGGAAATGTTCGTGCTGCCAATGGAGATCCAAAGGGTGCGATCGCAGATTACAATCAAGCTATTCGCCTCAACCCTAACTTTGCCCCTGCCTACAACAACCGAGGAAACGCCCGCGCCACCAATGGAGACAAACAGGGAGCGCTTAAGGATTTACAACAAGCAGCAAGCATCTTTCAAAGTCAAGGTAGCAACGACTTATATGAACAAGTGATGAAAAACATCAAAGAGCTTAGACAGTAGGCAGAGAGGTAGAGAGCAGGGGAGGCAGGGGAGGCAGGGGAGGCAGGGGAGGCAGGGGAGGCAGGGGAGGCAGGGGAGGCAGGGGGAGAAGAACTATTAATATTGCTCAATGCCCAATTACAAATGACAAAATCACATCCCAGAACCAATGTGGATGCGATCCTCAACTTCTGCAAATTTTTCCTGTGCTTGTTGTTCAGTAGTCAACAATGAAACGACAATCGCCACAATAAACGCTAAGGGAATAGTAACTAATCCCGGATTTTTCAGTGGGAAGGGTGCAGAAGCGTGCTTGAGAATTGTCACCTGAATAGTAGGTGATAAATAAATCAGCAGTAACGAGGAGAAAGTACCAACTAACATACTCGCAACCGCCCCGCTAGTGGTGAAGCGTCGCCAAAGCATTGATAGCAGCAATGCTGGGAAGTTGGCACTAGCTGCGATCGCAAATGCTAAACCTACCATATAAGCGACGTTTTGTCCTTTAAACAAGATACCCAGAAATATCGCCAGTAATCCCAAAGCCATTGTCGCGCCGCGAGCTACCTTCAGTTGTTCTGACTCGTCAGCATGACCTGAGCGCACCACGTTCACCCATAAATCATGAGACAGTGCAGCCGCTCCTGAGAGGGTTAACCCCGCTACAACTGCCAAAATTGTCGCAAAGGAAACAGCAGAAATAAAGCCTAAGAAAGCATCACCACCGAGAAATTCTGCCAACATCGGTGCAGCCATGTTACCACCAGTCCCAATTTGCTTGATGGCATCTTGCCCTACTAACGCCATTGCTCCAAAGCCCAGGATGAAGGTAAGGAGATAAAAAACGCCAATAATAGCTGTGGCGTAAGTAACAGAGAGCCGCGCTGCTTTAGCGTCTGGTACTGTGTAGAAACGCATCAGGATGTGGGGTAATCCAGCAGTGCCGAACATCAACGACATCCCCAAGGAGATGGCATCAAAGGGGTCAGAAACCTGTTTGCCTGGAGCTAATACACCCGGATACTTGTCTGCCGCGGCGGCGAAAAGAGCGAGTGGGTTAAAACCAAATCTTGCCAGTACCAAGATAGCTAGCAAGATAGTTCCGCCGAGCAACAGAACTGCTTTAATAATTTGTACCCAAGTAGTGGCAATCATGCCGCCAAAAATCACATAGGCCATCATCACACAACCGACGATGACCACGGCTAATTCATAATCAAAGCCAAACAGTAGTTTAATTAGCTCCCCAGCTCCTACCATTTGGGCAATTAAGTAAAAGCTAATCACTGCCAGCGTTCCAATGGCAGATGCGATGCGGACAGGTTTTTGTTGTAAACGATAAGCCACTACATCGGCAAAGGTGTATTTGCCTAAGTTACGTAATGGTTCCGCAATCAAAAACATCACAATCGGCCAGCCCACCAGGAAGCCAATAGAATAAATTAAGCCGTCAAAGCCGTTGAGTGCCACCAGCCCAGTAATACCTAAAAAGCTAGCTGCACTCATAAAGTCTCCTGCTAGGGCTAGCCCATTTTGGAAACCACTGATATTACCGCCAGCTGTATAGAAGTGGGCAGTATTTTTGGTAAGCTTTGCCGCCCAAAAGGTAATACCTAGAGAACTGACAACAAACAGAAAAAAGAAAGCGATCGCTAACGGGTTAAACTTACCAAGACTGGTAATATCCGCCGCTAATGGCAGATCCAACCACACACTATTCATGCTTTTTTGGTTTAGTATTTTGGATTTGGAACTAGAAATTGCTAATAGCTAATTTACTTACGTGTCAGCCTAGCGATTTGGTCGTCATAACTGCTATTTGCCCAGCGCACGTAGATAAAAATTAATACCCATGCTGAGACAATTACTAACGCCCCTAGTAAAATTCCCAGACTGAGACCAGGAACTACTAATGACCCCAAAAGGGGCTTATTGAATGCGATTAGCAAGATAAAGCCAAAGTAAATAAACATCATGGCTCCACTGAGAATCAGGGATACGCGCCAACGTTCAGCCGCGAGAGCCTGGAGAGCCTTTGTGCGATCGTTCATGTCTTCCTTTAGGTTGAGAAGATTAGGTCAGATTGTCTCATTGAAGTTGATTTATGCACAATTTTCTTAAAGATTATTAGTAAATCTATTGTTATTTCAGGTAATAAAATTAACCTTGCAAGGTGATGTAACAAAATAACAAGACAATAGCATAGCCGCTCTGTTTTTAGGCAGAGACACATGAAACTATAGATGCAGTTAGACACAAACAAAGCCGAACTATTTATAATTTATAATTTATGGTTTTGTATTTTATTATACTAGTTTACTTCTTATCTGGCTCAGCATTTACCTTTTATATACTAAAAAATACAATATATACGTAGTTGCCACCAGGCTTTAAAATCCTTCGAGTGTTATAAAATATTTTTTTAAGCTATCAAATCAACTGAGATTAATAAAAGTAGTAAATTTTGATTTATAAAATATACCAGAAATCACAGTAGCAGATTAAGCAAATATTCTAATAACATTTATATCAAGAGCTTGTTACTGGACAAATAGGGCATTACCAAAATTTAGTAAAGTATGTTTATCAAAATACTCATCACAGAGCCGATTCTTTTTTTCAGAATCGTTTTAATTGTCATATTTTCCATTACTTTGCATGAACTTGCTCACGGCTGGGCTGCTATGAGCCAAGGAGATAATACTCCACAAAAAACTGGTCATCTTACGCTTAATCCTCTAGTTCACATGGGCAAAGAATCGATTATTTTTCTGTGCCTCATAGGTATAGCTTGGGGAAAAATGCCCGTAAACCCGTCTAATTTTCGCTCTCCCAAGCTAGGTAATATTTTGGTATCGGCAGCTGGGCCATTATCAAATCTGGCTTTAGGCATTCTATTTATTTTAGTGCTGAAATTTATCTCTAATCAGAGTCTTACAGGGCTTTTCAATGAGGAATTTATTTACTTAGCGGCTCGGATAAATTTGACCTTATTTCTATTTAATCTGCTCCCAATTCCACCCCTAGATGGATTTCATGTTTTCAGTGAAATTTTTCCTCAGCTAAAGCCACTGCAATATAGCCAATTTGGAATTTTTGCAATGATGCTTCTATTTATAATTCCAGAATTTGGGACGGGACTTAGTGATATGACTGATTTAGTTATCCAGTCGGTGCTTGGGGGAGAATCAGCAGCTTCTTAAGTAAGAATAGATTATTTATTCATATAATAATCTTATTTTTTGAGATAATTTAAACTAAACCGATAAAACCCCGATTTTTTAGTACATCGGGGTTCTTGTTGTTTATGAAATATTTAGTATGGGCACATTTTTACTGTAATATTCAGTTTTGACATAGATGCTGATTATACTATCACCAACTGCAAAAAAACTGCCCTCTTGCTCATTTTTGGAAAATTGCAAATTTGGGTATTTAGCAGCAGCTTCTTCAGCAGTCATAGGTTTTGCTTCTATTTGCTCTGGCAATAGTCCAGTACAACCAATGTAAAATACCAAAGGAGAAATTTTATCTTGGTAGATATTTTCTATATATTTCTCTAGCTTGTTATTCGCTGTCGTCAAAGCTGCAATCGTTTCCTCTTTGCTGATTTGCTTACCAGTTTGTTTATCCTGAAATAACTGCGCCAAACTATCAGCACCAACTTTCTTAAGAATACCTACAACAATGCCATTTTGCTCAAACCCAAGAAAATCATCAAAAATTGGTTTCATCAACTCATCGACTTTTGTAATCTTGGTACGTGATGAAAGTAACCTGTGTCTAACAGCGAGATTCTCATTAAATGCCATCTCAAAACTTGGCTTAATGATAATCTCTCCAGTTTCCTTGTCATAAAGACGATACATTTTATTCAGAAACTTGTTGGCAGAATGTAACTTACTTAGGTTTAGAATATCTTGACTGCCAATGTCAATCTTATAGCTCAATCTTGAGTCAAGAGTACCATTAAACAGAGCTTCATGAATGTCTATATATTCGTTAGTTGTTGGAAAATTGATGTAAGCATTTTTGGATAGATAGTGCTTTTGAAACTCATCTAACTGTGGTGCTATGAATACATCTGACTCCTTTTTCAAGTGAGCAGAAATAATACTAGTAAGCACTTTAATTTCTGCAAGTTGATTGAATAATCCATTAATACTACTGTAAGAACTATCATAAGCTACAAGCGGTAAGTTATCTAGATGGATAGAATATTCAGTATGGAAGTCAAATTTTTCTGCATCTAAAACACCCTTTTTTTTGAGTAAATCAAAAGCTTTTTTACTACTAATTTTGACTTGTAAGGACTTTATATTGATTTTGCCATCACTTACAATTGTGTAGTTATTAAAACTATTGAGGTTATTTATCAGTAAACCTGCTACTTCAAGAGTGGGGGTTTTATCTTCAGATTTAGCAAGTCTAACTTTCCGTTTGATAAGCAGATTGATAGTAGCAGTATTGCGATTAAACTGAAACTCGCCCATACCAACATACTCAACATTATCTATATATTCTGTTTGCAGCCAAGGTTGAAGCAGTTCTCCACTTTCGTTTCTCACACCTCTAACCCGTTTGATGCCTGTTCTTTGATAATGTTCTTGCAGATGCTTGATATTGACGATAATATTGTTACGATATTCTGCAAAAATTTTGATGAGTTCTAGCAGACAAATTTGATTATTTGTCATATTGTCACCTTCCATCTAAAGGTAAATAATCTGTTAAAGCCACAGTTGAGAATCAGTTCTGCCAAAGGAAAAACTTAAAGGACAAACACACAATAAAATCATGCCAAATATGTGCTAAACAAGGGAAAAAATCTCCTTGTTGAAGGTAGGTAAACTTTGGGCATTGCCTGCCAAACTTAGCGTTGCAGCTTTATATAGTACAATTATACTATATAAAATTTAGTTGTGTAGGCATAGTCCATCGTAGATATCGCTGTGCAATGAGGTGTTATGCTGCGATCGCGGATTTATGCCATACTACTGACTCTTTTTAATTTTTGCGCCTCTGAGTGACTTTGTATAAACTCGTTATTTACGCACCAGGTTTGAAATAATCAAAAAGGCGATCGCCTGAATCTGCGCGAATCAATGCTACAACTACATCTGGTAAGGCGGTTAAACTGGGGTAAACTAAATAACGTGGTTCCCAACGGGGACGAAACTTCTCTCTGTAGGCGTGCAGTCCCTTGAAATTGTAGAAGCGATTCAAGTGCCCGTAAAGATAGTGCAATACTCTCTCTAAGCGGCGTGATTCTGGGTTCTCTCCAACTCCTGCAAGGGCAGAAAGACCGAAATTAAAGCTGTCGTAACCACACTCTTTAAAATGTTGAAGCAGGGAAACAAATAAAAAGTCCATTGTGCCATTTTCGATGGACGCGCGATGTCGCATCATGTCAATAGTGGCTTCGTTGAGTTGGTATTCTTTGAGAATGTTGGCAAAGGCGCTGATGTTACCTTCAGGATTATGCACCACAGCAATCTCGCACTCTCGCAGGTAAGCTTCGTCAAACCAACCCAAAGAAAAGTGTTTTTCCGAACCTTGTACCATTTTCAGCCATTCATCACTTACAGATTTGAGCAGGTGCAATAAATCATTGGCGATGGGTGGTTGGTAAAATTCGATTTGGTATCCTAACTTACTTAAACGACTGATTGATGGTCTAAAGTTTTTACCGGCTTTACCTTGTAATGTAAAACTTTTCAGGTCAACGATCGCTTCTTCTCCAATTTTGAGTACCTTAAACCCCAATGACCTATAAAGCTCAACATCATCGGGCAAAGTTTGGTAAAAGCCTGGATACCAGTCGTTGCGTTGGCAAAACTGCTGGAAAGCAACAATTGTCTCTTTGCGGTCTTCAATGGGGCCTACGGGATCTCCTAATGCGATCGCACCCCTGCCTTTGGGAACATAAGCTATTACACTATTACCAGTAGGACTAAAATAATAACTTTTATCATTTAAGAGTGCGATCGCTGCTAGAGAAGAATGTCCATATTGTTCGACAATTTCTTTTGCTCTTTTTCGCTCATTTGGCGTTGCTAAATTACGCCAAAACACAGGTTGCAACAGCATTACCATTGCGTATGTAATAGTAACTCCGGCAATAATATAAATAGAATTAGCAAAAAATTCTCCAAATTTGCTCTTTGGTTGCAGTCCCCAATTATCCTCAGTGAAGAACATTGCTAAAGTCTGAAGTACAGCTTCACGCCAATTAAAATTTTCCGAAAATTTGCCGTCTAGCAAGTAAAATCCAATAGTTCCGTATGCCAGAGTAAATAGTAAAGCACCAATAAGCACTCGAACTCCCCGTGCAATGGAAGGACGGTCTGATTGCGCCGTGAAAAAATGGCGCATCAAGATTAACTGCACCAATAAAACTCCAGAGAGGAGACTTTCTTCATAGTCCAGTCCCTTAAGCAAGTGGCTGAAAATAGAAATTACTAGTAAACCAATAGTCAGTAACCAGGCTATTCTTTTTCGGCGTAATAAGTTAGTAGCAAGTGTGAGTAAAACAAACCCAGTTAGCGCTGCAAATACATGACCGCTAGCACGAATATCAAACGGAAAAAATTCTTTCAGCCAGTGATTTCGCCCATATAGGTTAGGTGTCACTGCTGACAACAAATTCACTACTCCGACTAAACCTGTAAGGAAAGCTGCACTCCAAAGTCCAATCTGAGTTTTTAAATTATTGGTCATTAGTCTAGAAGTATTAATTAGAAGTTAGAAGTTAGGAAGTTTTTGCTCTACCACTGTTTTTAGAGGATGTTTTAAAAGTTCTATTGTAGGTATCAAAACGTTCTATATCCTCCTAAATCCACCGATAAATTGGGGGACTTTGATTCTTTCCCCTTTTTAAGCTACTGTGTATAAACAAGTCTGAAGTCATTAATGAATATCGGTTTTAACCCACCCTAACCCTCCCCGATATATTGGGGAGGGAACCGGAAATCTTATTTCCCCCCAATACATCGGGGAGATTAAGGGGGTAATTTGACTTGTGTATACACGGTAGCCTTTTAAGGGGGGTTAGGGGAGATCGCTAAGTGCCTAAAATCACGGCGAAATACTTGTTTATTCATCCTCTTAGAGACTAAAATAATAAACAAACCAATTTTACAGGCTGTATTATCTATACCGATTAAGTTTTAATGTTTTGAATTTTCTCCATAACACCTTAATTTTAATGCCTTGTACCAATTCTTTGTGAAATTGCACAAAAGTCAGTCTTGGTAAGACTTGGGGCTTAGGCAACTGGTTCTATGCAATCTCACAACTAATTAGTATTAGCACAACGGAAGTGGTAGAACCTGATTTTTAAAATTCTAACTCCTAACTCCATAATTCTTAACTCTTAACTTTTTTAAATTGTTCTCCTACATACGAGAGCGAATCTTTAAGATGCTTGTGGAAGTAGTTCCAGCCTATATCTGCACCTGACAAACCATGACCGCCTGGAAAGGCATAAAATACGTGAGCAATGCCTAATTTGTTTAAGGTTTCGTTGAAAGCTTTGGTCGAAGCCAGCAAATTAGTATCGTTCAGACCTGCATCCAGGTAAACACGTAATTGCTTTCTATCTTCAGGTGGTAGCTGTTGCACGATTTGTTGGGGACTATTTTTTGAACCGCTATTATCAGTAAAATAACCGCTATGGCTAAACAGAATATGAAAGTTGTTAAGATAGCGTAACCCGATATTTAGCGCCCCCCATCCCCCAGAAGACAGACCTCCTAACGCCCAAAACTGGGGTTGTTCTAAAGTGCGGTAGCGCGACTTGACAACCTGCACTAATTCTGAGCCAATCAAAGTCCCCATTTTGCCATTCGGCCCATCAAAGTAATCGGGATCGTATAAAGGACTGGAACCGCGATTATCATTACCATCAGGTGTAATCACAATTGATGGCGGTAATTTTCCACTTTTATAAAGTTCATGTAGTACGTCTAAGACTGCATACTTGTCAGCATAGGCACGGGCATCATCATGACCGCCGTGGAGCAAAAATATTACAGGGTAGCGCTTTTGCAGATTTTTATTATAGCCAGGGGGCAAAATCACACCGTAGTTGCGGACTGCACCCATCGCTTGGGAATTGAAGGTTGCTAATTGAAACTTGAGTCCAGTATCTGCCTCTTCTTTGGGTGGGTCTAGTTGTGGCGCACCCAAAATAAATACATAATAATAACCAGCAGAAGCGAGGAGTGCGATCGCTCCGATCAAACTAATTAAAAGTTTAGAATTCTTCATATTTATTTAGCGTTCCAAAAAATCACCTCCCTTAGAACTTACTATAGTTAATCCGATCGGAAATGGCAGTAGAGTTTTCCACATTGATGTTTAAATCTCAACGGTTTTGCAAAATAGAATTATTTCAATTGGTAATTGCTAATTGTTTTGAATATTTTTATGATCGTTAATACCTAAATTAGTAGCCTTATGTGCATGTGCTATTTCAGCCGATTTAAATTGTTCGCCCACAAATGTCAAAGAATCAGCTAAATGTTCTCGCCAGTATTGCCAAGTATGACTGCCAGGAAACTGACGAAACGAATTAGAAATTTTTAGGTTATTCAATACTTTAGAAAAGTTTTTAGCTGCGTCAATTTCTTCAATATCTGATGTCCCAGAATCTAGGTAGATTCGCAATCTTTTTTTAGCTGGTGTGGGAATGCTTTTAATATAAGTTATTGGACTATTTATCGGGCCGCTTTTATCATGAAAATAACCACTATGACTAAATAAAATTGAGAAATGATTCACGTTGTGTAATCCCACATTCATTGCACCCCAACCACCAGAAGATAAACCACCTATTGCCCAAAAATCTGGATTAGTTAGTGTACGATAACGGTTTTGCACAACTTTTACCAACTCATCGCCCAAGGCTGTGGAGACTTTACCGTTAGGGCCATCAATATATTGAGGATCCCAATAGGGACTAGAGCCACGTTTGTCGTTGCCATCTGGTGTGATAATAATGCTGGGTGGCAACTTACCTGTAGTATAAAGTTGTTCCACAGTCTTAAGAGCTTGTCCCTTGCCTTGAATAAACCAATCAGTGGGATTACCATGTCCACCGTGGAGGAGAAAAATTACAGGATATCTTTGTTTTGGATTTTGCTCATAGCCAGGGGGTAAAGAAACGCCGTAAGTGCGACTTGCACCCATTAATTGACTATTGTAGGTTGCAATTTTGTAGGTTAAGTGAGTAGCTAAGTTACCAGTATTAGGCTGGGTTGGAATCGCGGAAGGCGTTGTTTGTAAATCCTGCTGTTGAGGTGGTTTTGCTACAACAGTTGGAGATAAATTACAGCCAACTAGGGTTAATAGTGAAACTAGCAAGAGATTTTTTGATTGTTTGTAGTTCATTTTTGAAGGGCACTGGACAGTCTGTGCTGGCAACAATCAAGTTTACGCAAGTAATTTGTCAATGTTGTGTCAACAGGATGGAAACTTTGCGACTTGTTGTAAGTTAAAAGTCAAGAGTTAGAATAAGTTTGTTTACGATGCTTAAAAAACTGCAAATCAATTTCAGCACACTGTTTGGCTTGTCGTTGCTGGTGCTTTCTTTGTGGGCGATCGCTAACGAACTGCACGAGTATAATTATCGTGACATCCTCAACTCTCTAGCTGCTATCCCCAAAAGCCGCTTAAGCTGGGCAATTTGGCTGACAATCTTGGGTTATCTAGTGATGATTGGGTACGATATTTTGGGTTTTAGTTACATTAATCGTTCCCTAAGTTGGAACAAGATTGCTTTAACCAGCTTTATTAGCTCTGCATTTAGTAATACCATCGGTTTTGCTTTACTGACTGGTAGTGCTATCCGTTATCGATTTTACTCCAGTTGGGGAGTGTCAGCAGTTGCGATCGCTCAAGTAATCGCTTTCGCCAATTTTACTTTTTGGCTGGGGATGTTTACCGTTGCTGGTTGCTTATTTCTCATCAATCCCCTGAAAATTCCTACTCAACTACATTTACCTTTTACCACTGTGCGTCCCATCGGCGTAATTTTTCTGCTATTAGTCGCTGGTTATTTGGTAGGAAGTATTTTTATTAAACAACCGTTAATAATTCGTGGACAAGAATTTCGATTTCCTGATTTTAAGATATCCCTTATCCAGATAGCAATTTCTAGTCTTGATTGGATTTTAGCCGCAGCAGTTCTTTATGCTGTGCTTCCCAGTAATATATCTCTGTCCTATCTGGACTTTTTGGGTATCTACTTACTAGCGATGTTTGCAGGAGTTGTTAGTAATGTTCCCGGTGGTTTGGGAGTATTTGAAACTATAATTTTGCTGATTCTCTCATCCAAAGTTTCGGCGGCGGCAATTTTAGGCTCAATGCTAGCTTACCGGGGAGTCTATTATTTCTTACCTTTGCTAGTAGCATCGGGTTTGCTAGGACTTTATGAAATTATATTTAGAACCCGTAATTTAAAAAATATCAATAAACTGTAAAATTCAGCTTCAGTATGAACACTAACAATGAGATACCCGACTTATCGGATAAGTCAAGTATCTTAGGCTTTCAAATAATTTAAATTTATAAACGCTGTTAATTTTAAATGCGATATCTTCACAACTAGCGGCAAAAGTTCATAATTTTTGCTGAGGCGATCGCTAATCTAATTCCATAACAATAGTAACAGTTAGTTAGAAATTTTGAATTAGATTTTCATAAATCATTATCAAAATTCCGTTTTACAGTTTGAGGATAGAAATAATCATGAAAAACAAAGTATTGTTTGGTGCTATTTTCATGGCAACTTGGGTAGGAACACTGATTCCTGGTGCTTTAGCTGCCTCACCCTGTTCTGTGGGACAAAAGGCTGAGGTTCTTTGGAAGCAAGCATGGTATCCAGCAACAGTACTCAAGGTTAATGATGAGAAGTGCTATATTACATACGATGGTTATGATAGTTCCTGGAATGAATGGGTTGGCAATGCACGCTTCCGGGCATCATTTCAAGCTGGAGATTCAGTGAGAATTTTGTGGAAGGGAAAATGGTATCAAGGGCAGGTTTTAGAAGTTAGTAACAATCTTTATAAAATTACTTATGATGGCTACAATAGTACTTGGGATGAGTGGGTTGAACCTTCTAGAGTAAGCAGATAGAGAATATTTCTGTCGGTTAACAAATTAAATGCCGTCTTAACAAGTTAATGTCGCTGGAATATTCAAGGCTATAATCCTCACTGCACCAATGATTATAGCCACTCGCTCTGTTTTATGAGGGTTCATTTAGGTTTTGATGCACCAAGTTCTTTGGTTGTCGCTTTCGCTATTAGTTGAAGGAAGAAGTAGAGATTTAAGCTTGCAGGAGTATGGACTCGTCGGTCCGATGTTGGCAACGTTTATTGCTTCTCTTGGAATACGATATCGTATGTCCCGACCGAAAATAAGAGAATTGTTGAATGATTGGGTTGGTGTATTGCTGTCGGTCGGAACAATCGACAAATGTATTCGAGAGGTAGGGATAGCTTGTTCCCCAGTAGTTGAAGAATTAATTGAAGAATTGCAATCAGCAGAAATAATCCACCTTGGTACGAAAAAGGAAAATATTGCTGGTTATGGGTAGCGATTACAACAACAATTGCCGTTTACCACATTGGTAGTCGTCGTAAAGAAGAATTACTGCACCTGGTAACTAACGCATTTGTAGGATGGTTAGTCACTGATGGGTATGGAGCCTATAGTAGTTACTCAAAACGTCAACATTGCTTGGGTCATCTCATCCGTAAAGCTATAGCTTTGACGGAAGCTGTAGATAAGGAGGTGGCGGATTTGGGACAGTGGCTTTTAGAGGAACTGAGGGAACTAATACATACACTTGCTACTGGCGACGGGGATAATTCGGAAACTGACTCATACCCCGCTCGCCAAAACCCTTGTCTGCCGATTGGCTACGGTTGCGGAGCATAACAAGTTAAAGGCTTTGGCAAACGAAATTTTAGCTGATTGGGATGCTGTGGTTGCGTGTTTTTATCATCCGCAATTACCAGCAACCAATAATGAGGCTGAACGAGCTTTACGACATGCCGTTATTGCTCGAGGTATGAGCTATGGGACTCGCTCTACTGAAGGTAGTTTGGCTTACTGCTCAATTTTGAGTGTGATTGAAACTTGTCGTCTGAGAAAAATTGACTCTTGGGGTTACATTGCGATGGTTATTACTCAGGCTCGTAAAGGTATAAAACATCCTCCTAAGCCTGTTGCTTCTTAATTTCTTTTTACTGGGGGAGAGTGAACAACTACGGCTCATAGATGTAATTCTGTCATTTGGCACAGATTGTGATATTCTTAATTTACGATGCCATTTTTATGGCGGGATGTGGCGCAGCTTGGTAGCGCACTTCGTTCGGGACGAAGGGGCCGCTGGTTCGAATCCAGTCATCCCGATTTGTACTGTAGTGTACTTTCGCAAATTATATGTCGCAATTTGCAAATTAATGTCGCAATTTGCAAATTAGTGTCGCTTTGACTTTTTTTTAGAGTCAATTTAATTATACTGAGTTTTCGCAAATTAATGTCGCAACTGTGATGTGGTGGAGTTGATTCCACTACATTTGTAGGATATGCTACAAAGCTAAGAATATTCCCGAACGAAGTGCGCCTTTCAACCCTCCTAATTGAAACAAATATCTCACGTAGTAACAACAAAAATTTCCTTTCAACCCACCCTTAGCCGGAATGGTGGTTGAAACCCACCATTGGGGAATGCGCCAAAAACCGCGTAACTTTCTTTCAACCCACCCCTAGCCAGAATGGTGGTTGAAACCCTTGCCGCCTAGACCCCTTGCAAATAAAGCTTTTCAGATACAAATTTGGCATATCCCTTAAAAAGCTTCTTTCGTCTCGCATTAAAAAACTAAATCAATTGACACACTAGTCTCTGAAATTAAGACATCACAAGGGTTTTAAAGTTTTGGCGGGACTCCAGGGATTTTGCCCCCGCTTTGACACGCCAAAAAAATATTTGGAGGGTTTCCCCGACGAAGGGGGTGATTCAGTAGCCACCACTGTGGTAATCCACACCGTTATGAATAACGACTATGGCTAAAAGCCTTACTCCTTATTGCTGGGAGCGCACCTATCCTGTCTTGCGACAGCAGTATCAGAAGCGGGTAGCTACCAGGGTCAGAAAGCATGACGATCTTCCAACCGCCAAACTAACCCAGATTTTTCACAGTACATTGGCTCAAAAGAGCATGAACTGCGGCGCTGTTATAAAAATATTATATTTTCTAGCTTCGGATTAGTGAATTAAATTTAAGCGGCTTGACGTTCTTGGTAAGCAAAGACGGCTAAATTTCCCGCCTTTTCTTGTGGACTACCTTTGATTGGCTGTGTACCAATTTCAGTAGAAATTCCGACTTTTGCAGCTTGGGATTTAATACTTTCAATTAATCGACCGTAACTCCAGCGATGAATGCTCATACGATATTCTTTGGCATATTTTTGTTGAGCTTCCTTGTAACCAGGACATTTCTTCTCTGCTCTGGATTGAATTTCGCTACTGATTTGCTCACGCATATCGCGGAGTTTTGGGATAACTATGCTGTCTGCTTGATAGGTTTTGGCGATCGCAATAATTGCATCTGCTAATAATTTATCTATATACCCCTCTTCTGTCACTCTCCGGGAGGGCGATCGCTAGAAGCCTCATGAGGCAATCAATACAAGCTATACTATTAGAAAAAAATAGGTCTTGTATTTGTTATTAGAAAAGAATCGCGCAATCGGTTGCTATACAAAAGCTCTAAGTTTTATAAAAGGCAAATGTTTTCGGAGAGTGACAGAAGAGGGGTATATTAGTTAACTGTTCAGAAACTCACCAAAAACTGCTAGCGTCAAACAAAGGATAAATATCGTTGTGGACTTTCGAGCTTGAAAACCCGTTCTAATTACTGGCAATTGCTGCCTTATATCCGCCTCCAGTGGAAAACCATCGCCAAGGGACTTATTGGTATCTTGGGATACGTGCTGGCGACATTAGTGTTGATAAATCTTGCCGGGAAATTGGCAATTCCCTTTGCACAGGGTAATGTAATAGCGATCGCTCAAATAACTGGTAGTTGTGCCTTAATCTTTCTTGTCAGAGGCTTGTTTCAGTCTATACAAGATATGTACATGGCGAAAGCTTCCTTGAGAGTTGCTTTTCATCTCCGCCAGCAAGTCTACGCCCATCTTCAAAAGCTAAATCTCAGCTTTTTTGAAACCGCAAAAGCAGGTGATTTATCTTACCGCCTCACCGAAGATGTTGACCGGGTTGGCGAAGTCGTCAATAAAGGATTTCACGACTTTATCCCCTGCATTTTGCAGTTGCTGGCAATTCCGATTTACATGATTTATCTGAATTGGCAACTGACACTAGCAACAGTCATAGTTGCGCCCCTGATGGGTATTTTGGTCGGCTGGTTTGGCGAACGGTTACGCAAGTATTCCTTAAAAAGTCAAAATCGCGTGTCGGGTTTATCAGCCATCCTCGCGGAAGTTTTCAACGGTATTCGTTTGGTACAGGCTTTTGCTGCCGAAAATTATGAAATCGCCCGCTTTGGCCATGAAGCAGAACGCAGTCTCAAAGCCAAATACTCAGCCGAACGCCTCAAAGCGATTCAAATTCCCATTGTGGGATTTTTGGAAGCTTTAAGTGCGTTATCGTTATTGATTGTGGGAGCGTGGCAAATTTCCCAAAATAACTTGACAGTGGCAAATTTTTTCAGTTATTTGGCGGCGGCGGCGCTGTTAATCGATCCCATCGGTCATACTACTAACAATTACAACGAATTTAAGCAGGGTGAAGCATCTGTTGACCGGGTTTTTGAATTGATGGCGATTCAGCCAACGGTAATCGAAAAAATAAATGCGATCGCTCTTCCTCCAGTTAATGGCAAGGTAGAATATCGTCATATTTCCTTTGCCTATAAGCCAGGTGAACCCGTATTAAAAGATATCAGCTTATTAGTATCGCCAGGTGAAGCGATCGCTCTTGTGGGTGCTTCTGGTGCTGGTAAAACCACATTTGTCAACCTTCTTCCCCGTTTTTACGACCCCGAAGTTGGTCAAATCTTCATTGACGGTGTTGATATTCGGGATGTGAAGTTGCATAGTTTGCGGCGACAAATTGGGATTGTTCCTCAAGAAACCATCATGTTTTCGGGGACAATTGCCCAAAATATCGCCTTTGGACAAAAAGCTTTTGACATGGAAGCAGTTAAAGAGGCGGCGAAAATTGCTAATGCTCATCAGTTTATTAGCCAACTGCCAGAAGGTTATCAGACTTGGGTGGGCGAACGTGGGGTAAACTTATCAGGAGGACAAAGACAAAGAATTGCGATCGCTCGTGCTGTTTTGCTCAATCCCCAAATCTTGATTCTCGATGAGGCGACATCAGCATTAGATTCTGAATCAGAGGCGTTGGTACAGGAAGCACTGGAAAGATTGATGCAAAAACGCACAGTGTTTATTATTGCTCACCGTTTATCGACCGTGAGAAGGTGCGATCGTATTTTAGTTCTCGAACAGGGACAAATTGTTGAATCAGGAACCCATGAAGAATTATTAGCCCTAGAGCATCGCTACGCGCGGTTTTATGCCCAGCAATTTAGTTAAAGGTAGGGAATCAGTAGAACTGAAGACTTTAATACCTAAACTTAATAGTTTGAAGATTTTGTATCAGAATTATCATAAATAAAAGGGTTTAAATTCCCCGGAGTTGCTCCTCTTCTCCCTTGGCGTTAGCCTCTCACAATATGAGAAGGGGAGACGCTACGCGAACGCCTGAAATTTTCTTGAATTTTGAATTTTGAATTGTCAATCCTTTTTCCTCTCTGCATCCTACGGTGTACACACAAATAATTTAATTACCCCAAATCTCATTTTGTAGGGTGTGTTATGCCGGAGGCTAACGCACCATCCTAGTACTAGCTGAAACCGCTACTTTTATCTTCGATTTCAAAAGTTTGTCTTTGATTGACTTTTTTGGTTGATTACTTTGTCCTGGTGTCACATATTCGATTGCGAGATTGATGGTACTTTATGTTTGCACCAACTCCTTTATCCTAATCGCTATACAAGCTATGACACTCAATTTATATTTACTGCGACATGGAGAAACTACTTTTAGTCAAAGTGGTAATTTCTGCGGTAAAACTGATGCGGAGTTGACAACAGAGGGGATGCAGATGGCATCCGGTTTTGCCGATGTTTATCAAAAGTTGAAATGGGAGGCTGTTTATGTTAGCCCGATGAAGCGCACAATTGCAACTGCCAAGCCATTTTGTGATGCTATCGGTATGGATATGCAGTTGCGTGACGGACTTAGAGAAGGTAGTTACGGCGAATGGGAAACTAAGAGTAAATCCTTTATTCAAGAGAATTACGCAGAGAACTATGTAAAATGGTTGACAGAACCCGCTTGGAATGCACCACTAGGTGGAGAAACTGCGGTAGATATAGCTAACCGTTCTATGCCTGTAATTGCTGAAATTCAAGAAAAACATCCCCAAGGTAATGTTTTAGTAGTTTCCCATAAAGCCACGATTCGGATTATGCTTTGCAGTTTACTGGGTATTGATTTGGGACGCTATCGCTATCGGGTGAATATTTTGGTCGCGTCGGTAAGTATGGTTAAATTTGACGTTAATGGGCCTTTGTTAGAAATATTAGGCGATCGTCATCATATACCCGAGCGTATTCGCTCTCGTCCGGGAACATAATTCGCGAAAAGTTTTGTTATGAGTGGGATGCAAGCCGGCTTGGACATGACTTGCCAAGAAGGGAAAACAGCCTTTCAAAAAGGGGAGTATTCCAATTTGGCAAAAATATATGGAACTGACGTAAAAACCTTTTAAATCTTCTTCTCTTTGTGTCCTTTGTGACGGCAGTCACTCATGGGGGAAACCCCCAAGACCGCGCTGCTTCTCCTTTGCGGTTCGTTTTTTATTCTCCAAGATAAGTCATAATGCCGTATGTAAATTAAACTTGTACTGATGTGATTTGTGAAAATTTTCAAGCTGAGATCCCCGACTTTTTATAGAAATCGGGGATCTCATTGTTCAGAAACAAATAGCTGTAATACTACTATTTACTAGACTGAATTGCCTGGATTAAGTCATAAAAAGGTTGCCAATTATCCTCTTGAGCAATTGCTTCCCAAGTAGACTCAATCACAGGTCTTAATAATACCGTTTTGGGATTATGAACAGCTAAAGTTTGAGCAATTACATCGGTGCGTAGGCGTAGCCCGTCGTAGACATCGCTATCAAAATCGTTCAAAATTTTATGGTATAATATGCACCAATCATCAAAAATTATTGACGCACCCGGTACTGGCACAATATCTGAATTATTCATCACAAAACCTGGCTCATCTCGCCATTTCGATGAAAAAGTCCGAGCCATCTCATAAAAGAATTGGTGATAACCAACTTGGCTCTCTTTCAAAAATTCAATCGTTAGATTCAATAGTTCCACTGTTTCTGGATACGGCAAATCCTCAAAACCCAACTTTTTCAACATCAAAGAACTGTATTCAGCTTCATAATACTCATCAAACTTAGCTAATGCAGCTTCCATTTCGCCTTTATCAATAATTGCCTTTAAAGGTTCCTGGAGCATTTGTAAATTCAAGTGGCAAATACTTGGTTGATTACCGTAACAATAACGTCCATAATAGTCAAAATATGCAGCTATAAAGGATGGGTTATAAGTCGGGATAAACGCGTAAGGGCCATAGTCAAAACTCTCTCCAGTAATCGACATATTATCAGTATTCAAGACTGCATGACAAAAGCCAGCCGCCATCCACTGCGCCACTAGTTCTGCAACCCGTTTAACTAATTCGGCGTAAAACAGAACATATTTATCTTCTTCACTACTTAAGTGTTGATAATACTGCTCAATTACGTGGTCTAATAACTTCTTAGTTAAATCTGAACGCTGGAAATAATGCAGTCGCTCAAAAGTACCAAACCGAATATGAGAACTGCTCATTCTAATCATCACAGATGAGCGGGTAGGTGAAGGTTCATCGCCTCGCCACAGAGGTAAACCTGTCTCAATCATGCTCAAACAGCGCGAGGTTCGTACACCCAAGTGGTGTAGTGCTTCCGCAGCCAGAACTTCCCGCATTCCACCTTTGAGCGTCAGCATACCATCACCACCACGGGAGTAAGGCGTTCTCCCAGAGCCTTTTGTGCCAAAATCGTACAATTCGCCATCAGTGGCGCGGACTTGGCCGTAGAGAAAGCCTCTACCATCACCTAACTGTCTGTTATATTCACCAAATTGATAGCCGTGGTAACGTAGCGCCAACAAGGGTTTACGCCCCTGAAATTTGCCAAAAGCTGTGATAAAATCTTCATCTTTGACTACTTGAGGGTCTAGACCCAAACGAGGTAGTAGTGCATCGTTACGCCAACGCAAGACGTGTTGGGGAAATTCCTCTGCTCCAACCTCATCGTAGTAGTCATCGCCTAGAGATTCCAAGGCGCTTTCGTAGTTGAGGGAGAGAAAAGGATTGCTAGAATTTTTGTAGTTTGGGGTTTCAGCCAGAGTCATTACGAGCAAAGCATAATTCATTCTTCCTTTAATACTACCTCTGGCTTCAGCATCAGCACAGACGCAAAAAGCGACCCATATCTAAAATATGGCAGCGCTACCATTAAAATCTAGAGCGAATAATGAATAAAGTTTTGCAATTAAAGAAAAAATTAACTCAATTAGCTATTTTAGACGCTACATTTGAGGTTTTTGGCTCAGAATCGCACCAATATCAATTAAAACCTTGCTTGAGTAACAAAGAAATTCAAGTCTTTGAATCTAGATATAATATTACGCTACCAAGTGAATATAAAAACTTTCTGTTAGAAATTGGTAATGGTGGTGCAGGGCCAGGATATGGGTTATCTGGACTATCGGTAATTGAATGTGAAGGTATTATTATAGAAAAAATATACCAAGAAAAGCATGAAATTCTCTCTAAACCATTTCCTTTAATAAAAGAATGGAATAATTTGGATTTAATTGTCAAGAATAATACAGATTTTGTTATTAACAATGACGCTTATTTCGATGATAAGTTTATTCAAGGCACTCTCACCATGACAAATTATGGTTGTGGAATTTATGGGATGTTAGTTGTTACTGGGGAGCAGTCAGGACAAATCTGGATAGATGACCGGACTAATGATAATGGGATATATCCTGCCTCTTTAAATTTTTGTCATGCTTTCCATGACACTGACCCTGATGATTTGCATCCAAATAACGATGAGGAGCAGCCTTTGAGTTTTTATGATTGGTATGAAGACTGGCTTAACCGAAGTTTGCATCAAATTCGCCAGTCTTTGGAAACTTAACCTTAATTAAATCAAACTAAGTTTTTTACTTTTTCATTGGTTCTGATGGTGGTTGAGTAATACCTACTGAGTTTGATGTTGGTTGTGATGCCTGTGAAGATAGAATTTGTTTTACTTGCTGGTTATAAGTTTGTAAAATTGATTGAACCTGTTTTTGTTGAGCTTGATTCAAATCCAAAGTTTTTAACACTATCCTGATTCTCTGCCGGGATTGAATTGCTGCCTTAAATTTAGTATCTTGGGATGGATTTAATAGAGCCTCAATATCCTTATCTCTTTGCTGGCGAGCTAACTGGATTTGTAGACGCTGTTGCTTTGTGATATTGATTTTTTGGTGGGCTGAAGGACTATTCTGAGTTGTTAAGGCTGGTTGTGTAGCTGGGGAAGTTGGAATTGGTGCTGCCAATACAACTCCGTGTAATATGGTAGCAAAAGCGAAGATAGTAGAAAAGACAGATAAGCGCTTTATAGAATTAATGGACATTTTGAAAAACTCCTCAATCATCTAAAAAATGCGCCCATTGGCTCATTAGCCAGAGAGCGAACAAATATTACTCTTGCATTTGCTTGTGGAGTTGTTGTGTATTTATTATGGATTTAATATGAATTTCTAGATGCTACAAACTCATATCTCAAATTTGTTAATTAGCTATGTATAAATAAACATAATACACAGATACTTAATTTCTCAAATAAATCCGATATTCTAATGTTAGAAAAAAGATGCTTAAAATTTTGGTGCTTGCCACTTAGGATTTGTCAGACTTGTCATAATATGATCTTCCCATTGTCCATTAATTAACAAATAGTCTCTAGCGTATCCTTCAATGACAAAATCGAGTCTTTTTAAGACATTGCCACTGCGCCGATTGTGAGGCATATAATTAGCCATAACTCGGTGAAAATTTAACTGTTGAAAAAGATATTGAGTTGCGGCTTTTAGCCCTTCTGTCATATATCCTTTACCTTGTTTACTTTCAGCAAGGCTATATCCCACATAGCAAAAATGAGCGGCTCCTCGAACAAAATTGCTAAAATTGACCGTTCCAATAATTACAGTAGGATTTTTTTTTGTAAAAATAAATAGTTTTAATGATTGCCCATTAATAAATTCTAAAAAACTATTCTCTATCTGATATTGCCAATATTCTTCAGTGAAAAAACCATCAGCCCATAGAGGGTAAAATGGAGTGAGATAGGTTTTGTTATAAATGAAGTATTTGAGAATTTGGGGTATATCTTCATGAATCGCCACTCGTAATAATAGGCGATCGCTAGTAATTAGTGGCAGTTCTGATATCATAATCGATGGGATCTCTTCCCAGCACATTCTCTAAATTTTGTATTTTATAAATTCTCTCATACCTACGGTTTAGCGGTAGCAGTTAAAGGGGAATCTCACCTCTTTACTCAGAAATTTTTTGCCCACTACTCTGTACAATAAACAGCGTAAGTATTTTTACTGCTAATCTGCCATTCCACCAAAATCTTGATAAGCTGATGTCTAATATCTAGAGCGCAAGGATTGAGAGCCAATGGGTGACAAAGCACAGTACACGGCATAACTTCGATAAAATCGCTTTGCCCAAACGCTGTACCGCAGGAAATTCAACCAAAAGACAGCTCAAGATTCAACCCAGTCTACAAGAAGGATAGTGATGTGGTGGGAATACGCTACGATTGGCAGGAATTAGAGATTCGGGCGATATACAACACGCCATTGCTAGAGCTTATTTATCAAGCTGCTAGCGTGCATCGCCAATATCATGACCCAACAAAAATACAAGTTTGTAAGCTTATATCCATTAAAACGGGGGGTTGTCCAGAAGATTGTAGCTACTGTGCTCAATCTTCGCGCTATAAAACAGAGGTCAAGGCACAAGCACTCCTAGAAAAGGAAACGGTAGTTAACATCGCCCAGAAAGCCAAAGAAACTGGTGTTAGTCGCATCTGCATGGGTGCTGCTTGGCGGGAAGTGCGGGATAACTCACAATTTGAGGAAGTCCTGGAAATGGTCAAGGATGTAACTGCAATGGGTTTAGAAGTGTGCTGCACTCTGGGTATGTTGACGGCAAATCAAGCCAGGAAACTAGAAGAAGCGGGACTTTACGCCTACAACCATAACTTAGATACCTCGCAGGAATATTACAACACAATTATTACCACGAGAACTTATAGCGATCGCTTAAATACAATCGAGAATGTCCGTCAAACCAATGTTGCCGTATGTTCCGGCGGTATCCTTGGTTTAGGTGAAACCGTTGATGACCGGGTTGGAATGTTACACACTCTGACAAACTTACATCCGCATCCAGAGTCAGTGCCAATTAATATTCTTTCACAAGTACCGGGCACACCCTTAGAAAATCAGCCTGATGTCCCCATTTGGGATATTGTGCGGATGATTGCTACAGCTAGAATTTTAATGCCAGCTTCTGATGTGCGTCTGAGTGCTGGTAGGGCTAGACTTTCTGAAGTTGAACAAGCTTTCTGCTTTATGGCAGGAGCCAATTCTATATTTTCCAGCGATGACAACAAAATGTTGACGGTGACAACTCCCTGTCCAGATTACGATACTGACCGAGAAATGCTGAATTTGCTTGGTTTAGGGATGCGTCCACCTTCCCAAAGGCAGGAAAAGGTAGCAAGTCCGGCTGTTGTCGGATAAATATATTCTTGTGGGATGGGTGTCTCACCCGTCCCTGATTGAGGGCAGGCAAGATGCCCGCCCCACAAGAGTCTTGGTTAAATTATCTTAGCAGTCCGCAGACCGAACAACAGACCGACTGATAAACCAAAGAACAAACCTAAAAAGCCGATGTAAGCTGCAATTGCAAACATTTATTTTTCTCCACAATACTTCCTAAATATATTGAATCATTAGTTATTAGTCATTTGTCATTTGTCATTTGTCATTGGGGCATGGTTATTCTTGTCTCCCTCATCTCCCCCACTCCCAGATTGCGATAGAATACAGCCCACGGGCGCTTGTTTGGGGTTGAGCAATGACTTCTGTAATTAATGTAAATTTACCAGAGCAGTCTTATGAGATTGCGATAACTTCGTTAAGCTGCGCTAACGCACCTTCGAGTTTAGATCAACTCGGTCAACAGATGGCCAATCTGAAGCTAGGCAAGAAGGTACTGCTAGTTTCTAATCCGACGATTTTTAAGCATTATGGCGAAAGA
This sequence comes from Nostoc sp., assembly GCF_036917455.1. Taxonomy (GTDB): domain Bacteria; phylum Cyanobacteriota; class Cyanobacteriia; order Cyanobacteriales; family Nostocaceae; genus Nostoc. The sequence goes on along the minus strand of NZ_JBALDK010000089.1, from coordinate 65,686 downwards.
GCAATTACATCCCTGAAATCTGCTGGATTTGAAGTTGCTAGCTGCACCTTACCACCTGGTGAACGCTACAAAAACCTCAATTCCATCCAAAAACTCTACGATGTCGCCTTAGAAAACCGCCTAGAACGTTCTGCTACGATGGTGGCTTTGGGCGGAGGGGTGATTGGCGATATGACTGGCTTTGCCGCTGCAACCTGGCTGCGCGGCATTAATGTCGTCCAAGTACCTACAACTCTCTTGGCGATGGTAGATTCAGCAATTGGTGGCAAAACTGGTGTAAATCATCCCCACGGTAAAAACTTAATTGGGGCATTTCATCAACCGCGCTTGGTTTTGATTGACCCAGATGTTTTAAAAACTCTTCCTATGCGCGAATTTCGGGCAGGAATGGCAGAAGTTATTAAATACGGTGTAATTTGGGATGCTGAATTGTTTGCCCAGTTGGAAGCAAGTAAACGGCTTGATCAACTCCGCTATGTAAAACCTGAGCTAATAAACAGCATATTAACTCGCTCTTGTCAAGCCAAAGCTGACGTTGTTGGCAAAGATGAGAAAGAAGGCGGATTACGGGCAATTCTCAACTATGGACATACCATCGGTCATGCAGTCGAAAGCTTAACTGGTTATCGTTTAGTAAATCATGGTGAAGCGGTGGCTATTGGTATGGTAGCAGCCGGTCAAATTGCCGTGGAATTGGGAATGTGGCAAAAAGAAGACACAGAACGTCAAAATGCTTTAATTCAAAAAACGGGTTTACCGACTCAGTTACCATCTGGGGTGGATATTGAAGCCATTATTGATGCGTTGCAACTAGATAAAAAAGTCAAAGCTGGAAAAGTGCGATTTGTTTTACCAACAGAGATTGGTGTAGTTACAGTTACCGATGAAGTGTCATCGGATATTATTCGGCAAGTGTTGCGGGCAATGTAAACAATTTCAAGAAGAATTCAGGAGTCAGAATTACATTACGAATTACAAATTATTGAGCCATGATACTTCAAGCCAAAAATCAATTAACTTTGCAAGAGTTCCTAAATCTTCCACCAGGTGAAGGAGATATAAGTTATGAGCTTATTGATGGTCAGGCAATTCCTAAAATGTCACCAAAATTTTTTCACGCAAAACTTACCCGTGTCCTTCTCAATTTGATTGAGCAATCGTGCGAGGGAAAAGGAGAAGTTTGCCCGGAATGGTCTATTGCATTAACTCGTCGGGGGCAAGATTGGATGCCAATTCCCGATATTTTGTACATTTCTGATGAACGTTTACCGCCCAACTGGGATGAAAACGAAGCTTGTCCTGTTCCTCCTGATTTGGTGATTGAGATTATTTCACCCGGACAAATTTTTGGAAAAATGGCAGCTAAAGCCAAAAACTATTTGGATGCTAAAGTTCTACGGGTGTGGGTGGTAGATAGTAAAGCCAGAAGTATTACTGTTTTTTATCCAGATGCAGCACCACAAACTTATATGGGAGACGAATTACTCACAGATTCCCTATTTGAGGGACTGGAATTTACTGTTGAGCAGGTATTTCAAAAAGCGAAAATACCATTAGATGCCGAATAGCACACTTTTTGCGTCTAGCACAATTTGACGCATATCATTTTTATCACCTGCTTGATATTGAGAAATGAATTCATCAATATCTATAATGTTTCTTCCCATACTTTCATGTGTACATAAGCTTAGACCGTTGTAGCTATTGTTAGAGATTATTTCCTCAACAAATCCAGTCATAACTACAAGGTATGTAAGCTGCTCAGGTTGACTCCCGTAAAAATCAGATTGGATAAATTTCACAAGTTTTAATTCTCCTAGAGTTACTTTTACCTCCTCCATAACTTCTCGTCTTGCAGTTTCCTCAAAAGTAAATTCGCCTATCTGCACGTGTCCCCCAGGGAGGTCAATACCACGGTTAAGGAGAGCGCATACAATTAAACCATCCTTGGTAAAAGGTACGACTAGAACACTCGTTATCTTTTCAAAGGCAGGCAAAAATGAACTGCCAATATCTACAAAATTGACTTTTTGCCCTGTTTGGATAACAGTCTTTCTGCAATCCTTTTCACTCATTGGTTTAATTTATGCTATTTAATATAGTTATAAGACTCCTATTTTATTTTTCAAACTGCGGTTCTTTTTGCGGTTGCTGCTGGCTATTTGTTGGTTGCAATTTATTAAATAAAGCTGGTGGCGTAGCTTTACGGAATGCACCGCAGTAATGCATAGTCATAACTGCCTTAAAAGCCCAATGGTCTTTTGGCACATCACTAAAGGGATTTGGCAAAGTTTCTGCTTGATTTTGGATACAAGCATTCAAAACTTGATTCGATTTTGCTGGAGTGTCGGTAGTAGGTTCTTGAGATTTAACAGGAGTAACAAAGCTAGTAGTAGCTAGCACTACGACTGTTACCAGAAGTTTGTGGTTCATAATTTGAGTTTTCTAGGGATTAAAGTCTACCCTATGTTAGTTCCCAGGCTGTCGCCCAGGAACTAAAATAACCTAAGCGTTAGAAAACATGGTAAGCATTACTAATAGAACAGTTAATGCACCGATCCAAAGAGCTAACGATCCCCAACTAACTGAATCTTTTTGTACTCTTTGCCATAAATTGGTAACTAAGTTATTCCGAATTGCCATTTTATAACCTCCAATTTTTATTAAATTTGAACTGACTTGAGGCATTAAGCTTGCATTGAGTAAAGAAAATTTCATCTTTGGGAGTATCAGCCTTTATTTGCTAATTCCCAAAGACTAACCAACAAAGATTTAAATTAATTAATGCAGTGATGTTTACGATAATACGTATGTCTTAACGCATTACCGAGCTAAAAAACGAACAAAATTTTACAAAAGACATTTGTTGATGCTTAACTTTATTTTCCCATACGTAACTGTTTGCACTCCGAAGTTTTGTGATTTTGAAAGAATTCTTAACGTTGCCTTAACCCTGTATAAAACTTAGTGTTTTTTAAATCAAAAACTACTTAAATACTGACTCTATATCACTTTCACTCGTGATTTATCTAGACTTGAAAATAAACACAACTAAGAGTGAAATGGTAGGTAAATAATGGTGCAACAAATAAGGCCATTAAAAATTACTACTCGTGCTGAACGCGATCGCCTACGCGGACTCAAAATGATTTATGAGCCGAAGTCTCTCCACTTCTTTCAAGCAAGATTTGAGTCGTAGTAAAGGGGCGTTGGGAATTGGGCATTGATGAATAGTTCTTCTTCCCCTGCCTTCCCTGCCCCTCCGCCCCCCTGCTAATTATGCGGCATAGAAAACCAGCGTCCGCAACTCGATACTCTCACGTGGCGGGGCATCTGGCTGGCTTGTTGGGTCATCGAATGCGGTGTGGGCGGCGAACCGCGCCAAACCTTCTTCTGCTGAATCAAAACATTTAATGAGTAGCGCTTCGTTCCGTTGCATTTGCGGAAAGTAGAACCACTGATGTTTCGGGTTATAAGTGACTACGTAGGTTTCGCCAACGCGATCGCGATACACAAGATCGGTAGCTACGAGGTCATTAGGCGCGATACTTTGGGCATCACACACCGCTAATGGAGACTCCTGCACTGGCCCTGCGATCGGTCGCCAGAGGTTAACTACACTGAATCTCTGCCGCAGAAGCTCATCAGGATTTTCAGTACCGATTGCTTCCAACACGGCACGGGCGCGACTATAGCCAGACTTAGCGGTGAAGTCGTTGTGTACGCCCCTTACTGGTGTTCTTATGCCTTGCTCACCCTGCTTCGCTCGTTCGGCATTACGCAGGTTGTGATCGAACACTATCACCCTTTGAGCACCTGTCAAATCCTTGAGGAATTCCTCGGCTTCAGAGTAGTAAACGCGGCGTACCTCATCCCGATCGTAAAAGTCTTTAACAGTGCTGTGCTGTTCGACTAAGGTGAATCCCTGTCGATCCAAAGATACATCCTCTGCGATCGTCCGAGCATCGTAAATTGGAAGTTTATGTACCTCATACTTCCCACTTCGTTGGGGAATACCTGGCGGTGGTTCGTAGGTGTAGTTAACAGGTTTTTCTACTGTCGGAGTGAGGTAATGGAGTTCTCCCTCAACATGCGGTATATCTTTGAGTAATTGACTGTTTAAGCTCATGGGTTAAATCTCCCAGTGAATTCAACAATGTTTTAGTAATAGAGGATTGCAACCTATTCCCTACTTTTGAGCAGAAGCAACGGGAGTGGGCGCACCAAGAATCTTGGCAAATCTTTCTAAATAAAAGCTTGTAGGATTTTCTACAGCCTGAATTGACTCACGCGATCGCAGAGTATTCCACCATTTCTGCAAACGAGGGGTTTCTGTTGGTAAGGTGAAATTACGGAAGTGTTCTAGAAGGGGCAAGCGTTCAAACCAAGGATAGAAGCTGATATCAACTAAACTCAGCTGCTCTCCTAACCAGTAAGGGCCATTACCAGAAAGCTTACCTATTCCTTCTTGCTCAATGTACAACAGCGATTCCAAAAACTCTCTTTGTCCTTGTCCTTGTTCTTGTGCATCTTTACCACGTAGAAATTTGTTAAAGGCGGGTACAAAGCGGGTGTTAGCATAGTCGATCCAAATCCGAGCGATCGCTTTAGCACCTGGATCGCGGGGTAATAAAGCTGGTTCTGGAAAGACTTCTTCGAGATATTCGTTGATGATGGCAGACTCATAAATTTCGATATCCCCATGTTTAATCGCAGGGACTTTGCCGTAGCGTGAAATCTGTGTGTAGCCATCTGGTTTGTTTTGTAAGTCAATTTCAGTGCTGCTAAAGTCAATTCCTTTTTCTAGTAAAACTACACGGGTTCTTTGAGAAAAGGTGGAGGCTTTGGCAAAGTAAAGTTGTACGTTGCTCATAAAATACTTTCCTTGTAAATATTGCGTAGACGCGCAGTATGGCTAAATATCAGTTATTTGGGACACAAGACTGCGATGGCGTACCCGCCCGCCGGAGGCGATCGCATACTCAATAATATACTACGGCTTGTCGGTCGTATTAAAGTATTTTATCTCAGGAGGATTCCATAGTCTTTACAAAAATACAAGTCCCAACGATTGGAGACGGCTTGGCAAAAGTGACCAAAGCCAAGTATCGATATTCTTGATAACCACTGCTAAAGTTGATACAGCACACAACTATGATGTTAGAAGTGCAAAATTTAAATCTGTTGAAACTGCAATCAAAATTAGGTCAGTAAATCAGGATTTTCAAGTCAATATTATGGAGCCAATTCAACCACCACAGCGCCGCGTCGCCGATCGAGTGTTTCAAGAATCCCTCGATCAGTTGGAGGATATTTTACAAGAAATTTCAACTGAGGAAGAAGAAATCTCACCACTCCCCCAACTGCATACTACTAGTCTCAGTGAAGTAGAACTCGCTCAAGACTCGATCGCTATTGATTTAGCGGCCCTTGAGGACGCAGTTGCTGATATTGAACAATATCTTGAAGAAAAGACAAAAATTCAAGAAAAGTCATGAGTTTAATTCCTGCACAGATGCGATTAATCGCATCTCTACTCTTGACTCATTTGCCGCCGAGCTTCGTATAACATTAAAGCAGCTGCGATCGCCACATTCAAAGATTCTACCCCAGGACTCAAAGGGATTCTGACTTGTTTATCTGCGATCGCGGCTAAATCTGCCGACAATCCAGCACCTTCATTTCCCAGTAAAATCAGACTGGGTTTGCGCCAGTCCACATCCCAATAAGTTAAAGTCGCACTGGGTAAGGTTGCCACTACCTGCATTCCTGCTTGTTGACTTTGTTGAACGGTAGCTTTTAAATCCTCGGTTACGGCCGTTGCTAGGCGAAACCATTGCCCTGCTGAAGCGCGGAGAACTTTTGGGCTGTCTAAATCTACACTATCTCCACTTACCCACAAACCTAATGCTCCCACCCCCGCAGCAGTGCGAATCATCGTCCCCAGGTTTCCCGGATCTTGCACCGTTTCTAAAGCTAGGACTAAACCAGTAAATGGTAGTTGAGTTTGGCTATCCCTTCGTTTTGCCGTTGCCACCACACCATCTGGTTGGACTGTCGTAGCGATCGCATTTAATACTTCCTCGCTGACAATTTCGGTGCGATCGCTTTTACCACAAGCTTCTTCCCAGAGTGACGAGTGCGCTGCTTGCCAATCTGAAGTACAACACACCGTTTCTAATGGGTAATTTACCGCACAAGCTTCTTCCAACAGGTGCGTCCCTTCCAGTAGAAATAACTGCTGCTTATGCCGCTCCTTAGTGGAGTGGAGTTTGCGAATTTGCTTAACTAGGGAATTTTGTAAACTGGTCAACACTATTTTATATTTTAGATTTTGGATTTTAGATTAATTCAAAATTGGCAATCTAAAATCCAAAATTGGTATGCGGAACCCGGGACTTGAACCCGGAAGCCTTGCGGCACTAGAACCTGAATCTAGCGCGTCTGCCATTCCGCCAGTTCCGCTGGCACTTGTGCTTATCGACAATTTCTTGATTATTGCCTAAAATTTTACCTTTGTCAAGTTAAAATAAAAAACCCGTTAAAAGTCTCAGGTTTGTAACGAGTTTTTCGGGAAATTAGGTCAAATCAAAATATTAGCTGAACAGTACAGCATTGATTCCTAGAAAATACTTAAGTCATTTTACTGAGTATTTAATTTTGCTTCAAACTACTACTGATTCATTATTTTTTGTTAAATTTTTCAAAATCCCAAAAAGCCTGCTATAACTTTCTTTTAGCCCTTAATTTTTCCAAAAAAGCAATTTTTTGATGCAAGAAGTTGTCCTAAAACGTGGACAATTTGAATCTTTACTGTAGAATCAAAACCAACTTCAAACATATAAAATTACGTATTACTTTTGGAGGTAGGCTTATCAATCCTTCTACCAGCTTACCAGATGCAAAAATTGCTCCAGAAGCAGACTCCTCAGTCTTGCAAATTTGGGGCGGGCATCCTTTGCGTGGTCATGTGAAAATTAGCGGGGCAAAAAATGCAGCATTGGTAATTATGGCTGGAGCCTTGCTGTGTCCGGGTGATTGTCGTATCCGCAATGTCCCCTTATTAGCGGACGTAGAGCGGATGGGTCAGGTTTTATCGGCTTTGGGTGTACGTTTAACCCGGCAAGGCGATATTTTAGACATCAACGCCAGCGAAATTAAAACCTCAAAAGCTCCCTACGAACTAGTTACCCAACTGAGGGCGAGTTTCTTCGCCATTGGAGCCATTCTTGCCAGATTGGGAGTAGCACAGATGCCCTTACCAGGCGGTTGTGCTATTGGCGCAAGACCAGTTGACTTGCATGTGCGAGGACTGCAAGCGATGGGGGCTGAAGTACAGATTGAGCATGGCATTTGTAACGCCTACGTCCCTGGCAGCAACCGGAGATTAAAAGGTGCGAAGATTTACTTAGATATCGCCAGCGTTGGAGCTACAGAAAACTTGATGATGGCTGCTACCCTGGCAGAGGGCGAAACCATCATCGAAAATGCTGCCAGAGAACCGGAAGTAGTTGATTTAGCTAACTTCTGTAACGCAATGGGAGCGAAAATCAAGGGGGCGGGTACTAGCAGAATTATTGTTGAAGGAGTCCCCAAATTGCATTCTGTTGATTACAGCATTATCCCCGATCGCATTGAGGCCGGGACATTTTTACTGGCAGCAGCAATTACCCGTTCCGAACTTATTCTTTCGCCAGTCGCTCCAGAACATCTTATCCCAGTGATTGCCAAGCTGCGGGATATTGGGGTGACAATAATTGAGGATAAGCCTGAACACTTACACATTCTGCCAGCAGAAACCCTCAAAGCTACGGATATTGAAACCCAATACCATCCGGGTTTTCCCACAGATATGCAAGCGCCATTCATGTCTTTGCTGACATTGGCCGAAGGCGACAGCGTAATTAACGAATCTGTCTTTGAAAATCGCTTGCGTCATGCCTCAGAATTGAATCGCTTGGGGGCAGATATTCGTGTCAAAGGCAACGCTGCTTTCGTTCGGGGAGTGCCGAAATTATCTGGCGCACCAGTATTAGGCACAGACTTACGAGCATCAGCCGCGTTGGTTATTGCCGGACTAGCGGCAGAAGGACAAACCACAATTCAGGGATTACAGCACCTCGATCGCGGCTACGATCGACTCGATATGAAGTTGCAGCAATTGGGAGCTAAAATCCTGCGTGTGGGCGAAACATCAGCAGATGCCGAAATCGTTGCCAGCATCACTAGCCTTTCAAGTTGAAATTGATAGGTTGAGACTGGCTGAAGAGGCAGGGTAGCAGGGAGCAAGGGGGAGGATTTAGGATTTCCGCTGCAATTAAGGGTTTCAGAGCAAGTAAATTTATTTATGGGTCTTCTCCCCTGCTCCCTACCCCTTTTCCTCTTCGATGACGCGGGAATAAGGACAATGAGGGAGACAAGGTAAAATTTTCTCCCCCTGCTCCCCTGCCCACCCTAGTTAAATCGTTATACTAACTGTGGGTGGCTGTTTATTTAACCAGCCAGATTCCATAGTTGTGTTTTTTATAGCTTGTTGCACTATGTCTTTCTTCAAAACCCCTCTGATTGGTTTAAAAGCTGACTCATTTCGTCATCCATTAGACCTGGAAGCTACTAAAACGCTCAAGCAAATCCCAGGCATAGATATGTTGGTGCGAAATTGGCTCGGGCCAATGGCAGAGCAGGTTTTCTATGTAGAAAATATTGCTTCCAGCATTCTGGTGGGTGAAAAACAACTACCAGATTTACACAAGCTATTGTTAAACGCTTGTGAAATTCTGGATATAGAACCTCCCCAGTTGTACGTCCGGCAACATCCGGCTCCCAACGCCTATACTTTTGCTGTGCGGGGTAAGCAGCCGTTTGTGGTGATACACACATCCCTAATTGATATCCTCACTCCAGAGGAAATCCAGGCAGTAATTGCCCACGAGTTAGGGCATCTCAAGTGTGACCATAGCGTTTACTTGACCCCTGTAAATTTATTAATCTTAGCTGCGGCGATTGTGCCCAATGTCGGAACCTTCGTTGCTCAAGCGATACAGGCACAGCTTTTAGAATGGGTGCGCTGTGCTGAGTTTACCTGCGATCGCGCCGCATTACTAGCAACCCAAGACCCGAAAGTTGTCATGTCAGTGTTAATGAAACTGGCGGGTGGTTCCCCAACCTTAGCGCCACAACTGAATCTCGATGCCTTTGTTGCTCAAGCCCGCGCTTATGATGACATCAGCAAGACCGAATTAGGCGAAATGGTCAAAACCGCCCGCACAGCGCAATTAACCCATCCAGTGCCAGTGCTACGGGCGCGAGAAATTGACCGTTGGGCAAGCAGCACCGAATATCAATCTTTAATCCAAACTCATGGATTGAAGTCTACAAGTAATGAAGTTGCACCCAAAGGTGGCTGGCGAAACTGGTAGAGTTAGTAATGCGATCGCAATTACGAAATTTCTTCAGATAAGCTTTGGGCGATTACACTGTGATGTAAAATACTGGTTCAGCCAAAAAATCAGCTAATGACCAGGTTTCCTTACGACCAGTTCGCCAAAGACTATCTTAAAGAATTGTTACAGCCATTGGGAGAAGTGGAAACCAGTCGCAAAGTCCCAGCCCAAATCCGAGAGATTGATGTTTATTTCGTACCTCCACCCCAATCGGCGAAGAATACAATAGAATTAGGGCTGTTAGGAAAGTTTGCGGCTGAACCTGCATTAATTGAACCATTTAGAAATGCGGCTACAATTGCGGAAATCCGCAGTTGCATGAATAAGTTATTTGATATCTTTGCTGAAATAAAACGTCAAGCGAAAGGTGATAAAAATCGGCTTGCCGAATCAGATTTACCACGTTTGTGGATTTTGTCACCCACAGCTTCTGAATCTATATTAGATGGTTTTAGAACTAACTAAGACGAGGAAAATTGGGGAATAGGAGTACATTTTTTAGGCGATTACTTTAGAACAGCAATTGTAGTAATTCACCAATTACCGCGTATAGAAGAAACAATATGGTTGAGAATTTTAGGTAAGGGAAGAGTCCAGCAAGAAGCGATAGACGAATTAGAAGCACTTCCCCAAAATAATCCCTTACGTACTAAAGCAATTGATTTATTATTAAATTTAAAGACTACCTTAGAATTCAATCAGAATATAGATGAGGAGGATAGAAATTTGATTATGCGCTTATTACCTATTTACGAGCAAAAATTAGCAGAAGTTAAACAAGAAGGAATCCAAGAAGGAATCCAAGAAGGTATTCAAGAAGGAATCCAAGAAGGAATTAAAGCAGAACGTCGTAATGTTATAGAGAACTTGTTACGTGTTCGTTTTGGTTCTTTAGATGCAGAACTAAGAGTGATTACTGAAGCTTTATTAGCATTATCTCCAGAGGAATTTACTCCTTTATTACTGCAACTATCCAAAGAAGAATTATTAGATAGGTTCCTTTAAAAAAACTCAGTTACTAAGGAACATGAATTAAATAAAATGCAAAACTTTATCCTGTATCTAGCTTCCCTCTCCAATATATAGGAGAGGGATTGAGGGTGGGGTAAGCTGTCGGACATAAATTGTATGTTATTTAATTCTTATTCCTAATAAATCGTTCAATCGGATTAAAAAACATCCTACTGCTTAACCCACAGCCGCTACCATGACAGTTGTACCCAATAACCATCGCTTTCAGCCGATAAATCTCTTTGAGTACGAAAAGCTAGCAAAAGAGCATCTGTCTCAAATGACCCTTGATTACTATAGCAGTGGTGCTTGGGACGAAATTACATTACGAGATAATCGTGCAGCCTTTGAGCGAGTCAAATTACGACCTCGGATATTAGTCGATGTCAGCGATCGCAATCTAACTACCTCCATTTTAGGACAACCCCTGCAACTACCTTTGTTAATTGCACCGATGGCTTTTCAATGTCTAGCCCATCCAGATGGAGAAGTGGCTACGGCTCTAGCCGCCGCATCAGCTGGTATAGGTATGGTATTAAGTACAATGTCCACTAAGAGCATTGAAGAAGTAGCAACTGCGTGTGATAAATTTCCAGATTCTCTGCGATGGTTCCAGCTTTACATCCATAAAGACCGGGGATTAACTCGTGCTTTGGTAGAAAAAGCATATAAAGCTGGCTACAAAGCACTTTGTCTGACTGTAGATGCACCTGTTCTCGGACAGAGGGAGAGAGATAGACGTAACGAGTTTGCTTTACCCCTAGACTTACATCTGGCTAATCTTACCACTATCTCAGGGCTAGATATTTCCCATGAAAAAGGCGAATCTGGGTTATTTACCTATTTTGCCCAACAGCTAAACCCAGCAGTAACTTGGGACGATTTGGAATGGTTGCAATCTTTGTCTCCACTACCTTTAGTTATCAAAGGAGTTTTACGGGGAGATGATGCTGTGCGGGCTGTAGAATATGGAGCCAAAGCAATTGTTGTTTCCAATCATGGTGGCAGACAACTCGATGGTGCGATCGCTTCTCTAGATGCCCTAGTTGAAATAGTAGCAGCAGTGGATGGTAAAGTAGAAGTACTGCTGGATGGAGGCATTCGCAGAGGTACAGACATTCTCAAAGCTCTGGCATTAGGAGCAAAAGCAGTACTAATCGGACGACCTATTTTATGGGGACTAGCAGTAGCAGGACAAGTCGGTGTATCTCACGTCATCTCACTGTTACAAGATGAGTTCAATATAGGGATGGCACTTAGCGGCTGTGCAAAACTACAGGATATTAACCCTAGTTTATTGACCTTGCCACGTCTTTAAGTCTTATGTGATGGTTATGAGAGCTATGATTCCAAAAAAAATTTGAGAATTAACTTTCAAAGTTGTGACAAAATCCCTTAACTAGAGTATGATAGTCAAGTTGGATCTAATGGGCGGGTGGCGGAATTGGTAGACGCACCACACTCAAAATGTGGCGGCCTTACGGTCATAGGAGTTCGATTCTCCTCCTGCCCACTATCAAGTAAATAGTAAAGAGGTTATAAATTATGCGCCTTAAAAGATGGGAATCTCCCCGTAAAGAAGGCAGAAATGACAAAGGTAGAGGTGGTTCTGCGAGGAAGCGACAACTCAAAAAGCAAAGGCAAATGTTACGGCAAAGGCTCAAAGAAGCTAACAAACTAGAGAATAACAAAAATAATAGATTAGGGGAAGATAAGTTTATCTTCCCCTTCTTTTTTGAATTTTTATTTCAGAAACAAATCAAGCTTAGGTATTTTTCAATACATAGACAAAATTGAATCTGTTGTAACATTGGAAGATTACGCTAAAAATTTATTAGCAATTATTTAAAATATACTAACTAAAATTAAACCTCTTAAGCGCATACTTACGTATCAAAATTAGCAAACTGAGTAGCTGATATCTGAACTTTTTCAAGCAAAAGTTACGTAAAATATGTTACTCAGTGACAAATTTTATATAAGAATTTATCGCAATTGTAATGCTTACATAAACTAATCAAAAATTAATTATGAAGAAACTATGAATTTTGTCAATCAACCTCTTAAATCCTTAGCTTAAAACAGTAAGCTAGGACACAACAGCAAGTAAATCTAGTATTACTGACTTAAGCCAAAAGTATATTAAGAACGCAATTGCACCTCCACGTGTTAACTTCCAATGATGAGACAAGCCTACAAAAAGTCAGGAGTCATCCAATTCCGAATTATTCAATATTTGGAATGGTGTATGTAATCTATGGATTTTTTCTTGGACATAGGAGTTATTGATGGTGGCAAGAGTGCCTCTACCTACTAAAAAAGTGCTGGATTTTCCTATTACTGCTTTACGCTTTGACCTTCAGATACAAACAATACTGAAGTGGGCAAGTAGGCGTGAAAGCAAAAGTGTGTATGTAGCCAATGTACACATGCTCATTGAAGCTCATTGGAATCCAGAATTTGCTGCCGTATTGCGAAATGCAGATATAGTTACTCCTGATGGTATGCCTCTTGTATGGATGATGCGAAAAATGGGCGCGTCTCAGCAAGACCGTGTAGCCGGGATGGATATCTTTCTAGCATTGTGTCAGCGAACTCAAACACAAAATCTTAGTATTTTCTTTGTCGGTTCCCAAACAGAAATTCTCTCTAGGATGCAAAAAAGGTTAGAGAAGGAATTTCCACAGATGAAGATTGCGGCGATGGAGCCTCTACCCTTTCGTCCCCTAACTGAAACTGAAGACGAAGCTTTGGTTAAAAAGATTAATTCTAGTGGTGCCAGTGCCGTTTTGGTATCGCTGGGATGTCCTAAGCAAGAAAATTGGATAGATCAACATAAGGGTAAGATACAAGCTGTAATGATTGGACTGGGTGGAGTTTTTCCAGTTTATGCAGGAATTCACAAGCGTGCGCCCCGCATAATTCGAGACTTAGGACTTGAATGGCTGTATCGATGGATTCAAGAACCGCGCCGACTTTGCAGCCGCTATGCTAAGACCATTCCACTATTTCTATGGCTGGCTACAAAGCAACTACTATCATCAAGTCGCATTGCAGCAGTCTTCCTTCACGAGACTGGAGATTAACAAAAAGTGAAAAGAAATAATCTAGTTGCCCCTAGCTTTGATATTCAAAGCTAGGGGCAGCTTTTTGAGCTTAAATTTCATAATCAAGTAAAACAGATTTTAGATGCAAAGAAATGGCGACCCTCGTTCATTACTAGACGATACAGCCCAAAGCGCTGAAATCCGCTAAATGCAGCGATTCCGACCAATCCATATCCTGGTGTAAGAATACATTATCTTAAATAAAATATAAAAGTACTTGACACAAACCCAGGATTAACTGCTATATTAACTAGAGTAAAGTCGTTGGGGCGTAGCCAAGTGGTAAGGCAGCGGGTTTTGGTCCCGCCATCCCTAGGTTCGAATCCTAGCGCCCCAGTAGATCTAAAGACAGGCATGACAGCCTGTCTTTTAGAGTTTTTATTCAATTAGTTAAAAATACATCTCAATCAATCTGATTAGTAGGCGTTACTTATCTGGTGATTTGAGAGCTTGATCCAGAGTTTGCCGAGCCTGTTCTGCTTTAGATCGGGCTTCTTGGTAACGCACATTAGCTTGGGCAAAATTTTTGAGGACTTTAAAACCTTCCTTAAGTCGAGTAATTTCCTCTTCAGTCACCGAATCATCGGTGAACAGAACGTCAACCGCTTTGCGAATTTCTAACGCTTCAGATCGTGACTCTTGAACTTTTAGCTTGAGTGTAGCTAGGTTACTTAAAACCTGGACAGCTTGTGTAATGGTATCCTCACCGCTAGCAGTATCAATAGGTGACTCTTTAACCTCAATTAATTGTTGAGGGCCAAATCCTTCTTCTAGTTCCGTGGGTAGCTTACCTGCATCCATCAGTTCCATCAGTTGATCCATTGCTTTATCACGGGCTTTGGCTGAATCTTTCCCAGAAACAGTAAGGATAATTTCTGGACTTTGAGCGAGAGTATATTGAACCATATTTGAGCAGAAAATTTGCTGGTTAACCAAGCTGAGGGAAACAATTATAACATGTTGCGTGTCAGGTCATTTGTTGGTTTATCAAACAGAATTCAGGAGCCAGGAGCCAGAATTCATTGCTGAATTCTGTACGAAAGAGCGGATGAATAAATGGGTTTAAGACCCCCAGCAAATTTTTAATTTGGTGGTCTACAATGAGTGGGGGATTCAGACCCGCCACGAGAGTGATTCTGACTCCTGAATTCTGGCGTATCTGTTTTCTGTTTCGATGTCGGGTTGCCAAATTGATGTAATTTCATGCTTCATTCCTACCTGTGCTAAGTCGATCAAAATAAAACTTTATACTTAAGAATAGGGTAATAAGTTTCAACAGGAGGGGAGAGCAATGGCTCCCAATCCCACCATCATGCAGGCTGTGGAAAAACTGGGCTACCGTGTCACCGTTGGTGATGTGGCAACCCAGGCAGGATTGAACGTCGCTGAAGCTAATCAAAGCTTGTTGGCCCTGGCATCTGATGCTGGCGGACATTTGCAGGTAGCGGATTCAGGTGATATAGTTTACCTTTTTCCTCAAAATTTTCGAGCAATTTTACGTAATAAATACTTCCAGTTACAATTGCAGGAATGGTGGAAAAAGGTCTGGAGTGTACTGTTTTATCTGATTCGCATTTCTTTTGGAATTTTCTTAACTGTTTCCATCGCTCTGATAACTGTTACTATCTTCATTATCATTACTGCTGCCAATTCAGACCGTAACGGCGACAATCGGGGCAGTAATTCTGGTGGGGGTTTCTTCTATTTTCCAAATTTATTCTGGTATCTTAGCCCAAATTATGATAATCAGTACCAGGAACGACGACGGGGAAGCCGAGAAGAAAGCAATCTGAATTTCTTTGAAGCTGTATTTTCGTTTTTGTTTGGCGATGGGAATCCTAACGCCAACTTAGACGAACGTCGCTGGCAAGAAATTGCTACGGTGATTCGGAGTAATCGTGGCGCAGTGGTAGCAGAACAAATTGCCCCATACTTGGATGATATTGGTGAAGGATATACAAGAGAGTACGAAGATTACATGCTGCCCGTTCTGACACGATTTAATGGGCAACCAGCAGTAAGTCCCGAAGGGCAAATTGTTTATTACTTCCCAGAGTTACAGGTGAGTGCAGTTAAAAAGCGCCGTAATTCAATCTCACCTTATTTAGAGGAATTGCCTTGGCGTTTTAGTGCCGCAAGTTCAGGGCAAATTATGTTGAGTGCGGGGTTGGGTGTACTAAATTTTGTTGGTGCTTTAGTATTGGGAAGTTTGTTGAGAGATGGCACTGTTGCTGTCCAATTGGGTGGACTAGTAGCTTTTGTGCAAGGAATTTATTGGCTGCTATTGGCTTACGGAGCAGGTTTCTTAGGTATACCGTTATTGCGTTATTTCTGGATTCGGTGGCGTAATCCCAAAATTGCCGATCGCAACCGCGATCGCCTTTCTCGATCGCGGCTATTGGCAGATCCTGATGCACCTTTGCAACAAAAAATCAACTATGCCCAACAATTTGCCACAGAAAAAGTCATCAGTAAGGAAGATTTAGTGTATTCTAGCGAAACTGACTTACTCGACCAGGAAGTTGAGCGTTCTGCACAGATTGATGCTGAATGGCAACGACGGTTAGACGAGTCATAAGCAATTCGCTTACTCACAAAATCTCGCTTAAAGAGGAAGTCTAACAGTAAATGTAAGCTGTTGTGTTTTTAATTTGCATATTGAGACAGCAGGGGAGCAGAGGGGCAGAGGGGCAGAGGAGAAGGTTTACAGGTAGCTTTATACCTAAAAGATTATGAGGCAACTTGTAGGCGCGACAGCTTACTGCCTAGCCCTGGTTGACTTTGAATGTGAATACTACCTTTGTGTGTTGGACGATCGCCATCAACTTGGTAGATAAGATGCGTTTCCCCTGATTTCTCCACCTTGAGGTTTTGATAGTGCTTGTAATTCTTCCCAAGTGTAGTGACGGGGTAGTTCAACTGGTTTGTCATTAGCTCCTAATCTCAATCCAATTGTTGGCTGGAGTTCTTCAATGAATTCCTCAGTGTAAAGAGCTAGCTGATTACCTGTAACCCCACCGACGATCGCTCCTGCAACCCCAGCGATCGCAGCACCAACTTTACCACCAATAGAGTGACCGAGTGCAGCTCCTGCTACACCACCTGCCACAGCGCCTAAACTTGTACCTATGGGATGAGAATCTGTTCCATCTGAGCCGATTTGTTGAGATTCAATCTGCTGTTCATCGTTTGTCATCATGTTCCTCCTTGTGATTTGAAGCGTTCAGCTATGCTATCGCCAACGCGCAACGCATTCGCCATAATAGTTAATGTCGGGTTAGCACCTGAATTTGACGGAAAGAAACTACTATCTACTACGTAGAGATTGTCAACATCATGAGTTTGGCAATTGATGTCAAGGACTGAGGTTTTAGGATCGTTGCCAAATCGACAAGTACCGCATTGATGAGCAACAGCTTGTTCAGGTAAGTTGGTGCGGGGGTAAAGGCTAAATGGTAGGGCGTGTTTAGCGGAGTGAGGGATTGATTTTAATACAGATGTCCAACGATGGATTAAGCGATCGCTTGCTTCGGTATTATTCAGTGTATATTCAACATGAATCTTGTCACCCACTACGCTAATCCGATTATTTGGGTCTGGTAAATCTTCTGTTTGCAACCACCAGCCAACGGATCTTTCTGCAAGCAAATGTCGCTCATACTGAGGAATCAATTTTACAAACGGAGCCATAAGTGGTGGAGCCTCTGCGGGAATCATATCGGCTAGGACATTGCCCGTATTCTGCACCATCCCCATCGGATAAGGAAAATCCGGCTCTCCCCAATAAAAATCGTTGACAGCGATCGTTTTTTGAAAGTTGGCGCGATTCACTTCTAGATGTATGGAAACGATCGCGGTTTCCAACTGTTTCATGTAATTCCGCCCCACCTGATCGGAACTGTTCGCCAATCCATTAGGATGCTTATCGTTAGCAGACCTTAATAACAAAGCAGCTGAGTTGACAGAACCACAGGCAACAACCACAATATCACCTGCAAACCAATGCCTCTCCCCGGTAATTTCAGTTTCTACACTTGTAATCTCTCGTCCTGATTCGCTGGTGTGCAGCCGTAAAACTTTGGCATTAGTTAAAAGGGTGAAATTAGCATACGTTTCGCGGGTGGGACGAATGGCATTGACATCGGCATCGGCTTTTGCATCTACAAGACAGGGATATCCATCAAAGGTATCGCAGCGAATGCAGGGGCTTTTGGTGCGATCGCTTTCATTGAGTTTTAATCCTAATGGTAGATGAAATGGGTAATAACCCAGTTCGCGGATGCCATCAGCAAGAGACTGCATATCCGGCTCATGACTCACTGGCGGATAGGGATATGGTTTGCTACGAGGTGGTTCGGTGGGATCTTCTCCTTCTTGACCATGCACGTCATACAGCTTTTCTGCCTGGGTGTAGTATGGCTCAAAGTCTTGATATTTCAAGGGCCATTCTGGAGAAATTCCTCCTTTGTGAATTACCCTTTCAAAATCTCGCTCTCGTAATCTAATCAGAGCCGCGCCGTAGAGTTTAGTATTGCCACCAACCCAGTAGCCTGTCTGTGGTTGAAAGGCTTTACCTTCTTTGTTATACCATTCCTCATCTGTGTGGTAACGATTTTTTTGATAGACCTCCTCTGGAATCCAGTTAGCTTTCTCTCTGGGCAAAAAATCGCCTCGTTCTAGCACTAGAATTTTTTTACCTGTGGGTGCAAGGCGGTGAGCCAGTGTACCTCCACCCGCTCCTGTACCGATAATGATGATGTCGTAGTGTTCAGTGATGTTCGTCATATATGCAGGAGGTTGCAAATTATTTTTATCTCGAACCTATTAGTTAGTCTACCTAGTTCTTAGTCAGCAATTTAGTGCTGAATTAAGCTTGAACTTACGTAATAACCCTCTAAAACTCCATTCCTTTGTGCCCTTTGCGTCCTTTGCGGTTCGTTTTTTCATAATTTTGCGTAAGTCCTATAAGCGTTTAAGTGCTGACTACAAACTCCGCTAGTGCTTGCTACTAACTTGAGGCTATCGCTGAATCAAATCAACTGTACCACGCCGTAATTCCTCAACAGTTGGCATCTGGTTCAAGCGCATCAATTCCGAGATAGCTGCTGTTTCTGTATCACGATGACTGGTTGCAACTGCCAAGACTTGATTATTTTTGACGTAAAAAGCAATGAATTCCTGTTTTTGCAAATCTCCATCTACAACTATTTCATCCCAACTTTCGGCGTGTCCAACGTAGCGCAATGGAAACTTGAATTGCATCGTCCAGAATAAAGGAAGCCCTCTAAATTTGACTGCTTTTCCTGCCATGTTATGAGCTGCAATTCGCCCCTGCTGTGCTGCAACTCGCCAATGTTCAACCCGAAGTGATTCACTTGTTTGCCAATCGGGATAACGCGCAATATCACCTGCGGCGTAGATGCCATCAGCTGCACGTAAGTATTCATCAACAACAACACTGCCATCTTTGGGATGCAAATCGATACCCTTAAGAAAGTCTGTTGCAGGCTGTACGCCAATTCCGACAATTACTATATCTGCTTTGACGCGATCGCCATTATCTAAAATTACAGCTTCTACCTTGTCATTGCCTTCAAATTGAACCGCTTTCCTACCCAACTTAAAGGAAACGCCGTTCTCCTCATGGACTTGCTGAAAGATTTTGCCGATTTCCTGGCCCAGGGTTTTCTCAAAAGGTACAGAATCCGGTGAAATAACGGTTACTTGTAAGCCGTGCTGACTCAGCCCAGCAGCAGTTTCCATACCGATAAAACTGGAGCCAATGACTACCGCTTGTCCTTTTTGCTTGATGAGTGTCAAAATGCGGTCTATATCATTAAAACTGCGTAATGTGAGAATATTTTGCAAATCTGCACCGGGAATATCTAGCTGGACTGGTTTTCCTCCTGTTGCTACCAGCAGGGCATCATAAGTTAACGAATCACCACCGGTAAAGGCGATCGCTTTTGCCGTTGTTTGCACCTGTTCAACTCGCTTATTCAACAGTACTTCAATGGCGTGTTCTTTGTAGAAATCTGGCGATCGCAGGGGCATTTCCTCTGAGGATGTTTCACCAATAAAATAGTCTTTACTTAGCTTGGTGCGATCGTAGGGTAGCCTGTCATCCTGAGTAATCATGACGATTCGCCCTTGATATCCAGCTACTCGCAAAGCTTCTGCGGCATGGACACCCGCCGCCCCTGCTCCTAAGATCACAAATGTGCGCCCATCTGCGTTGGCGTTGAATTGCGCCATTGTAGGCGATCGCAATCCTGTGGTTTGCTCTGCTACGCTGACAATGACGTTTTCACCTTCAATGCGTACTTCATAGCAAGCTAAAGAATCCAAGCCAGGTGGCTCTAGTTGGTCGCCAGTCGTCACGTCAAAATAGGCATTGTGCCAAGGGCAAACAACATGATGTCCACTCAGCACCCCATCAGCCAGTGGTGCTTTATAATGAGAGCAGTGTGCGCCGACGGCATAAAACTTTCCATCGATACGACTCAATAAAATTTCTGTCTCACCGACAGACACCTGTCGCATTTCACCATCACTTAGATCGTTAATATTGGCAACAACTGCTTCTATTTTTTTCATAATCAACTTTTAAATTCAGAATAAGAGTTATACCAAATCTTCAAAATCCGGCAACAGATTCCAACCCGAAAAAGCAGATACAATACACCTCTTCATTAGAAATTGATATAACAACAAAGAACTTGCATACTGTGTTTGATACTAATTTCCCCTACATCTGCTTCCCTCACAAACTTGCAACCGAGCCACCATCTACCCGATAGTTAGAGCCAACCACAAAGCTTGATTGCTCAGAGCAAAGGAATGCAATCACAGCCGCTACTTCTTCGGGTTTACCACGTCGTTTTAGTTCGATGTGAGGGCGCTGTTCATCAAGAAAACTATCAACTGCCTCATCAAAGCTGACACCCAGTTCTTTTGAACGCTTTTCCATCATTGCATCAGTCATTGAGGTGGCGATATATGCAGGAGAAACTGCATTCACCAGTACGCCATCTTTTGCATAAGCTTTAGATAAGTTTTTAGCAAGATTCAGTACAGCCGCTTTACAAGCGCAGTAAGGTATCTCTTCTGGGTAGGGCTGTAGTGCATCTTCCGAACTGATGAGGATCACTCTTCCCCAACCAGCTTTACGCATCGCTCCAATAAAAGCGCGACAGGTGCGTACCGTCGCCATCAAGTCAACGTCAATTGTCTTATACCACTCCTCATCACTCAGTTCGAGGAAATCTCCCGTAGCACCTGTAATTCCTGCTGCATGAACGAGAATGTGAACTGTTCCAAAGCGCTTAAGAATTTGCTCTTTGGCAGCTTCAATTTCTTTAGGCTGAGTGAGGTCTGCTTGAACGGGAAATATTTCTCCAAACTTTGTCAGTTCCTCAGTCGCCTGCTGAAGAGTTTCTAAGGTCTTATCGATAATAGTAACCTTTGCACCCTCAAGAGCTAGCAGTTTAGCTGTCGCTTTCCCAATGCCGGAATCACCTCCAGTAACTACAGCAACTTTACCTTTAAGACCAAGATCCATAAGCTATTTCTCTATTTTTTAAATTAGGAACAATTTATGCAAAGCCGATTAATTGAGAAATATTCAGATAATTTTTGCTTGCACCCTTTACTTTATGTCACAATTTTTGAGTTTTCAACTCATCAATGGTATACATCCCAAATGATAAATTCAGCCTTTGGACATAGGTAAACTTGGAAAACAATTGTTTTCACTGAGATTTTTAACTAAGAAATGGGAAAAACTTTGGCATAACCCGTTGTGACAAAGGCATTCTCAATCTAAAATTTTAGATTCTACCCAATGGCTTAATTTTTATTTATGCCTCAAGATAGACTAAGAGGTTGTTTGAAAAGTGGTTGGCTGTGATATTGGGCACTTATCGATCCCCCCAAGACCGCGCTGGCTCCCCTTAAAAAGGGGGAAACGGAATCAAAACCCCCCAATTTATCGGTGGATTTAGGGGAAGATAAAAGTATTTGATACATCATTAAGGACTTTTCAAACATCCTCTAATCTCGACTTTATCCAAAATTAAGGACTTGGTTTTCTTTATCCGGTAAAAACCCTGGCTTTTTGGCAAATACTTTTTCCATGTCACAGATTATCGATGAAGATACAAGAATAAAACTACTGTCCCATATAGGTTTCAGCTTAGGCGTTCGTGCAACAACTAGGAGTATCGCATTGCAAAAAAATGGATAAAGCCGAGCTAATATTTCATTTCGATTTTATTTTTGTTTACGCATAATGTAACTCAGTGCATATTTTGATATATAAACAATAGGTAAAATCTTATAATTCATTATTTTGAAGCAGATAATTGAATCGATCGGTTATTTATATAAGCGAAAAATACTTTTAATATAAACGATCGCTTGAATAAATTAACAGAATTTATTAATTTAAACATTATTTTAATAAAAATAAATTATATCTATAGTTTGAGGCATATTATAGGTTATTCAATAATAATTATGTTTAGAAAAAATATCTGAAATATTCTACTTAATAGGTAACGGCAAACATATTTTAATAAAAAACACAAGTGGACTTTGAGAGCAATTTTGTATTTACTTTAACCTGCTATCTATCGACAGTAACCAAGTTAAATAAGCAGAGATTATTATGGCTAAAACCATTGAGATTTACGACGATCGCTTGCGTGCTATTGTATCTCTAGATGCTTCACTCCAAAAGCTAGCCAACGGTGCAGTTCATAGTGAGGGGCCTGTTTACTTTCACGAAGACAACACTGTTGTGTGGAGTGATGCTCACGGCAACCGCCTGTTACGTTGGAGTCCTATTAACGATGTGAGTGTCCTACGTGACCCATCTGATTATCAAAGCGGTAATTACCGTGACTTAGAGGGTCGCCTAGTTGCGTGTTCATCTGGTTTGCGTGCCATTATCCGCCGCGAACACAATGGTGAGTGGAAAGTTTTAGTCGATCGCTACCAAGGCAAACGCCTGAACAGTCCAAATGATTTAGTCGTGAAAAGTGATGGTACAATTTGGTTTACCGATCCGCCTTATGGCATCACCGAGCAAAATCAAGGTTATGGAGGCGAACAGGAACAAACCGGAAATTTTGTATACCGCTTTGATTCAGTAACAGGTGAGATTTATCCAGTAGTAACGGATATGATGCGTCCTAATGGGCTGGCTTTTAGTCCAGACGAAAGCCTCCTGTATGTTTCAGATACAGCTGCGTTTAATATACCTGGGGGGCCTCATGACATCTGCGTGTATGAGGTCGTGGGCGATCGCCATTTGCAGAATGGCCGTGTGTTTGCAGTCATCGATCCAGGACAACCTGATGGATTTCGGGTGGATAAGTACGGTAATGTTTTTACTAGTTCTGAAGATAGCGTGCAGATATACGCCCCCAATGGGACTCAGTTGGGAAAAATTCTTGTACCGGAGACACCCACTAATCTGACTTTTGGTGGTACAGAAGGCGAACGCCTTTTTATCACAGCCGGTCATTCCTTATATGCTATCGACCTTAATACCCGTGGTGTACAGCAATGATTTATAAATTTGCGACTGGTGTAGCGATCGCCTTTTTTCTCGGTTCATTTAATTTCCCACAGCTAAGTCCACACTTGTTAAGTTCATTCTCTCCTCTGTATCCTGACGGATTTCCCGGATTAGCACTTTTACTACTAAGAGTTAGCCTTGGCTGGTTGTTTATATTACATGGCTATCCTAAGATAACGCATCTTCAGCAGTGGGCTGAGTCTCTAAAAACGCCTATCTTTCTTTGCTTTTTATCAGCTGCATCTATGGTAGGTGGCGGAATTTTTCTAATTATTGGATTCCTGACACTTTTAGACACTTTACCCATTCTCTGCTCAATGATTTTTGCTCTATATTTAGACATTTCTGGAAGTAAACCTTTTGTAGCTCAAGATCCATACTTAATACCAGAAGACCAGTATAAAGGCCCTTTAGGCAAAGGCGAACCGCCAAGTTGGGAAAAAGCATTTATGTACTGCGTCATGCTAATTGCGATCGCGGTTTTAGGCCCTGGTGCTTATTCCTTAGATACTCTAATTTTTGGACAATAGAATAGTGAGTGGCTAGGGAAGAGTATACGAATAGCTTGACTCAAGCTTTGAGATTCTGCATTCCAAAATTTTACTCCATCGGTAATTTTGCACGTATTTTGTCATACCCCCTACATTAGTATAATAAATGTCAATAATCTCTGACATTTGATTCATTAACTTAGGAAATCGCAGTGCTACCAAATAAGCGTACTCCCATAAACCCAACTCAACGCTGGAAATTTTTACAACTTTTTGGACTGGTAAAACGTAATCCTATGCTAATTTCACGGTGGGTTTTATGCTGGGTAGTTGTGGGGACTGTTTGTGGTCTATTTGCTAGTTTGTACTGGAATATTTTGGAACTGATGACTCACCAACTAGAAAAGTTAGAGGGTGTGAGTCTGTTAATTGTTATGCCAATAGCTGGATTAATTATTGGCTTGGTAATTCATTTTTTAGGCAATCCTGGGGAAATTGCTGTCATTGTCGATAATATCCATTTTCGTGGTGGACGTTTGGATATCCGAAAAAATCCGGCAATGATTCTTGCTTCTTTGGTGAGTATCGCTGCTGGGGGTAGTGCAGGCCCAGAAGCGCCATTAGTACAGATTACAGGTTCTTTTGGTACATGGGTAGGCGATCGCCTCCGTCTCCAGGAGGAAGACTTGAGAACTATGAGTTTAGCAGCAATGGCGGCTGGCTTTACCGCCTTGTTTGGCGCACCATTAGGTGGGGCAATATTTGCTCTAGAAATTCTTCACCATCAGCATATTATCGAATACTACGAAGCTTTAATGCCAGCGATTGTTTCTAGTTGCGCTAGTTATTTAGTATTTGCCTTTATTACCCATTTGGGAATTGCCCCCACGTGGCATTTTCCCAAATATAATTTACAGAACATCGATGATTTTGCTTGGGCTATCCTATTTGGAATCATTGGCGCTGTTGCAGGCTGGATTTTTATAGCTATTTTTCAAGGCTGTGACAGACTGTTGGCGATACTTCCCATTCCTATTTATGTACGCACCACATTAGCAGGATTGGGCTTAGGTATTTTAGCAGCCTTCTTACCCTTAACCCGCTATTTCGGACATGAAGAATTAGAGTCAGTCTTAACTACTAATTTTTCAGTTGTTTTTCTCTTAATTTTAGCCTTGGGTAAGATGGCATCTATCAGTATGACAGTCACCGGTGGGTGGCGTGGTGGTTTCATTATTCCCTTATTTTTTACTGGTGCTTGTATTGGTAAAGCCATTGCAATTTTAATTCCGGAGGTAAATCCTGCACTAGCTATGATCTGTACAATGGCAGCTATTAATGCAGCAGTAACGCGTACACCTATAAGTACAACTTTGTTGTTATCAAAACTGACTAATTTTAGCCCTTTTACTCCAATCCTTTTTGCTAGTCTGATTGGGTTTTTTCTCGCCCCAAAAGTTCCCTTAATAGCTTCTCAACTTAAATCACAGCAGTCTCTTGAGGAAATATAAATGTCGCAAATATTATTTTAATTGGTATTAGTTTTGAAACCCCTTAAGGAAGTCGGCAGAAAAAATGATAGCTATCTAACGAAAAGTTAAATAGGACTGGAGTCGGTAAATTTAAAAGGTTTTTGTAACACAAACCTTTTATCGAGATTGCTGAAAATATACCTAATATTCTCTCACGATCAGTAATCAATTAGCAAAATTGTATGTCCGTCAGGGTCTTTAACTAAACAACCTTGCTTGTAAGGCAATGAGCTATTTGTAAACTGTAGAATCCCTGGTGATACAAACTGAACTCCATTTTGCCGCAGGATCTCAACCACTTGCTCAATGTCATTGACAACAAGCTCAATTTGCATGTGTGCAATATCGCAACTTTTCCAGTCACTCGGTATAGGACGACCTTTTCCAGGCACAAGATAGTCTAGCAATTCAATCCCTAAGCCGCCTTGAGCAGGTCGCAGTGATGTAATTCGGACTTTGGCTTCTGGCAAATTATCTAAGCTCGTTTGGGTTGCACGCCAGTTAAGACTCTCGCTATCGACTTGCATTCCCAAGAGGTCATGGTAAAAGTGGAGATTCTGCTCGGTGTTAGAAACTGCGATCGCACTATGATCGATTCCCAAAAACAAGCGATTCGTGTCCTGATGCCACTTGTCTTGTCCTTTATCGGCAGGAAACCAAATTAACTCTAAATCATGACCATCAGGGTCTTTAAACTTAAAGGCGCGGACACCACCAGATGTTTCATTATCGGATAGGATTGTCTGCGGAGCAACTGAAATGGGTTCAATCGGAAATGAACACACTTGTGCATAAGCGCGATCCATATCACTCACCACAATTGCGAAATGTTGAAACCAGATGTCATTACTTTGAGAATCTTTGGGGATGGGTTTTCCCTTTATATTGACATACTCCATCAACTCGATGAGTTCATCACCTAGTTGTAAGGTGACAATCCGAATTTTTGCCTCAGTTATTCCTTGCAAGTCGCTGTAATCTTGTCCTTCAACTGTGATATCAGAAACTAATTCAAACCCCAGCGCTTGCGTGTAGAAATCAACAGAGCGATTGCAGCTTGTCACTGTTGATCCAATAGCTCGAATTTTTTGTACCTGTACATAAGTTTTACTAGCCATATTCATCAACCAACGCTCCTTTTATCAATCCCTAGTCCCTACTCCCCTTTATCTTCATCTCCCAACATTTTCAGTAATTTTCTCGCAGCGAGAAGACCCACGACTCCTGCACCGACAATTTCCACCGCTTGCACCACTTTTTTCCCGACATCATGAGGATCGAGATGATGGTGAAAAATCTCTTCATCCACCCATTCAGTTGTGGCTTTGAAGTCATGAATTGCTGTTGGTAAGAGCGTTAAATAAGTACCTTGACGGATTAAATGCGCGCTTTCGCCTGAAACTTCAAAAACATTAAAAAGGTTAGCAGCAGCATGATTTATCCCCAATTTCAAAAGGGTTCCTCGGATGTTAACCTTAACAGGTTTGAGTTCTTTGCCAAGAGCGATCGCTTTCAAATTCTGGGCAATATTAGCTCCTTGCTGATAAGCTACTTGAGCCGTAGGTGGTAGTGAATTATCCTGAACTGCTGCACAATCACCACCGACAAACACTTCTGGGAAATCAAGCAATTGCAAGGTGGGAGTCACTAAGGGGCGATCGCGACGATCCCGATGTTCTTTAGGAATTGGCAAGTCTTTAATTAGTGGATGGGTAGAAGTGCCAGCAGCCCAAACTGTAGTATGTGTTGCTAATGTTTCAATTTGCTCCTTATGCTTATATTGAATTGAGTTGGAAAGAATAGCAGTCGCTTCAGCTTCCACAATTATCTCTATTGGCACAGTACGTTTCTTCAATTCCTGTTCGGCAATTTCACGCAATGGGTTATTAATATCACCATCGAGGATTTCTTTACCATGATTGAGCAGTACTACGCGAATTTCACTTGAATTACCTCCCAAGGCGCTATACCAATGTGGGAGAAAATCAGCTAAAGTGGCTGCCATTTCCACACCACTAGCACCACCACCAACTACCACTACTGTTAATAGTTGGCGGCGTTGTTCTAAATCTTCAGTTTGAACTGCTTTTTGTAAACAGTCACGTAAATGTCTCTCAAGAGCGATCGCATCTGCTTGCGTCCAGAAAGGAAAGGCATTAACATTCGCCCCCTCAACCTGATGATAGCCAGTAACACTCCCCAAAGTTAATACTAAGTTGCTGTAGTTATAGGAGTTTCCTGAGGTTAATTTGACTTCCCGTTGATGCAAGTCTATCGATTCCACTGTATCTTGCACAAAGATGACACCACTACCTTTAAGTAGTTCCGAAAAACGCGGGACTACCTGAAAGTTATCCATCTCGCCATCGAAATATTCATATAGTAGCGGCTTAAAGCAAAAGCGCTCGTCTTTATCAATCAAAATAACAGAACGAGGATAATGTTTGTGAGCTAGGTGTAAGGCTGTAAATAGACCTGCAAAACCACCGCCGACAATTACAGTTTGATAAACTGGGCTGTTCATAAAATCCCTCGTAAATCTTGTGAAATTAGAATATTTAATTAATCAAAGCTTTGCTAGATGAATAAAAACAAAGCTATCACAATAGCGCTGAGGAACACAGCCAATGCAATAGCGTATTCAACTCTGCGACTAAAAAATCCTACAGCAGCAATCAGAGCGATCGCTAGCCCAATAATGCCAACATATTGCTCTTTTTGTAACCCGCGTGCAATTAGTGGGTCATTACCTGGTGCTGGAGTTTCTTGAATTGTTTTTGGGGCACGTTCTGAGGCTGGGATCTCTTGTAAGAATAAATTCATCAAATTACTCCTTAAAACAATGGGATGTCTGAATTTTTTTATGTCCGCCAAAGATAGATAAGCGAGAAAAGAAAGACCCAAACTACATCAACAAAATGCCAAAACAGAGTAGTCGCACTTGTACCGAAGTGAGTCTGATTATAGTTACCTGGAATGAATGAGCGAATCAGCATAATTATCTGAAGCACAACACCAGCCAGAACGTGTAGACCGTGGAAGCCTGTTAATAAGTAAAATGTCGAACCAAGTAACCCTGTAGTAATCTTAAAATCGAGACTTTTCCACTCAATTAACAGACCAACTAAGAAGTAACTTCCCATTGCGATCGTTATCAGCCATAGCCAGCGAAATTTACTAAGTTGATTACGCTTGAGGGCATTTTCTGCTGGTTGAATGACAAAGCTGCTAGAAAGTAATACTACCGTATTAATAACCACAAGTGTAGATAATTCCGGCCCAGAAATACCAGGTGGTAGCCAGTTATGAGTAGTCAGTCGGAGAGCAACATAAGTAAAGATAAAACTCAAAAAGATAATGCTTTCTGACAGCAGGAAGATGGTAAATCCGAACATTCCTTTACCATGATGATCTTCATGAGTACCGCCACCACTTGGTAGGAAGCGCTGTAACCAATTTGGCAAGCGTCGCCGCCACAAATCAAAACGGATAGGACTTTCATCTGTATGACGACGTTGCATAATTCTAGGGACTGGGGACTGGGAATTGGGGATTGGGGATTGGGGATTGGGAATGGGGATTGGGGATTGGGAATTGGGTATTCTCGTTGTCCCCTTGTCCCCAGTCCCTAGTTCCTAGTATCTTCACTCACTGTTATCGGAATTTACGATTACTGAGTATTTTGGATTGCCGTAGTCATAAGGCGGTCTTGTCACGGTTGGAATCTCCTCAAAATTATCTCGTGGAGGTGGTGAAGAGGTTGTCCATTCCAATCCAGTAGCGTGCCAGGGATTATCAACTGCCCTCGGGCCGTAGAGCCAAGAGCCTACTATGTTAGCAATAAAAGGCAGCGTAGATGCTCCGAGCAAGAATGATGCTAGGCTAGCGATGACGTTCCATCCTTGATACTGTGGGTCGTAGGAAGAAACTCGGCGTAACATTCCTTGTAAACCTAATGGGTGCATGGAGAAAAAGGTAATATTGGCAGGAATAAAGGTCAGCCAGAAATGCAACTTGCCCCAACCCTCAGCATACATTCTTCCAGTTATCTTGGGAAACCAGTAGTAAATGGCTGCGAAGATTGCCATTGTGATCGTGTTAAAAACGATGTAGTGGAAGTGTCCCACAACAAAGTAGGTGTTATTAACGTGGATATCAAATGGCGTGGCTGCAAGCATTACACCAGTAACACCACCAAAAATAAACATTGCTGCACCTCCCATTGCAAACAGCATTGGTGTCTCTAGATGTAGCTTGCTTCTCCAGATGGTGGCAGTCCAAGCGAAGGCTTTAATTCCAGTGGGTATGGCAACTAACATTGAGGTAGCCATGAAGGTCATTCGCATCCAACCAGGGGTAGCACTGGTGAACATGTGATGTACCCAAACGAAGATGCTGATGAAAGCAATACCTATTGTAGCGATCGCAACTGACCGATAACCAAATAGGGGATTGCGAGAAAATGCAGGCAAAACCTCAGCAAAAATACCGAAGGCTGGTAGTGCCATGATATAAACTGCTGGGTGAGAGTAAAACCAAAATAAATGTTGGTAAACGATCGGATCGCCATTTCCATCCGGTTTAAAGAATTGTGTACCAACGGATAGATCAAGCAACAGTAGGATCAATGCAGCTGTCAAGGCAGGTAAATTAATCAGTTGCAATAACTGAGCGCTGAAAACCGACCAAACAAACACAGGCATCCGAAAAAACGTCATCCCTGGGGCCCGCATCCAAAAGATGGTTGTCACAAAGTTGACAGCCCCCATGATGGAAGAGATGCCTATCAAAACTAGGCTGACTATCCAAATAAATTCACCGTTAATAAACTGATCCCCTGGAACTTGCAGACTAACTGGCGGATAAGACCACCACCCAGCTTGTGCAGTCCCGTTTGGCAGGAAAAAACTAGATAGTAGTAATAGACCGGCTGGTGGCAAAATCCAAAAAGAGATGGCGTTGAGCAAGGGAAAAGACATATCCCGCGCGCCAATCATTAGCGGCACTAAATAGTTAGAAAGACCTGCGTTGAAGGGAATAATCCACAGGAAAATCATGATTGTCCCGTGCATGGTGAATAACCCGTTATAAAGCGGGCGATCGACCAAATTTGATTCTGGGGTGAGCAATTCAGCCCGAATCAGCATCGCCAATAACCCACCAATCAGGAAGAAAATGAAGGTCATCACCATGTACTGAACTCCAATCACCTTATGATCGGTGTTGAAGCTGAAGTATTCCCGCCAAGTATTACTCTGCTGGTTCTGCGATTCTTGATCCCCGGTAATCTCTTGACTAAAGTCATGTGTCATTATTTAGCTTCCTTTTATTGGCAATGCCAGATTGAGCAGGTGTGACGGTGTACCAGCCGCTATTAAACAATGTTTTTGGTGGTTGGATATTTTCGGCAACTGCCTGATTGATGGGAATTTGTTCGCTAGTAGCAGTTTGCGTGAGCCACTGATTATATTGATCGAGTGATTCAACGTATACATCCGTTTCCATTAAGGCAAAGTAAGTACCGCTAAATTGAGAATCTTTCAGCCGATATTTGCCTGGGCGAATCGGTGTTAGCACAATATCAATTTTGCGCCCTGGAACAATATCCTGCTTTAAGCGAAACTCAGGGACATAGAAACCGTGGATCACATCCTGCGCTTGCAGATTTAAGCGAGTACTGAGATTGATCGGCAGATGCAGTTGATTGCTAGTAACGTTATTGGGATAACGAAAAGACCAATCCCACTGCTTAACAAAAACATCAATAGTTTCAGATGCAGGTTTGGGAAGATCGCTGACGGTTGCGGCATAAGCTGGTGCAGATTCTAGGGGTGTATGCAAATGCACGATTTGGTTTAAACCCAAAATATCTAACTGCTGATAAATATTGAAGCTTTGCAAAGCAATCCACACTACTAACAAAGTCGGGGTTGCTGTCCACAATATTTCTAGCCTCGCATCACCTCTAGATGGGTGTCCCTCGGTGTAGTCTTCTGGGGGGGCGCGATGGAATGCGATCGCATAGACTATAACGCCAACTAACCCAAGGAAGATAAATGCTCCAATTGAAACTAAGAAGCTAAATAAATCATCTACCCGTTGTGCTTCTAGTGTAGCTTGCGGAGGCATCCAAGAAAACGCCTGCTGTCCAATCCACCGACTGATGACGAGCAGCACTGCAACATAAACCGCTATTAATACATATTCAAAAACACTAAACATAAAATTCAATAAATTCTCGTTTAATTATTTGCTGTCAACATTTTTAGAAATTGTATTAGCAGCAGTAACATGAACCCCAAATTCCTCTCCCAAGTGCGCCCCCAAAGTTCCGTGAACGAATAATATCCCCAGCATTGCAATCCCTGCTAACAAGTAAGCCCACTGCACCTGTCTGGAAGCATCCTTACGCCAGCGATAGCGTTGCAAACCTCTCCATACAGTCATGGCGACAATAATCCCCAACAACAAAACGCCACCCAAACCATGTAAAAGCATCGTCCAACCAGCACTCAACCCCCAAGCACTCTTTTGATCGACTGGTGGATTTGCCAACAGTAGTTCAAAAAAACCAGCCGCAACGGTGAAAAATGTGATAGCTGCTGCTGCTATGAGATTGTACCAGGCGACATCAAAAAAGCTGGAACGGATGGCAGCCAATCCCAAAAATTTGAAAATTGGTTTTTCTAAAGAAAACAACACTCCTGCTATATCAAAAATGATGGCAATGATGAACAAACCCAGCGTTAGATGCACTAACTGCGGATGTACAGGAATTTCGTAGGGTAATCCGTTAGCACCCAACCGCAATCTCAACTGCTCAATCAGTTGTGAGTTCATGGTGAAACTCCCTGTTTCATGGCTTGAACTACAGGCTCAACGTGCAACCCATATACCCAAAACAGTTTACTCCCCAAATACACTTGCACAAATACTAGGCAGACTAACAATGTTGCAGCCCCCAGGTAAGCAGGCGGTACTCTTCGGGGGTTGCTGTTGCGAATTACAAAACGCCAAGCTGCGATCGCTGCGACAATGGCCGCCAGCGACCAACCCAAGACGGTATGATAATTCAGTGTTGACTGGGCTGCTTTTTGGACTTGTGCTAGTCCTGCTTCAAATTGACCGAAGATAATAGCGATGAAAATTGCGATCGCAGCAACAAACATATTCCAGAAACTCACCTCAAACAAACGCACGTTGCGGGTGAAATATCCCACCACATCACACACGAAAGAAAAAAGCACCATTGCGATTACGAAATGGACAACGATCGGGTGTAGAGGGTCAGGGTATGGTAAATTTTGGTTATTCAGAGACAGAGCAGGCATCGCTTTTTCCTTCATAAATCTAAGTATGTAGATGCTATCCGCCTAATGCATCATTCACATATTGTCAACAATACTACTGCTCAAGCCGCAGCTAAAGTCAGTAAAAAAGATTTAAAAATTGTGATGCACTGAAATCTTTAAAATAAATTACGAAATCAGGACTTTCTCATAGTTACTATTTTTTAGTAATTATTTTATCAAACATTAAAATTAATGAAAATAACTACAATGTTTGTTTACTTTATATCCCAACTAATATTAACTAAAAGTGAGCGTCAAAGTTTCTCTGAATATACCATAAATCTTTGTTTAAATGGACATAACCTTTAAATCTATAATTTAACCAATCTTATAAATAAAGACATACTATTGTCACAGAAATGACAACTATTTAAAGTATTAGCCATGAAAACAATATACCGTTTATCTTTCTCTGGATAGATTAGGAAAATACTAGAGTTATCTTAATATAAGAAAAACTTTTGTTTGTTTAATCTAAAAATTACCGATTTAGTAATCTAAATCTGCTAAGGCAATACTATGCCAAGAAAGCAAAAATATCATATCATGCAAATATTCAGCTACTTACAAAAAATCCACTTTTTAAAAGTATCGAAAGCATTATGAGCTATTCCCCTTACCTACTTAAAGGTCAAAAAGCACTTGTGACAGGTGGTAGTTCTGGCATTGGTGAAGCTATAGCTCGCCATTTGGCTACATCAGGTGCAGCAGTAGCCATCAACTACCATTCTGAAGCCGAAGAAGCCCAAAAAATTGTTGATGATATAAAAGCTAATAATGGAGAAGCATTTGCTATTCAAGCCGATGTCAGCAAAGAAGACCAAGTAAAAGTAATGTTTAGCAAAACGCTCCAAGAATTTGGCACTATCGACATTTTAGTAAGTAATGCAGGTATTCAAAAAGACTCATCTTTTATCGATATGACCATCGAGCAATGGAATGCAGTTATTGGAATAAATTTGACGGGACAATTCTTGTGTGCGCGAGAAGCCGCAAAGGAATTCTTGCGTCGAGGTGTGAAGCATGATATTTCATGTGCGGCAGGTAAGATTATTTGCATGAGTTCCGTGCATGAGGTAATTCCTTGGGCAGGTCACGTTAATTATGCTACTAGTAAGGGTGGCATTAATATGATGATGAAAAGTATTGCCCAAGAACTTGCCCCTCACAAAATTCGCGTTAATAGTATTGCTCCTGGTGCGATTAAAACCCCAATTAACAAATCAGCTTGGGATACTCCAGAAGCAGAAGCAAAGTTACTAAAACTAATTCCAACAAAACGTGTAGGAAATGTTGAAGATATCGCTAAAGCAGCAGTTTGGCTAGCTTCTGATGAATCTGATTATGTTAACGGTACAACACTATTTGTAGATGGTGGCATGACCTTGTATCCAGGATTTACGGAAAATGGTTAAAGACAAGACTAGAGGCTAGTAACTATAGCAAGCAGATTTGATTGATTCTTTCAAAAACCAAAGATGAGTCCTATAGTCAAGCTATCTTATACCTTCTGATAGTTTACTTTTAACTATCCGAGGAGACATTGTAGGGGGGATGCACCTAAGTTTCTGGATAGCTGGTTATTCACGCTCATGGCAACTGATTCATCTAAAAAAACAATCTTTGCGGCGATGGGGTCTAATTTAGCGATCGCTATTACTAAATTTATCGCCGCCTCCATCACTGGCAGTTCCGCTATGATCTCAGAGGGGATTCATTCAGTTGTAGATACTGGCGACCAACTCGTACTTTTGTTAGGAATTCACAAAAGCCAAAAACCAGCAGATGATAGCCATCCCTTTGGATACGGTCAAGAACTCTATTTCTGGACTTTTATCGTTGCTATCCTCATCTTTGCCATTGGTGGGGGGATGTCAATTTATGAAGGAATTACTCATTTAATTAACCCCAGCCCTTTAGAAGATCCAAGATGGAATTATATTGTATTGAGTGTAGCAATAATATTGGAGGGCTTTTCTTGGACTGTAGCTTTAAAAGAGTTTTTGCCGACTAAGGGTAAGCAAAATTTTTGGCAAGCAATCAAAAACAGTAAAGACCCAACAGTATTTACAATATTATTTGAGGATACTGCTGCAATTTTAGGTTTATTCGTTGCTTTAATAGGAATCTTTTTAGGGCATTTATTTAATAATCTTTATTTTGATGGAATAGCCTCGATTATTATTGGCATAATCTTGGCTATAGTTGCAGTACTACTAGCTAGAGAAAGTAAAGGATTATTACTTGGTGAAAGTGCTAATCCTCAAACTATAGCTAATATTCGTTCTTTGTCAAAAACAGAACCAGGGGTACAAGAAGTGATTCGTGTGCTAACAATGCAGCTTGCTCCCCAGGAAGTATTACTCAACCTGGAAATCCAGTTTTCCAAAAATCTTACCGGGGAGGATATAGCATTAACTGTCGAGAGTTTAGAAACAAAAATTCGCCAAAAACATCCTGAAATAAAACAAATTTTTATTGAGGCAAAATCTATAGCTGCTACTCGCAAATCCTCTCAATCTTTGCAATAAATTTTAATTACATAAATATCAACTACAGCGTTTCCAAATAGCAATCAAAGCCAATCGGCACAATAAATTATGGTAAAGATTATTGGTCAAGGGCAGGCTTTTGGTTCACCGGGTATCGAGCCTCGATGGACTCATGCGAATAAAGATGGAGTCGGAACAGCTTACTCTACCTCTAGTCGTGTTTGGTTTACTATCTGGAACGGTATTGTTACTGAAGTCTACCATCCTACAGTAGATCGACCCCAAGTTCGGGATTTACAGTACCTCATTTCTGATGGTAAAAGCTTTTTTCATGAAGAAAAACGCCATCTCAAATCAAAAGTAGAACATTTGTGGACTTACGGTTTGGGATACCGCATTACTAATTCCGATCCCGATGGGCGCTATACAATCATTAAAGAAGTTATTGCTGACCCGCATTTCTCCTGTATTTTACAGCACACAAAATTAACAGGAGAGCGCGATTTTCTCTCTCAACTCCACCTATATGCTTTATGTGCGCCGCATCTGGAAGTTGGAGGTAGAGGTAACAATGGTTACGTCATCGAAGTTGCTGGTCATCAAATTCTAACGGCCGAGAAAGAAGGATCGTGGGTGGTGCTGGGTGCAACAGTTCCTTTTAGCCATCTTTCCTGTGGCTACGTCGGTGAAAGTGATGGCTGGACAGATTTGGTTGATAATTTCCAGATGGATTGGGAATTTTGTCAAGCTGTGGATGGCAATATTAGTCTGACAGGAGAAATAAATCTGGATGGTTGTGATGAGTTTACTTTAGGATTGGCATTTGGTAGCAATCTGCATAATGCGATTTCTACGCTATTTCAGTCGCTTAATATTCCTTTTGAACAGCAGAAGCAACAATACGACGAACAGTGGAAACGATCGCGCCGCAATATCCGACCCCTAGAAGATGTTTCCGATGACGAAGGTAAGTTGTATCACAGCAGCATTAGTTTGCTTTTAGCACATGAAGACAAAGCCTATCCTGGTGCTTTAATCGCCTCCCTTGCCATCCCTTGGGGTGAAGCCAAAGATGACGAAGACCAAGGGGGATATCATCTTGTCTGGACGCGGGATATGGTCAGTAGTGCAACAGGTTTGATAGCTGCTGGCGAAGCTGAAACAGCAGTGCGATCGCTGATTTATCTGGCCACTAGTCAGCAGGAAGATGGCGGTTTTCCCCAAAATTTCTGGGTTGATGGTAAACCTTACTGGACAGGCATCCAGCTTGATGAGGTAGCATTTCCCATTCTGTTGGCATGGTTATTGCACCAGCAGAATACCTGCTTAAACTTTGATATTTACCCCATGATTTTACGGGCAGCAGGTTATTTAATTCGTCACGGTCCAGCTACCCAACAAGAACGCTGGGAAGAAAATAGCGGTTATTCACCATCAACACTAGCATCCAATATTGCCGCCTTAATTTGTGCCGCTGAATTTGTTCGTGAACATGGTGATGAAACAACGGCAGAATTCATAGAAGAATATGCTGATTTTTTAGAATCTCATATCGAAGCTTGGACAGTTACTACTGAAGGAACTTTAGTTTCTGGCATCAAACGCCATTATATTCGGATTACCCCTACAGATATTAATAGTCCTCAACCCAACGAAAATCCTAACCAAGGAACTCTTTTCATCAGCAGTCAACCTCCTAGTAAACTAGCAGAATTTCCCGCGAAGGAAATTGTCGATGGCGGGTTTCTGCAATTAGTACGCTATGGAATTCGTAAACCTGATGACCCCATTATTATTGATTCTGTCAAAGTAATTGATGCAGTTTTAAAAGTAGATACACTCGCTGGGCCTTGTTGGCATCGTTATAACCACGATGGCTATGGACAGCAAGAAGATGGCAGTCCTTACACTAGTTATGGTAAGGGACGCGCTTGGCCTCTGTTGACAGGAGAGAGAGGACATTATGAATTAGCTGTTGGCGGCGATGTCAAAACATATATCAAGGCAATGGAAGGATTTGCTTCAAACACTTGTTTGCTACCAGAACAGGTTTGGGATGAAGCAGATCAACCTGAAAACCACATGTATTTAGGAAAACCAACAGGTTCCGCAATGCCTTTAATGTGGGCGCACGCAGAATATATCAAGCTGCTACGGTCAAATCATGACGATCGCGTATTTGATTTGATTCCAGAGGTGGCGAATCGCTATTTAGGCGAAAGACAAAAATGTAAATCATTGGAAATTTGGAAGTTTAACCGTCAAATTGACAAAGTTAAAAAAGGTTATACATTACGAATTCACGCTTTAGCATCTTTCCAGTTGCATTGGTCACACGATAATTGGCAAACAGCAAAAGATACGCCTTCTACTGCCACAAAATTAGGAGTGAGTTTTGTAGATGTCTCTGTTTCTGATAGCCAAGAACAGCCAATCAGCTTTACCTTTTTCTGGATTGAAAGTAGCAAATGGGAACAGTGCAATTATACGGTTGTAGTTGAGTAGGAGCCAATCAATAATTTTATGCAGAATAACCAATCAAACAAACCGACAATTGACTACTGGCACGTCTGGACTGACCACGACGGTATAAGTCACCAATCACGTTGCCAAGTTAACGACTTCATGGAGAAAGGTATAGCCCCTGATACCTCGCCGCAATGGCTTTCTAAATTGAAGCAGTCTGGTGCCACAATTACCTTTACTGTGCTACCCGTGGGATGGGTTGGCAACTGGCATGAGAACCCGAAGCCTCAATGGATCATACCTCTGTCGGGACGCTGGTTTGTGAAGACTATGGACGGACAGCGAGTAGAAATGGGCCCTGGCGAGATTTCATTTGGAGAAGACCAGGGTACGAAAGCGGACGCGCAAGGTAATAAGGGTCACTTATCTGGCACAGTAGGCGATGCGCCAGCTGTTCTGGTAATGGTGCAACTTGAAGAAAATCCGACTTTCGAGCAATCTTGTCGATTTAAGTAACTATCCTTATCCGCCGAGAGTTTCACTTAGGTGCGTTTGTCCTGACTTCTAAGCCGTTAAGGATTCTTTGGTGGTATGTTATGTGTTTTTCCTCCCCTCAGCAATCTCTATTCGATTCCCACCGGGATCGCGGAGGAAAAACCGCACGCATCCTGGAATTGGTCTTTGATCGGAAATAATTTCTACTCCATGTCCTTTTAGGTGTTCCTCAAAGGCATTCAAGTTATCAACTTGGAAACAATAATGTCGTCTAGATGCTTGGTTATTGGCGTTTTTTTCTGTACTAATGTGTAGTTCAATGTCTCCCAATTTGTACCACGCTCCAGAATCGTTTTGGACTATCTCAGGTCTAGGAATTTCAGTCAAGCCCAAAATTTTGCTGTAGAAAGACAGCATTGCATCCTTTACCTCAAGAGGATACGTTACCTGAATATGATGAACTGCTTTAAGTGTCATAAATTTTTCTCCTAGTTTGAGTTAAATTTGGCAACCCCACAATCACTTTTTGCACATTGTTTGTGAAATACTACTCTTTAAATTACGGTAAATCAATAAATTTTAAGTAGCTTGGAATGCAGCTAATAAATTTTTCGTTTTTTAGCTACTATAATGTGCTAAAAATTTTCTCAATTTAACATTTACTGCAAATTTTCAAGGCTTAATTTCTGAAGGAGTTAAAGCAGCATACTGTTTAGAAGAAAGTGTTGCTTCTTTAACGTTGATTTTCTTAGTGATGAATTTATGCTCATAGAACAAGTCAGCAATTTTCTGCTGTCCTGACAAAACTTCTTCACTAAGAGGTCTTAATGTATAAAGCCTACGTTTTGATACAAATTCTAGTGTTGGAACATCAATTTTTGCTTCAGATGAAAAGTAATTATTTAATGGTTTCATTTCTTAAAGGATAAATATTTGCTTTTTGCGCTACTGGCAATTAGCTAGAAATTGCAATGGAAGTTTTTACTGATAAATTTAATTAAGCTGCTTTGGAAATGGTGAATAATGGGGGATAAATTTTAATCTACGATAAGTAAGTCGATTTAGCGTATATTAGAATTACACGCATATTACCATAGACTTTTGTAAGAATCAAGCAGTAAATAAAGCCATGTTTCTAAGACAAGTTTTCTATCTATGGTTGGTATCAGAAAGTCTTATTGCAGATAAATTTAGGAAAAATTTTCTACAACTGTTAAGTAGCTAAGGCCAAATCGTAACAGTCCACTTCTTAATGCTTCATTCCGCAGAGACGATTTTTGAACTTTTAGCAAAGAAAGAGGCAGATTTACTAATAGCGGTGGCTTTTGTTGCAGAGATAGTTGCCACCAGCAGACATCGTGCCACTCACAAAATTTATACTCAATTCTGCAAAATACACTTGCAGGCAAAAAACTGGCAGCCTTATGCACAGCAATACTTGCTGGATTAAGTAAAGCGATCGCAGCAAAAACGTTGTAAAATCCTTAGAGTTGTAGCAATCCAAAAAGAGAAGCGTACAGGCATAACTTTCATTAGCTAGTCTAATTGCAGCCTTCATAACAGATCCTTTTTAGGCTAAAATTAGTCATCAAAATTCAACATACTCAATAATGGTTCCATCAGGATGCATCGCTCGCATATTGACTCCAGTCGGAACTTTGTTAGGTTCAGCTAGAATCACTGCACCCTGCTGAATAAGTGCTTCTTTAAAATCATTGAGTGAGTCAACGAGAAATGTTGCATGTGTACTCTTAAATGAAGAGAGTGCTTCCGGCGAACCAGCAATTAAAAGAATAGAACCCACACCCGCGAGTTCCAACTCAGCTTCGGAATATTGAAACCACAACCAACATTTTTCTGTAAAGAGATTTTCATAGAAAGCGATCGCCTCATCCAAGTCTACCGGACTAAGATAGACTCTAGTTAATACTTTAAGAATTTGCATTGCAAACTGTCTATTAGGCAGCTAGTGTATTTTATTTTGCTTATTCGGCAATCATAGTTAACTGAGATTGATCGAGAAATAGCCTATATTTAACTTAAAAAAGGTCTTCAACTCTCTGTTCATCTAGTTCTTGATAACATTGTTTGCTGTCAATCAAAATACATTTCATTTCTACTCCTTTAGCCCCACATCAGTCATCTGTATAGCTAGAAACAATATATATACATAAATCTTGCATTAGTACTTAGCTTGAGGAGTATGTCAGAGAGAATAGCAGGAAGAGGCTTTCTGATGCCATGTTGAATCAGATGCCTCTACACAGAAAGATAGATGTGATACTCCCATAAAATTTAGGTGACACTGAATTAGTGAGGCATAAGATGTAGTTTAAATAATTGCGGTGGCGAGTCCACGTGCTTCTGCAAATAAGCAAGCTACGCGCAGTCTCTCGTTGAGAGCGTCATTATGAATTACAAATTACGAATTGTTTCAACTTTTTTTACCTGTGCATAAATAAAATAGTTATCTGTCAACTTTACCTCAACCTGAAAGCCGGCTTTTTGTAGCTTATCCTTAAGTTCATCAGGCTGATAAAAGATTTTGACAATCTGAAATTCTTGACCATCATTTAATTTACGGGTTTTATATATGTTTCCGTCATCTTTAAGGGTATGATTGTTAGCTGTGGATGTTGGTTCAAAGCAAGAGTCAATGATAAATACTTGTCCGCCAACGCGAACAGATTGATAGACTTTCGTCAAAAAGGAATCGAGCAAATTTGGCGGTACGTGAGATAGCCAAAAGGCGAAGAACACCAAATCATAAGCTGTGTCAGGTTTCCAAGTAAATAAATCAATTAGGTGATATTGAACACTCAGTGAATTTAACTTCGAGCGATTAATTGCAATCACTTCTTCAGAGGCATCGATCGCAGTAATCTTTTTACCGATCCTTAAAAGCTCCTGCGTCCAGATACCTGTTCCAGATGCTAACTCTAAAATATCATCCACCATGCCAATTTGGTGTAATGTATTTTTGATCGCAGCTATTTCATTAAACCAGCGCTGGTTGATTTCTGGACTGCGATCGTAGCGTCCTTTTCTATAGAACCACTCATCATATTCATTGGCTCTAGCACGATAGTACTCAATCTGTTGTTGAATAATCCGATCTGTCATAGCGTCCTTTCCGATCCGATTGAGTTTAAATTTGACGTTGCTATGACTTTTTGGGAAAACTTTTTCTTCAGCGAATAAACTTACATTTCAGCTTTAATTATGTGATATTTTTATCATTACATAATAATCCGGCAAGTCAATAAACTTATCGGAGATATAGGATTACTATTTGATTTTTGAACAAAATTATCTATTGTAGGGTGTGTTAGAACGGAGTTCGTAACGCACTATTATCATGGGTTTGATGCCGTACTCTTTGCGCTCACATCCTACGGATATTTTCTCCAAATCAAACCGGATTCCTATAGCACTCATTTAGTTTGACTGAAAATTGTATGTAACATCCCCCAATAACGTTAATATACATTAATCTTCTTCAGTGATGATGAACTATAAAATTTATTATGTCTTTTCTAGATTTAAAAAATAGACTTTTCAGTAAGTTTAATAGCCTAGATTTCAGGGCTATACAGTTAAGTTTGCTAGTTATATTTGGGATATTGTTCTTTATCGGAACTAGTATTGGTGTAGCGCAAGTCAGAACAGCACCAAAACCGGGATTTACACTGCAACTTTTACATACTTCCGACCAAGAAGCAGGTGTCCCGGCTCTGAAAGATGCACCAAACTTTTCGGCGGTGTTAAATGCACTAAAAAATCAGGATGTAAATCGTAACGGCAAGCCTGATTATCCTAATACATTAATTCTTGCATCTGGAGATGCCTATATTCCCAGCCCTTTCTTATTTGCCAGCGACACAGCTTTTGGTGGACAGGGAAGAGGAGATATCTTAATTTTAAATGCTCTTGGCTTTGGTGCGATCGCATTTGGTAATCACGAATTTGACTTGGGTACGGCTGTTGTTGCCGATTTAATCCGCGCTAAAGAAGATTATCCTGGTACAAAATTTCCTTATCTCAGTACAAATCTAGATTTCAGTACTGACAAAGACCTAGCAAAATTAGTTACTGCTGATAGACAAGAGGCAAGTAAAATTCCTAATAAAATTGCCCGTAGCACCATTATTACCCTCAATGGTGAAAAAATTGGTATAGTCGGGGCGACAACTCCTACACTGCGAACTATTTCTTCTCCAGGTGGTGTGACTGTGTTACCTAAAGAATTTAATGACCGGAATACCGCAGACATCGCCGCCTTAGCTACTGAAATTCAAACTTCCGTCGATGCACTGCTGACAAAAAACTCAGAGATTAATAAAGTTATTCTGTTGGCACACATGCAGCAAATTGCTATTGAGCAAAAACTAGCAGAATTACTCAAGGGAGTAGATATCATTGTTGCTGGTGGTTCAAATACCTTGCTAGCCGACAAAACAGACCGTCTGCGAGTCGATGATAAGTCTGCTGGAACTTATCCAATCCTCAAAAAAGCAGCAGATGGTAATCCAATAGCCGTAGTTAATACCGATGGGAACTATCGCTATGTTGGTCGTTTAGTAGTTAACTTTGATGGCAATGGAGTGATTATTCCTAAAAGTATTGACTCCAAAATCAGTGGTGCTTATGCTACTGATTCTCAAGGTGTAGCATTTGGAGGTGGGAAACCAGACCCCAAAATTGTTGCCATTACAGAAGCACTTAAAAAAGTGATTATTGCTCAAGATGGTCAGATTTTCGGGAAAACCAACGTCTTTCTCAATGGCTGGCGCAGCGATATCCGCACCCAAGAAACCAATTTAGGGAATTTGACAGCTGAAGCTAATTTAGCGATCGCTAAGGGGTACGATCCTAAGACTGTCATTTCCATCAAAAATGGTGGTGGTATCCGTGACAATATCGGTATCTCTACCTTTCCCGCAGGTTCAACTCGCTCACAGGATGTTATCAAACTGCCACCCCAAGCAAATCCTCTAGCAGGTAAGAAAGAAAAAGAAATTTCTCAACTTGACATTACCAATGCTTTACGATTCAACAATGGCTTGACTTTAGTTACTCTGAATGCAGCAGAATTATTGGCGTTGATGGAACACAGCGTAGCAGCCATAGCACCGGGTACTACCCCTGGTAGTTTTCCTCAAGTAGCGGGATTAGCCTTTAGCTTTGACCCAGATTTGCCAGCAGGTAAGCGTGTCAAGTCTCTTGCTATCAAAGATGAGAAAAGTAAAATTACTGATATAGTAGCTAAAAATGCAGAGTTAGTAGGTGATGCTAATCGCATCTTCTGCACTGTTACCCTCAACTTCCTCGCAACTGGTGGTGATGGCTATCCTTTTCCCAAAACAGAACGAGTTGATTTGACATCAAAAGATGTTAATAAGAGCAAACGCACAGGTTTAGCCACTTTTGCCCAAGATGGTTCCGAACAAGACGCATTAGCAGAATATCTGGCTGCTAATTTTAAGCAGATTCCATTTGCTCAAGTAGATGTGCCACCAGCCGAAGATACTCGCATTCAAAATCTTAAATTCCATAAAGATATGGTGTTATCAAAAGTGAATTAATTATTATCCTATTTAATTCAGTCTATTTACGAGGTAAATTCTATGGTAATGGTTCTGGATAAAGTAGTTCCTTTTGGGAGGTCAATGGATGAATATATAAAAATATTTAATTTAACAAACTTAGATTTAAATAAAAGAATTATTGGAATTGGGGATGGGCCAGCAAGCTTTAATGCAGAAATGACACGTCATGGTAAAAGTGTAGTTTCTGTTGATCCACTATACCAATTTTCTGGTGGTGAAATATTGCAAAGATTTAATGAAGTGGTAGATAATATCATTAACCAAGTTAGGGCTACATCAAATGATTGGGTATGGAGCTATCATAAATCTCCAGATGATTTACGACACAATCGAGTCAAAGTTCTCCAAGAATTTCTGTCTGATTACGAAACTGGTAAAAATAGTAACAGATACACAGTAGGTGAATTGCCAAAACTGGCATTTAAAAATCAAGAATTTGACATAGCTCTGTGTTCACATTTACTATTTTTATATTCAGATCATCTCGATTACAATTTTCATCTGAATTCTGTAGATGAAATGCTACGCATTGCTAAAGAAATCAGGATATTTCCCCTCATAACTTTAATGTGGAAAAATTCACAACATTTAGATCAAATAGTTAAACATTACACTTCAAGAGGTTACAAAATAGATATTGAAAAGGTTGATTACGAACTTCAGCCTGGTGGAAATAAAATGTTGAAGATAACAAGAAACAT
Source organism: Nostoc sp. (assembly GCF_036917455.1). GTDB lineage: Bacteria > Cyanobacteriota > Cyanobacteriia > Cyanobacteriales > Nostocaceae > Nostoc. The sequence continues at coordinate 21,404 of NZ_JBALDK010000089.1, read as the reverse complement.
TGAGAAAATTCATAATTAGTAATTGTATTAAAGGTTGTTTAAGAAGTATTTTATTCCATATTAAGTTTAGAGCAAAACCAGCTTTAAAGAATGAATTATTTGTAACAACTATATAAGTAATATCATGTTCGTTTGATTACTTATTAAACCCGAAGAATCCCTCCCCGCCTGCGGGGAGGGGACTAAGGGGTGAGGTGCAATTACTGTGGGAATTATAACTAACTTATGCGAACTTGATATAACTATAAGATTCCGGTTTGATTTTTGGACAAAATTAAGTATTTGTAGGAACGCTAACGCACCTTACGTCTCTGTTCAAAAATCAAATAGTAATCCTATATTCTTACCTAACCAAGAATTATTTGCTCATTCTGTAGCAGTTATTCAGAAGTTACGACTTTTACAAGAGGTCTATTAATCACAAACTAAATTCTGCTGCATTATCAGCATCTGCATCTTTACCCATCGCAGTAGGTTTAAATTTAGAGCCATGAATTAATTCACCAAAGGCAATTCCTGGATTTTGGTGAAGAATATTCAGTACACTCATAAAATCCCGCACAATTTCCCCTGGTGTAAGTAATGCTTCTGCACCCAAACGATGAATAATTTCTTGTACAAACTCCTTTAATTCACGATTTGTTAAAGTTTGTTCATAGCCAAAATTGAGTGCATGAATTTCAGCTAAACGTTGCAGAAGGGTCAATATTTCTGTTTCACTCAACGGATTTAGCCGAATCACTGGCCCTAAATGTTCCTGAACGCCAGATTGTGCAATAAAACGACTTTCTTTTGTGCGTCTTTGCCAAGCTGGGTCTGCAAAAAGTCCTCGTTTGGGGTCTTCTAAAAATTTGGTTGTTCCACCAACAACAATGCCAAGATGTTCTGCTTTACATTGCATAGTATCGTTAAACATTGCGAGGAGTCGATTATAATTTTTTTCCCGCGTTACCGTAGTAGATATTTGATATAAATGTACGGCTTCATCAAATATAATTAACAGTCCTTTATAACCAATTTCAGCTACAAATTTAGCAAACAGTTTGATATAGTCATACCAACTATCATCATCAATAATGACGCGCACTCCTAAAGCTGCTTTGGCCTCAACTTTAGTCGTAAATTCTCCACGCAACCAGCGCATTGCCGCATTTTTTAAATTATCGTCATCCAATCGGTAGCCACGCCAATAAGCGATAATCACACTACCAAAATCAAAACCATGAACTAAGTCTTCAATATACTGAACTACTTCTCTAATTTTTGATTCAACTTTGTCATCAAAACCATCGTCATTGGGACGCATTCCAGTTTCTTTAACTACTTCTTGTTGAATTTTATTAATCCATCCCTCTAAAATAGAGACTAAAGCACCACCATCAGGACGAGTTTTTGTAGCTAGGTGGCTCATTAATTCCCGATAGGTCGCTACACCTTCATGGTTGCTTCCAGCTAATCGACGTTCAGAGGATAAATCGGCATCAGCGACTACAAAACCTTGCTCCATAGCGCGGTTACGAGTTAGTTGCAGTAAAAAACTTTTCCCAGAACCGTAGTTACCAATTATAAAGCGAAATGCTGCTACACCTTCTGCAATATCATCGAGATTTTGTAATAGGCTTTTCAGTTCTTTTTCTCGACCTACTGCTATGTATTCAACTCCAACTCTTGGTACTACCCCCGCACCAAGGGAATTGATTAAAGCAGTGGAGATTTTTTTCGAGATTTTGAGCTTTGCCATGTATTACACTTCACTTTATTCTAAAGACAGAAGCACGCAGTAAATAGGTAAGAGACATATCCACCTTACTACTAATCTGACGACTGTAATAACACTTTAGTTTGACGATGCATGTTTAGCTAGGAGACTTTCATGCATGGCAATCATTTTTTTTACATAGATAATATACTCAAAGTAAACTTCTGGGACTTCCGAATTTGAATTAATTATTAATTCCCCAATAATATCATTTGCCCGTTCATTTATAGAATCGATTAAGAGATTTGGCATAGTTATGTTTGCTTCAGCAATTTTTTTAATGGCAGCTTTGGGATTATCTTGCTCGACTATAGATTTTAATACTTGTAGTTCGTATATTGGGAGATTTTCTAAAAAATTAGTCCATTCTTCAGGGATATTTTCTGATGTATCAACTTCCAAACTGTCTACGACTGTTGTAGTTTCCATTATTTCAGAAAAAGGAAACAATTCAGGCTCATCTTCTTGGGAATTATCAGCCAAAGGTTCTAGATTAAATGTTTCTATTTGTTGAAGTAATTCCCATACTTGATTTTGCAATGAATCTCGTTCTTCTTGTAATAATGAAGTTTGGACTTGCAACTGCTGGAATTCAACTTTGTGTTCTGCTAGTTGGATTTGTAAAGAACCCAGGATGGCTTGAATATTTTCTCTTTCGGTTTTTGTTGCTATCAGTAATTGATTTTTTTGGATTGTCTCAACTTCTAACTCTTGAATTCCAATTCGTAGTTCGTACAGTTTTTCTTCTAATTGGGGTTTGAGTCTGCCTAAAAGAGTTAAATTGCTTTCAACTTCTTGTTTATCCTGCTGGAGTTCAGAAATTTGACTTTGCAACTGGGTAATTTCAGCACGTGATACATTACAATTTGACTCTAAACGGCGCTTTTCTGCTGTGAGGATAGAAAAAGCGTTGTTTAATTCTGTTTGATTTTTATGCAAGTTATTGATTTCAGTTTGCAGACTATTGATTTCTGTTTCTAACTGCTTTTTTTGTCCGGCAACTGTTCTCAATTCTCGATGTAAACTATCTCTTTGGTTACGGCTTTCTGTTACTTGATTTTGTAGTTGTTGGGACTCAGCGTATAATAAATTATGATGTTCTTCGATTTGATTAATTTCTCTGACAACACGAGCTTTCAATCCCTCCATTTCTTTAATTCGCTTGCGGAGAGAACCTAAAACAAGCATTTCATAATTTCTCCGTCGCTTATCTACGAATAATGCTGCTGCATAGATAGTAAAGGCAGTAATTAAACCTGTGAGAAAGGCTTTATTAAAATCCCAGTTCGGGACGAGGCTAAGTCCAAAACTCACACTAAAGGCAACTATTCCTAGTATAAATCGATTGCCGATCGTTACTGATTGCATATTGCTGGTTTTTAGCGTAGTGAAATTGTCAGAATAAGTAGCTCTCATCTTAATTTATAATTCATATTTCCTAATGATAATATACATAAAATAATATTTACTCAAAAATAGTTTATACATGTTGTCTTGCAAGTAATAACAAAGGTCGAGCGTGAATGAACTAATTTTAATCAGAAGTGTTAGATGTGTCCTTATTTGAGTTAAAGAGTCTTAAATCTGCTTTTAAAAAATCAACAAACTGCCGTGCTGTGCGTCCAGAACGACCGTTGTGACGAGTTGCCCATTGTAATGCTTGAAATTCCAAATCTTCTTGGGTAATATTAATTTCAGCTTGTGCAGCTAGATGTTGTACAATCTTCAAATAAGTTTTCTGATCGGCTGGTTCAAAGGTCAAGGTTAAACCAAAGCGATCGCTAAACGAAAGCTTCTCCTGCATCGTATCCCAAGCATGGATTTCGTCGTTATCCTTGGGGGTAGGTCTATCCACAAAAAACTCCCGAATCAAGTGGCGGCGATTGGAGGTAGCATACACAACTACATTTTGCGGCCGCGCGGTTAAATTACCTTCTAAAACTACCTTGAGCGCTTTGAAGGCATCATCATCTTCTTCAAAGGAAAGGTCATCGACAAAGATGATAAATTTTTGTGACACACCTCGTAAATGTTCCACAATTTCTGGTAAGTCTTTTAAATCAGATTTTGTCACTTCCAACAAGCGGAGGCTATGATCGCTATATTCATTCAACAAAGATTTTACTAAAGAAGATTTGCCAGAACCACGACTACCGTAAAGTAATACGTGCAGTGCCATCTCTCCTGATAGTAAAAACTCTGTATTTTTTAGCAAAGCATCTCTTTGAGACTCGTAACCTACAAGCGCACTCAGCTTAACCGGATCGGAATACCGGATACCGATAAACTGCCCACCTTGCCAGCGTAAAGCGCGATATTCAGCAAACAAACCAGATCCACATTGCCGATAATAAGCCGCTAATTCTTCTACAGCATCACCCCAATTATCTAATTCTTGTAGATATGTAGCGAACTTTGTCTCTACTTTTACCAATTCTTGCTCTTTATACCACACTACTGGCGAAATGGGCATGTGAGCTACATTTTGTATCCACTCACTTAAAGAAGCGCTGCTACATTCATAGAGGCTTTGCAATATTTGTAAATCATGCTTAACTGCTGCTACTAAAGCTGGGGGCAATTCTTCAAATTCTCGTGTTTCAGCCAGCTTTGTAAAAGGATTCTTAGAGAAGAGAAGTTGAGTAATTAAATAGTCTTCCCAGTTTTGATTTTTGGCCGCTAAAGCGTGGAAATAACTACCGTATGCTTGGAGACAACCCCGGGCATCGGCATCAGTGTAACGTATAGCTTGCAACAGTTCTAGAAATGCTATCCCCACTTCGCCTTGGAGGACAGACTGGTAGAGTAAAAGTGATGCTGCTTGACGCTGGAGATATTGAACTTTTGTATATAAGGAAGTACTTGCTATTGGCATCGCTTGATTATCCATTAATCAACTGTGTGGTATAGCTATTTAGCTATGGTAAATTGTCTGCTGACCTTGGCAGTAAAGTCAAAATCTACAGATGTTTTAACAATGAATTTAAGTATAATTGCTGCTTTCACATACGGCATCTTAGCGATCGCTGGTGGCATTATTGGCTATACTCAGGCTAGAAGTAGGGTTTCACTGTTAAGTGGTAGCATTAGCGGCTTATTACTAATACTTGCCGCCTACCTTCAACTCAAAGGACAAACCTGGGGTTTGATTTTAGCAGTGTTAGTTACTGGTGTTTTAGTGGTAGTCTTTGCATTTCGACTCGTTAAAACACGCAAATTTATGCCGGCGGGATTAATGACGATTTTGGGAATGTTGGCCTTAGTGGTGATGGTGAATCAAATGGTGGCTTTAAAGTAGCATCAGTCTCCAAGCAATACCAATACTGCTCGGTTAAGAGTCGATCCCCCCAACCCCCCTTAAAAAGTGGGGCTAAGAACGCCTTATGTTCCACCTTTTTAAGTGGAGCATGTGGCGTGGATTAAAGGGTATCTCAAATGACTATGCACCTTAAGCGAGCAGTATTGCAAGCAATACCACCTTCTGTTTTTCCAAGGGTATGCGTTAACAACGCAAGTTGATGTATTAACAACGCTAGTCGATGGGTTACAACGCAAGCCGATGCATTCACAATGCAAGTTGACGCATTCACAACGCAAGCCGATGCATTCACAAAGCAAGTCGATGCTTTAACAAAGTGAGCCGACACATTAACAACGCAAGCCGACGCATTGCTATTGCACGGTATTACCAAATTTAATTCGCTACGAATTAATAAAATGCTGTACTTAGCGCAAAATCTGGTCAATCATCCGGTTAGCCTGGGAAGCATAACCGCCCCCGAATAAATTGAAGTGATTCAAAATGTGATACAGGTTATAGAGTGTTTTTCTCCGCTCATAGCCTGCATTTAAAGGAAAAACCTCGTTATAACCTTTGTAAAAAGCTGCGGGGAACCCACCAAATAATTCTGTCATAGCAATATCAACTTCGCGATCGCCAAAATAAGTTGCTGGATCAAAAATCACGGGTTCTCCTGAGGCTGTACACCCAGCATTTCCGCCCCATAAATCGCCATGTACTAAAGAAGGTTGCACCTGATGCGCCAATATTTCAGGGATAGCTACTAGTAATTTTTCTTCTTGGGGGAAACTTCCTCCCCGTCGCCTTGCCAACTGAAATTGATAACCTAAGCGATGTTTAATATAAAATTCTGTCCAATCTGCTGTCCAAGTATTGATTTGGGGCGTGGAACCAATGGTATTGTTAATTTTCCAACCAAAACCTTGACTACTGCTAGCTTGATGCATCGCCGCCAACTTGCGCCCCATCTCTTCCCACAAATTGCTGTTACCGTTACCAAGTTCTAACCATTCCAGGGCGATGTAGCTAGAATTTTCAGCTAAACCCCAGCAAATAGGTTTTGGGACGCGAATACTAGCTGTGGCTAGCATTTCCTTTAAACCCAATGCCTCAGCCTCAAACATCGCAGCTTGGGATGCAAGGTTCAGCTTGACGAAGTAGGTAATCTCACCATTGGAAACAGCATAACCTTGGTTGATGCATCCGCCACCAACCGATCGCCGTTGCTGACTCTGAAATTTTTCGCCAGTCTCCTGGCTAATATGAGTATCGATTTGAGTCCACATAGTTAAATTGGGGATGAGAGAGCAGGGGGAGCAGGGGAAGTAAGGGAAGAAGAACTATTGATTAATGACCAATTCCTCATTCCCCATTCCCCATTTTTTAATTTACGGCTTGACGACAACTACACCATAAGCCTCTGGGGAAAGATACTCTTTGGCTGCTTGCATCAAGTCAGTTGCATCTTGACTCTGAATATAGTCTGGGTAATTAAAGGCGGGTTCTAAATCTCCCACCAAGGAATGATAGTAACCATACAACCCAGTGCGATCGCTTGGTGTTTCATTGCCAAAAATAAATCTGTTCGCTACTCGCCGCCGTACACGGGCAATTTCTGACTCTGTGACTAACTCGGTTTGGATTGTGCGAATATGTTTAGCGATCGCATCCTCTACTTCAGCTAAATTTTCCACTGCACATTTAGCTGAAATATAAAATGTCCCTTGCAGCTGATTGCTCATATTGCTCACAGAAATTGAAGTAACTAATCCCCGTTCTTCTCGTAAATCCCTCACCAACCTTGATGTCCGTCCATGTCCCAAAACTCCTGCTAAAACATCCAGTCCATAGGTGCGATCTAACTGCGCCATTCCTGGAACTCGCCAAAGCATCAATAGCCTTGCTTGCTGGAGACTTTCATCTGTAAATTCTTGACGGACAATTTCTGTAAATGGTGATTCAGCGTTGAGTGCTGTTAGCGGTAGCGGGGCGTTTAGCCCGTGGGGATTGGGGATTGGGGAGTACTGAGTTTTATTGGCTTTTGTAAATCCTTCAGCAACGATCGCAATTAATTCTTCCACAGGTAAATTGCCCACAGCTACAGCAGTAATTGACTGGGGTTGATACCAAATATCATGAAAATCCCGCATCTGCTGGGGTTTAAGTTCAGAAATTACTGATTCTGGCCCCAATACCGCACGGCGATAAGGTAGCTCACTATAGGCTGTCTCCATTGCTCGGCGAAATGTCCGCCGTTGGGGATTATCCTCTGAACGCCTAATTTCTTCTAAAACTACTAATCGCTCGCGTTCAAAAGCATCATCAGGAATACTAGCATTTGATACTACATCTATTTGTAGTGGAGCAAGCTGGGCAAAATCTTTGGGGGCAGTCGTTATATAGTAATGAGTATAGTCTTGGCTGGTAGCGGCATTGGTAACAGCACCCCGTTCTTCAATTCGACGTTCAAACTCACCGCTAGCCAGTCGTTCTGTTCCCTTAAAAATCATGTGCTCTAAAAAATGAGCCATACCGTTAATGGCATCAGATTCTACGACTGAACCAACTTTAATCCATAAGTTGAGGTTTACAGCTTCAACTGGCATCTGCTCCGCAATGATTGTCAAACCATTGGGTAACTGATGCAGTGTTGGGCTATGAAGACGAGTAAATTTCCGCAGGGTTGAAGTCATTGCTACTTGTGTGAGGAGCTATGTTACTTCTTTATCTTATCCGCGACAGAAAATCTATATAAAAGACCTCTCCCTAGGAGAGGTTCGGCAAACTAACGAGAGTAAGGATTATTGGGGAGCAATGCTCTAACAGTGACGTGGGTAAGCAGGGGAGGCAGGGGATGCTCTTGAGGCAGGGGGGGAATCAAGAAATTAAGTGTATTTTGGACTATCTTGGCAGCAAAAATTACTAAATATTTCTCTTTACTCCCCCTGCCTCCCCTATACTAATAATCATTAGCCATTGTTAATGTCACAAATGACTAATGACTAATGACTAATTACAAATGACAAATTAATAAGCTTTTGTTGGCAGTTGTTGCTCTAATTTCAACAATGCTGCAACTCGCACCTCCGTAGCAGGGTGACTAGAAAACAAGTTACCCAGAAATTGTCCAGAGATAGAATTGATAATTAATAAAGGCTCATAAGCTGGATTTGCATTTAAAGGCATCTGCTTTGCTGAGGCTTCTAAGCGTTGTAATGCCCTAGCTAAGGCGCGGGGATTACCAGTTAATTTAGCAGATCCTGCATCAGCAGAAAATTCTCGTGTGCGCGAAATTGCTAACTGAATAATAGTTGCAGCTACTGGTGCAAGCATTACTGTTAATAAAACACCCAAAGGATTTCCACCTCTGTTGTTATCTCGTGAACCACCGCCAAACCATAAGCTGTAACTCACCATTTGCGCTAGGAATGAGATAGCACCAGCAACAGTAGCAGCAACGGCTTGGGTGAGGGTGTCACGATTAATAATGTGGGTCAGTTCGTGGGCGATAACGCCTTCGAGTTCATCCTCTGGTAAGATATTCAAAATGCCTTCGGTGACAGCCACAGCAGCGTGTTCTGGATCGCGCCCTGTCGCAAAGGCGTTAGCACCTTGGCTTGGGACAATGTAAACTTTGGGCATGGGGATGTTAGCGCGATCGCTTAATCTCTGCACCATCCGATAAAGTCCTGGCGCTTCTCCTTCACTCACTGGCTGGGCGCGGTATACTGCCAGCGCAATCTTATCTGATTGATACCAAGAAAACAAGTTGGTGACTGCTGCCAAGCCAACTCCAATTATTAAGCCACTAGTACCACCAATTACCCAGTAACTAATTGCGATCAAAAGACCACTTAATGCAGCGAGCATTGCAGCCGTTTTCAGTTGATTTGTCATATTTTCGCTCTCCTGCTAATGCTGTATAAATTTTCTAGAAAACAGCACTAATATCAGCCACGCTTTGATTGTATCTAGCTCAACGTAGATATATGGTACAGAAAACCTCTCAGAGAAGTACGGTTTTCCCACTTAACTTTTATCAATACTAATTTAGTTATTTTTGATACTGCAAGTCATGGCTAAAAGATTCATTTTTCTAGATAATAAAAACACATCTATCTAGAGGATTAATTGTTTATATATCAAAAGTTAGAAGCAAGTATGATACCTACGCCTGGCTACACCTACGTTATGAATTGAGATCCGCTTATTGATTTATATAGTTAAAGCAAAAAGGATGATTGCCATAGCAGAGACATTAATATTACTCATTTATATATTCATCCTTAAATACAACCAACTTTGTGATTATTCAAATAATATCTAAAGATTTTTGATATTAGTTCTCTAGATAGATCGGGAATTTTATCGACAAACTTTAATATGAAATAGTCGAAAACAAACAAGGCAGATTTCCACGAAGGAGAAATTCAATGACTAACATTATTGCTTGGTTGGTTTTAGGTTTAATTGCAGGTGCGTTGGCTAAGTTATTTTATCCAGGAACCCAAGGTGGCGGTATTCTCTCCACGATTGTACTAGGAATACTTGGAGCTGTAGTGGGTGGTTACTTGGGTCAAGCTTTACTCGGAAGTAGTTCAGCCGCCGCCGCATCTGTAGGAGCTTTGTCCCTTGGAAGCATTTTATTTGCTGTTCTAGGTGCTATGTTATTAATTTTCCTTTGGGGTTTACTGACTCGTCGAGCTGTGTAATAGCATCAAATTAACTGACAATTTTGGGAATCACTTCTAGCTGCAAAAAACCGATAAAATGACATTAGATAAAGAGCGAATAACTGTAGGAGTATTCGCTAGATGTTCAGATGCACAATTGGCACTTCAGGAACTCAAAGCTTCTAATTTTCCAATGCACAAGGTTTCTGTAATTGCTCGCAATGTAGAAGAACAAAGTGATATTGCTGGTGTTGAAGTTAAAGAACGCACTAGCAATACATCTGGACAAGATGTTGGTGAAGTCTTTAATTGTGATGCTTTAGGCGATCTTAGTGGCTTATTAGTCGGTCTAGTACTCTGGGTAATTCCTGGTATAGGGCGAGTCATGATAGCTGGAGCAGAAGCAACAGCGATCGCTACTACCTTAGCAGGTGGTTTGCCTAGTATATTTATAAATTTAGGAATTCCTAAAGAGGAAGCACAGGGTTATAGCGATCTCGTCTGTAAAAGTTACTATTTGCTGATAGTAACTGGTATAGACATAGAAATCCGTCTTGCTAAGAGGATTTTTAGTCGCCGTGATATTCAACAACGAGAACAACGAAGTGTTAATGAGCCATACTTAACGCCGAATAGTCGCTATAGGCACGCTATTGGTGTTTTTTATACGCGCCAAGATACCGAAAGAGTCCTTACTGAATTGAGAACTGCTGACTTTCCGATGAGTCAAGTATCAGTAGTTGCTAAAAATAGAAGCAGTTTAAGTGATATTTGTGAAGGAAATCTCAGGAGTTCTCAAGATAACTACACAACTCTCGGAATTCCTAACGATCTAGTTAAATATTATGACCAGCAAGTGGTCCTTGGTCATTATTTAGTAGTCATCAAAGGTACTGATATTTACATAGCAGGTGCAAGAGCTATTTTAGAAAGCAACAAAATCCAACATTTTGGTATATACAGCCAATCTGAGCTTAATGCAGCTAGAAGCGATCGCCAGACTACAAACTTCTAGTTACATATTCATTTAGGATGTTATATAAAACACATGCGATTCCAACAAATGAATATTGTTTTTTGAAACTCTTGTTTTCTACCATAATGCTCCTTGTAAGTAGGTCGGCGCAATTAAAGCTAACTGGCGACGGCTGTCATTAGTCAGGGCTATAATACTATTTACGTTTAGTAACATGTTTCATTAATTGTTATCAACTTACTTAAACATAATTTTTTAGTTAATACGTATAGTAATATACAATTATAGTGATTTCGTGTCCATTGGCAAAAGCCACTATCTTATCTGTATAGGACTCCTATTTGCATCTTGTTCAAAAATCAAATAGGAGTTTTATAGTGTTTAGAGAATGATGACATTGGATAATATCGTATTATGATTTTCAATCCATCAATTGTGCCTTTTGGAGTTTACAGAATTTTGGTCTTACTAGGTCAATGACTGCAATTATAAAACCTAGCACTTTTTAGTAAAGTCTAATGTATGTTAAATTTATAAATAATCTAACAGGAAGTGATTGATATTCACCGCTAAATTAAAAAGTAAAGTTGTTACTACTTTTGAAGAAAATTATGCTATCTAAAAGTTTAATATTTGCTAAATTATAAAAATGCTAGAGAAAAATATTTATATACTTAATTTAAAATCACATCACATTTGTAAAAGGATTAAAATGCGATCGCTCGTTCTGAACGTACCAAAAACTAGCCACCATATCCACATCAATTAGATACTTTACATTCTTTTTGGATAGTTAAAACAGAATCAGAACAAAAATAATTTGAATACTTGTCTGGAATAATGTTAAACAGTTTGAAGATTGGAACCAAGATTGGAATAAGTTTTGCCCTGAGTTTGGCAACTCTGACCACCATTGGTTTAGTCTCCTACCAAAGTACCAACGATCTAATTGAAACTTCAGTCAAAGAAAACCATACTTACCAGGTGCTAAGTCAACTTGAATACCTGAACTTGCAACTGACCAATGCTGAGACTGGGCAACGTGGTTATGTAATTACTGGAAAACAGAGCTATCTGGAACCTTATAATGCTGCCATTAGTGTGTTGGAGCAAAAAGTCAGGGAACTTCAGAGATTAACAGTAGATAACCCCAACCAACAGCGACGACTGGATAGTTTACAGCCACTAATCGCTCAAAAGCTGGCTGAACTTAAAGAAACCATTGACTTGCGCCAAAATCAAGGCTTTGAAGTTTCCCAGAAGGTTGTACTGACAGACCAGGGTAAGCAAGTGATGAGTGAAATCCGCAAAGTAATCTTGGCGATGGAAAATGAGGAAAATGGACTCCTGAAGCAACGTTCTCAAAAAGCACAAGCAGCTGCCCAGCAAACCATCACTAGCGTTGTCCTTAGTATTCCCCTATTTTCTTTAATCTTGGTTTTAATTGGATTCATCCTGACCAGACATATCTCAGTACCGTTGAAGCAAGTTTCTGGTTTGGCAGAAAAAATGGCGGATGGGGATTTATCAGTGAGTTTACCAGATAGCGATCGCCTAGATGAAATTGGCGTGTTGACGCGCACCTTCAACCAGATGATTACTAATCTGCGAAACACAACTCAAAAAAATGACGAGCAAAACTGGCTAAAGTCTAACTTAGCTGAATTTACCCAGATGCTCCAAGGGCAGTGCCATCTGGAAAGTGCAACTAGCTTAATATTGTCGAATTTAGCACCACTGGTTGGAGCATCACAAGGCGTTTTCTATGCGATGTCCTCCTTAGACGACCAGCTAGTACTGAAATTATTAAGTAGTTATGCTTACAAAGAGCGAAAAAACGTTGCAAATCAGTTTCGCTTGGGCGAGGGATTGGTAGGACAATGCGCCTTAGAAAAACAAAGAATCCTCCTCACAGAAGTTCCTAGTGACTATATCCGCATCAGTTCTGGCTTGGGGGAATCACCACCACTAAATATTATTGTCTTGCCTATATTGTTTGAGACGGAGGTCAGTGCAGTAATTGAACTTGCCTCTTTTGCGTCTTTTAGCCATTTGCATCTAACATTTTTAGAGCAATTGAGTGAAAATTTGGGAGTATTTTTAAATAACATCGCTTCACAATTGCAAACCCAGCAACTACTTGAAGAGTCTGTTGCTTTAACTGAAGAACTGCAAACTCAGCAAGAAGAACTACAGCAGAGCAATCAACGCCTAGAAGAGCAAGCGCACGAGTTGGAAGAATCACAATTTATTGTCAAGCAGTCTAACGAAGAATTACAACAATTAAATGAAGAGCTAGAAGAAAAGGCAGAATTATTAGAAGTTCAAAATCAGGAAGTTGTTCGCAAGAACCAGGAAGTTGAACGAGCAAGGCAGTCTTTTGAAGAAAAAGCTGAACAACTGGCCTTGTCTTCCAAATATAAGTCAGAATTTCTGGCGAATATGTCCCACGAATTACGGACACCCCTAAATAGCTTGTTAATTTTAGCAAGACTGTTATCAGATAATTCTCTTAACAACTTGACCGATAAACAGGTAGAGTACAGCCGGACTATTTACTCGGCTGGCACTGATTTGCTGGAGTTGATCAATGACATCCTAGATTTAGCAAAAATTGAGTCGGGTACTATGTCGCTCAATATTGAGCAAATTGCTTTTGCAGACTTGGAAACATCTCTAGAGCAGACTTTCCGACAAATAGCCCACAAGAAAAAACTCAGTTTTACTATTGAACTGGATGATAAGTTACCTGCGACAATTTCTAATGACTCCAAACGTCTGCAACAAGTACTAAAAAATCTCCTAGCTAACGCCTTTAAGTTTACTGAAAAGGGAGGTGTGAAGTTAGAAATTAGTATGTCTTCTGATGGAACCCAAGTTGATAATCCCATGATTGCTTTTGCCGTTAGCGACACGGGTATAGGCATTCCAGACGAGAAGCAAAAGATTATTTTCGAGGCATTTCAGCAAGCAGATGGCACAACCAGCCGCAAGTACGGCGGGACTGGCTTGGGTTTGTCCATCAGCCGCGAATTGGCTCAACTGTTGGGAGGGAGAATTGAACTAGTCAGCCAAGCAGGCGAGGGAAGCACCTTCACTCTCTACTTACCCAAGCGACAGGAAAAGAATGGTCAAAATATTACATCCCTGGAGCCAACACCAACCACCACTATCCGCAAAGTATCGACCATAAAAGAAGTGCCTCTGGTCGAAAGCAAACCCACAACTGTGGACACCTCTCCATCAGCGAAAGTATCTACCACCTTCCCCCACGAAATTCCAGATGACCGGGAAATAATTCAACCGGGCGATCGCATTTTGCTAATTATTGAAGATGATGATAAATTCGCCCGTATCTTATTAGATATGGCACGGGAGCAGGGTTTTAAAACCATCGTTGCTTTACAGAGCAAACAAGGTTTAGTACTCGCGCAAGAGTTTAAGCCTGATGCGATTATGCTCGATATTTATATGCCAGAAATGGATGGTTGGACGGTTCTGGATCGTCTCAAGCACAAGCCAGATACCAGACATATACCAGTACATATACTTTCTGTGGATGAAAGACAGCAACGGGGATTACAGCTAGGAGCGATTACCTATCTCCAAAAACCCGTTTCTCCAGAAGAGCTAACTCAGGTATTGACTGATATTAAAGGCTTTATTGAGCGTCAGGTAAGAAATCTCCTGATCGTAGAAGATGACCCAGTCCAAGCCCAAAGTATTATCGAACTGATTGGTAATGGTGATGTCCAGAGTACAGCAGTGGGTACGGGGGCAGAAGCGCTGTTGATTTTGCGATCGCATCACTTTGACTGTATGGTACTCGATCTCGGTCTGCCCGACATGAGCGGGTTTGAACTAATTGAGCAAATCAAGCAAGAACCTAGGCTGTTGAAACTGCCGATCATCGTTTACACCGGCAAAGAACTCAGCCGACAAGAAGAAACCCAACTGCGGGGACTAGCAGAGACAATTATTATTAAAAATGTGCGATCGCCAGAGCGGTTGTTAGACGAAACTGCTCTATTTTTGCATCGGGTGCAAGCAAATTTGCCCCCACCAAAGCGTCAGATGCTAGAGCAACTACACCAAAACGATCCGGTGCTGACTAATCGGAAAATTTTGATTGTAGATGATGACCTACGGAATATTTTTGCCCTGACCAGCTTTTTAGAAAGCTATCAAATGCAAGTACTGTTTGCCGAAAATGGCAGAGATGGCATAGAGATGCTGCAAACTAATCCTGACATTAATATAGTCTTGATGGATATCATGATGCCACAAATGGATGGTTACGAAACCACCCGTGCCATCCGTCAGCGACAACAGTTTCGCTCCCTACCAATAATTGCTTTAACTGCCAAAGCTATGCCAGGCGATCGCGAAAAGTGCATCGAAGCTGGAGCCTCTGACTATATCACCAAACCTGTAGATACCGAGCAACTGCTTTCACTACTCCGGGTTTGGCTGTATCGCTAGGGAATGGGGAGAGCAAGAGTTTTCTGTAATCTCAGGACAAAAATTTGAGGTATTTAAAAACCCACACGTAACCAATTAAAGGTTACAGTGTGGGTAATTGATACCTATAAAGATAACGTTAATGACAATTTAGCGAAACATACTACTAACTGAAGTATCTTCATGAATCCGCCAAATGGTTTCTCCTAAGAGATTAGCCACTGACAGCACCACTAGTTGAGGAAAACGATTACTTTCTGGTATGGGGATCGTATTGGTGACAATTACTTCCTCAAACAAACCACTAGACAACCGCTCCATTGCTGGTGGAGAGAATACCGCATGAGTTGCACAGGCATATACCTGACGCGCTCCTTCTTCACGTAGTAATCGCGCCCCTTCTGCGATCGTGCCGCCTGTGTCGATCATGTCATCCACCAACACTGCCGTTTTGCCTCTAACATCGCCGATAACATTTAACACTTCTGCAACATTATGTGCCTGACGACGTTTGTCAATAATTGCCAGTGGCGCATCATTCAGTTTTTTGGCAAATGCTCTCGCTCGTGCTACACCGCCAACATCGGGAGAAACAACTACAACATCGGGCAGTTGTTTGCTTGCTAGATAATCCAGCAATACTGGCGAACCATAAACATGGTCAAAGGGGATATCGAAATAACCTTGAATTTGCGCCGAGTGCAAATCCATTGCTAGAACGCGGTTGGCTCCTGCTTCAGTGATCAAGTTAGCAACCAGCTTGGCGGTGATCGACTCTCGTCCTGCTGTTTTGCGATCGGCACGAGCATAGCCATAGTAGGGAATTACTGCCGTCACCTGTCGCGCAGAAGCTCGACGACAAGCGTCAACCATAATCAATAATTCCATCAAATGATCGTTTACAGGTTGACAACATGGTTGGATTAAATAGACATCACAACCACGAATTGATTCTTGGATTTGAACGTAAAGTTCTCCATCCGCAAATCTTTTGCGAATCATTGGCCCCAAGTCCATGCCCAGATAACGAGCGACTTCTTGAGACAGTTGGATATTGGCAGAGCCAGAAAACAGCCGCAGGCGATGATTCTCGGTCAGTCCTGTTGCAGATGGTTGCATTTTGAAAGTTGCAGAACTGAGCACAGCAGATCCTCTATGTGCATTCATAGTAATATTATCATTAAAGATTTAATAGATTTAACCGAGAAATTGCCTAAAAAAACACTTGTGAGTTTTATTGAAGCTTCCATACAAAATTAAAACATCTTTCCATAAAATTATCGTTCGCTAACTGTCGAATGTTCTTGGCAAGCAAACTATTGATAGCTTAAGGAGCATCCAATCCGTCCACTAGGTCTATAGTTCAAGTTTTTTGGGGTGAGGTAAATAACCCCAATCTCTCAAAGATTGGTGTGATAGATTGCTTATTCTAACTACCTCATTTATAAGTGACACTAAAGCATTTACAACTTAAGTAATATTAAAGTTTGTTTTTAGATACGTGTTGAACGCTTGTGGCTAAGTGTGCAACACGTATCTAATTATATTCTACGATCCTAGCGGTAAATAAATAAACTGGCAGACTTAATTTTTAGTTTGAAGCCAAAAGCCGCGTCCGAACGGTACTATTAAAGTCTTAAATCCTTTGCCGTTGGTGTTTTCGGAGCGGATAACGTCGATAAGTCTTTCTTTCGTATTTGACTTTCCGTCGATCTTGCTGCTCTAGTCTAACTAAAATATTTTGTAAATATGACAAGATGCTTAATCTACAATATATAGTTGCTATATATTTGTAGCTAAAAATTTTAGCAAATCACCAAGCCAAGTTTTGCAACCCAACCGTATTTGATGGCTAAATCAATTGTTTCAACAAAACGCCTCAGCAGTCAGTTTATTAGCTGGTTGCTTGAAGAAAACAGACGAGATAAGGAAGGATCGTACCGCCGTAAGGAAGAAACACATCGCCAGCATTCTTGGTGGAAGGTCATGTGTTTGACTGGTGTAGATTATTTCTCAACCCTTGGCTATCAACCTGGTATTGCAGCACTGGCTGCTGGCGCTCTTTCTCCTATAGCTACCCTGATTTTAGTTTTACTGACCCTGTTCGGAGCATTGCCAATCTATCGACGCATTGCTGCCGAAAGCCATCATGGAGAAGGGTCGATCGCAATGTTAGAGCGTTTGCTCCCTTGGTGGCAGGGTAAATTACTTGTGCTGTGCTTACTTGGCTTTGTGGCAACCGACTTTATTATTACCATTACCCTATCGGCTGCTGATGCTACAGCCCATATAATCGAAAATCCGCTTACCCCAGATTGGTTTCACGGTCAAGCGATCGCAATCACCTTAGTATTAGTTGCATTACTAGGCGCAGTTTTCTTGAGAGGTTTCCGAGAAGCGATTGGGATTGCAGTCGTGTTGGTGGGAGTTTATTTACTGTTAAACTCCATAGTCGTTAGCGTTGGTGTGTATCAGATTTTAACTCACCCAGGAGCGATCGCTAACTGGCATGCGGCACTTTTTGCCCGCCATTCCAACCCTTTGATACTAATTGGTATATCTCTCCTCATATTTCCAAAGCTAGCACTAGGATTGTCAGGCTTTGAGACTGGTGTCACCGTTATGCCCCTCGTCAAAGGTAGCAGCAACGATACTCCCCAATATTCCAAAGGACGGATTCAGAATACACGTAAGCTGCTGACTACTGCTGCTCTGATTATGAGCTTCTTTTTGCTCACCACCAGCTTTATAACCACTTTACTGATTCCAGTCGCAGAATTTGCATCTGGGGGCAAAGCTAACGGACGAGCCCTTGCTTATTTAGCACATCTTTATCTAGGCAATGCCTTTGGCACAATTTACGATATCAGTACTATTTCCATTTTGTGGTTTGCAGGTGCATCTGCAATGGCAGGGCTGCTGAATATTGTGCCTCGCTACCTACCACGTTATGGTATGGCACCGAATTGGGCACGAGTAACGCGACCTTTAGTGTTAGTGTACACAGCGATCGCTTTTGTTGTCACAATCATCTTCAAAGCAAGTGTAGAAGCCCAAGGTGGAGCTTACGCAACTGGTGTGCTTGTATTGATTACCTCAGCAGCCTTTGCCGTAACCTTATCAGCCCACCGCCACAGAGAGAAGCGGGCAAAACTTGTTTTTGGCATTATCACACTGTTATTTTTATATACCACTATTGTTAATATCATCGAAAGACCAGAGGGGATTAGAATCGCTGGGTTTTTCATTGGTGCGATCATTTTTACCTCACTAGTTTCTCGTGTTTGGCGTTCAACGGAACTGCGAGCAGAGCGGATCGAAGTTGACGAACTTGCTGGCCAATTCCTTGCGGAAGAGAGCCAGGGAGCAATACGGTTAATTGCAAATAGATTGAATACGGGTGATGTCCTAGAGTATTTTTTAAAAGAGAAAGAAGTCCGCGAGGATAACCATATTCCAGCCAACGATCCAATTCTTTTTCTAGAGATTCAGGTATCAGATGCTTCCGAGTTTGCGGATATCATCAAAGTAAGAGGGGTACAAGTTGGTGATTATCGCATTTTAAGGGCTGAGAGTGCAGCAGTACCTAATGCGATCGCGGCTTTACTGCTTTATATTCGTGACCATACAGGTAAAATTCCTCATGCCTACTTTGGCTGGGTTGAGGGCAATCCCATACAATACTTACTGCGTTTTATCTTATTTGGTGAGGGTGATATTGCTGTAGTCACCCGTGAAGTACTACGTCGGGCTGAAAAGAATCCCCACAAACGTCCTGGCGTTCATGTTGGAGGTTGATTAAGCATCATAAATAATTGAGCCGCCTTGGGAAAAACTCAATTAAGTACTTTTTTCTATTTTTTTCTTGTGAATCGATATATTTTCATATAAGGCCAATCAGCCTCACCTTGTAGTTTATATAAATCACTCATTTCTGCTTGAAAAACATCTCTAAATTCCCAATAAAATTCGCGGTTAATTATCACAAAAACTGTATCTGCATTGTTTGTTGCTATACTAACCTTTTCTCCAATATTTTTTCCCTTCATAATTTTCCGAATATAATCTGGTGCATATATAGTTGATGAATCTCCGTAATATTTCAGTAATCTAGGCTGTCCGTATAACAATACAGATTTTGCAGATTCATTTCGATTTTGTAGCAGATAGCGAACAGCCGAACGGTAGTCATCTTTGGAATAGGCGGGATTGGAATAGTATTGCCAATTTGAATAAACATTCATCAATAGCAAAGAAACAGTAGCGAACTTTGGAACTTGAGAGAATAGAGAAAGTTTATTCTGGCGCTGATAATTATATAAAAAAGCTGATGGAATCAAAATGAAAATTGGTATACATAGATAAAAAGAGTGGCGAGGTAGCCAATTAATTTTGGTTGCCAAGGCAAATAGCAAGGTTAGTAAAAAGGATGTTACTAAAAGCGATGTGAAAAAGTAATCAGCCTCTTGATATCTTTTCCTCTTGCGGTGTCTTGATAGACTTTTTACCAAAGCTAAAAAGATGACAGTAATGACAATAATAAATATTAATAACTGAGGCCAGTAACCAAGTAAAACATTTATCTTTTCTGGATCGCGTAATTTCTCCAGTGGCGGCCCATAGGATGTCCCGACTAATATACCGTAGAACACAAAAATTATGTTTGTAATTATAGGTAATCCAGTCCGAGTAACTTGAGTAGCAGTGGGATCGGATGCAGCTGGTGATGATAAGTAGAACCAAAGCATTGGAGAGGAAAAAACTACCGGAGGTATCCACCATCTGAGCAATTCTTTTAAGTTTCTATAAATAATTGCATGAGATAAACAAATGGATGAACTAAATATAATTGTCAAAATACTGCCAAAACTTCCTATGGCTGTAAAGATACCAAAAAGCAATTGGGGAATAATTTTATTCCTCTTATCTACAGTGATTGCATAACTAAAAAAATATATTTGCAGTGAGGTTATAAATATTAATAATGCGTAAGGTCTGGCATCTTGGCTATAAAATACGCTAAAAGAACTAACTGCTAGGATTGTAGACGACCATAAAGCATGTTTTCTTCCATAAACACGTAGAGTCGTAAAAAATATGGCAATTACTGAGCCGACTCCTAGTAAAGATGAGAGCGATCTAATCGCAAATTCACTATCCCCAAACACTGAACGCCAATAGAACAAGATCAAATAATAAAGTGGTTGGTATTTATCACCAGCTTCTCGATTTACAATGTTGGATAAATTTTCTTGAACACTTGTAGCATCAGATAAAGCGAGACTCCAGCCTTCATCAAACCAAAGACTTTGATTTTGTAATAAACAGAAACGCAGAAATATGCTAATTATGATAATAATAAAAATAACAAAATAGTATTTTGACTGTTTCATAAAAATCTCCAAAGCATTGGTACATTGAATATGCAACTTTCTAATCATCAAAATCCCACCCTATAGTTCAGTAAGAGATTGTAATCATTGTCTCTATGTTGTGGTGGGAGGAATGTTATCTATGGAGACTCTACCACAGGAATGAGTATTTTGTTGTCTAGACGATCTAGTTACTACACTAAACCTTTAAAATCTCTAGCAGATGAGTAGGTAGATTAGCATGAGTGAAACTATAGAAACGATTTTCAGCAAAATCATTCGTCGGGAAATTCCCGCCGATATTGTTTATGAGGATGATTTGGCCTTAGCATTCAAAGACATCCATCCCCAAGCACCTGTTCACATCCTCGTTATTCCCAAAAAACCCATTCCCACATTAGCTGATGCTGAATCTCAAGATCATGCTCTGTTGGGGCATCTTTTGTTAACCGCCAAACGTGTTGCAGAAGTTGCTGAATTGAAAAATGGTTATCGAGTTGTTATCAACACTGGTGACGATGGTGGTCAGACAGTCCACCACTTACATCTGCATATTTTGGGAGGACGGCAGTTGGACTGGCCCCCTGGTTGATAAAAGTGGATGAATTGTGTCTCTCTTCACGATTCATCCGTAAAACAAATCACTGTTATAATCAATTCCTATTTAATATTTCTTTACAAATCTCAATTTTGCTTCTAATGTAATAGACATAGGTAAGCAAATTTGCTTATCGAAATCATCCACAAATAACCGCATTTATAAAACGATGACAACAACCTTACAACGCCGCGAAAGCGCCAACGTATGGGATAGATTCTGTGAGTGGATCACCAGCACCAACAACCGGATTTACATCGGTTG
>NZ_JBALDK010000088.1:0-1389 GCF_036917455.1 Nostoc sp. | reverse complement strand
TTCATCCCACACGCGTAGGCGAAGCCCGCCGTAGGCATCGCTGCCTTTATCCTTTATTTAGTATCTATGTACTATATTTAGATGCGTTTGCCCTGTAACCTTGGGTCTTTGTCTGTAATTGTTCTAACTCCTGAAAAAATAGGCGAACCGGGAGCGATCGTACTAAGTTTGCTTGAAGAGATAGGATCTATTAGAAAAGTTAAATTTTAGGAGTAAACCTCTGTCTTTACAATTTATTACCGTTCCCCCTGGAACTTCTCAACCCGCCGCAGGCTTAATTGTTACTTTGCATGGTTGGGGCGCTAATGCTGAGGATGTAGCATCTTTGTTACCCTTACTCAACTTACCTGATTACCAGTTTATATTACCCAATGCACCTTATCCTTATCCCTATTCCCCTATAGGGAGGGCATGGTATGACTTGCGGGTGGAGAATATGTATGAAGGATTGGCCGAAAGTCGGCAACTGCTAATAGATTTTTTACAATCTTTAGAAAGTAGCACTGGTGTACCTTTGTCACGCACCATCTTAAGTGGATTTTCTCAAGGCGGGGCAATGACTTTAGATGTCGGCTCAAAATTGCCCCTAGCAGGTTTAGCTGTCATGAGTGGGTATTTACATCCTGACGCATTAAGGGCAGATCAAAAAGGGATTCCACCGACTTTAATCAGCCACGGTAAATATGATGAAGTTGTGCCACTGCAAGCTGCTTTGAAGGCACGAGAAACTTTAAAATCTCTAGGAGTGGCGGTAGAATACCACGAATTTGATATGGGACATGAAATAAATCCACAAACGTTAGATGTGCTACGGAAATTCGTTGCAAATGTAATTGGCTAGTCAGAATTACGAATTTTTTATAAATTCTGGTATAAATGCTGAAAATTTTCACGAAATCTATGTCTTCTAATGAGTAATATATATAGGGTAGCTGCGTTCAGCGCAACTTAACCCATGCTGAAAGCGAGTGCTGCATAAGGGAGGGGCTAGCATTATGACAACTCTAAGCATTTCCAGGAAAGAAATTGCTGCCATTACTGCGGCAGAAGTAGAAGAACTAGCTGCACGTCTGGATCTGGATAATTACAATAATGCTTTTGATGGTTTAAATGATTGGCATCTATTGCGAGCGATCGCATTTCAACGTCCAGAGTTAGTTGAACCCTATATCTACCTCTTAGACTTGGAACCTTACGATGAAGCGTAGTTGAGAGTTAGGAGCTAGGAGTTAGGAGTTGGAAATTAATATTAGTAACTACTTGCTCCTAAATTACTACTTACTCCTAACTTTTTACCATGACTAATCCAACATTAAACAGGGTTCTAATAGGTGTAGGCGGCGGTATCGCCGCCTACAAAATTTGTGAGCTGGTTTCGACGCTGTTTAA
>NZ_JBALDK010000087.1:0-6343 GCF_036917455.1 Nostoc sp. | reverse complement strand
TAGATGCAGCATTCGCAGAAGTGACGATAGAGAATTTACTCGGTTGGTTTACTCACTGCTGCTACTGTACTTCAGAAGACTGATAACCGCTATAATCTTCCACCAGTTCAATGCTATCCAGCCCAGCTAAATCAAGTATTTATGAATATCCTTAGTAATGGAATTGATGCTTTACTAGAGCTAGATCATCAGATACAAAAGCAAATTGTGATTAAAACTGAAGTAACTGAATTATAAACAATCATAATAACATTTAAAGATAACGGTAATGGAATAGATTCTGAGATTCAAAGCAAGATATTTGATCCTTTTTTTACAACTAAACCTATCAACAAAGGGACGGGATTAGGTTTAGCAATTAGCCATCAAATTATTGAGAAACATCAGGGAAATATTCAGCTAAAGTCTCAATTAGGCTATGGAACATAATTTGCGATTGAAATTCCAATAGCATTACCCGTTAATTATAAAAGCAACACTTAACTCATCGGTTTTCTTGAATTGCCGTGGAGAAAGCGAACTTATTAGTCATTGGTACTAATGACTTCCACCAAAAATTATAAGTTCATAAATCTATAATTCTTATACGCGATCGCAATCCATAATTTATACCATCAAATCTAATGATTAATTATGAATCATTTGCTACAGCTTGCGTGCATGGGATAAGTGACGTTAGTGTTAAAAGCATTGTGCAAAGTAAAACTCTCATCCCACAAGTCGAGTAGAAAGCTAGAATGGCAGTTCCAAATAAAGAAGTCAAATCTAATACAGATATTTTAGATAATAGACGCACCCAAACTTGCATCCAAGTTCGCATTCCTAAAGACTTACATGAAGAACCAGTCATTTCACGACTGACTTCTCATTATGGTGTCACGGTAATTATTGCTGCGGCTCAAATAAGCGCAAACTTACTAGAATATAGCTGTTTCGACCTGGAACTGCGAGGTACTGTTTCTCAGATTGAAAGCGCCCTAACTTACTTGGATGAACTGGATTTAGAAGTTTTGCACCAATCTAGCCCTGAAGAAGATGGGTGGTAATCAGTTTTCGATTTCGGATTTTGGATTTTAGATTGATAATCCAAAATCCAAAATCTAAAATTTAAAATTCACTATGCCATTTGATTTTCAATCGCCCACCGCGCTAGTTCAGTACGGTTGTGGAGATTAGTTTTGCCCAACATATTGGACACATGGCTTTCAACCGTGCGCTGACTAACATTTAGTTCTTCAGCAATTTCTCGGTTAGCTAAACCCCTAGCGACAAACTGGACTACTTTCAGCTCGGTTGGGGTTAATTGCACATCGAAGGGAACCTGGATGCGGGAACCGTTTTCGCCTCCTTTAGCTTGGTGTTCTTTCCAACGGATAGTTTGTTTCAGTGAGGATTCAACTTGGGCTACGAGTTCTTCTGGTTCAAAGGGCTTGACCATATAAACATCAGCACCTTTATTCAGACCCTTAACTCGGTCTGCACTTTGTCCCTTAGCTGAAAGGAAAAGAACCGGAATCCAACTGGTGCGTTCGTTTTGCCGGACTTGTTCCACAAAAGTATATCCGTCCATTTCCGGCATCATCACGTCGCAGATAATCATGTCTGGAACATCTTGCTCTAAAATTTCCAGAGCTTCACGTCCATTTTCGGCGGTGATGACTTCGTATCCCCGGAATTCTAAGTAATCCTTCACCAGCAAGATGAGGTTAGGGTCATCATCAATCAATAGAAGTCGTTTGTGATCTTTCATGCTGGGCTCTTTCATAGCAGTGGCACTTGTCGCGCTTCGGTCCATCAAAGTCTTGAATATTTATCCTCTATGGTGGGTTATTTCGAGATATTGTCCTTTTTCCTACTTAACTTGCCTTTGCTGTCTCGAAACCTCAAAAATGCCGAGCACTTTCAAGAGACTAGTAGCTCGATAGCAAAAGTCCAGCAAGGATACGTATAGCAGTAGTATCTATAATGCGCTATTATATATCGCATTGAAAGTGGCGGGCGAAAAAACACTGATTAAATAATAATCCTTCTAACTCACAAGTAAGTATTGGCTTAAAGATGACCCTACCTCAAAACCAACCCGCACTTTCTTAAAGCTTACTGCTCTACCATATCCTTCGGTTGCCAAGCCTCGATGAGGTGTTCACAAGAAACTAGAGAAGTTTCTGGCAAAGGATGGTTTAAAAATGTATATTCTTCTACCACCTTATTGCCTATTAAGTGTTCTTGAACGATCCGCTCAATAACTTCCAGATTTGCTTGGCGATACCAGACACCATCAGGGTAAACCACCATTATGAGTCCAGAACAACAAACGCGCAAGCAGTTGGCTTGAATTCCGCAGACGCATAAGGAATAATTCTGTTGCGACTTATCAAGTTTTAAGTCTTTAAGTCGCTCTTTTAAGTATTCCCAGAATTCCAGACTAGCTCGTTTTGAGCAGCAATTAACAATTGTCTGGTCAGCGCAAATAAAATATCGCTGAATTTTTGCACGTCCTAAACTTTCTACACAATTACTCAGGGGCTTATATTCTAGAGACTTATTAGCTTTGGAGGTTTGATAGCTGGACTGGATCACTGTATTGTTACTCATCGAGCGGCTCCCTGATTACAGTTCTATAACAAATTGCAAGCTTTGCAAATAAAGTTGACTGAGAAGGGAATAGGGCATTGGGAATTAGGAATTGGGAAAACTATTCACAACTCCCGACTCCCGACTCTCTTTGACCACATAAAAATATACGTAACTTACAGGACAAAACCCGCAGAGTAAAAATAATTAGGCATTTATACTTAAGTATATTGATGAGCTTCTAGTTCGGGAACCCGTACTAAAGCAATTCTTGCCATTGGATGCCAATTTTCGGTAAATTAGCACTCAGGGGTTGAGAGTGCTAATCTCTGGAGAAAATAATTATGGCAGCTTTATCTTTAAGCGTTTCTACAGTTAAACCTTTGAGCGATCGCGTTTTCGTAAAAGTGAACGCCTCAGAGGAAAAGACCGCAGGTGGTCTGTATTTGCCCGATACCGCCAAGGAAAAGCCCCAGGTAGGGGAAGTAGTTGCCCTTGGCCCTGGCAAGCGTAACGATGACGGAAGCCGTCAGGAATTGGAAATTAAAGTCGGCGATAAAGTGCTGTACTCCAAGTACGCTGGCACTGATATCAAGCTCGGCACCGAAGAATATGTACTGCTTTCTGAAAAAGATATTTTAGCAGTCGTTATCTAATTGTCATTAGTCACTGGTCATTAGTCATTAGCCAATGACAAAAGACAAAAAACAAAAGACAAAAAACAAAAGACAAAAGACAAATGACAAAGGACAAATAATATGGCAAAGCGCATTATCTACAACGAAAACGCCCGTCGCGCCTTAGAACGAGGCATTGACATCTTGGCTGAGGCTGTAGCTGTTACCCTTGGCCCCAAAGGTCGTAACGTAGTACTAGAAAAGAAATTTGGCGCACCGCAGATTGTTAATGATGGTGTAACGATCGCTAAAGAAATCGAATTAGAAGACCATATTGAAAACACTGGCGTAGCTTTGATTCGTCAAGCTGCTTCTAAGACCAACGATGCTGCGGGCGATGGTACCACAACTGCTACCGTTTTAGCTCATGCGATCGTCAAAGAAGGCTTACGGAACGTTGCAGCTGGTGCTAACGCGATTTCACTGAAGCGCGGTATTGACAAAGCTGCCGGCTTCTTGGTAGAAAAAATTGCTGAACACGCCCGTCCAGTGGAAGATTCCAAAGCCATTGCCCAAGTTGGTGCGATCTCGGCTGGTAATGACGAAGAAGTTGGTCAGATGATTGCCCAAGCAATGGACAAGGTGGGCAAAGAAGGCGTAATTTCCCTAGAAGAAGGGAAATCTATGTTCACCGAATTGGAAATCACTGAAGGGATGCGCTTTGACAAAGGCTATATCTCTCCTTATTTCGCTACCGACGCTGAACGGATGGAAGCGGTTTTTGATGAGCCTTTCCTACTGTTGACTGATAAGAAAATTGCTTTGGTACAAGACCTTGTACCAGTGTTAGAGCAAGTAGCTCGTGCTGGTCGTCCTTTGGTGATTATCGCCGAAGATATTGAAAAAGAAGCTTTGGCAACCTTGGTAGTAAACCGTTTGCGCGGTGTACTCAACGTGGCTGCTGTTAAAGCTCCTGGCTTTGGCGATCGCCGCAAAGCACTACTAGAAGACATTGCCGTTTTAACTGGTGGTCAACTAGTTACCGAAGATGCTGGTCTGAAGCTAGATAACACCAAGCTGGATAGCCTGGGTAAAGCTCGCCGAATCACCATCACCAAGGACAGCACCACAATTGTTGCCGAAGGTAACGAAGCTGCTGTTAAGGCTCGTGTCGAACAGATTCGTCGTCAAATTGAAGAAACCGAATCTTCCTACGACAAAGAGAAATTACAAGAGCGTCTTGCTAAACTCTCTGGTGGTGTTGCTGTAGTGAAAGTTGGTGCAGCAACCGAAACCGAAATGAAAGATAAGAAACTGCGCCTAGAAGACGCTATCAACGCCACTAAAGCTGCTGTGGAAGAAGGTATCGTTCCTGGCGGTGGTACAACTCTGGCTCACCTTGCTCCCGACTTAGAAGTTTGGGCAAAGAGCAATCTTAAAGATGAAGAGTTGATTGGTGCTTTGATTGTGGTTCGCGCCTTACCTGCACCTCTGAAGCGGATTGCTGAAAACGCTGGTCAGAATGGTGCTGTAATTGCTGAACGCGTTAAAGAGAAGGATTTCAACATTGGCTACAACGCTGCAACAAATGAATTCGTCGATTTGTTAGCTGCTGGTATTGTTGACCCTGCTAAGGTGACTCGTTCTGCTCTGCAAAACGCTGCTTCCATCGCTGGCATGGTGTTGACAACCGAATGTATTATAGTTGACAAGCCTGAACCAAAAGATGGCGCTCCTGCTGGCGCTGGTGCTGGCGGCGGCGACTTCGATTACTAATACGTAGTTACATAATTTGTGAAAACGGCTGCTTCCTTTGTGGAAGCGGCTGTTTTTTGTTTCACGTAGAGGCGTAGAGACGAAGAAGAGGGTGAGTTACGACAACGCTTGTAAATATTTAGTTGAACAGTACCCAGCCGAATTTGTGCGTTGCTTTGGATAAAGGTACAACAAATTCTCGTATCCTAAGTAAAACGAGAAGTTAAGCTAAAGGCACTGTTTAGTAAAAATATCTGCATCTATGTCACTATTAACAGATGCTTTAGACAGAATTTTAAACTGGTTGCAGCAAAATAAACCCTCTTATGCTTCTTCTCTGCAACCAGGATTAGTTTATGAAGAAATTGAAGAAAAAGTTAAAAACTTACCCTTTCGCTTGCCAAGAGAAGTTTATGAACTTTACCAATGGCGGAACGGTATATGTATATATAACGGAGAAAGAGTAGCACAGTTTTTTCAGTTTTAGATAAAATCCATAACCCAAGTTTATTTTGAGCGATCGCTAATATTATTAAGCTTGAGTTATACTTTTTCAACCCCAGCTTGTTCGCTTACATCTGCATTCCTTTATATAAAAAAATATCCCCCACCTCAGATTCAAAAAGCAGGGGTTTTATTAAAACTACTTAACTGAAACGGCATCAACATCAATAGTGCTTGCAGTGGTAGTAGAAGCCTCAGTAGTATTAGGTGCTTCAGTGCCTATATCACCCTTACGAGCTTTCCAGCCTTCAATCACCAGTCCAGACACTTCACTAACTAGCAGAGTCAAAAGGAAAACATCATCAATCTGTCCCACAACGGGTATAAAATCTGGGAGAATATCAATTGGACTGACCAAATAGACTAGCGTTCCTAAAATTACCCACCAACGGTACTTCGGGTTACGAAGCACATTGCGATACCAGGTGTAAAGGGATTGGATTGAAAATTTCATATTTTTAACCTCCGGTTATCTTTAATTTTGACAAATTATCCTAAAAACTCCCGGTGGGAATAACCGTCCTAGTTAGTCTGGATGACGCTACTCGTAATTTTCCCCCAAATATCTAATCTGTAATTATCCACAAGAGTATAGGATTGCAAGGGTTTCATTGATTCGGACTGTAAATTTTATTTTTGCTGTGCTGTAGTAGTAATTCCCTAACAACAAATAAATTGTATGGATGTTGATTGTTTATTTGATAGGGGAATCCTTTACAACCTTAGAAGACAGGGTAGAAGAACGCACCGCCGAACTCAAAAGCGCTTTGAGTGAATTGCAGTACACTCAAGCATAAATGCAGAACTTACGCATTGACAGGAGTCTGGTTATGTGTACTCAAGCCCATCTTTTGTTCAAGATGTTCCAGAATGAAGTCACGAGCCACCTGAAG
>NZ_JBALDK010000086.1:0-12496 GCF_036917455.1 Nostoc sp. | reverse complement strand
TGTCTACTGATTAGAGAATTAGGTGTTATAAAGTATTAAAACATATAAGTATTTCAGCGATCGCTCTTTGGAGAAAAACTTTTTGGTTTACTGTTTACACATGGTTATTGTCCTGAAACGGGTAAAAAAGCAGATTTGATGTTTGCCCAGCACATGTTATCTGTCCTCAAGACTGATGGGATGATGGCGACGGTAATGCCGCATGGGGTGCTGTTTCGCGGCGGAGAAGAAAATAAAGTTCGGGAGAGTTCCATTAAAAACGATCGATTAGAGGCGGGGATTGGTTTACCGCCTAATTTTTTTTATGGTACAGGTATCCCCGCTTGTATTTTGGTGATGGCGCCAAAATACAACCTGAGAACTTGGTGCATCGTAGCCCAAGTTAATCCCCTGTCTTTGCGTCTTTACGTCTTTGTGTCAGTCTCAATCATCCCATTATTCAGCAATGCCTAAGTTTTTCGTGAGCAACCAAAATAATTTTTTCGGTTTCTTCCCAGCCAATGCATTTATCAGTTACAGAAATACCATATTTTAATTCTTCTTGTTTCCCAGTAATTGGTTGACTACCTTCATACAAATGTGATTCCAGCATCATGCCAACTATTGATGTATTACCATCCACTATTTGCTGAACAATATTTTCTAAGACAGCACCTTGTAATTTGTAATCTTTATTGGTATTACCGTGGCTACAGTCAATAACAATTCTCGGTGGTAAATTTGCTTGTTTTAACTTCTCTTCTACCAATTTTACATTTGCTGGATCAAAGTTAGGTTGACTACCACCCCTTAAAATTACGTGCCCGTAGCCATTACCTTTAGTTTGAAAAACGCTGACTTGTCCGTTTTGATTAATTCCCAGAAAATTATGCGGGTTTCCAGCAGATTGCAGGGCATTCAAAGCTACTTGGATATTGCCATCAGTACCGTTTTTAAAACCCACAGGCATTGAAAGTCCACTTGCCATTTCGCGGTGAGTTTGGGATTCGGTTGTGCGTGCCCCAATGGCAGACCATGTAATCAGTTCGCTAATATATTGAGGGATGATTGGATCTAGTGCTTCTGTACCCGCAGGTAGTCCTAATTCTGTAATTTTTAATAATAGATCCCGTGCAATTAATAAACCATTCTCTACATGGAAAGAATCATCCATATCTGGATCGTTAATCAATCCTTTCCAACCTACAGTTGTTCTTGGTTTTTCAAAGTACACTCGCATAATTAATAGCAGCTTATCCTGAACTTGTTCGGATAATGCTTTCAACCTTTTAGAATATTCGATCGCTGCTTTTGGATCGTGGATTGAGCATGGTCCAACTACTATAAATTTTCTCCGATCCTGAAAATCCAGGATATCTTCTATTTCCTGCCTGTATGCTAAAACTCTTTGTTCGGCTAATTGTGTTAGAGGTAATTTTGATTTGATTTCATTGGGAGTTAATAAAATACGATCGTTCTCAATATTAGCGTTGTCGATATTACTGTTAAATAATTTGTTGTGCATGGAGATGCTCTGGCAATTTTATATACGCACTTCAACTCAGAAGTGTAACACAAACTCATGAGATTTTAAAACAGCTTCTTTATAGCTTGACAAATTTATAGTTCAACTGTATGTAATTCAAAAAATAATTGAAAAAGGGAAATATTTCCCCCTTTTTCTTTACTATTGTAATACTGACTCAGTCATGATATACATCATTATTGCCATACAAAGACTTTGGCTTCGTATGGCCCCAAATCAACCGTGATGCCATCTTCAACAGCTTCGACATCATAATTGCCTGTCCACTCGTGCCATGTTCCACCGCTTCCTAAATTAGCAACATGATAGCCACCGAGAAAGTTTTCTGAGAAATTTGCTATTACGACTACACGAGAACCTTCATCATTCCAACGAGTATAAGCTAATACTTTTGCATCTGCATTCTCGTGGATAAAATCAATATTTTCTGTGTAGAGAGAGTGATTACTTTTACGCAGGTTGGTTAAGCCTTTGTATGATTCAAATAAACCACGGTTTAAATCGTTACCTAATAGTGTCCAGTCAATTTTGGATGATTCAGGTTGTTTCGGTTTATACTCTCCAAATTCCTCTCCCATCCAAATCAAAGGTACACCAACAGCAGTCATTAGGATGGCGACTCCTAACTTAGCCCGCCTGAAGGCTTCTTCGTCAAAAATCTCACGGTTTCCCAGTTCTACCATGACATGGTTATGGTCGTGGTTGGTGAGGTAATTTACTACATTCGTAGCACCCAAGAAGCCTTGGCGTTTGCAGTCAATGACATCTTTGAGACGCTCTAAATCAAATGTATCACCGCAGATATGTTCTAGAATGCAGTGATAGAAACTGTCATGCCAACAACCATCCATTGGCCCATCTATATTAGTAATGCTGGTAGTTTCAGGAATGTGTTCGGCAATATTATAAAAAGGCTTCATACTAGCAGTATTTTTAGCTTCCTGAACAATCCAGTGCATGAAGTCGTAATTAGCAATTTGCCGCGCTGCATCATAGCGAATACCATCAAGATGATACTCTCCAATCCAAAAACGAATTACCTCACTAATAAATTTCCGTGCTGGATGAATCTCTAATTTTTCGTCATAATGTTCGTAATTAAACTCAGGTCCCCAGTTATTATCAGGATCGCGAGGTTCATGATGATACCAATAATCGTGGTCAATTTGTGTTAAAGGAGCAGATGCTTCTGAGTGATTATAAATACCATCAATAATTATACGAATGCCTTTGCCGTGACACTCATCAATCAATTTTTTCAATTCAGCTGTAGAACCATAACTTGATTCTGTTGCAAAAAAGTGGCGGGGATTATAACCCCAACTATAATCACCAGGATATTCTTTGAGTGGCATTAACTCAATAGCATTGATTCCTAGTTCACATAAATAATCTAACTTTTCAATGACGTGTTTATACTTGCCTCGTGCATAAGGATCGTCCTCACCACCAGAAAAGTCACCAACGTGTAATTCATAAATTACTAATTCGTGGTCAGCAGGTAAAGGTTTATCATCATGTTGCCAATGGTATGTATCGGTAATCTTTTTTCCATCTTTTACATGGATAACACCATCATCTTTTCCACTCAGTTCATCTATATCAGTTGCATAGGGGTCTGTAACATCAACCCATTGTTCTGGTTCAAAAAACCATGAATTTGACTGGACACGAAATTTATATTTATAATCGCCATCTTCTAGCTCAACACTTGTGCGAAAATAACCATCATCACCTTTTTTCATTTGAATTTCTTGCCAATCAGAAAAAGAACCAATTAATGCGGCTCCTTTGTTATAAGGTGCAAATAAATTAAATTCAATTGGCTTTGCCATAGAAGTATTTCTAATATTAAGGGTTGATACAAGTATTCTCTAATGCTCAATTGAATTAGCAAATCGCTCTAGAGAAATAATTATATAAATAGCGCTTCTATCTTCAGGAGTAATTTATAAATAGTTTGTAAAAGTTATTATTTTTTGGCAATCTTGGACTATTATTCAGATTGTTTGTTTGAATTTATGTATTAATTTGATGTCATATATTTTTTCGTTAATAGTAATACTAAACTCAAAATATTGTTGTATTAAAGTAAAAAGTGT
Organism: Nostoc sp.; assembly: GCF_036917455.1. Classification (GTDB taxonomy): domain Bacteria; phylum Cyanobacteriota; class Cyanobacteriia; order Cyanobacteriales; family Nostocaceae; genus Nostoc. The sequence continues at coordinate 8,869 of NZ_JBALDK010000086.1, read as the reverse complement.
TATAAAAAAAATAATAGTTTTTTATTAAGTTTTGATACAGCAGATGTTTAGCAATAAATATCTGCTGTATCAGATTAATCAATTTTGCCGTTAGTTTGTTGTAGATAACTTAAAAACCAATTTGCTGCTGTCGCTCTGCGAGTTTGGCGAGGTCCAAATTCTCCAATTTTGTAACCTTTGAAACCCAGTTTCTCTTTGAGCATTTGTTTATTTTCAGCAGGAATAGAACGGGTCAACTTGACTATTGCAGGGCGAGACTCTATGAAATCTGGTGGTTGGGGGTACTCATCTTGCCATTCTGGTGCAACTAGGCTATTGTCCCATTGTGCAGTTGAGGAATCATAGCGATATCCTAAATAATGCCATAGCAACTGGTTAACTGTGGCATCATCAAGTTTATCGTCAATAATTGCCCAAATTGTTTCTGTATTTAGTGGTGGCAAGTTAGACATGTGTGATTAAAAACAGATAGTGTATACATAAACTAGGTAGACTGGAATCGTAAAGATTAGACCCGTTTATGCAGAATTCTACAGCACTACCAAAGATCGTCCGTGCCCATGTATTCATTTCTGGCCGAGTTCAAAGAGTGGGGTATCGCTATTCCACTGTGGATACAGCTAGACAGTTAGGATTAACCGGTTGGGTGCGGAATCTCCCCGATAGTCGAGTAGAGGCAGTCTTTGAAGGGGCGCGAGAGGTTGTAGATAACATGGTTCGCTGGTGTCACTCTGGGCCACCTGCTGCTGTGGTTAAAGATGTTGTGATTAAGTATGAAGTCCCTGAAGGGTTACAAAGATTTGAAGTTAAGCGGGTTGAATAGAAAGTCATGCTAATATGCTGCTTTAGATACTACATTTGCTAGGGCATTAAAATGACATAAATTAGCGATCGCTAATTACAATATGAGGATCGGCTAAATTTGCAATCATACTTTGTATGGTAGTTCTGCACGCACTTTCAGATTTCATCGACTGCGATTTTGCTGTCAACGATTCATCTCCAAGTTATTGGTATGAAGGGCGTTCTCTTGAAAGTGGCCATCGCCTAAAATTACCCCGCACCTCAATGTCCGAAGCGATCGCTCACGGACTAATGCAACAGTTTGCTAACAATGACTATTATTCTCGTGAAGGCAAGATGTATGGAATACTGTTGATTGAACTGCCTAATGGCGAACAACGGGTACTAAAAGCCTTCTCCGGTCTTTTGAATGGTTCTAGTGTGGTTGCAGGCTGGATTCCACCAATTCCAGGACGAGATGAAGTTGTTTTGGAGGAAACCCGCACTTTAGCACAGTTAGACGCGATTAAGCAGGAAATCCTTAGCTTGAAGCAACTAAGTGAACGCCAGCAGTATAAAACTCTGGTTGATGAATTTGAACAGCAGTTGCAAGCAATGAGCGATCGCCATCGTCATTGCAAACATCAAAGACAAGAAAAACGCCAGCAAATCTGCAATCCACTCACTCCAGAAGCAATCACCATTGCCCTTGAACAACTCGACGAAGAAAGTCGTCAGCACGGAATCGAGCGACGACAACTTAAACGCTACCAAAATGAAGTATTACAGCCCCTCCAGCAGTTAATTGCAGCAACAGATGCGCGAATTAGCGAACTGAAACAACAGCGTAAAGCGTTATCTCGTCAATTACAAGCTCAGATGCACGCTAGCTACAGCCTAACTAATTTTTCGGGGCGATCGCGATCGTTACAGCAATTGATGCCGACAGGTTTACCCACTGGCACTGGAGACTGTTGTGCCCCAAAGTTACTCCATTATGCGGCAACACATAATTTAAAACCACTGGCAATGGCAGAGTTTTGGTGGGGTGCATCTTCAATAAATCAAGATAAAATTCAAGGAGAATTTTATGGCGCGTGTGCCGAACGATGTCAGCCATTGATGGGGTTTTTACTATCTGGCTTGAAACCTATTTCAATCCCTGATAGAAATTTTCACCCAACTAGCACACTTTTCCCTACCAAAGCAGAGATCCCCATTCTTTATGAAGACGAATGGCTGATTGCTGTAAATAAACCTGCTGGACTACTTTCAGTACCTGGGCGTTATAGCGATCGCCAAGATAGTGTTTTGAGTCGCTTACGTCATCTGTTATCGGATGGTATGACGCTTGCATCTGTGCATCGCCTAGATCAAGAAACTTCTGGGATTTTGTTGTTAGCACGCGATCGCCAAACCCACCGGCAACTCAGCCAGCAGTTTCAGCAACGCCAGGTTCACAAGGTTTATGAAGCCATACTTTCAGGTGTTGCGATCGCTGAACAAGGTGTAATTGACTTGCCATTGTGGGGAGATCCTGAAAATCGCCCTTATCAAAAAGTTGATTGGCAACGCGGTAAACCCAGCTTGACACAATTCCAAGTAATGGCGAGACAACAAGATTACACCCGCATAGAATTTACGCCGCTAACAGGACGCACCCATCAATTGAGGGTTCATGCGGCTGATGTCCGAGGACTTGGGATAACTATTTTAGGCGATCGCCTTTATGGATGCGATGCAGTTACTAGTCGGTTACATCTGCACGCCAGAGAACTTCGCTTCGAGCATCCACAGTTAGAAAAAATCCTGCATCTACAAGCAACTACGCCCTTTTGACGAAATCCCAAAGAATTAAAGTGTCGCTTTCCCATAACAGCTAGCCTATTGCTTTTTTAATTTGTATGTGATAATTTTTGCTTGTAATTAGTTCACCGGTTATCCGACCGACTTAGCGTATTTAAAGGAATCCATATCAGAGCTAAAAGACTTCCTCATAAAAATATCTAATGAATTCTTGTGAGATTACCTCACAAGATTGGATGATTTATTCCTTAAAAATCCCTAGTGAGTGATAAGAACGAGAGTTATGGAATTTACTTTTATACTCTCATTCTTATCTTTTCTTTAATCAAAGGAGTAATAAAAAAGTTGTTGAATGAGTTCAAAAATTTATTATTTTTCTTGCCACAACACTCAATTAAGTCCCTTAATGCCTCATTATTTGCTAGTTCCTGGCTAGGTTTGGCGATTTATGGCTGCGTCCCAAGTAACTCTGCAAATACTAATACCACTGCCAAAACTGTCAGTAACCAGACTCAAGAGAAAAATAGTTTGATTCGGTTGGGATACCAAAAAGGAGGTGTAGTACCAATTGCACGTCAAAGAGGAGAGCTAGAAAAGAGGCTGGCAGCTGAGAATATCAAAGTTGAATGGGCTGGCCCCTTTGATCGATGTGCTACCTTACTTCAAGCAATTAGCGCTAATCAAGCCGATATAGGCGGGTGTGGGGACATTCCTGGATTGTCAGCGATCGCTGCCGGTCAGGAGCTTTGCATTGGTGCTGTCCAGCGTCCCAGACCAGAATCATTGGCAAATGCGATCGTAGTCCGTGGCGATTCTCCTATCCGTAAACCTGCTGAACTGGTAGGTAAAAAAGTTGCGGTCAATCAGGCTGGTGCAGGTGAGTATCTATTATTAAAAGTATTAGAAAAAGAGAAGATTCCTAAAGATAAAGTTCAGCGTGTCTTCTTAGCTCCAACTGATGCTGCACCCGCCCTCTACCAAGGGACTGTAGACGCTTGGGCAGTTTGGGAACCTTATGTTTCTGTTGCTGAATTGGAGCATGGTGCTAGAAGAATCACTACAACCCATCCAGCGCCAACCTACAGTGTAATGCTGGTGCGTAACGAGGCTGCGGCTAAATCTCCAGAAGCGGTGAAAGCAGCTTTTAGTGGTTTAAGTGAGGAATACAATTGGTTGAATGCAAATACAGCAAAATCAGAGGAATTTCTAGTTAAGGATATCAAAATTTCCCCAGCCGTAGCCAAGCGGGTAACTGAGAATCAAGGGCCACAGCTACTTATAACACCTAATGTTGATGATGTTGCCAAAATTCAGAAGACTGCTGACTGGATGCTAGAGCAAAAAATTCTATCGAAAAGGGTAAATGTTGCCGCGACTATCTGCCCCACAGCTAAGTAGGAAGGGGGCAGGGAGCAGGGAGCAGGGAGCAGAGGTAATGTTGTTCGGGAGTAATGCTCTAACAGTGAGATGGGTAAGCAGGGGAGGCAGGGGAAGAGAAATAAATAAGTGTAGAAGCAGTCTGTTTCGGTAGTAAAAAATACTAAAAATGTCTCTTTACTCCCCCTGCTCCCCCTGCCTCAAGAGCCTATTTCACGAGGATCTCACTTTTTCGCGTTGCTCCCATGTTGTTCTCCCCGATTTCCCAATTCCCAATATAAAGGAGATGTACTATGCCGATTGAATTTATTGGAATGATTGGAACGCGACAAATATCTGAGTTAGATGGGCCGAGTGTTGCGATCGCAGGTGGTTCCATAGATGCCGCTTATGTTCGCAAGTTTGCTCAGGCACATGAAGACGGTGGCTTTGACCGCGTGCTAGTTGGTTATGGTTCAACTGGCCCTGATGGCTTAACTGTGGCATCGTTTGCGGCTGCGGCAACAGAACGGTTGAAGTTTTTAATCGCCCACCGCCCTGGTTTCGTGGCTCCAACGCTCTTTGCACGCAAGACAGCAACTTTGGATCATTTTACTAATGGTCGCATCGCCGTACACATTATTACAGGTGGTAGTGATGCTGAACAGCAACGCGATGGGGATTGGCTTGACCATGATACTCGCTATCACCGTACAGATGAATATCTTGACATTGTGCGTCGAGTATGGATGAGTAAGATTCCCTTCGACTATGAGGGTGAATTCTATCGGTTGAAAGATGCTTACTCAGATGTGAAGCCTCTGCAACAACCGCACATACCCGTGTATTTTGGCGGTGCTTCTGGTGCAGCAGTACCTGTGGGGGCAAAGCACAGTGATGTGTATGCTATGTGGGGAGAACCCATTGCAGCAATTAAAGAGCGGATACGTGAAGTAAAAGCTGTAACACCACCAGGGCGATCGCCACGCTTCAGTGTATCTTTGCGGCCGATTTTGGGTGATACTGAAGCGAAGGCTTGGGAACGGGCGCACTCGATTCTATCGCGTGTTAAGGAAATTCGGGCGGCAAAAACAGAAAATCAACCCCAGTTAACTCCCTACTTAAATTCAGCGCGTCCGCAAGCAGTGGGTTCCAGTCGTTTATTACAGTTTGCCCAAGAAAGCGAAATTTTCGATAAGCGTTTGTGGACTCCAATTGCTGCCGCTACCGGTGCTTATGGTAATACTACCGCCCTCGTTGGTACGCCGGAGCAAGTAGCAGAGTCCCTTGTGGATTACTATGATGCGGGGGTAACAACTCTGTTGATTCGGGGATTCGATCCATTAGAAGATGCGATCGCTTACGGTCGTGATGTGATTCCCCTAGTGCGGGCAGAAGTGCAACGACGGGAGCGACAAGCAGCTGTTATTGCTTAGGGATTTCCAAATAAAAAATATCCCAAATTTTCTTGTGGGATGGGCATCTTGCCCGTCCTAATATTGGTGACGGGCAAGATGCCCATCCCACAAATGGATAATTTATTTCTTGGAAAGCCCTTAATACAGCTTTGCGTAAAATCTTAGTATTTTAAAACGCAAAGTAGGCAGGGTCTTTTCAAGCAATTTAACTACTCGCCATTCAGCACTCAAATACCTGAAAGCTGCTGTAAATAATTTAATTTTTTCAAAACTGCATGACTAAAGTACTCATTCTCGATGCCAACCAACAACCGTTGTATCCAGTCCGCATCAGCCGTGCTAGGCTGCTATTGTCACAAGGTAAAGCTACCGTATTTCAACGATATCCCTTTACTATCATTCTCAAGGAGTCTCTATCTCATTTAAAACTTGAGCAACTTGGCTTCAAGATTCACCCCAGCATAAAAATAATTCGTAATCCGTAATTAGTTAATCTTAGTCACCTCCGAAACCGAGGAATATAGATGACAAACCACACTATTTTGGAACCATTACCAGAAGACCAATGGTTTATTGAGAGCCAGGAATTACGATCCTTTGTCGCAACAGTGCGAGAAATTAGCGCCATCACTACTGGCGATCGCCCCCAAACTCTCGCCAGATTAGAACCCTATTTTCAAGAACTGCTTGCCCAACAGGAATGGCTACCTGAAAATTTTGCCCAAATTAATCCTGAAAGCAAGATGGGGGGCGGTATAGGTCAGTGGCTACTTTATCGCGCTAAAGACCGTTCCCTCTCAGTCTTTAGTTTGGTGATTCCCGCAGGTTCCACGACTCCCGTCCACGACCATTTAGCCTGGGGATTGATTGGTTTATACAAAGGCAATCAAGAAGAAACAGTCTATCGCCGTGTAGATAGCGGCGATGCTGAAGGACACGCACAATTACAAGTAACTGAAGTGCGTAGGCTTCAACCAGGGGATATCTACCGCCTCTTACCCCCAGATGGGGATATCCACGCCGTCAAAACTACATCCCAGAGCGCATCTGTATCTATTCATATTCTGGGTAATGATACTGGCTGCATCTTGCGTCACCAGTTCATCCCAGAATCTCATAGCGTCAAATCCTTTCGCTCTGGATATTCCAACGCTCCCTGCAAAGAGGAAGAAGAAAAAGAACATGCCCAGGTACGATAGACCACAACCCCCTAGATTCGAGCGAGTTGAAGATGAACGTCTGCACCGTCAGCAACGCCTCGCCGCAGCTTTCCGCCTATTTGGTAAGTTTGGGTTCAGCGAGGGAGTCGCAGGCCATATTACGGCTCGCGATCCAGAATTTACAGACCATTTTTGGGTCAATCCATTAGGAACATATTTCGGTCACATCCGAGTTTCTGACCTGATCTTAGTTAACAGAGAAGGTGAAGTGGTTAAAGGCGATGCTGAAGTAAATCGAGCCGCTTTCGCCATCCATTCTCAGATTCATGAAGCTCGACCTGATGTAATTGCGGCGGCTCATGCCCATTCTCTTTATGGTAAAGCCTGGTCTAGTTTAGGTCGTCTCCTTGACCCCTTGACTCAAGATTCTTGTGCTTTTTACGAAGATCATGCCCTATTTGACGATTTCACAGGTGTGGTTTTAGAAACTTCTGAAGGTCTACGACTGGCAGAAGCTTTGGGGCCAAAGAAAGCCATAATTCTCCGTAACCACAGTATTTTAACTGTGGGACATACGGTAGATGAAGCTGCCTATTGGTACATTAGCTTAGAGCGATCGTGCCAAGCCCAACTGCTGGCAGAAGCTGCCGGTAGACCAACTACTATCAAACACGAAACAGCCCGTTTAACCCAAACTCAAGTGGGTTCATGTACAAGTGGTTGGTTCGGTTTCCAGCCCCTTTACGATAGGATTGTACGTGAAGAACCTGATTTGCTGAATTAATGTTTTTTGGCACTGGGATAAGAAACGGGGAAGTATAAATTTACCTCACTTCCCTCTATTTTTTATGTCAAATTTTCCTAATTTTATATACTCCGGTAAACCTATAAGTTTATAGTATCTATATAGCTTAGAGAAATCATTTTGATGATTAACCTAATTTTTCGCCGTTTTATTGCCAAGTGGATATCGTTGATAAAATTCAGGAATATACCATTTAACAACCAACACAAGTTATTCTTTTCTTTTCCTTTACCAATTGCAGGGGCTTTTGTTACAGGGGTGTGTCTGAGCGTGCTATTTGCTGCCTGCTCATCACCATCAACTGTTAATTCGTCTAACCCCAGTGCTACACCTGTTAGTAATTCAGCTTCTAGTAAAGCCACAGTATTAAGATTTGGCTATCAAAAATCGAATATTTTGCTGAGAAGCAAAGGTGTCTTAGAAAAGCGTTTGTCACCAGATGGGATATCTGTAGAATGGATAGAATTTCCGGCGGGGCCACAATTGTTAGAAGCCATGAATGTGGGTAGTATTGACTTTGGACACGTAGGAGAATCGCCGCCAGTATTTGCCCAAGCAGCTGGAGCATCATTAACTTATGTGGCTGGTATTGCTGTTAGTCCTGCTGGTTCAGCAATTCTTGTTCCTCAAAATTCCTCAATTCAAAAACTTACCGACTTGAAAGGTAAAAAAGTTGCTTTTCAAAAAGGATCCAGTGCCCACTTATTGTTAGTCCAAGCTTTAGAAAAAGCGGGGTTAAAATATACAGACATTGACCCTAAATATTTACCACCTGCTGATGCCCGTGCTGCATTCGTCAAGGGTAGTGTAGATGCGTGGGTTATTTGGGACCCTTTCTATGCAGCTGCTCAAGAGGCAACTAAAGCCAGAGTTTTAGTTGATGGGACAGGAATTAATAAACAGGGAGGATATTATTTGGGAACCCGTAAATTTGTCACTGAAAATCCCCAAACAGTAAAGGACGTTTTAGAAGAAATAAAAAATCTAGAAGAATGGTCTAAACAGCATCGAGAAGAAGTAGCGCAAACTCTATCATCTGTGCTAGCAATTGATATAGTAACAATGAGAAAAGCTACTAATAGGAGAAATTTTGGGATTGTGCCAATTGATGATAATTTGATCGGTTTGCAACAAAAAGTTGCTGATACATATTATCAGTTAAAGCTGATTCCTAACAAAGTTGATGTTAAAAAGGGTGTGTTAACGAAAGAGCAATATGCTGCATTTTCACCACAGATTTAGATAGACCAAAATCATAAATCGGCTGTAGGGGTGTAAGAGGATGAATGAACAAGTCCTCTTGTCGGTATCCAAAATTTTAGATCCCCCTAACCCGCATTTCTCACAAGCTTGAGGGGAAGGATGGGCAGAGGGGCAGGGGAGGCAGGGGAGGCAGAGGGGCAGAGGGGCAGGGGAGGCAGGGGAAGCAAGGGAAGAAAAAACTAATAAGCTGTTACGCAGCTAGATTGTATAATAAGAGATTAAATAATTAATCCAGTATCAGCCACCTATGCCAGCCAAAAATCATCTTTCTGAAGAGC
>NZ_JBALDK010000085.1:0-6358 GCF_036917455.1 Nostoc sp. | reverse complement strand
CATGAGCAAGTCTCAGCTAATTAATGCAATAACTGCTGTTAAGACTTCCTAGCCTCAAGCTTTGTAAGCCTTTCACCCATAGTATCAATTCTGTCATCGATTTTGTATAACACCTCAGACATCTTGTTTGTGGTGTTTTTTAGTGCGTTGATATCACCTTCTATGAGTGCATACGCTCTTTCTTTTGATATTTCATCCTTTCTCATTTGTCGTAGATATACCTGTTTGTCACTAAGGTAGACAACAAGTAGTGAGACAAATGCAGGACAAATTAAGCCGATAATCCACATGGTAATATTTGTTTCCATTGTAGGGTACATGTATTTGTAAAAGTGTCACTTACCCTGTCATTTTTTTTGACACTTTTTCTGTCATTAAAAGTGACACTTTTCAAATAAGGGTATTGGTAGATGTTGTAAGTCACAAAAAACCCCAAACAGCATATTTCACTGAATGGGGTAAAACACATCTCGCATTTTTACTTAGCGGGTGAGTTTTCCTTCTTCTTATTTACTCTTGTTAGTGTCCACAAAAAACGCTGACACCGTAACTGCAATACCAGTAATTAAATCACTAGCTTTACTCCCAATAACCTTTGCTTGCGATAGCAGATTACTAATTACCGCTACAAGTTGAGCATACTTCGATATTTGTTCGTTGTTTGCCATGGTTACTCCTTTATGGTGTTCCTGTATATTCGTAAATTGATAACGTGACATTTTTGAACCAATTGAATGGTCTAAACCACAAAGCATACGTACTGGCAACGTCTTTATCAAATATCAACAATGTAGGTTGGTTTAGTGATAGTAAATATCGTTGATTGATAAAGCTATCAACTGTTCCACCCTCTTGTATGCCAGTGCGTATCTTTTGTTTCACATATCCCAACTGCTTCCATCTTGGTTTTGCGTTATCAGAGTTTGCTTTTACCGTTAGAATGTGACTGTCAAAAAGTATAGGTATCACCAACTCACCGATCAATCCATAATCTGCATTTTCAACAGGGAGGTCGTGCCGTTGGGTGAAAGTCTCTTGATAAAAGAGTGACCAATTTGCAGTGTTCCCAAGCGATAAAGGCATACTCTTTAACTCCGTGATGTGATACGTGTTTCAGTGCCAAAGTTATTGAAAGTAGCACCTGACGATGCCTTACCTGCAACAGTAGGAACAGACGCGCCAAGTATTGCAGCCTCGATAGTTGCACTTTTGGTAGATGCATAGTGAAGCTTGACGCGAAAACGCTTACCAGCACCATTCACGGCAGTTGCTTGGGCACTTTTTAGTACACCACTACGAATGAGTTCAAAAACTGGTGTCAATGGACGTTTTAGATCATCCTCAGCAGTGGAAACTACTACTCCCGTTGCTGTGGCGATTGCTCCTGTGTAAAAGCCTTTTGCAGCGCGAAAATAGTACTTCTGAATTGTGTCAGCGTCAACAATGTGAACCAAGTCATATAAACCAGCCATACTTTTAACCTCTTGCAATTGTTAGCAAAATTATCCAAATGTAACGTGCGAGGGAATGACAGCCCCAAGGATAGTCTGCCCTCGGAAAGTCTTACCTGTCAGCCCACCTAGCGCAGTGCCGATGTGAGCCTGGTCTACGATAAGCTTTGCGGTTTTGCGCTTTGTTCCTACCTTGTACGAAATTCTTACGTGAAACACCTTGCCACCGTTAATAGCAGCTTGGAGATTTATTTTGTCAGCACCCACTGGTGGATCGCCTGTGAGCTTATTCACGCCCGTTACTGCACCTAACCCTTCATACTCATCAGGTAGCACCATTAAGAACTGATTGGGAGCTACACCGACAACGTGACCAACTTTTGCAACCATTTAGAACCCCTACGTTGTTATGTTGTACCGCTTGCCATGAATCAGTTTTATCACCTGCGGACAACGCTTCCTTGACTCGGAAACGTATAGACTTCCTAAGTTAGAATGCATCACGGTTGCATATTCCTTCAACCAGTAGGTATCTTACTGGCGCTACCAATTTTCAACGTTAAACAAACAAGAGCTTAAAAGACGGCATCAATAATGAGTAGCAGTGACAAGGATAATTTGCTAAAGCTTCTGAAGCGCGGTCTTGACGCTAGCATGTTACAGACATATCTTTAGTACTTGTGTACTATCTACAAAGCAATCTTTATGTCAGAACCTACTATCGTTCAAGTATTTGGCAGTAATGCAACACGTTTAGCTTCGGGTGCTACTACATCAACTTCAGGACTGTTTATCCCTGATAGCGCACTAATGACAGCAGGATTAACTACACCATCTACAGCGAGTGCTGAAGGGCATTTAGTAGCAGTTATTAAAAATGCTGAGTCGTATTTAACTCAAACTAATTTTGATGCAAATATTGACCAATCGCTAATAGTTAGTGATGGCTTTTCTAGTTTTACAACTAGAGGTAGTGATAATACAGCCTACAGACAAGACCAAAAAACAATATCACTCGCCAAAGTTGATATTGGTTCTACTGTCAACCCAGGTGATTACTAATAGCTATGAAATGTTGGAGGTTTTCAGGTCAAGGTGTTAACAACGATGCCTATTACGAGTATTTTGCTTGCGGTACATCCGCGACCTTTCAGGCAATGGAAGGAGGACAGGCACTTTTTCTTGATGGCAGCAGATTAGGGGGAGGCGGATTTGTTTATCGCAACGGTTCGCAATCGGCAAGTGCAGTTAACGATGCAACCCCAACACCTGGATATAACACATACGGTGAATGTAACGCTTGTAAGGTCGTTATAGTACTTTACGATTGCATAAACGGTGCGTGTACACCAAGTACAACGTACAAAACACCAGGATTGTACTCAGATATGAACGCTTGCGAACTCGCTTGTGGTACTGGGTGTAGTGGGAAATGTATTAGTAATAGCGACTGGGCACAAATCGAAGGTTTAGCATCACAACTTAAGAATCATGAGTGTTAAATTATGTCAGCTTCTAGCACTATTGGTAATTTAAAAAGTGCGCTTGGTTGCGCTAGCAAGTGCGATTGCTGTGAAAAGTTGCAAGCTCAAATTGATGCTATCAATGGCAAGCTAATCACTGAAGCAAAGGTGAGAGCTATCGCCCAATCGGTTGTCGATAGTGCTAAACCTGGTATCGTTGCTACGACCAAATCAGCATTAGAGCCGGGCATTACTAGTGCAGTAGTAGGAGGAATTACAGTAGTAATAGATAAACTCAAGCCAGATCTTGACCTTACCAAAGGACTAGCAAAACAAGGATACGATACCGCTAAAGCTACTGAAAAAATAAGCAATGATGCACTAGCAAAATCATTGGCAGAAGCACGCGCAAGACTTGCGGCTGAAGAAGCTTTGCGTGGCGAGATTAGCGGTATACGCAGTGTCGCCAATTCTGCAAAAGTAGAGAGTGCTGGTGCTGTAGGTAAAGCTGCGGCTGCATCCAAGGAAGCTCTTGATGCTGGTGCTGCTGTAGGTGGGCTAAAAGGACTTGTAAACGGTATTAGTGAAAAGGTAGATGGATTTGGCAAGGCGATTAATAGACTTGAAAATGCTGTAGGCAATGCTGTTGCTAGTGCTGCCAGAGCGGTCGGCATAAGCAATGAAGCACTCGCTGCAACGGGAAGACTGTTTGGGAAAGTAGCAGAAATATTCCAGATAATAGGAACTTTTGCAACACTAATAGAACAACTTGCTACATTAAATACTCTCGGTGGGCGGATTGATGCGGTAGAACGTGGCTTAGAAGCACTTGGTGCTAGTGTGTCGGGCATCCTGGGTAAACTGCTGGGACTACAAAACCGCATTAGTCGCAATGAGGCAACAATTGTCGATGTGAGAGCGATCGCAGTTGATGCCCGTTTAATTGGTGAGGGTGCAGCAAGGATTGGTGGTGCAGCACAAATCACTGCTACAAGGGCGGAAGCATCGGCAGCATCAGCCAGTGGTAAAGCATCCCAAGCACAGCTTACAGCCGATGGTGCTGTCAGAAATGCCAAGGTTGCGAACGATAATGCGACGACTGCATACAAGAAGGCAACCGAAGCGCAAGGAATTAGCGAACAAGCTAAACGTATCGGGCTAGATGCTCTGGGCAAGGCAGGTGTAGCACTGACTACGGCGCTTACTGCTCTTGCACTCTATCAAGGCATAAAATCACTGCGAGGATTGCAAGGTATTCCAGGAATACCGGGTAGGCAAGGGGAGCGTGGATTTCCAGGATTACAGGGCTTGCCAGGTAAGAATGGTATAAACGGGTTGAACGGGATAACTACCGTTGTGCAAATTCCTGGCACAACAGGTAAAGACGGTTTACCTGGTAAGCAAGGTATTCCAGGAGTGAGAGGTCAGAGAGGGTTGCAAGGTGCACCAGGAATTCCAGGAAAGGACGGTAAAGACGTGAATCCAGCAGATTTGGCGAGCTTACGAGGATTGATTATTCAACAACACGCCCAAACGAGAACAGTAGTGAATACTACTACTAGTAGTTTATTTGGCAGATTACAAGCAATTATTGTTGCAGGTAATACAGCACTAACAGCGCTGGTAACTGCAATTGCTACAAACACTTATGTGGAAAAAGCACTTGCTGTGTTGACATTTGCAGCAACGATACACAATGCCTTTATGCTGTCAAATAACCTTACCCAAACACTTGGCACTGTCATTGACCAGGTAGTAGGTTTGATACTTCCCAAAGGGCTGGACGGTACACCAATAAATATCGGCAACATCCTTGGCAAAGTAGCACATGAACTTATAGCTGATGTGATTGGTGAAGCAAACTACCAAACAATCAGTCAAGATTGGGCAAAAGCGAACAGAATATATCAAGCGGGTGCTAACGTTTTCAACCAACTATCAAACATGACGGGATTACTTACAGCAGGCATGGAAGTTATTGGTGGCAACGTCGGCAAGATCGGTAATGCACTTAAAAAGTGGGGTGTAGTTGGAGAAGCTGCGTACAATTTCATGAACCCACAGCCAAACCTGAAAGGGAAATTTTTTACTTTTTTGAACAGTGCAAATGATGAACTTAACACTATCGTTACCATGGTTGCTATTCCGATCGGTATTGGTGCTGCTGCTGCTGGCATCAATGACAGTGTTAGTGAGTTGACAAAAGCACTTGACCAAGTTGACCCCAAGGATGAGCATGGACAACCTATACCTGACACCAAGAACGGTGGATTCGTGAAATATCAGCCGGGTTTAACTCAGCCCGTTCCAACAGTCACAACTACACAGGCAGCACAAGACAAAGCCGATAGCACAAACATTATTCAAGCAACGCTTGACGATATATTTAATGCGAACGATTAAAAGTTATGGCTGACGATAAAATTTTTGTTCCCGATTATACCTGGACTGTTGCAAAGCCAGGGTCAAACATATCAAGTGGTGCAACTGTTCAAACCTTCACTCCATCGGTCAATGCTGCTACACCATTAGAAGATAGTTTACCTGATAACTTTGACCCATTTGAACACTTACAGCAGGTATACATTCCTCAACACAACGCAGCAGTAAGATTGTATTTTAGTGACCTTCCTAATGATTGGAAGCCTAACATTGCAACCGCTAGAAGTAGTCTGAGAACTGCTTGCACAATGCTGGATGGAGACAATCAATTGATGATGAACTTGCGCCATCACTTACTATTCGATCTACTGGGGTACGGTAAGTCTGACCTTATTGTTTACAACGGTAGTCGCAACGATATCCTTCCACCCGTTGACGGTCACCCTATCGTAAAGTTCTACTTTTCACAAGATATCGAAAGTGTTCCACATGGACAGAATCGCACTGACGCTGAGTACAGTTTTAGGTTAATGAATGAGACCGCTACAACCTTTACTAAAGCTAACGCTATGACATTAGCAACGAAGGTTAAGCAGCATATGATAGTGAGTAATCAAGGGATAATGTTTACCAAGGGAAAAAATATTTACTTGTATCGTGACGAAATGCATGGATACAGGTTGAAGCTTTATGGCAATCAAGAGGCAGATGCAATAGACCTCATTACACGAATGTTGGAATGCCAGGATTTAGCATTTGACGAAAACAAGCTCACTGTAAGCACTCCTAAGAAAAGCAACACTGTAACACCTGCCACTGTTGAAGTGTATGGCAAGGAAGTAAAAAAGAATCGGTATAGACCTATTGATAATGTAAGATTTCGATATGCTTATGTAGAAGTGCCTTTGTTGAAAAAACCTATATACCTTGTAGATACAACTTATAGGCATACACCACTTGTTCATTGAAATGTTATTTGAAAGCAAAATACCTGGCAACATTTTATAGTGTTACTGGGTATTTTTTTATGGAGCGGTATGTATTCTACAAAGTGTCACTTTT
>NZ_JBALDK010000084.1:0-16549 GCF_036917455.1 Nostoc sp. | reverse complement strand
CATCTGGTGAGCTTGGTTCTTGCGCTGATTACCTGATGCAAACTGTTAACGGATTAATGAAAGTTGGAATTAAAGATCAGCAACTGCTTTGGCTTTCCAAGGAGGTGTCAGCCCGGCTGGATTAGTTTCTTATTTGACCAGTTACTAAATATCATAACCAGTAAATGATATCCAAGTCTGCCAAAGTTTCGTAACTGGGTGCTGCACAATACCTGTAGTCAGTTCGTTGTCCTCAAGCACTGGTTTTTTCTTACTAGGATCAAACCCTTTCGACATAGCTCTGCTCAGTAAACGCTATTTTCAAATACCCAAAATCAACACAGATATCGCGCCTGACTTTTACCGTTAAGTCTTAAAAAGTTTGCTCAGAAGGGATTGTGGAAAAAGCACAGCATACACGGTACAGTAATTGAAATTCGGTATTAAAGGTGACAAGCAATGTTGGATTGGTGGGAGAAAAATTTTGCGACCTGTGAGCTAGGCGATAAGCCTGACGGCATGGCTACGCTTACCGCCGATTGAATGAGCGTGCAATGTCGATAGGCTATGCTCTAAGTCTTGGATTTGGGAAAGCGCTATCGCAAATCTTCAGTGGAGCAACTGTACTCAAGAGAGCATACGAGTTTTTGCTAACCCCAAAGTGGAATTTTCAAGCATTATAGAGCCGCACTGTCAAATGACGGCGGAAACTGTTGCAGAATACGATGTGGTGCTGTGTGTCGGAGACACCAGTTTTCTTGATTATGGCAGCATTGAGGCCAAAAAAGAAGGTTATGGTCGAATGGCACTAAGAAAAGCGCAAATGTATTATTTACAATGGTTTCATCACTTTGGAAAAACGTAGGCTAATGAAGCAGCGATCGCAAACTGAGAGTTACAGATTAGTTTGATTCCCGCCCTTAAAACTATTAGTTTTCTAAACCCCTTGCCAGACAAGTATTGCAGGTTTTCTTTGTGCCATTCGATTATGAGGCAACTTGTAGGCACGACAGCTTAGTGAAATGTTACGCTATCGTTTGGAGGAAGAGTGCATTAAGTCAATTACTTCCAAGTGATATCTGCATTTTGGAAGAGTGGCAATTGAACCACTTGAGTCTGTTTGCCATTATCCAGATTAGCCCTGTGTTGTCACTTTTGGAGAATGCAATAGCCCAAAGGCTAATGGGGCTTTGGTTTCCACTTTTTGTCTATCAATTTTAGTTTCTGTTAGGAAATAAAGCCTTAAACCTTGATTAAATGAACGTTTCAGAATCTTGCTTCGATTATTTTTTTCCGAGAGTGTCAAACCTGATGAACTAATTTCCAACTCACCATCATCAAAATGGCGTAAATAATAAACCGTAGTGGGCGCTGGGGAGCGACTTGACAGATTTTAGCACCTAGCAGAACTCCTGGCACAGAGCCTAGCCAGATAGGTATTACCAAACTCCAATCAACTGTTCCAAGGCTGAGATGACCAAGGGCTGTAAATAGCAGTAAAATTGCTGCGTGTGAAATATCAGTACCCACTAACTTTCGGGCATCAAGGCGGAAAAACCCAATCAGCACTAGGGCAAACATTGAACCTGATGATACGCTAGTTAGACCGACGAAACAGCCCAAAATTGATCCCAAACTGATTGTTAGGAAGCGGCCAAAGTTAGTTTCTAAGTCTAACTTTGGCAGTTCGGGTAAATTAAATGTGGGGAAAAAAGTCAATAACAACAATTGTACTAATGCTAAGGCTGTGACTAGCAAAATCATCATGCCAAGCAAACGCAGCAAGATGTTATCTAGGTTATAGTCACCTGTACTTTTAAGAAAGTGTAAAATTCCTACTCCAAACAGTGAGCCTGGAACACTCCCGAATGCCAGCCATTTGACAACTTCTGTGTCCAGAGTTTTCTGTTCCCAATGCTTGACGCTACCAACAATTTTCATCAATGTGGCAGCCACAACATCAGAACTCACTGCAATGGAAGGCGGAACCTGAAAAACAAAAATCAACATTGGGGTAATGAGAGAGGCTCCGCCAATTCCCGTCAAACCAACGATGATGCCAACAAAGAAGCTTAAGAACGGTAGTAATAAATAGTGCATACTCTTTGGGGGTTTCAGAAAGTCAGCTAGAGCTTCACTGCTAGAGAACAACAACTCAGCCGAATTACAGCCCAGTGGTAGACAGAGCTAGTCATGGCAAGTTATTGATTGTGTTTCTCAAAGGATGAGTGACACAAGGGTTATCCAGCTAGAAGTTATGGCAGAGGATTCCTGCATAACTCAAAACCTGTTTGGAAGTTTTTGGAAGCATGACAACATGTCATTGAGCCGAAACAGACTTTGATAACTGCTTATGGATTAGTTGTTTTGCTCAACTCAACTTCTAACTGGTTTTTCTGCGGTTTTACATATAAAAGCCGGTAAGTGCATCGCCTTACCGTATTTTACCTGAAAACACGATCAAACGTCTAGCGTATTCGCTTTGTATATCGCTATATTCTTTGGATAATACACTGTAGCAGGTTAAAGTTCTTAGGGATGGCTGTTAAAAAAATTACCTCAAAGTTCATAAAAATAAGGGTAATTCACCGAATGGCACGCTTGTAAAGGGAAAATCGTTGAGGCTCTTCGGTGCAGAGGAGCAGGGGAGAAAGAAGAAGTTTTAGGTATTGCGTTCGGATATTTAGAAATTCCCCTCTCCTCTGCACCCTTGCCCCCTGCCCCCTGCCCCTCTGCAATCCTTACGCTACAAACTCTTCAGCTTAACTTAGTGCCATTCGGTAATTCACCATCTGGATAATTCAAAATCATTATAGAAAAGATATATTGCGTCTCTAAATCTGGATTCTGACTGCAATTGGTCAACGCCATAAAACTGATTACAATACTCAAAGTCAAATCCGATTCCTTAGTCTAATCACTCATGGAAAATTTTGTTTTTTACAACCCAGTCAAAATCCTGTTTGGCAAAGGTCAAATCGCCAATATTGCTGCTGAAATTCCTGCTAATGCCAAAATTCTTATTACCTACGGTGGCGGTAGCATCAAAACTAACGGTGTTTATGACCAGGTGAAGTCTGCGTTGTCTGGACGAAATGTAGTTGAGTTTGGTGGAATCGAACCCAATCCTCACCTGGAAACCCTCTTGAAAGCGGTTGAAATAGTACGGAATGAGGGAATAGACTTTCTACTTGCTGTCGGTGGTGGTTCTGTTTTGGATGGCACTAAGTTTATTGCTGCTGCGGTTCCCTTTGTGGGCAATCCTTGGGATATCCTCGCCAAGAATTCACCTGTAAAGGCTGCTGTGCCCTTCGGTACAGTTTTGACTTTACCTGCAACTGGTTCGGAAATGAATACTAATTCGGTTGTTACGAAGTGGGAAACCCAAGAAAAATTACCTTTCAGCAGTCCTTTGGTGTTTCCTCGTTTTTCTGTTCTCGACCCAGAATCGACTTTTTCCCTACCTGTACGGCAAATTAGTAATGGAATTGTTGATGCTTATACCCATGTGATGGAACAGTATTTGACTTATCCGGTCAATGCGCCACTACAAGACCAGATGGCTGAATCAATCTTAAAAACGCTGATTGAGGAGGGGCCAAAAACTTTAGCTAATCCCCAAGACTACGATGCACGGGCTAATGTGATGTGGTCTGCGACATTGGCACTCAATGGGTTAATTGGTGTAGGAGTACCCCAAGATTGGGCAACTCACATGATTGGGCATGAATTAACAGCACTGCATGGTTTGGATCATGCTCAAACTTTGGCTATTGTGCTACCCAGCACCCTGACAATTAAACGCGATCGCAAATGGCAAAAACTCCTACAATATGCCCAGCGAGTTTGGGGAATTATTGATGGTAGTGAGGAAGAACGGGTTACTGAAGCGATCGCTAAAACTCGCCATTTCTTCGAGTCTGTTGGTGTACGCACCCGCTTATCTGATTATGGTGTTGGACTTGATACCATTCCTGTAATTATTGAGCGTTTTGAAAAGCGCGGTACTGTAGCTTTGGGCGAATATAAAGATGTTAATTCTCAGGTAGTCGAGCAGATTTTAACTCTTTCAGCCTAAACCGTGCGGTACGCCAACATACCCGATCGCTCCACCAGGACGCGCAATGCCGATCACCGTTGTCATTGCAGCTTCACTGCCAACACACTCAAGTACTGACTCTGCACCGAATGGCACCAAGAAAAGCTGAAACCTCGTCAGGGCAAGGTGTGGGAGGGATGGGAGGTTTGTTGCTTTTTTCTATCTCCCCACTATCCCACACTCCCCACACCCAAAAAGCCAGTTAGGGACTTCCAAGAAATAAATTATCCAAATGAAACGAACCACAGAGACACAGAGAACACAGAGGAATGAGGAGGAGAGAGTTTTTTCGTCAGTTTTTTGAGTATTTTTTTATTTGGAAGTCCCTTATATCAGGGCTTTGTGATTAACTTAGTGCCATTTCCCCATCACCAACGACTGCAACTATCACTGCACCGTTTGACCGCCATCAACAACCAAGGTGTGTCCGATGACGAATGCAGCCGCGTCCGAACACAGCCAGACGACGGCATTGGCAATTTCTTCGGGCTGTCCCATCCGTCCGACCGGCTCCTCTGAGATTACCTGCTCGCGTCCTTCAGCAGTGCCACCAGTGAAACGAACCATCATCGGTGTGTCAATGTAACCGGGGGCAACGGCGTTGACGCGGATATTCTGCGAGGCGTAGTCGAGAGCCGCCGACTTGGTGAGTCCGATCACGCCGTGTTTTGCGGCGGTGTATGCGGCTCCGCCCTTAATGCCTATGACCCCGGCACCTGATGACGTGTTCACGATTGCGCCGCCGCCTTGCTTGAGTAGCAGCGGAATTTCATACTTCATGCACAGAAAAACGCCACGCAGGTCGGTGTCTACGATCCGATCCCACTCTTGCTCTTCGATTTCTGCTGTTGCTGCATTCTTCTGCTCTACACCAGCATTGTTGAAGGCAAAGTCCAGCCGTCCGAAGGTCTCGATGGCCTTGTCAAGAGCCGCCTTCACATCCTCGGCACGCGTCACATCACACTTTACGGCGATCGCCTGTCCGCCGAGTTCCTCGATCTTGCGGGCAGTTTCTTGATTGCCCTGTTCTGAAACGTCAGCGACCACCACATTAGCACCCTCACGGGCAAATGCAAGCGCCGTAGCTCTACCAATGCCGTTCGCTGCTCCAGTCACAAACGCAACTTTTCCTGTATAGTTTCTATTCTCGTTTGTTGTCATTATTTTCCTTAAAATCTTTGTTCTACAAGTAGGACTTTTCTGCCAGTGCAAATTTGGGCATTGCTGAATGACGCTATGTTTGCCCCGATCCCTAACCCTTCTTTTGTGGTAGAAGAGCGCTAAAAATCTTGTTCCCTCTCCCAACGGGAAAGGACTAGTGGTGCGCCATACAAACTTTGCATGGTGGTTAGCGGAGGGGCAGAGGGGCGGAGGGGCGGAGGGGCAGAGGGGCAGAGGGGCGGAGGGGCGGAGGGGCAGAGGGGCAGAGGGGCAGAGGGGCGGAGGGGCGGAGGGGCGGAGGGGCAGAGGGGAAAGAACTTGGTATTTGAACTCTTCCCTGCTCCCCTGCTCCCCCGCCTGCCCTCACCTGGCAATTTTGGGTTGCCAGACCACTAGGGTGAAGGCAGATTCAGCAATGCTCCAATCCGCATTACTCTGCTGTTACTTCATTCAGGCATTTCAACGCATTCAGAGTTCGGGGATAGCCGACCCAGGGCAACAATTGGGTGATGATATCTAGCAGTAGGTCTTTGCCATTTCCAACATTCAGATTGCCTTGAATGTGTCCCTTTATCTGTGATTCAACTCCACCCAGGGCGATGAGGATGGAAAGTGTGATCAGTTCTTTAACTTTGATGTCGAGACCATTGCGGGTATAATAATCGCCAAAGCAGTTGGCAGAGAGAAACCTCTGAATGTGCAGTTGGTCTTTGGGCGATCGCTGATACATTTGATCGATCGTCTCGCCAAATATCTCTTTCTGTACAGCTAATCCCTTGTCATAACGGGTTTCTGGACTAGTGGTTGATTGTCCTTCTAAAGGTAATTGGATGCCCCGATGCGTCAGTATTTCATTGGTGGCATGAACGAAATCAAATGCTTTTGCCATCCCTACGTAGGGCACTGCTTGATACACAATCTCTTTGATTTCAACGGGCGTTACTCCGATATTGAGTGCAGCGCCCACCATAATTTTGAATTCGTTCACAGCCTGACTGCCAATCATAGATGCCAAAATCAGCATTACCCTTGTCTTTGTATCCAGCTTGCTCAGACTAATGACTTCATCGAAGGCGAAGTTATCAAAGACTTCGATCAGTTCAGGGTCAGTGACTTTCAGGGTCGATTTGTGGTTTGGAAACAGTTCTTCATGATTTTTGTGTGCTGCTTCACTAATCCTCTGTGAGGATTGAGTTCTGTCCTTCTGCGGTGTATTAGTCATACTTAACTCCTTGGAGTCAAAGTTCTGTGGTTAAGATTCCGTCTACAATCCTGTTCTTTTTTCCAACGCTTCTCGGTAAGGTTTTAACGACCCGTCATTTGCTCCAGCTTTTCGGGATATCTAGCCCCTTGTACTTCGATCTTGGCGGCAGCCTCATCGATGTCACGCAGATCGGCGGACGTAAGTTCAACGGAGACTGCGCCCATGTTTTCCTCTAGGCGATGCAGCTTTGTGGTGCCTGGGATGGGAACAATCCACGGCTTTTGAGCCAGCAGCCAAGCAAGCGCGATCTGAGCCGGGGTCGCCTGCTTTCGTTCAGCAATCCTGCCCAGCAAATCGACCAGCGCCTGGTTCGTCTTCCGAGCTTCGGGCGTGAAGCGCGGGATAGTGTTGCGGAAGTCGGACTCGTCCAGCTTAGTGTTCTCGTCGATCTTCCCCGTGAGAAAGCCTTTACCCAAAGGACTGTAAGGAACAAAGCCAATTCCCAGTTCCTCCAAAGTTGGGATCACTTCCGCTTCAGGCTTTCTCCACCACAGTGAGTATTCGCTCTGGAGTGCCGTTATCGGTTGAACGGCGTGGGCGCGACGGATTGTTTGCACGCCTGCTTCAGAAAGTCCAAAGTGTTTTACCTTCCCTTCCTGGATCAAGTCCTTCACCGCTCCTGCCACGTCTTCGATCGGCACGTCTGGGTCAACCCGGTGCTGATAGAGCAGGTCTATTGCATCAACCTTCAGCCTTTTAAGTGAACCTTCAACCACAGTTTTGATGTGTGCCGGGCTGCTGTCTAACGCATTCCAACGAGCTTCGTCCTTTGTCGCAGGCTTAAAGCCAAATTTGGTTGCGATCGCCACTTGCCCCCGAAAAGGAGCCAGGGCTTCTCCCACCAGTTCTTCATTGACAAAGGGGCCATACACTTCAGCCGTATCGAAAAACGTCACTCCTCTTTCGACCGCTGAATGGATCAGGGAGATCATCTCACTCCTATCAGGCAAGGGAGTATAGGAAAAGCTCATACCCATGCAGCCCAAGCCGATCGCTGAGATTTCTAAATTGCTGTTTCCCAGTTTGCGTGTTTGCATTATTTTTCTCCAGTTATTCAGATTTTAGGGATGCCATATCAATCACGAAGCGGTACTTCACATCGGACTTGAGCAGGCGATTGTAGGCTTCGTTGACTTTCTGGATAGGAATCACTTCGACATCCGCAGTGATGTTGTGCTTGCCGCAAAAATCAAGCATTTCTTGAGTTTCGGGAATGCCACCAATGTTAGAGCCGGAGAGACTGCGACGCGCCACAATCAGGCTGAATGCCGCAACTTCCAGAGGCTTCGGAGGTGCGCCAACAAGGGTGATATTGCCGTCGCGCCCCAGCAGGTTGAGATAGGCATTGATGTCATGCTTGGCAGAAACGGTATCAAGGATGAAATCGAAGCTGCCAGCGTGTTTCTGCATCTCGTCAGCATTGCGAGAGACGACCACTTCATCCGCACCGAGGCGGAGTGCGTCTTCCTTTTTATCGGGTGAGGTGGTAAAGACGACAACATGGGCACCAAACGCACGGGCAAATTTCACGCCCATGTGCCCCAGTCCACCCAGACCGACGATGCCGACTTTCTTGCCCTCAGTCACACCCCAGTGACGCATGGGTGAATAGGTTGTGATCCCAGCGCAGAGCAACGGCGCAGTCCCAGCCAGATCGAGGTTAGGAGGAATGCGCAGAACGAAACGTTCATCGACGACAATGCTATCGGAGTAGCCCCCGTAAGTAACCGGAGCAGTCTTATGCTTGTCGGGGGAGTTGAAGGTGAGAACCTGATTCGGGCAGAAATTTTCAAGACCCGCTTTGCAGTTAGGACAGGTACCATCGGAGTCCACTAAACAGCCAATCGCAGCCAGATCGCCGAGCTTGTACTTCGTCACTGCCGAGCCAACTTTAGTGACACGCCCGACGATCTCGTGACCTGGGACAATCGGATAAGTAGTGGGCAAGAATTCGCTCCACTCATTACGGACTGAATGAACATCAGAGTGACAGATACCGCAGAAGAGAATTTCGATCTGAACATCCTGTTCGGTTGGATCGCGCCGTGCGATAGTGTCGGAGGCTAGCGATGATGTGGCACTGGCTGCGGTATATGCTTTTGTTTTGTACATGAATAGATAGTCCTATTTATTTACGTTTGATATCTGGTATTGCTCGTCACTGACCAGTCCACTGGCTTACCGTCGATCGCGTCCTGAAGGGCAATGTGCAGGTAGATCGCCGAATTTTAGATTTAAAAAGGTCTGAGAGCAAGCGAATTTAAACGCGAGAATAAATCTAAAATCTAAAATTACTTGACAGAGCTAACGAATAGCTATAAATACACTTATTTCTTTCTCTTCCCCTGCCTCCCCTGCATCCCCTGCTCCCCCTGCTCACAAAATCGCATTGCTCCCCTCGAACAGGGGGTCGATGCGGACAGTGCCGGTAAAATAATCGTCCGATCCTTTGGCGGAAGGCTGTGAGCCACTTCGTTTGATGTCCATATCTTTATTCCTTTACTTGATATCCTGCATGGTTGGTATCCCAATCGTACAGATTAAGTAGCGATCGCCTCCTCTATCAGTAGGAATGGGATTTTTTAAGAAGCAAGATTAGCCTTGATACCTTACAAAGTTGCCAGTAGGTAAATCTCTTGCCCAATCAAAACAACGTTTTCTCCTAGATAAAAATCCAGAATGCTTACAATCAGCCGGAATCACTTTCATTGCTTTAGTCTCATTCTAAGAATCCTCAAGCACAAGCAATAGAACGATCGTCTAAGATCGTTGTACAATCCTGCAAACTTAGAAAAAAATGCTACTAAAACGAAAGAGAAGTCCAATATGGATTTAATCAACGACCAGCACGTAAAGCGCGAGGCAGATAGAGTGCAAGCCAACCGAGACGAATTAGCCCAGCGCATCTCGCAGGCGATTCGCGCTGATGGAACGATCGAGCCGCTCAAGGGCTTGTATCTTCATCGATTCTCCTCGTCTAGGTCTGCCTGTCATGCTGTTTCTATCCCAGCCTTTTGTGTAATCGCCCAGGGCAGTAAAGAAGTGCTTCTAGGGAGCGATCGCTATCAGTACGATCCTGCACATTATCTGCTGGCGACGGTCGAATTGCCGATTATGAGCCAAATTCTAGAAGCATCCAAAGCGCAACCGTTCCTGAGCCTTCGCCTCGATCTCGATTCCACCCTGGTCGGTTCAGTCATGGTCGAGGCAAGCTATCCCGCATTCCAAAGTCGTACCAATGTCAAAGCGATCGACGTGAGTCCACTAGATACACCACTGCTCGATGCCGTTGTCCGGCTCGTTCGGCTGGTGGACACGCCCGCCGAAGCGCGAGTTCTGATGCCGCTGGTCGCACGGGAAATTATTTACCGACTCCTGATTGGAGAGCAAGGCGCGCGGCTTCGTCATATTGCCGTTCTAGGCGGCTACACCCACCACATTGCTCTTGCCGTCGAGCGACTTCGTAAAGACTTTAAGGAACCTCTGCGGATTGAAAGCATCGCCCGAGAGATGGGAATGAGTGTCTCAGGCTTCCACCATCACTTCAAGTCTGTCACTGCTATGAGTCCCTTGCAGTTCCAGAAGCAACTGCGGCTCCAGGAAGCTCGCCGGCTGATGCTGGGGGAAAACTTTGACGCTACCAGTGCTGCTTACCATGTAGGTTATGACGATGCCTCGCACTTCAACCGGGAGTACAAGCGGTTGTTTGGCGCACCACCGATGCGCGATGTGGAGCGGTTGCGAGAAGCTGTTAGGGGATAAATATTTTTTGTCTAATTCATCGACGCGCAATTGCTGCGATTTAGAAGTACGCTTCAATTAAAAATCTCATAATTGAAGTTATGAGAATTCTCTTTTTACTTATTAAAAAGAGCCAGCAATCATCCCAGCAAGTAGGATAAAACCAATCCACACGTTTTGCCGAAACATCTCACCATAAACAGGATTAGGTAAGTCTTGCTGTCTTAATCGCAGAGACTGCCAAACCCATCCGATAGTTGCAACTGCAAGGCTAACCCAGAAGGCAAAGTGCAGATGTATGAGGATACCTAACCAAGACAATAACAAAATTGTGCCAGCAAAGAAAATTCCAATAGCGATAGGGGCATAATTCCCGAAAAATAAGGCACTAGAATTAACACCAATGCGGCGATCGTCTTCCTTGTCGCTCATGGCGTAAACTGTATCAAATCCCAATGTCCACAGTACGGTTGCGCCCCAAAGTAACCAAGTTGGTTGGGAGATAGTTTGGGTAACTGCACTCCAGCTAATTAATACCCCAAAACCCCAAGCGATTGAAAGCACGAGTTGCGGTACAGGAAACACCCGCTTTGCGCCTGGATAAAGCACAATTACGGGCACTGCTGCGACACATAACCAGAAACTCAGGGGGTTAAGGTAAAAGGCCAGGATAGCTGCACATACTAGGGATACGATCGCAACTACAATCCCAACTTTCACAGACAAGGCGCGAGAAGCGAGGGGGCGATCGCGTGTTCTCTCTACTTGTGGATCGATATCCCGATCCCACAAATCATTGACAACGCATCCAGCCGCACTCGTGGCCAGAGTACCCAATATAATCACGCCAACCAGAGGTAAAGGCGGTTTCCCTGAAGCTGCCAAAAACACAGCCCAAAGGGCAGGAATCATTAAAATTAACCGTCCTTCTGGTTTATGCCAGCGCAAAAGCCGGATAATTACAAGCCAAACTGGTTTCTGGGGGCGTTCTGGTGTCCTTAACATAGGATTGGGGATTGGGGATTGGGGAAGGTGGGGCCGGATTTCTCACCACATCTCGATTAAGACTGGGCTTGAGCAGGGGAGTAGGGGAGTAGGGGGGCAGGGGGGCAGGGGAGCAGGGGAGCAGGGGAGCAAGGGAGCAGTAGAGAGTTCAAATACCAAGTTCTTTCCCCTCTGCCCCTCTGCCCCTCCGCTCCTCTGCCCCTCCGCCCCTCAAGCTTGTGAGAAATGCGAGTGAGGATAAGGAGGATGGGGCATGGGTTATTCTCATTCTCTTCTTTGTGTCCTTCATCCTTGCCATTACCCATTCCAATGCCTAGTTCACACATCTTTACATCTATAGAATAACGTTATTTGTTATTTGTAAAAACATCATCTAAAGTAGCAACTTTAAATATCTTTAAACAGTCACTAGCGTTAGGAGCATTAGGGTGAATATACTTACCTCAGTTGCCCTCAACGAAACTGAGTTGCGAGTGCTGAGTATTTTTACTCAATACGGGCTAAATCCCCGCTACTGCTAACAGCACTTAGTCAGAGTAAGTGAGTTTTAATTAATATCAGTGCCAGCTACTCCGACATACCACCGTTTGCCATCATTTCTTAATAGAGAGAGAAAACTAGATGCAGAATTTAGTTTCGGCTAGCTGGGAGAGTGTTCCAACTCAACCACCTAAGCAAGATAGGATTATTGCTGCCATTGACTTGGGAACAAATTCTCTACACATGGTAGTAGTCAAAATTGACCCCACGCTACCAGCCTTCAGTATTATCGCCAAAGAAAAAGAAACTGTTAGACTTGGCGATCGCAATCTTACCACTGGAGAACTCAAACCAGAGATCATTAAAAAGGCGATCGCTGCTTTAAGACGCTTCCAAGAAGTTGCCAAAACCATCAATACGGAAACAATCATTGCTGTGGCAACTAGTGCCGTGCGCGAAGCCCCCAATGGTAAAGATTTTTTGCACAGAGTAGAAAAGGAGTTGGGTTTAAGCGTTAACTTGATTTCTGGTCAAGAAGAAGCGCGACGAATCTACCTTGGCGTGTTGTCGGGGATGGAATTTCATAACCAACCCCATATCATTGTTGATATTGGCGGTGGTTCGACAGAATTAATTTTGGGCGATAGTCACCAAGCACGCACTCTCACCAGTACCAAAGTCGGTGCAGTACGACTCACTGGCGAGTTAATCACCACCGATCCCATCAGCAACACTGAGTTTCAGTATCTGCAAGCATACGCACGCGGGATGTTAGAACGTTCCGTGGATGAGGTATTAGCAAATTTCCAGATTGAGGAATCTCCCCGTTTGGTGGGTACATCTGGCACGATTGAAACCCTGGCGATGATTCATGCACGAGAAAATTTAGGTGTTATTCCTTCCACTCTTAATGGCTACCAGTTTAGTCTTAAAGACTTGCAAGAGTTGGTAAATCGCTTGCGGAAACTGAGTAATTCAGAAAAGATTGAGATTCCTGGTATGCCTGATAAGCGGTCTGAAGTTATACTGGCTGGTGCAGTAATATTACAGAAAGTAATGACCCTTTTGGGTAGTGAATCCATCACAGTTTGTGAGCGTTCTCTGAGGGAAGGCGTAATCGTAGACTGGATGTTAGCCCACGGTTTAATTGAAGATAAGCTTCGCTACCAAAGTTCAGTTCGGGAGCGGAATGTTTTAAAAATTGCTAGTAAATACCACGTCAATTTAGAATATAGCGATCGCGTCGCCAAGTTTGCCAAGAGTTTATTTGACCAAACTCAAGGTACGTTACATCATTGGGGATCTGACGAGCGACAACTGTTGTGGACAGCCGCAATATTACACAATTGCGGGCATTATGTCAGTCACTCGTCTCATCACAAGCACTCTTACTATTTAATTCGCAATGGTGAATTACTTGGTTACACAGAAACCGAGATTGAAATCATAGCCAATTTAGCCCGTTATCATCGCAAATCGCCACCCAAGAAAAAACATGAAATTTACCAGAGTATGCTGACTAAAGAGCAATGCCAAATGGTTAGTCAATTGAGTGCCATTCTGAGATTAGCGGTGGCATTAGACAGACGACAAATTGGTGCGATCGCTCAAGTGCAATGTGAGTATTATCAACAACTTCAGCAGGTAAACCTGCTAATTTTTCCATCTCAACCTGATGATGACTGTGCTTTAGAACTTTGGAGCTTAGATTATAAAAAAGGAATATTTGAAGAAGAATTTGGAGTAAAACTAGTAGCTAGTTTAGAAAAGTCCAGCGTTGCTAACTTGTTTTAGAAAGTAGAGTGCGTTATACTAGGCTAACGCACACTTTACAAAAAAAGATTATTCATCTCAAGATAATTTCATAATTAAAATAGACCTAATATTTAAATTTTGGCATCCTACTTAAGGTTCAATTTATAAACTGTCCTAAGAAGTATTTAAAAATAAAGACTAGTAATTAGAATAGAATTAACAATCTATTTTATATAGGTTATGTTGCTATTGGATACTTAAGTCGGGAAAACTTAGGTATCCTTATCTAAAATTTCAATAAAGCAGTTAAGACTGCTTGCTTTTCTGCACTAAATCGCTCCAATCGCAGAGAAGCAAGGGCGTTGCTTATGTGACAAAAGTTTGTTTATATAGCAATACCTACTTGAGTTGGATTCCAATGACTATCTGCGGCTAAGGAACGTAGATTAAATAAAGTGTAAAAGTAGGGTAGCGGAGCGTAAGAGGTTGAATGAACAAGTCCTTGGCTGTGATTTTAGGCACTTATTGATCCCCCCTAACCCCCCTTAAAAAGGGGAGAACCAGAATCAAAGTCCCCCTTTTTAAGGGGAGCCACTGCGGTCTTGGGGTCTCCCCAAGTGGAGCATGTGGCGTGGATTTAGGGGGATCTAAAACTTTTGATACCGATAAGAGGACTTTTTAAACATCCTCTAACCTCGACTTTATCCATTTTTTTGCAACGCTCAAGCTTACTTTGAAAGCCTTGCGGGACGCTAGTTTTACTTTTTCGTTTTCACCGATAATCAGTGATATGGAAAAAGTTTTTGCCGAAAAGCTAGGGTTTTGCCGATACAAGAGAAGCAAGTTCTTAATTTTGGATAAAGTCGAGCTAACGCACTATTCTCCGTTCCATCAGAATTGCAGATTATTAAATTTGCATTCATAAGAAAATTGCCAAGTAAGGTTCAAAAACATCTCGGATATCGCCCAAGATAAGGTTGAGGCGATCCAAACTACGAATAGACGTGCTTTTATAATTACCCAAGGAATGTTTATAACCACCAAAAAGCAGGTTACTAATCTTGTGTTTAAGTTTTTGCATCAATGTGCTTTGGTCTGATTTAGTTACTATTACTAGTAAATCTTAATGAGATGTACATTCGTCTATTTCTTCAGACTGATTATTAGGAAAAAAATCAAATAAAATACATGATTTAAGGATGATTTCGTCGTCTAAAATTTGCCATGAGTAAGAAATGTATAATAATTAGGCTTTTATTAGCAATACCTTGAGGAATAGACAAACAAATATTATTCTTTGATAGCTCCTGTTGCGAAAATTTTAATAAATACTAATCAGACTGGGGATAGATTCCAAATAAATGAGAAAATTACAAAAATATAGTTATAAATATTAATACTTTCCGGTTTTGGATGAAATACTCTGTCGCTATTCCTGGAGATGAAAAAATGGTTTTTATGGAAAGTAAAGGCTTGTTCTTCATTGCTGACTTTCCATCTGTACAACTAGATAAAGACTTTTCTCAAACTTTAGTTCAAATACCACCATCACCGGATTGTGAAGTTTGTGTAATTGTTCCAGTTCGCAATGAAGCTCAGACATTAGCAGCAACCCTTAGTGCCCTAATATATCAGGTTGATTTAGAAGGACAGCTTTTAGATCCTAGACGTTACGAAATAATTTTGTTGGCAAATAATTGTAGCGATGATTCAGCAGCTATAGCTCGAAGTTTGGCTCAACAAAATCCACATATAGCACTGCATGTAGTTGAAAAAAGTCTGCCTGCTGCGGAAGCTTATATTGGTCGAGTGCGTCAGATTTTGATGGATGAAGCATATCGCCGTTTGTGTAGCTTAGGACGCACAAGGGGGGTAATTGCTTCAACTGATGGAGATTCTCAAGTAACTCCAACTTGGATTGCTGCCAATCTATACGAAATTAACTGTGGTGCGGATGCTGTTGGTGGGCGAATTGTCCTTCATAGCACTGGTCTTGCCGATCTAGACCTTTACGCCAGAGCTTGCCATCTGCGGGAAGTAGGCTACCGCTATTTAATTACCGAATTAGAAACTTATCTCGATCCCGACCCTTATGACAACTTTCCCCGCCATTATCAGCACTATGGAGCAAGTTTGGCAGTCACAGCAGAAATGTATGCACTGGCAGGAGGCTTACCACCAGTGCGGACTCCTGAAGATGTAGCTTTTTACCGGGCTTTGGTACGGGTAAATGCCCGGTTTCGCCACAGTCCCTTAGTGCGGGTAGTAACTTCGGCGAGGCAAAACGGACGTACAAATGTTGGTTTAGCAAATCAGTTGAATGAATGGATAGAAATGGGACGGCAGCAGCAACCATTTCTAGTGGAGCCAGCAGCAGCTATTGAAACTCGTTTTGTTGCACGCCGCCAATTACGAATGATGTGGTGGTATGTTCTTAATGACTATCCATCAGATTATCCTTGCGTTGCATCCTTGGCAGAGATGCTGGGAATTTCAGCCCAATGGCTTGTGCAGAAATTGACCCAACCTTATACCTTTGGTCAATTGTTTGAAGAAGTCGAAGAACGCCAGCAGTCAGAAGGAACTTGGGCTTCGCGCTGGAAACTCGTGGAAATTCAACAAGCAATTGGAGATTTGCGCTTGCGTCTTGAGAGTTTGCGGCTCAGTTGGAGTAAACTCCAAGAGAATAATTTGACCCCGAATTATTTAGAACTACATAAAGAGCAGTACGCTGTGGGAAGCTTACGCAACACTGAGGTTAGCGCGTCACAATAGGGAAGCGCTACGAGCCTTGATGCTTCTTAGGGATTTCCAAAGAATAAATTATCCCAAAAAACGAACCACTCCAGACAATAGAGTTGCCAGTGCGTTGCGGGGGTTCCCCCCGTTATAGCACCTGGCGCAACACAGAGAGAAAAGATTAAGAGGATTTATGTGTCAGTTTTGGAATATTTTTTATTTGGAAGTCCCTTATACAGCACTTGCGTCTGTTATGAGGTACACTAAATTAAAATATAAATACCTTTAAATGAAGTCATACTCTGTCGAGCTTCGAGAAAAGATAG
>NZ_JBALDK010000083.1:0-10323 GCF_036917455.1 Nostoc sp. | reverse complement strand
CTTTAGGATTTTCGTTTACAACATACACAATTTCTGGTTTTTGTCAAAGCTTTTGTTAAGAAAGATGTTTATAATGGATAGCTTATAAAGGGGGGCTAGGGGGGATCTCTAAGTGCCTAAAATCACAGCCAAATACTTGTTCATTCAACCTCTTAGAAGGATTTCTTAGCAATTAGAAAACAAATGAGCAAAACTCCCCGTATTAGTATTCCGCCGGAAGTTAAAAAATATGTTTTTGAACGTGACAAATATCAATGTCAAAGCTGCGGTAAAACTACTACAGAAACTAACCTTAGCATTGACCATATCATTCCCCTTGCCCGTGGTGGTCAAAACGATATCAGCAATTTACAAACTCTCTGTATTACCTGCAATCAGCAGAAAAGAGACAATATTGACCCCCGCTTTCGACGATATTTTCAGCTTTAAGTTACGATGTATGGGCGATTAATTTCTCATTTCTATGCCTCAAAATCAGAATAGCAGTTCTCGAAGATTCCTCAATATTAAAACTTCGATTCTTTACTTATTCACTTTTATGGCTGTTTTAGTAATAGCCTTTCCCTGGCTATATGAGATTAAAACTAAAGCTGGGATCGATATATCACCTAACCGCCATGCAGGAACCTTTTTTGAGAAACATACCCACGGACTCTTTAAGTGTGAATGGCTTTATCCTTACCATTGCGATCGCTCCCAAACTAAGTAAAGTAAAGTAAATTAAAAAGAGAAGGGGAAAATTTTCCCCTTCTCTAGTGTAAAATTTTTCCTGTCCTACCCGACATCTATCTCAACTGATTTGAGATTGCGCTAACATCAACGGCTAACTTTTTACCCAACTTGAGTAATTGAAGACACTGATTATCTGCTTCATTTCCAACGCTAGTAATACACACCGGCGCAATCTGACTTTGCAGACAACTAAAATAGAGTTCTTGCGATCGCTGTAGGGAAACGTCAATATTTAGTTGATCCCCGACATCAATCAATCGCTCCAAGAGTTGGATATCTGCATTAAAGCTATCATTGGCATCGTGCAACAATTGCCAAAGCGATCGCGCAATTAACTGTTCTAACATCTGCTTACCGTCGGGAATATTCAGCCGACAACGCAGATGTTTTGCTTCTGTTGCGATCGCTTCCAATTCTAAGATGTGACTCCAACTCTTTTGGGGATCGGCAATCTCTTGCTCAAGCGATCGCAATGTCATCAGACAGCGATGCCCTAAAGCAATATCGGCTGCTACCTGCAACTCTTGCGGTACTGCTATTTCATCTCGATGAAACGCCATCAGCACGCCATAATTATCGCGGTAGGCTTGGGTATACAACTGTCCTAAACGTGTCAGCGTTTCCTGACTGAGCAGCCCCATAATTCGGTGGCGTTCTTCAGCAAATAGATTCTGTAAGCTGAAAGCTTCTTCCCCAAATAGCTGTGTCATCGCCAATATGGTATGAGCCGCACTAGCTTGTTTTAGTGCGCCAAACAGCTTTTCTTTGATTTGGCTGTAGTCACGCCGCCCAGTAAATTGTTGAATACAGCAGTGGAAATCCCACCCGCCCAAATGCAGAACCGCAAATACCAAATGCTCGCTTTCCCAAGTAATCTCTGACACCAGCTTTAAATTTCCCACAGCCAGAGTTAGCGATCCCATGCGTTGCAATTGGTAATCTAGCTCATTGGCAGCGTAGCAATAAACCTTTTTGTGGTAACGCTGCGACTGTTTGTCAGCCACATCTTTTCTGGGCAAATTGTGCGCCTGGGCTGGTTTCTGATTAGTAAACAGGGAAGTAATAGCGTAATGGGCTGCTACTTGCTTAAAACCAAGCTGGGCAGTTAACACGAGTTGCCGATAAATTTCTGCACCGTGTTTAAATTCATCCACATTACTGGGGGCTAAACCAAGACGTTTGACAAAGCCTTTTTCTAACTGCACGCCAGCCACTTCCCCTGCTAATTCCAAAGCACGGGCGGCGTAGCGCATAATTTGCGTCCCCTCTGGACGGGAAATTTCTTCAAAAAACCAGCCGCAACTAGTGAACATCAACAAAGCGTGACGCTGCATTTCCAACAGGCGCAAAGCGTCTACTTGTTCGGCTGCTGTTAGTTTGTGAGTTTGATGACGGGCTAAGAAACGGTTGACATTGCCAGCAGAGCGATCGCGCAGTACTTGGATATATTCATCTCGTGCTAACCAGGGATCGCGGAATAACTGTCTGCCATGTTCCTGATACACATCAGTTAGTTGATCCCGCAGCCAATTTAGGGCATCCCGCAGGGGACGACGCCATTTTTGATGCCAAACACCACCTTCTCCACCGCAACCACAGTCATCCTCCCATCTGCCGACACCGTGGGCGCAACTCCAGGCTGTAACTGACTTCAATTCCACTTCCCAACTGGGAGAATTTAGGCTGAGGTAGTGAGCGAAGTTCGTTACCGTCCAACCTTGTTGAGGAAACTCTTTAGTAAAGGCGTAGGCTAAAGTTTTCTCTGTTCCCTTCTTGTGATGTCCGAAGGTTTCCCCATCTGTCGCTACAGAGATTAACTGTGCTGGACGATGATCCCCACGCACTGCTGAACCGATACGTCCGGTAAAGTGACTGGAATTATAAACCACATCACTAAAACCCATATCCCGCGATATCGGGCCATCGTAGAAGAAGATATCAATGTAGGGTAATTTTTCTCTACTACCGTCTTTGGGGCTAGTGGCGATCGCCTCCGGTGGGGCGTAGCCCATCGCACTCAGAGGTGAAGATGAAGTATCTAGTGTGGGCTTCAAATAACAACGATAGGGACGAGTAGAATCAATCTGACTACCGCCAACTTCGATCCATTCGGGATGGGGACGATCTGGAGTGGGGAGAGGACGGCAACGCAGTGCTTGAGATGGTGCAAGGATAATGAAACGAATCCCCTCAGCAACAAGAGCCTCTAGGGTTGCATAATCTACAGCAGTTTCCGCTAACCACATTCCTTCGGGATCGCGGCCAAAGCGGGAGCGGAAGTCTTCTTTACCCCAGCGAATTTGGGTATATTTGTCGCGCTCGTTTGCCAGAGGCATGATGATATGATTGTATACTTGCGCGATCGCATTGCCGTGACCATGCAAGCGTTGGCTACTCTTGGCATCCGCCTCTAAAATGCGCTGATAAACCTCCACATCGTAGCGTTCTAGCCACGACATCAGCGTTGCCCCGATATTAAAACTAAAATACTCGTAATTATTGACGATCCCCACCACTTCGCCTTGGTCATTTAAGACTCTGGCAAAGGCATTCGGGCGATAGCATTCCCAATGAATCCGCTCATTCCAGTCATGGAAAGGTGCAGCACTCGGTTGGCGTTCAATTGCGTCCAGATAAGGGTTTTCCCTTGGTGGCTGGTAAAAATGACCATGCACCGTCACATAAACACCATTAGCCTTTCTCAGGGGATCGCTTTCTTTGGTGTTATTAGGATCTGAATGTAATGTTAACGTTGAGCCAGAGCTAGCCGGCATTTCAGCAGCAGAAGTCATGTATATTTATCCAAAACAAAAAACTTACAGTTGCACCGAAAACGTTGTGCGTAAACCTTTCTCCAATGGTTTTAGCGCAAAATCCGGTATAAACAACAACTATGGAATCTAACTAAATTTTTGACAAATCTTCCTCATTGTAATGGCAAATCTGCGTTATCGCCCAGCGCAAAGTCCGTTGGGGAGACAGCGCCGTGGGCGGGTTTCCCGACTTGAGGCGACTGTCGTCGGCTCTGCCGACTTGAAAGAACTTTCCAAGACAGCCCTTTCCCTGAAGGCTTAAATGTAATTAGCCATTGAACAAAGACTCAGTTAGGGGTTTCCTCGTTAGTAGCGACCAATTAAAATTTTAATTGTCTTTTAATATATTAAACCCCATTTTTGGTGTAATAATTTGGCTCAAATTCATACTTTTGCAACAAAAAATTACGAAAACTCCTTAAATCGCAATCTTATTTTACATCCGCTGTAGTGAACTGAAAACAGTACAATTTCTGAATTGCTCTACAGACGGTTGAGAGTATCATGTCGGAGTGCTGAGTGAAAGTAATTGTTAATTCAACACTCCAAATTTAAAATTTAGGATTGCTCGCTGTGAATGATACCCTCAACCCAAGAGAACAAATGTCAACCAAAAACATTATTCTTTTCGTTTTATTACTGTTTATCCCAGTTTCTGTTGCAGCCCACTTTCTGGAGTGGGGAGAATTGCTAGTTTTCATTACAGCTGGATTAGCAATTTTGCCCTTAGCAGCTTGGATGGGTACAGCCACAGAAGAAATTGCTGTGGTAGTGGGGCCATCATTGGGGGGCCTTTTAAACGCTACCTTTGGCAATGCTACAGAATTAATCATCGCCCTAGTAGCGCTGAATGCTGGTTTAATAGAT
Organism: Nostoc sp.; assembly: GCF_036917455.1. Classification (GTDB taxonomy): domain Bacteria; phylum Cyanobacteriota; class Cyanobacteriia; order Cyanobacteriales; family Nostocaceae; genus Nostoc. The sequence continues at coordinate 5,911 of NZ_JBALDK010000083.1, read as the reverse complement.
GTAGTTAAAGCCAGTATCACGGGATCGATTATCAGCAACTTACTACTGGTAATGGGTTTCTCTATGCTTTTGGGAGGACTACGTTACAAAGAACAGACATTTCAGCCAATTGTGGCGCGGGTGAATGCTGCTTCGATGAATTTGGCGGTGATTGCCATTTTGATGCCAACGGCGATGAACTATACCTCTCAAGGAATTAACGAAGAAACACTGCAAAATCTTTCTATTGCTGTTGCTGTTGTATTAATTCTGGTTTATGCTCTAACTCTGCTATTTTCGATGAAAACCCACTCCTATCTATATGATGTGGGTGTAGTGGAGACAGAAGAAGAGGAAATCACTCACGCCAAACCAAATATGATGTTATGGGTTGGGGTGCTGCTAGTATGTACCTTGCTAGTGGCACTTGAGTCAGAAATGTTGGTCGATTCTCTAGAAGTGGCTACATCTCAGCTAGGTTTGACGGCGCTGTTTACAGGGGTAATTTTGGTTCCCATCGTCGGTAACGCGGCTGAACACGCCACAGCAGTCACCGTGGCCATGAAAGACAAGATGGATCTTTCCCTTTCGGTAGCTGTGGGATCGAGTATGCAAATTGCTCTATTTGTCGCGCCCGTGTTGGTGATAGCAGGGCGGATATTGGGTAAACCAATGGATTTGGATTTCAAACCCTTTGAATTAGTAGCTGTGGTTGTATCAGTGTTGATTGCAAACAGTATTAGTTCTGATGGTAAATCCAATTGGCTCGAAGGCACTTTATTATTAGCTGCCTATACAGTATTGGGGTTTGCCTTCTACTTCCATCCAGTTATGGAAGGTATGGGGTAGTTTAGCAGTGTGTAGGCGTAGCCCGTCGTAGCGATCGCTTATCGTTTAGTCCAAAGCGATTTCTACGACGGGCTATTCGGTGTCGCTCTTGATTATGAATAATGGCTTGTTTAATCACCTATCTCGATAATTGGCGAATCTGAACCGCTTTTGCCTGGGACAGGAGAAAATAGAAACATATAAGAGCGATCGCCTGTATGAGCTACTGCCTTAATCCCCATTGTCCCAAGCCGGAAAATCCTACTGATGTCAAGTTTTGTCGCGCTTGCGGTTCTAAGTTACTCCTCAAAGAACGTTATCGTGCTATCAAACCAATCGGACAAGGTGGTTTTGGCAAAACTTTCTTAGCTGTAGATGAGGATAAACCCTCAAAACCACGCTGCGTAATTAAGCAATTTTATCCCCAATCTCAAGGCACTAACACTCTTGCAAAAGCTGTAGAGTTATTTAACCAAGAAGCGGTGCAGTTAGATGAATTGGGCAAACATCCCCAAATTCCCGAATTACTGGCATATTTTACCCAAGAAGCTCGGCAGTATCTTGTACAAGAATTCATCGACGGGCACAACTTAGCCCAGGAATTGGCACATAGGGGTGCTTTTAATGAAACGCAAATCCGGCAACTATTAAACGATTTATTGTCAGTTTTACAATTTTGTCATGCCAGACACGTAATTCACCGCGATATTAAGCCAGAAAACATTATTTTACGGGAGAGCGATCGCAAACTAGTTTTAGTAGATTTTGGTGCTGCTAAATCTGCCACTAGTACTGCCTTAAATAAAACTGGTACAAGTATTGGTAGTCCAGAATATGTTGCCCCTGAGCAAATGAGAGGTAGGGCTGTTTTCGCCAGCGATATTTATAGTTTGGGTGCGACTTGTATTAATTTATTAACTCAGCGATCGCCCTTCGATTCTTATGATACCCATAACGATACTTGGATTTGGCAGCAATACTTGAAAACCCCCATCAATAATCAGTTGAGTCGCATTCTCAACAAGATGCTAGAGAGTATTCCCATTCGGCGTTATCAAACAGTAGATGAAGTTCTCAAAGACTTAAATCACCAGTCGCAAGTCGCAGCCACGCCAGCAATTGTACCAAAACCTATCCCTCAATCTCTACCTAATTCCCCACCCGCATTTGTATCGCCATCTCCTAGTCAAATCGATCTAGAATTAGAAGAAATGAAAACTCAATTTTTGGGTGGCAACAAACCTCAACCAAATAAAATACAACCAGCAACCCCGACATCTCAGCCTACTAGTAAAAGCAAAATAGATGAAGAATTAGAAGAATTAAAAGCCAAATATCTTGGTAATAATAACTCCTAATATAAGAATCGGATTTGATTTATGAAAAAGTCTAAGTATACGTAGGGGAGCCAGTCGTGTGCGGGGTTTCCCGACTTGAGCGCTAGCAACTGTGCGTAGCGTCAGTGGCGTTGTGTTAGGCATAAGCTGTAACACACCTGAATCCAAAGTTTTTGGTGAGTTTGATGCTCACTCTATTGCAGTTCAATTCAGTTTTTTAGCAGCGATCGCTGAAAATCCAGAATTACTTGAGCCAGTTCAAAAAAACTTAGCTGATTGGCAACGGCAAATCGAAGCAAGTGAACTTGATCCAGCAATGGCAACTGTGATTCGTCTGGCACTCTATGGTCTAAGCTTTGTCCACATCTTTGGTTTAGGAGTCCCCGATGAGTCTTTGCAAAAGCAGGTCATTGAAACTCTGCTGAAACTAGCGCGAGAGTAATTTGTAATCTCAGACAGTCTTAAATAAGCTTGATTTGGGCGCTTTCCTATTTTATGTTTGATTTGCGCCTGGAGATTTTGTCATAGCTGTCTTGATTATATCTAGAATTAGCGCGTAGACGCTTCGTCTTGTCGCAGACATCGCGCGATCGCAAATGTAGTAATTTCACAAAAGTTTTCTCACAGTTTCTCACAGTTAATAACTTGCCAGATAGTGATGCTATCTGGCTCAGTTAAACCTGTAATTTTTTACACAAGGATATTTTTATGACTGCCGTTTTACAATTCTTACCAACCGATTCACAATTCCTACTCAGTCCTTATTCTTAGTTGGCTAAAATGCGTAAATCAATTCCAACACTGTTGGTACATGGACTGGAAACCTTGAATGTTTTGTTATATGGGAATCATATTTGATTTCTGAAAAAATACAAGTATTTATAGGCTGTGTTAGACGGAACATCGGAACGCACCATCAGCTTGGAATGGTGCGTTCCGCTACGCTAATACACCCTAAGCTAAACGCTATACGATCGATAAAGCAATCTATTAAAAAAAGGAAGCATCTATGTCTGATTCCTGGAACCAACAAATTCTGCTCAAAAATTACCCGATCGCAGAACCGAAAGAGAGCGATTTTGCCCTTGTCGAAACGGCAATTCCAGAACTGGGAGAGTCAGAAATACTCACCCGCACGATTTACTTGTCCCTTGATCCCTATATGCGAGGGCGTATGAGCAATCGCGCTTCTTATGCAACTCCAACAGAATTAGGCAAGGTGATGATGGGTGCTACTGTCAGCCAAGTGGTGAAATCAAACCACCCCCAATTTTCTGATGGAGAGTTCGTTGTGGGGTATGACGGTTGGCAGACTTATGCGATCGCCAAAGCTGAAACCTTGAGAAAACTTGACCCCAAGGAATTACCGATCTCCTATGCCTTGGGCATTACCGGGATGCCTGGAATGACTGCCTATTTTGCTCTGCTAGATATTGGCAAGCCCAAAGCAGGCGAAACTGTTGTGGTTTCTGCGGCTTCTGGCGCGGTGGGTGCAGTTGTGGGTCAAATTGCCAAAATCAAGGGCTGTCGGGCAGTGGGCATAGTTGGTAGTAAAGAGAAGTGTAATTACGTTGTGGATGAATTAGGGTTTGATTCCTGCATTAATCGCAAAACTCAAGACCTGAGTTCAGCCTTGAAAGCTGCTTGTCCAAATGGAATTGATATCTATGTCGATCATACGGCAGGGCCAATTCTAGAAACAGTGTTACAACAGATCAATCTGGGAGCCAGAATTCCTTTGGTGGGTTTGATCTCCCAGTACAATGCCGAAAATCCACCCCCCGGGCCTAATTTGATGCCGCTACTAGTGAAACGGGCGCTGATCGAAGGGTTTCTAGTGAGCGATTACCAACAGCGTCATGCCGAGTTTATCCATGATGTATCTCAATGGTTACAAGCAGGTAAGCTCAAGTACAAAGAAGACGTAGTGAAAGGGCTGGAAAATGCACCTAACGCCTTTATTGGGTTACTGCAAGGGAAAAACTTTGGCAAGTTAATCGTTCAGGTTGGTGACGATCCAACTAAGAAATGAACCATCAATCCACAATCTGTAATTTAACTGGTCGCGGCGTTCTTGTAGGGTGTTGACTTTGGGTGTTTTTAGATGATATTTCGGTGTTGCTGAATCATGGGATGATTTCGCCCAATTTGGAACTAATTTTCAATGGTTTCAATCATAAACTCATCCTGTATTTATGCAACCCCGATATTTATTCATACAGAATAGATGCCAAATATGTTGTTAGCAAAAACAAACGTGTAACTCTTGCAGTAAGAGGTATTTGTCGATTTGATACAAGTGTCGCAATAATTACTTATTTATTGGCATAACTTGACTCTCTTAAAATAAATGTAAAAAAGCTCTATCTAAATCAGGACTTACACAAAATCATGAAAAAGGAACCACAGAGGGCGCAGAGTACACGGAGAAATAAGATTTTCAGAGAGTTGTTGCGTAAGTCTTATAAGCGTTACCCCTCTTCTGTCACTCTCCGAAAACATTTGCCTTTTATAAAACTTAGAGCTTTTGTATAGCAAACGATTGCGCGATTATTTTCTAATAACAAATACAAGACCTATTTTTTCTAATAGTATAGCTTGTATTGATTGCCTCATGAGGCTTCTAGCGATCGCCCTCCCGGAGAGTGACAGAAGAGGGATATATTTCCCACTAATACTTTTAGTTGTTGATAAGAGCCTGGTAAAGCTGGAGGAAACTCTTGGATAGCTTTTGACCACACAGATGTCCGAGGCGATTTTAATTCTGGATGAGAACTTTGGTTATAAATATCGATAATGAAAATATGTAGAATTTCTTGCAGTGCTTCAAAAGAAATCACTGAATTTTTCAGAGGGTTGTAATCATACTTCTTCATAAATAGGACTTACGCAAAAACTCTCTGAAACTCTTATTTCTCCGTGTCCTCTGTGGTTCGTTTTTTCATGATTTTGCGTAAGTCCTAGTAGTTAACAAAATCTTTTCCAGTTCTTGACTTTTAATATCTACTATTGAATTACTGACTTGAATTGCAAAAGACTTTGGCTCATGAAAAATTACCTCAAAACTATTCTGTCAACTGTTGTTGTAAGTCTTTTGGCATTTGGTGGTTATATGCAAACAACGTATGCCCATCAATTACCATCTCATCTTTTAGCTAGATCACAGTCTGCTAGCGGTGTTCAAATTGCGGAAGTAGATAGCCCTCATGATCGTGATAGTAGTCATGAAGATGGCGATAGAGAAGCTAGTGATCTGAGAAGAGTGTCTGTGACAAGAACGCACAGAAGAAATCAAGTTAAGTATAATTTGACACATTATAAAAAATATTATCATGCAAGGAGGCAGCACAGCTAAGTTTAGGATGTGATGTCATCTGATCAATGGCGTGCTTGTGAATCTAAAACCCTTGTCAGGAGTGGGATTAAGGGTGTAATGATGTGGGGTGTAGGGAAAAGCGTTGTATATTTTGTATTCTTCGTTAGGTTTTTAGTTTTGACCGTACAACCCTTACCCTCTCATATCTTTACGCCGACAAGTCTTATACGTTATGGATTTGGCGAAAAAAGCGTGCCGTCATTCTCACTTCTAGCGAAAAATCGAGAAGGAAAAATATCATGAAAAAGATGTTAAACAGGGTTCCAGAGGTGACAATTTACTTCTGGATTATTAAAGTTCTGGCAACCACAGTAGGTGAAACAGCAGCAGATTTTCTATCAGCAACTCTAAACCTTGGTTTAGGCGTTACATCCTACATTATGAGCAGTGT
>NZ_JBALDK010000082.1:0-11659 GCF_036917455.1 Nostoc sp. | reverse complement strand
GGTTTCACACCTACATTGTTATTCAGTTATCTAGGCTTGAACCTAGCCAGTCGTCCCTAAGTATTACTACTTATTTAGACTGAACGAATCGCACCTCAAGCTCCATACCTCTTACTTCTCTTAATAACATTAGTAGCGGCTGTCTTGAATTGTCTAGCCAGTTGTTGCGATCGCACAAGAGTTTCTTGCAAAATATTTAGGTGGTAAATTTGAACCTTTAGGAGATATCCTCGGTCATTCAGGAATAGTTAAATAAAGTCTCAAAAAGTGGTTAGTGTAATTCACCGACCACCTTAATATTTTGAATTTGGAACAATTCATCCATACAACAACTGATTTCTAGTTTCATCAGCCGTTAGTGTGTTTACCAGAATACCAATCCGTTGTGCCACTTCATAAGCATTTTTCTGAGGCACAACGATAATCCCAAAATGTTCTTTATTCTCCTCTATGTACTGAAATGCAACCGCTCAAAATCGACACGGTTATGTGTCAAAAAACATCTGCTCATAGAAGTTGCAAATTCTAGTTGCTCACGGTCAGTTTTGCCGAGGGTTGCTTGTTCCGAAACAGTTGTGATATCCAAACCGCGCGAGCGTAACAGTGTAGCAACCAACGCTGACATGTCCTCATCACTGTAAAGTGCAGCAAAAACCGTCACAATGTCCCCAGTATAGCTTTTACAGATGGGTGTATCAATTCATTTGGTATCTGGTTTCGCTCAATGTATTCATTAATCTCCGCCTGATGATCGAGATAAAAACTCAAGGCATCAAACACTTGTGCCAGGGCTAGATGTGGCAAATGGTTTAGGATTTCTTCTGGCATAATCCCCAATCGCCACAAACCGACAATGGCACGAACAGATGTCCGAGTACCTATAATAATTGGCTCTCCACTCAAAATTTCAGGGTTACGGGTAACGTAGCGCGAGGAGGTTTCAGCAAACATAGAACGAATGAAGGAAGCAGAACTGGCGTTGTCTCTAGTTTATCAATAGTTTTGGTCAGCAGCAGGCTGGTTTACCAGACTAGAAAATCGCTTGGGTATCCCGCATTTCTCACAAGCTTGAGGGGAAGGACGGGCAGAGGGGCAGAGGGGAAAGAACTTGGTATTTGAACTCTGCTCCCTTGCTCCCTTGCTCCCCTGCTCCCTTGCTTCCTTGCTCAAGCGCAGGCTGTAATCGAGATGTGGTGACAAATCCGGGGTATGCGTACAGTCGTGTAGGAGAAGAAAAGTATTCCTTGCTTGAAACCTCTGACAACTCTTGGAGACGCTGCGCGAACTGGCATAGGGTATTCTGAATTCTGACTTCTGAATTCTGACTTCCGACTCCTTTTCATCTCATCAAAGCTTACTTAACATCAAAGTCCGCGTGAGGGAAGTTAAATCGTTTTTCGATTCAATGTTGCCTGTTATTTAAAGCGATCGCTTCCCTAAAATTGCTGCAAAAATCGCAAATCGCTAGCATACAAGCGACGAATATCATCAATTTGGTGTAACACCATTGCAAAGCGTTCTACCCCAAAACCGGCAGCAAAACCAGTATAAATTTCTGGGTCATAACCCACAGACTTAAGTACATTCGGATCGACCATCCCGCAGCCCATCACCTCCAGCCAGCGACCATTCCACTGCAAATCTACTTCAGCCGAGGGTTCGGTAAAGGGGAAATAACTGGCGCGAAAGCGAATCGGTAAATCGCCAAATACTGCTTGTAAAAATACCTTAATTGTGCCTTTGAGGTCTGTAAAAGTTAGTCCCTCATCAATGGCTAAAAGTTCGATTTGATGGAAAACAGCCGAGTGAGTGGCATCTACATTATCTCGCCGATAAACTCGCCCTGGAGCCACAACCCGAATCGGTGGTTCTTCTCTTTCCATATAACGAATTTGCACTGACGAGGTATGAGTGCGGAGAAGATTGCCATCTGGCAGGTAGAAGGTATCCTGCATATCACGGGCGGGGTGGTCAGGCGGAGTATTGAGAGCCTCAAAATTATAATAATCTGTTTCCATCTCTGGCCCTTGAGCCACCGTGTAGCCCATACCAACAAAGATATCCAGCGCCCGGTCGATAATGCCGTTGAGGGGATGAATGCGACCTTGGGGGCTGTAAATTCCTGGCATAGTTACATCCAGAGTTTCCGCCTCTAGCTGTACCTGAATTTGCGCGGCTTCCAGAGCGGTGCGTTGTTGGTCTAGACTAGTTTGCAAAGATTCTTTGACTGTATTGGCGATCGCTCCAATTTTCGGTCGTTCCTCTGCGCTCATTTGCCCCATACTTCGCAACAGTGCCCCCAGTTCCCCTTTCTTACCCAGATAATTAACTCTGAGTTCTTCTAGACGTTCTAGGGTGTCGGCGGCTGCGATCGCTTTTTCTCCTGACTGCCGCAGTGCTAAAAGTTGAGCTTCTAAATTGCTAGTCATTAGTTATTAGTCATTGGTCATTAGTCATTAGTCTATAGTCAAAAGCCGTGAACTGCTCGATAAATCAACTTACAGATAAGGGGCAAACTCTCGCTACAGTGTACTAGTGAGTATAAATGTTTTTTGCTACTTGTGACCTCAGACATTGACAAATAACAAATAAAAAATAACAAATAACTAATGACCAATGATTAATGACTAATGACTAATGACTAATGACTAATGACTAATGACCAATGACCAATGACCAATGACTATGAAATTACTAATTAGCAACGACGATGGAGTTTCTGCCTTGGGGATTCGTACCCTAGCCAACTATTTGGCAGAGGCAGGTCATGATGTGAGTGTAGTTTGCCCAGATCGTGAGCGATCGGCAACTGGACATGGATTAACTCTCCACCAACCCATTCGTGCCGAAATTGTGGAGTCAATTTTTCATCCTGCTGTCAAAGCTTGGGCTTGCGATGGTACGCCTTCAGATTGCGTCAAATTGGCACTGTGGGCTTTGCTAGATACTCCCCCCGATTTGGTTCTCTCTGGCATTAATCAAGGAGCCAATTTGGGAACTGAAATATTATATTCCGGCACTGTTTCGGCAGCAATGGAAGGTCTAATTGAAGGCATTCCCAGCGTAGCGTTAAGTCTTATTAGTCATACATCTAAAGATTTTCAACCTGCTGCCAAGTTTGCCAAAGTTCTCGTAGACCAGTTAGCCCAAAAACCACTGCCAGATTTAATGTTGCTCAACGTCAATATTCCTCCTGTTAAGTGGGAAGAAATTGCCGGTGTTACTCTTACCCGTCAAGGAGTGCGGCGTTACATTGATGTGTTTGATAAACGAGTCGATCCTCGTGGAAAAACGTACTACTGGTTGACTGGAGAGGTAATTGAGGATGTAGAACCTCCAACTGGATTAAATCTACCTGAAAATGTACCGACAGACGTAAGTGTTGTCCGTAAAAACCACATCAGTATCACTCCATTACAGTACAATCTTACCTACGCAACTGGACTAGATAAATTGTCTGACTGGGAATTTAATTTTCCGTAAATCATTTGATTTATCAGGATAAAACTGGGGTTATTCAAATGCATTCGATAAGAATGTAGGCTATAACGTAGGGGCACTCTTGAAATAACTGATACACATTCACCCTAAAAGCTAAAAAATTTTACCTGAAAGTATTTCATTCACATTTACACAATCGGTCAGAAACAGGGTATGCTGTTTTACCAAGAAATCCTCCCTCTACCAAAATCAGTTAGACAGCATAAACTTAAACCAAATAAAGCAGCTAATCCAAAATATCGCCCGCTCAGTCCAGCAAGCAACACCTATGTCTAGGATAGAGAACCAATTTACCGTACAATTTTGGGGCGTTCGCGGCAGCATCCCCAGTCCAGGGCCACACACTGTTCGTTACGGCGGTAATACCCCTTGCATATCAATGCAAGCGGGCGATAAACGCTTAGTTTTCGATGCTGGCACAGGACTACATGTTTTGGGGCAATCTTTGTTGCGCCAGATGCCGTTAGAAGCTCATATATTTTTTACCCATTCTCACTGGGATCACATGCAGGGTTTTCCCTTCTTTAGCCCAGGTTTTGTAAAGGGAAATGACTTTCATATCTACGGCGCGATCGCACCTGATGGTTCTACTATAGAACAGCGCCTCAACGATCAAATGTTGCACCCGAACTTTCCCGTACCCTTGCAGATTATGCAAGCTAATTTAAATTTCTACGATATTCGACCAGGGCAACCAATCCACATCGATGACCTTACCATAGAAACAGCACCTTTAAACCATCCAGGTGAAGCCGTAGGATACCGCGTCAACTGGCGTGGTGGTGCTGCTACTTATATCACCGATACCGAACATTTTCCCGACCGACTCGATGACAATGTGCTGTGGTTAGCTCGGAATGCTGATATTCTAATTTACGATTCCACCTACACAGACGAAGAATATCATTCTCCAAAATCCCCCAAAATTGGCTGGGGACATTCTACTTGGCAAGAAGCTGTGAAAGTGGCACAAGCTGCTAATGTCAAAACTCTGGTGATTTACCACCACGATCCAGCACACGATGATGACTTTTTAGATGGTGTAGGGAAACAAGCAGCTGCGAAATTTCCCGGAGCGATCATGGCACGAGAAGAATTGGTACTTCAGATTGCCACCTCAGTAGCCTTATCAGAATCTTTTCCTGTTAGTAAGTTTTCGACTTAAAGATTGCGATCGGAGGAATTGGAGATTTTAGATTAGATTGGTGATCAGAAGCTTTCAGCGCGAGAGCGTACCTGTTGGCTGTACGGTGAGACAGCGCTGCCCAGAGTTGTCACGCAAACCATAGGATAAGGGCGACAACAGGAGGAAACACTTTATAGATTCACCAACACAGCCTAGACACCCACAGAAGCCCTCTCTTGCGGCTGAACTGAGCCTAAAACCTCGTTGCTAGTCTCAACAAGGAACTAGAGCCTTTTTAGCTTTGGTATTTGTGGTTATCTGGAACTAGCAATTAGCTGTCAACCAATTTTAGATTTTGAATTTTGGGTTTTGGATTGAAAAAGATCGCTGTCTTCTCTGCGAGACGCTACGCGAAGGCTCAGGGTTAAACTGAGGATTTTGGATTTGTTCAGCCTATGAGGGGCAGGGCATTAATCTAAAATCTAAAATCTAAAATCTAAAATTCGTACACCATCTGGGGCTACTTCCTGTGGCTTAGGGTTTTGGGCGAGAGCACAAGACCTCATGGGCAGTTGGTGAATGTCCTCCTCAAGGCGGTTTACCATAAAGTAGCTTCCTGCTGATAGCTAAAATAAACCTAAAATCTCAGAATCCACGTGCTAAATTTGTCTCAAAATGGGTGTTCTGTGTGGGTTGCTTCTTCGAGCGAAGGGCTGCTAACGCCGACTGCTGTTGCCCTTGGCAAGTTTGATGGTGTTCATCTTGGCCATCAAAGGGTAATTCAACCAGTCTTGCACGCTGGCGATCGCTTGTCAGTAGCCAGTACTCCGCAGTCAAAGGAAAATCAACAACTAACAAATCAAGAATATACTTACTCAACAGTTGTCACCTTTGACCCCCATCCACAGGAGTTTTTTACGGGGCAACCCCGGACTTTATTAACGCCACTGGATGAAAAAGTCCAACAATTGCGATCGCTTGGGGTAGAACAACTGGTACTACTACCCTTTGACAAAGAATTGTCTGCGTTGACCCCTGAAGAATTCGTCCAAAAAATTCTCGTGCAACAACTGCAATGCCAGCGAATTAGCATCGGGCAGGATTTTTGTTTTGGCGAAAAGCGCAGTGGTACTGCTAAAGATTTGCAATTAATCGCCGCCAAACACAATATCCCCGTTACCATCGTTCCCTTGCAAACTTATACAGGTGACTCGCCCACTCAAAGCAGTTGCGTCAGTACTACCCCGACTCAAGATGCCCGCATTAGCACTTCATTGATTCGTCAAACCCTTGAGCAAGGGGACATCGAAAACGCAAATCTACTACTAGGTCGTCCCTACACTCTCTTGGGTATTGTCGTTCAAGGTCAACAATTAGGCAGAACCATTGGCTTTCCCACCGCCAACCTCCAACTACCAAAAGAAAAGTTTTTGCCCCGCCAAGGAGTTTACGCTGTCCGCATTTTTACTCTCAGTGAAACATCAGATGCTCCTTCTAGCGAGAGCTTGGGCGTAATGAACATCGGCAACCGCCCAACTGTAAATGGTACTTATTCATCTGCGGAAGTACATTTATTCGATTGGTCTGGTGATTTGTATGGTAAAAAACTGGCTGTAGAACTAGTTAAATTTTTGCGCCCCGAACAAAAATTTCCTTCTCTAGAAGCCCTGAAAACACAAATTCAACTTGACTGCGTTGTTGCCAAAGAAGTTTTGAGTGTTGAGTGCTGAGTGCTGAGTGGGAACAATGTATTTAGGGAAATTGGGCATTGGGCATTGGGTATGAAGAAGAGACAAGTTAGACAAGGAAGAGGGGGGAGACAAGGGAGAAACTTATTCAATAATTCCCCCTTGTCCCCCTGCTCCCCCTACCTCCCCTGCTCCCCCTGCTCCCCCTGCCCCCCTGCCCCCCTGCCCCCCTGCTTCCCTATTCCCCATTCCCCACTCCCCGCGCTGCATGAGAGAAAAAATTGACGCTTTAACCCAAAATCTGGCTCTTACTATTGTTGGTAAAGCTGAGGCAATACGCTTAGTGCTAGTAGCCTTGCTAGGTGGTGGTCATGCCCTCCTAGAAGATGTCCCTGGAGTTGGTAAAACTCTGCTTGCTAAATCCTTGGCTCGTTCGCTAGATGGCAGGTTTCAACGACTACAATGTACCCCCGATTTACTACCAACTGATATTACTGGCACCAATATCTGGAACCCAAAAAGCGGTGAATTTACTTTTCTTGCTGGGCCAGTCTTTGCCAATATCCTCCTAGCTGACGAAATTAACCGCGCTACACCCCGCACTCAGTCAGCTTTGCTGGAAGTGATGGAAGAACATCAGGTAACAGTCGATGGTGTCTCTCGTCCAGTTCCCCAGCCGTTTTTTGTCATTGCCACTCAAAACCCTATTGAGTATCAAGGTACTTTTCCTTTGCCGGAAGCGCAAATGGATCGGTTCATGTTGTCGCTAAGTTTAGGTTATCCTTCGGAGTCAGAAGAACTCCTGATGCTGCAAAATCTCCAAAATGGTGTGAAGGTTGCTGATTTACAGCCTTGTATTACCTTGGCAGAAGTACAGGAATTGCGTTACCTCTGCTCTCAAGTAAAAGTCGCGACTTCCTTGCAACAGTACATCCTCGAATTGGTGCGAGCAACACGCCAAGATGAGGAAATCGCCCTTGGTGTCAGTCCGCGTGGCACATTAGCATTACAACGGGCGGCCCAAGCGCTAGCTTTTCTATTAGGGCGTGATTATGCTATTCCCGATGATGTAAAATTTCTCGTCCCTCACGTTCTTTGCCATCGCCTGATTCCTAGAGGAGGAAGGAATGCAAGAACTGTTGTTGAGCGATTATTGCGATCGGTTCCTATTCCTTAAGGTAATAAAAAAGGTAGTTTTGAGAGTGAGTCAGGTTAAAACTACCAAGAGATTTTTTCTTGCATAGCTTCAGTGTTATTAATCTTAGAGATATATAGACGCAAAGCGGCTTGCCATTAATAAAACTACTTACACAAAATCCGAAACACTACCAATACTGCGTAAGTCCTATGATTAGCACAAGCGCCACTTCTAAATATCTGGGAATGTGAGGAATGTCAATTTTTATTAAGCGCAAAACCCGCGATGCCTACGGCGGGCTACGCCAACGCCAAACGCCACAGCAAAGTGCCGAACGCCAATTTAAACGCCAATTTTTTGGTTTACTTTTGGTAATCGTTACGTGGAGCCTAGCTATGGGTTGGCTGCTAGCCTTAGCAACTAATGCCCAAAGTGCTACACCCCCCACCGAAATTGGCACGGTTGACGTAGTACCTGCCCAGTACCAACTGGGGCAAGAACTGTACTTAGAAAACTGCTCTACCTGCCACATTGCCTTACCACCAGCCGTTTTACCCACCCAAACTTGGAAAAATCTCCTGCAAGACTCGCAGCATTACGGCGCACAATTAAAGCCTCTAGTCGATCCGCCGCGCATTTTGGTGTGGAAATATCTTTTGACTTTCTCCCGCGTTCAGCTAGACGATGAAGAAACACCCTATCGCGTCAATAACTCGCGTTATTTCAAAGCTTTGCATCCAGGAGTGAAGTTACCACGTCCCGTCCAGGTTGGTAGCTGTGTCAGTTGTCATCCTAGTGCTAGTGACTACAATTTTCGCCGCCTGACATCACAAGAGGCAGAGGGGCAGAGGAGATAGGGGGCAGAGAGAGGGGAAACCCGCATTTCTCACAAGCTTGAGGGGAAGGATGGGCAGAGGGGCAGAGGGGCAGGGGAGGCAGGGGAGGCAGGGGAGGCAGGGGAGGCAGGGGAAGCAAGGGAAGAAAAAACTAATACTCGCATTTCTCACAAGCTTGAGGCGAAGGAGGGGCAGAGGGGAAAGAACTTGGTATTTGAACTCTCCTCTGCTCCCCTGCTCCCCTGCTCCCCCTGCCTCCCCTGCTCCCCTGCTCAAGCGCAGGCTTAATCGACATGTAGTGAGAAATCCGGGGAAAGATCCTGAGAAAGTTCCCCCCTGCTCCCCTGCCCCTCTGCCCCCTGCTCTCTCATCTGGGGGCAAAATGATACTATGAAGAAAGACTAAATAGTAAGATAAGAGTTAAAACCAATCATTTAAGAAACTAACTGACTAGTTTTTCTCCTGTTTTTGAGGTAATTCTCATTTCACACCCATCCACGACCAAGACGGTTGGGTTGGGTTAAATGTTTATAATCAATGCCGACCCTTTAATCCCCATCCCCTTGATTCAGTTCTATAACCTGCCATGTTAAAACTTTTGTTGGGCGACCCCAACGCTCGTAAGCTTAAAAAATACCAGCCTTCTGTTACTGAAATTAACCTTTTAGAGGAAGAAATTAAGGTTCTTTCTGATGAGGAGTTAAAAGGTAAAACTGTCGAATTTAAACAACGACTTGCCAAAGGCGAAGCCCTGGATGACCTATTGCCAGAAGCTTATGCCGTTGTTCGGGAAGCAGGACGGCGAGTCTTAGGCTTGCGGCACTTTGATGTCCAACTGCTTGGCGGTATCATTTTGCACGTAGGGCAAATTGCCGAAATGAAAACTGGTGAGGGTAAAACACTTGTAGCAACCTTGCCGAGTTATTTAAATGCCCTGACTGGTAAAGGTGTACACGTTATCACTGTGAACGATTACCTGGCTCGTCGGGATGCTGAATGGATGGGGCAGGTGCATCGGTTTTTGGGGCTGAGTGTGGGGCTAATCCAGTCAAGCATGACTCCCAGCGAACGCCAGAAAAACTACGATTGCGATATCACTTATGTCACCAACAGCGAAATCGGTTTCGACTACCTGCGGGATAACATGGCGACATCAATGGCAGATGTGGTGCAACGCCCATTCAATTATTGCGTGATTGACGAGGTAGACTCGATTTTAGTTGATGAGGCGCGGACACCTCTAATTATTTCTGGGCAGGTGGAAAGACCTACAGAAAAGTATCTGCAAGCTGCCGAAATCGCATTCACACTCAAAAAAGACGAGCATTATGATGTGGATGAAAAAGCTCGTAACGTGCTATTGACAGATGAAGGCTTTGCTGAATCGGAAAATCTTTTGGGAGTCACAGATTTATTTGACCCAGAAGATCCTTGGGCGCACTTCGTTTTCAATGCGATTAAAGCCAAAGAACTTTTCCTCAAGGACGTAAATTACATCGTCCGCAATGGGGAAGTGGTAATTGTAGATGAATTTACCGGTCGGGTGCTACCCGGACGGCGTTGGAGTGATGGACTACACCAGGCTATTGAAGCCAAAGAACACGAAGAGATTCAGCCAGAAACTCAAACTCTAGCGACAATTACTTATCAAAATCTGTTCTTGCTGTATCCAAAACTGGGTGGAATGACCGGAACGGCAAAAACGGAAGAACCAGAATTTGAAAAAATTTACAAATTGGAAGTTGCGGTAATTCCTACTAACCAAACCAGAAGACGCGAAGACTTGTCTGATATGGTCTTTAAGACAGAAGCTGGCAAGTGGGGCGCGATCGCTAAAGAATGTGCCGAAATGCACCAACTCGGCAGACCTGTATTAGTGGGAACCACTAGCGTCGAAAAATCCGAACTTCTCAGCCGACTGCTGAAGCAACTAGAGATTCCCCACGAATTACTCAACGCTCGACCGGAAAACGTCGAGCGAGAAGCGGAAATCGTTGCCCAAGCTGGACGCAAAGGTGCTGTTACTATTGCTACTAATATGGCAGGTAGGGGTACAGACATCATCTTGGGTGGTAACTCCGAATACATGGCACGTCTGAAGCTGCGGGAATACTTCATGCCCCGAATTGTGATGCCAGAAGATGAAGATAACTTTGGCGTTCAAAGACCAGCTGGATTACCAACTGGACACGGTGGTGGTCAAGGCTTTGTCCCTGGCAAAAAAGTTAAAACTTGGCGGGCTTCACCAGAAATTTTCCCCACCCAATTGACAAAAGAGACAGAAAAACTACTCAAAGACGCAGTAGAAATTGCAGTCCGTGAGTATGGCGATCGCAGTTTACCGGAACTGGAAGCAGAAGACAAGGTAGCTGTAGCCGCAGAAAAAGCTCCCATAGACGATCCGGTGATTCTTAAATTGCGGGAAGCTTACAAGCGGATTAAGCAAGAATACGAACAATTTACTACCCGCGAACATGATGAAGTGGTGGGAATCGGTGGTTTACACGTAATTGGTACAGAACGCCATGAATCGCGGCGGATTGATAACCAGTTGCGGGGACGTGCAGGAAGACAAGGCGACCCTGGAAGCACGAGATTTTTCCTCAGTTTAGAGGATAACCTACTGCGGATTTTTGGTGGCGAACGTGTTGCTGGGTTAATGCAAGCCTTCAACGTAGAAGAAGATATGCCCATCGAATCTGGGATGCTCACCCGGAGTTTGGAAGGCGCACAGAAAAAAGTAGAAACCTACTACTACGACATCCGTAAGCAGGTTTTTGAGTATGACGAGGTGATGAACAATCAACGTCGTGCTATTTACGCCGAACGCCGCCGGGTGTTAGAAGGTCAAGATTTGAAAGAACAGGTAATTAAGTACGCTGAAAAAACGATGGATGACATCGTAGACTACTACATCAACGTAGACTTGCCCTCGGAAGAGTGGGAGTTAGAAAAGTTGGTTGAGAAAGTCAAAGAATTTGTCTATCTGCTAGCAGACTTGCAGCCAAATCAATTAGAAGATATGTCAGTCAGCGAGATTAAAGCCTTCCTCCACGAACAGGTGCGAATAGCTTACGACCTCAAAGAAGCCCAGATTGACCAAGTTCAACCCGGACTGATGCGCCAAGCTGAACGCTTCTTTATTTTGCAACGCATTGATACCCTGTGGCGGGAACACCTGCAACAAATGGATGCCTTGCGCGAATCGGTGGGATTACGTGGTTACGGTCAAAAAGACCCGCTAATTGAATATAAGAGCGAGGGTTACGAACTCTTCTTGGATATGATGGTCAACATTCGCCGAGATGTGGTTTATTCGTTGTTTATGTTCCAGCCCCAGCCGCAGCAGATGATGCAGGCTTCGTCTGAG
>NZ_JBALDK010000081.1:0-38402 GCF_036917455.1 Nostoc sp. | reverse complement strand
CTTTGATACTCATTAATGAGCCTTTGATACTCATTAATGAGCCTTTGATACTCATTAATGAGCCTTTGATACTCATTAATGAGCCTTTGATACTCATTAATGAGTCTTTGATACTCATTAATGAGCCTTTGATACTCATTAATGAGCCTTTGATACTCATTAATGAGCCTTTGATACTCATTAATGAGCCTTTGATACTCGTTAATGAGTCTTTATGCTCTGATTGCTACTGTGTGTTAGTGAAATTATTGCTTAAACAACGCCCAAGCTAAAAACCTCTCAGTATGATACAACGCTAATTGATTGCTCACACCGTTGAAAACGGCATCAAAAGCGTGTTCTGCCCAAGGAATTTGTAGAAAAACCGCAGTATTACCAGAGTCATGTAAACGTTCATACATCTTTCTTCCAAATCGCGCTTCTACCAAATTGTCACGACTACCGTAAATTAATAAAGTTGGCGGTAAAGGGTGCGTTAGATAATTTATTGGTGAAGCAATTTGATATTGATTAGGCAATTCCTCTAAAGAACCACCCATAAATGCTTTTAAAACAGCGCGGGTGTTGATAGGATCGGGAAATGGTGGTGTTTTATATCCTCCAGGTAAGTTAACAGGGCCGTAATAGTTGACTACAGCCCGAATGGGTGGTGCATCTGGTTGATAACCCGCTAGCATTGCTAGGTGCGCTCCCGCAGAACGTCCTATAAGTACCATGCGTTCTGAATCGGCTTCATAATCTGCTGCATGTTTGCGAATAAAATTCAAGGCTGTACGCACATCATCTAACTGAGTTGGAAACTGATATTTAGGTGCGTGTCGATAGTCAATTGCAAATACTGTATATCCATGATTAGCAATATATTGATTAAACTCAGAATTGGCATGAGGATTGCCATATTGCCAAGCTCCACCATAAATTACTACCACTGCTGGATATTTTCCCACCTCTGGGGGTTGGTAAACTTCCATTTTTAAAGGCACTCCCGCAGGAGAAGCAAAAATAATATCTTTTTGATGACGGGTTTTACCTAATGGAATACCCCTGAAAAAATTAACTAAGTTAAAGGGATGGGTTTGCATTTTAGCCCTTACTTGGGCTGGAATTTGCTCTAAATAATTTTCTCCCAACCCTTGTTTCATCGCTTTAGCCATCTGTATTTGAGTTGGTGGGATATTCACTAGCACCCATCCACAAATTAGCAATCCGATTAAACTGAAAATGCAAGCTAGGCGTTGTAATTGACGGCGACGAATGCAGAAAAAAGAAAGTAATAAAGAGAGTGAATTTAATAACAATAACCAAGGACTGACTTCTGGCGCTCCCACTGCTAAGGTGAGTAAAGACATATTTGGAGGCGGAAGAATAATCCAAGAACTGAGAAATAAACTTGTAAAACTTAGTAATAATACAAGCCATGATAAAAGTATTTTGGGTTTAGTAAACATAAATTAAAATGTGCAAAACCTCTTCGGGCTTTAGGTAATCTTGGTGCTGTCTACGGGAGCAACGCGAAAAAGTGAGATCATCATCTAATGAGCAGGGGGAGTAAAGAAAAAAATTTAGTATTTTTTACTACTAAAAAGATAAAAAATATATCTAAATTATTTCTCTCCCCCTGCCTCCCCTGCCTCCCCTGCCTCCCCTGCTTACTCACCTCACAAAATCGCATTGCTCCCGCTGTCTACTGGTGTAAGTCCGCCAGTAAATATCTTTGGCATTAGCCACTTTACGATAATACTCCTCATCGATGGCAATCCCTGCCGCCTTCATATACCAAGAAGTACCTTCATCACCATCATCCCCCAAAGGTACAATGATTATTCCCCATCGTTGAGAGTAGCGATCGCAGCGTCTTTAAAAGGATGTTTTAAAAGTGGTTGGCTGTGATTTTAGGCACTTTTAGATCCCCCCTAACCCCCCTTGATAATGGATAGTTTGCAAGGGGAGGGTTAGGGTGGGGGGTTCAAGACAGGAAGAGGTTCGTAAAATTCACGCCACGTTAAAAAATCAAAATCAAGACTCCATCTCGGCCAATTCTAACCAGCGTTCAGTCGCCACATCGATCGCCTGCTTGAGCTTTTCCACACGATCGTATAACTTTTGCACTTCGCTATAATTCCCCGGTGACACATTCCCTAGCGTTTTCTCAGTTTCTACTTTCTGTGCCTCTAACTCGGCAATTTTACCTTCCAACTGCTCAAATTCTTTCTTTTCCCAATTGGATAATCTCCGCCGTTTGGTATTCTCTACATCCTTGGGCGCAGATGCACCATTTTGGACTTCGGTATTTTTCGGCTTTTCCTTAGTGTTAGCAGCTTGTTGCTGTGCCTCTTCCGCCTTCTTATAGTCGAGATAAATCGAGTAATTACCTGGATATTGCCGCAGATTACCGCCTTCTTCAAAGGAAAATACTGTGTCGATGGTGCGATCGAGAAAGTAGCGATCGTGAGAAACTACAATTACACACCCAACAAAATCTTCTAAATAATCCTCTAATACTGCCAAAGTCTGAACATCTAAATCATTTGTCGGTTCATCTAAAATCAACACATTGGGCGCACTCATCAAAACTCGCAACAGAAATAGGCGGCGTTTTTCACCACCAGAAAGTTTACTAATTGGGGCATATTGTTGATTACCAGGAAATAAAAACCGCTCCAACATTTGCGAAGCGGTAATTTGAGTCCCATCGGTAATTTTGATAAATTCACCTTCTTCTTTGATATAGTCAATCACCCGCTGACTTTCGTTTAAAGCTGTGAGCAATTCTTCAGAATGCTGGTCAAAATAACCGATGTGAATTGTAGTCCCAATTTCGGCAACTCCTGAATCTGGCTGAATCTGACCAGTAATAATATCCATTAAAGTGGATTTACCAGCACCATTAGCGCCGATGATGCCGATGCGGTCTTCTGGACTAAATTCGTAAGTGAAATTATTAATCAGAGTGCGTCCATTGTATGCTTTAGAAATGTTATTTAATTCAATAACTTTTTTACCAATGCGACGACCAACTGTAGAAATATCAACTTTACCCTGAACTTGTTTAAATTCAGTATCCCGCAGAGCGTGAGCGCGGTCAATTCTAGCTTTTTGTTTGGTACTTCTGGCTTTCGGCCCTTTTTTCAGCCATTCCAACTCGCGCCGCAATAAGCCTTGATGTTTCCGTTGACTGCTTACGGCAGATTCTTCAGCTAAAGCTTTCTTTTCAAGGTAATATGAATAGTTACCTGTATAGGTGTAAATGTCGCCTCGGTCGATTTCAACGATCCGATTGGTGACACGATCTAGAAAATAGCGATCGTGAGTAATAAGAAAAAGTGCGCCGCGATAGCGATTTAAATAACTTTGCAACCATTCAACAGAAAGCGCATCAAGATGGTTTGTCGGCTCATCCATCAGCAAAGCATCGGGTTCTGCTAACAACGCTGATGCTAAAGCAATCCGCTTGCGATAGCCTCCAGATAATGTTCCTATCTTGGCATCAAAGTCATAAATTCCTAATTTTGTGAGGATGATTTTGGCATTTGTTTCTAATTCCCAAGCATTATTTGTATCCATCTTTTGCATCACCACAGATAGGCGAGACATCAGTTGGCTATCATCTGGATAGTGAGCTAATTTATCTGATAGTTCTTCATACTCACGTACTAAAGTCGTATGTTCGCCACTGTCAGCAAAAACTTGCTCTAAGACTGTGTGATTTTCATCTAAATCTGGCTGCTGCGGTAGATAGATAATTTTAGAACCGGAGTTGATGATAATTTGACCGCTATCAATGGATTCTAACCCGGCAATCATTTTTAATAGGGTTGATTTTCCAGAACCATTAGTACCAATTAAGCCAACTTTATCGGTAGCATCGAGGCTAAAACTGGCATCTTTTAAAACTTCTTTGATGCCAAAGTCTTTTTTAACCGACTGAAGTGTAATAATACTCATAAAATCTAGTAATTTTTTATTAGTCGTTAATTAGTAGGTAAAGCACATCCTCTACCTACATTCGCCGAATTCTATACAAATAAATCCAAGGGTAGATGTCCATACATTTCGTTAATTCCGTCTTCGTGGTAAGACTGACAAGATACTAATACACCACGATGATGTCCGGCATAAGAATCAAGATAACACAAGCCATTTTTACCATTTAATTTGATATATACTGGCCCTTCAGGTGTCAGTAAATTGTTTGGTGGTTCATAACCCAAAGCTAGAGAATAGGTTTTCATAGCCAGTATTCCTTCCTCTGCTGTATCAGCACAAATCCCTAAGATTTGATAATCAGCAAGGTTTTTTACCAAAATTAGTGCATCACGAATTACTACTTTTTCGGATGCATTGAGGATAGGCGCAATGTCTAAACAGTTAAATTTATTCAGTAATTTTTTCGCTTCTTCTGCGGTGAGATTTTCAGGATTGGGGGTTGACATAAACTTTGATGAGGATCTTGTTGGTTTTTCTGTGGTATTGAAGTTGGGACTAGCCCAAATTATACTATTTGGGATTTTAGATTGGGAATTGTCTAAGTGTTATAAAATTTGTCTGAAGTCAGAACAAATTTTATAATGGAGTTTGTTATCTAATGCCAACCCCTTACGGTTGATTTTGGACATTCCCAAGGTTGAATATGAAGGGGACACCGCTTTTTGAGTCACCACCCATAACGAGGACTTTGGGCATCTGAGCGCCGCCACTTTTCCAAGCTTCAATTGCTTCTTTTTGCAAAACTAACTGTCCTCCTTGGGCTTTGAGTGTCTCTGCTAAAAGTCTTTGAGCTTCTGCCCTACCTTTAGCACGATTCACATCTGCCTGTGCTTCTTGTTCTGCTTCCCGTGCTACGTAAACGGCTCTTTGCGCCCGTTGTTCAGCAATTTGTTTTTCTTCCACTGCTCTGGCAAATTCTGGTGAGAATGCTAAATCAACTACGCTAGTATCTAACACAATTATCCCATATTTGTCTAAGCGATCGCCTAACGCTTGATCGAAGTCTTCTTTTAACTCACTTCTTTTAGTAATTGCCTCTTCTACTGTTCTTCTGGCGGCTGCAATTTTAAATGCTTCTTGGGTCTGAGGTGCAATGATTTTTGATACAATATTTGCTAAGGTTCCTTGTTTCCTTCTAACTTCAACTACCTGCATGGGATCGAGGCGAAAGTTAATTGCAAATCTTGCAGATAAATTTTGCAAATCTTTAGTAGAACTCTCTGCTGGCACTTCAAATTTTTGTACCGTCAAATCATACACATCTATCACTGAGATAAAAGGTGGTTTTATGTGAATCCCTTCCAATAAAGCACCATCTCTCGCTTTACCCAAAATGCTGATCACTCCTGCTTCTCCTGGGTTGATAATGATAAAGGAATTTAGTCCAAAAATCACTAGTGTTGCTAACACAATTCCTAAAACTGTGGTTTGCCAATTTCCCAATTGCTGATTTTTCAAATTCCTCTCTCCAATATGAATTGGTCATTAGTCATTAGTCATTAGTCATTAGTCATTAGGTATTGGGCTAGTTATTCCCCTTCTCCTCTTGTCTCCCAGGTCCTAGTCTCCAGTCCCCAGTTTTAGAGATTGAATGAACAAGTATTTCACTGTCATTTTAGGCACTTTGAGATCCCCCCTAACCCACGCCAGTCGCTCATGGGGGAAACCCCCAAGACCACGCTGGCTCCCCTTAAAAAAGGGGGGAACTAGAATCAAAGTCGCCCAATTTATCTGGGGATTTAGGGGAATATAGAACTTTTTATACCGACAACAGGACTTTTCAAACAACCTCTTACTTTGACTTGAGTAAACTCAGTTTCTAGTTTAAGTCTGTCTGAATCAAATTTTTCATCTAAAGAACGCAACACAGGCGGTTTTCCGTTCATCCTTAGTGATGATATTAACCAATTAGAGCGGTTTATGGATGGAGGAGCGAATGATATTATCCAAGTTTCCACAACTGTTTTAATTTATTGTTGCAAACATTAGGGATATGCAAAACACAGATATAGTTGTTATTGGTAGCGGTATTGGCGGTTTGAGTTGTGCTGCTGTTTTGGCACGGTATGGCTTTGATGTAATAGTCTGCGAAAGCCACTCCATTGCTGGAGGCGCTGCTCATGGTTTTGAGCGCAATGGTTTCAAGTTTGACTCTGGCCCGTCTCTCTACTCTGGTCTATCTTACAGCCCCTCTGCTAACCCTTTGCGACAAGTGTTAGATGCAATTGGTTCGGAACTACCATGTGTCACCTATGATACTTGGGGTTGTTGTCTACCAGAAGGTGATTTTGACACGGCGGTTGGTGCAGAGCAATTTTGTGAAGTGCTGATCAAGTTCTCTGGTGATGATGCTGTAGCTGAATGGCAAGAACTCCAGCGCGTTATGGAACCATTTGCTAATGCAGCAACTTCCATACCTCCAGCCGCATTACGCTTTGATTTTGGTGCAGCTAGAACTGTGGGCCCATTTCTCCCATCTATGACAAAGAATGTGGCGAATATAATCAAGCTGACGGGCCCCTTCAGCCGGATTATGGATGAGGTTGTTAAAGACTCATTTACCCGAAACTGGCTAAATTTGCTTTGCTTTCTCCTTTCTGGATTGCCCGCAGATGGCACTAGCGCCGCAGAGGTAGCATTTATGTTTGCGGACTGGTATCGGCCAGACGCAGTACTTGAATATCCCATTGGTGGTAGCGGTGCTTTAGTTGACACTCTTATACAAGGATTGGAGCGTCACGGCGGGAAGCTGAGGCTGGGCGCTCATGTGGAGGAAGTGCTTGTAGAAGGTAATCGGGCGGTGGGTGTGCGTCTTGGCGATCGCTCCGAAATTCGCGCCAAACGAGCAGTAATTTCTAATGCCTCGGTTTGGGACACACTGAAATTATTACCAGATAAAGCAATACCCAAAAAGTACCGCAGCAAACGACAGGCTACACCAGAGTGTGATAGTTTTATGCACCTACATCTCGGCATTGATGCTCAAGGATTGCAGTCAAATTTGCGGTGTCATTATATTGTGGTTAATAGCTGGGAATTGGGCATAACAGCACCTCAGAATATGGTGGTGATTTCCATCCCTTCAGTTCTCGATCCATCCTTAGCGCCAGCAGGTAAACACGTGATTCATGTGTATACACCTGGTAATGAGCCATACTCTATCTGGCAGGGAATGGATAGAAGGAGCCAGGAATATGCCGAACAAAAGCGATCGCGTGCAGAAATAATGTGGCAAGCTTTAGAACGGGTAATTCCAGATATTCGCTCTCGTTGCGAAGTCACACTTGTTGGTACACCGTTAACTCACGAACGTTATCTCCGCCGTCACCAAGGTTCTTATGGCCCAGCAATTCAAGCTGGAAGTGGTATGTTTCCTGGCCCCAGCACACCCCTACCAGGACTGATGTGCTGTGGCGACTCAACATTTCCCGGTATTGGTTTACCAGCAGTCGCCGCCAGTGGGCTGATTGCTGCCAATACCCTTGCACCCGTTAGTAAGCATTTAGCAATGCTTCAAGATATCAAGTGCATTTAGTTTTTTGAGTATACAATCTAGTTGCCAAGAGAGCCGCACCTACTGCCAAAACTGCTAATACACTATCAGGTTCGGGTACGGCAGCAACTTGAGCATCAATTCTTGCAGTTCCAGCAAACACACCTGTCAAGTCAGGGTTCTTTAGTATCTTTGCAAACTCTGGGGAAAACAGCAATTTAACATCAGGGATAGTTAAATTTTTGCCATCAAATGCCACAGGTTTTGGAAGACTCAAATCAAACAAAATTGTATCTAAAGAAAATGTGTCTCTTAAAACAAATCCGCTAGCACCTTCGGTAGTACGTCCTGGAGCAAAACCAATTGAAAAGTCACCAACAGTAGTTTGATTATTGAAGGTGACAGTACCAGTATGCTCAATTGTCCCTGAGAGCGGAGTAAAACCGCCCTCGTCGCTAAATGTAAAGTTAGTAGCGGAGTCGATGTTGAAGCCAACTAAATAATTACTCGGAATTGGTGCAACTGTATTATTGCTGCCTGTCAAGGTTAGCCCGATACCTTTAAGAATATTTTCGTGATCGCGATCGATGCTGGTGACTCCAGATATCACTTTAAAAGTTGCAGCCTCTACCTGCATGGGTGCTATTGATATAAAAGTTGCGGTAGTACAACCAACAATCCCTGCAAACTGAGAAAAACGCATGTGTATACCTGATACCTGATGATCTTTGTAGTTTATTTTATCCAATAAAAGCCTCTTTATTGATCTACAAACTTATGTACTGCCGCTAAAAAACTCCCCTCAACAAAGAAAAGAATACTTTTTTAAAATTTGGATGAAGGAAGTGTCAAGTTAATAGCAAAATTTAACTCATACGGTTAACAACAAACAGTTAAGTAAGTAGGCAAGAATAAATATAACTAGTCTTTATTGAGCCTAAAATATGAATGGTATGGCGTTAAGAATAAAAAATGATGTAAATATAGTTGTGTTTAATTATGTCCAATGCTAATTATTTAGCTTTAAATCTAACAATGATGATGTGTTCAAAATAAGTTTTTCCTCTAATTCTTGATAAAATTAGGTTAAGAGGGTGTTTGAAAAGTATTAGGCGAATTGAATTCGCTAGTACACAAACGTTTGCGTAGCGTTTCGTACAAAAGTCCACCTCCGTGGACTAATAAAAATTGAAGGATTTTAACTCACTTGGTGGCTTTTGTCTATAAGCCGAGACTTATAGCCACGAGGCTAGTAATAAATTAGACTTTTCAAACATCCTCTAATCCAAGCTTATTGGATTAGAGGATGCATATTTTTCACATTAAATCAACACCAATAAACGCATTGCCTCTTGCAAAACATATAGTTTAATTGACTATCATCGGACTTACTACCTGGTTCACAAACTTGTTCTAATCCACCAGCTTATTTTTTCCAAATTAGGATCTATTTCCTGCCAAAAGCTTGCTGATGAGTCTGCTTCTCTTGTTGCTGCAAATATTTTATCTATAACGTCAAAGTTTTTTTTAATCAGCTGTTTATCTAATTTAGGAATATCTAATTTCAGATATTTCAAACGATTGGGTAATTCTACTTGCTCTTTTGTCGGTAAGGAAGTAATTTGCTCAACTTGTTCTAAAATTTTGTCTATAGATGCAACAACTTCTTCAAGACTCGGTTTTTTAGTTTGTAATTGTAAATCTTTTTCTTCAAAGGTTTCTTCTTGATTACCTAATTTCACTATTACTATTTTTACAAAGAAAATATTGTAATCAACCTCACTAACTTCACCCACCTGGTTGTGATATTTTTCACTTTTATTAACAAGTACTATGTCCCCTTTCTCAATCTTGTCTTTCATAATTTCTACAGCCTCTAAATCAAATTGCTAAATAATCTCCTCTACAGAAAATATTACTCTAAAGCCACAAACCCTCAGCCCACCGTCTGACTCATTCCAGCTACGGCTGGCGCTGCGACACAGTTCGGCGTTGAAACTCCAAGAACCACCCCGTAGTACCCGGCGATTAATATCACCGCCAACTTCCCAAGCTGTTCCATCTGAAGGTGCATCGCTGTAATTGTTGTGCCACGAATCAGCACACCATTCCCAAACTAGCCCGTGCATATCGTACAATCCAAAGGCGTTGGCAACTTCAAAACTACCGACGTTAGTTGTTTCTTTACGGAATTTGCTTTTTGGTTCGATAGTGCAACTAACTAACTCAGAAGTAATAGTTTCGCCAAAGTGGAAGGATGTTGTAGTTCCAGCCCGACAAGCATATTCCCATTCCGCCTCACTCGGTAAACGATAATCGCGTCCAGTTTTTTCTGATAGTCTGAGACAGAATTCTACAGCCTCATACCAAGATACATTTTCCACAGGTCTATCTAAACCTTTAAATTTAGATGGATTGGGATTTAAAGCTTGTTTGACTTTGGGTAAAGCTGCTACTACTCTCCACTGGGCTTGAGTTACCGGAAATTTCCCCATAAAAAATGGTTCGACGGTAACTTTATGTCGAGGACGTTCGTCAGCATCTCCTTCAAACTCTGGTGAACCCATCATGTAAGTACCACCAGGAATTGATACCATTTCTAAGGTGACAGATTTACCCAATTCCTCCGCAAAGAAATTTGCATTACCACTCATGCGGTTTACTTCTCTGCCACCTGTGTCTACTGTCACTACGTCAAATTCAAAGGTTTCTAAGGGAGGTAATGGGACTATTACTTTTTGTGGTAGCGGTGGTAGTATGGATTGACATATTGAAGTAATTTTCAGGGCAACAGGTTCAATATTCGATGTTGTAAACTTCAAATCATTGATAACTTCTACTGCTGTTTGATATCTTTCACTTGCGAGATGTTTTAGTAATTTATCTAAAATTCTTCCTAAGTCGTCGCTAATGGTAATACTTTTTTCTTGTAACCGTTCGCGCCACATCCATTTAGCATTCATGGCATCATAAATAGGGTCATTAACTTGTCCAGAAGCATCCTGTAAAGGCAAACATCGAGTTAAAAGACGCACGCAAGTTACACCCAAAGCATACAAATCACTACCGTGACAAGCAAATCCAGCCATTTGTTCAGTTGGGGCATAACCAAGGGTATAAATTACTGTTGCTTGTCTTCCTAAACTGGTTTGTGTTACCTGTTTAGCACCGCCAAAGTCAATTAATACGGGTTTTTCATCACTGGCACGGCGGATAATATTTTCTGGTTTGATATCCCGATGAATGACGTTATGGGCATGAATGAATTCTAGAACTGGCAATAAATCAGCTAACAGTTCCCAAATGTGTTTTTCACTATATATTTGTTGCTGAACTTCTTGTAAAAGAGTTTTTCCTTGAATAAATTCTTGCACAAGATACAAACTAGTACCTTGTTCAAAATAAGCTAGTAATCTGGGAATTTGGGTATGATTTTCTCCCAGTTCATACAACCGAAAAGCCTCTTCTTTAAAAAATTCTGCGGCTTTGGTGCGTTGTCCGGTTCCCTGAAATTGTGGAAAAAATTGCTTGATGACGCAAGGCGCGTTTAGTCTGTCTACATCTTCTGTAGCATAGGTTCTACTAAATCCACCTTCACCTAATAGTCTTAATACACGGTAACGGCTTCTTAGAAGTTTGCCAAAGTTGCTTTGTCCGCAACTCACACAAAATCTATTGCTATCAGAGTTGAATGGATTTGAGCAATTGGGATTTTGGCAGATTTGCATAATGAGGGGGAAATAGCATCTTCTCCAAAGTTAGCCCCAATATTATCTAATTGAAAACAGTTATGTACAGAAGCGAACACTGAAGTTTATTCATGTGCTAAAACTTCTTTCAACATGAGAACAAGAAGATGAATAAATTTTATCAAACAGAATTCAGTAGTCAGGAGTCAAAATGAATTTTGTACGACTCGCTAAGGTCTTGATTCTGACTTCTTCTTCAAATATTTATCTATATTTGGACGTTTTTAAATATTGGCAAATATGAATACATGAGTCTAACTAATGTGGAGATGTTACATTGCAACGTCTCTTTTAATATAGCTTTTTTGGGCATCAGAAAAAGTTCATGGAGAACCAATCTATCCATAATCTTGATATCAATTACAAGTCTTCTTTTCAGTTTTTATTTTCTCCAGAAGCGCGAATTAATTCAGCTATCAGAGCAACGATCGCAGATACTGAAATCAACATGACACTCAAAGCGTTAATATCAGGTTTGACTCCTGTTCTAATCCGGCTAAAAATCTCCATCGGTAGGGTGTTAGAACCGCTACCAGCAGTAAAGCTAGAAATGAGAAAGTCGTCTAAGCTGAGAACAAATGCTAAAAGACAACCAGCCAAAATACCAGGCATCAATTGAGGTAACAATACTTGGATGAAAGCTTGGATTGGTGTAGCGCCTAAATCTAATGCTGCTTCTTCTAAGTGGGGGTCTAAATTGGTAAGTCGGGAAGCAACTACAAGTCCGACGTAAGCCAGACAAAACACGATATGCGCTGCAACTATTGTCCACAAACTCAGGGGTATAGCAAAGGCGGCTAGACATACTAGGGTAGCCACTGCGATCGCAATATCGGGAATAATTAATGGTAGGTAAGCAATACCCCGATACAATTTTTTCCCAGGAAATTGGTAACGCGCCAACCCAACCGCCATCAAGGTTCCTAGCACTGCCGAAACCCCAACTGCACACCCAGCAACTATCATACTGTTTTGCAAGGCTGATAAGATGCGATCGTCGCTGAACAACTTGCGATACCAATCGAGAGTGAATCCTTGCCAAGTTGCACTGTAAGGCGACTGATTGAAGCTATAAAAGCCAAGTACCAATATGGGTAGGTACATGAACACAAATATCAGTAGTGAGAAAACCGCCTGCCATGAGACACGCGGTTTTTTGAGAGATGGAGAGATATTCACGTTTATATAATATGATTTTTATTGATAGCAATACAAAATATCACATTTCATGCAATAAGTCAATCACCTGACTCTCTTCTCTGTGTCTTAAGCAATTTAAAAGCGATTTATTGAACCACAGAGGCGCAGAGGACACAGAGCTTAACAATTCAAAATTCAAAATTCAAAATTCAAGACAATTTCAGGCGGGGATTTAAACCCCGACTGAAACTGGGGCTACCTTTATGGTTGGGGTCTTAAACCCTTTTATTTACGATCAAGTAATTTATTGACCAAAATTTTACCCGCCTTGAAAGGCTTATTCTCTTCAATACCTTTTTATAACTCCTAGGGAATCTAGTTCGTGGAATGAGTAGCGAGAGTTTAGTTTTGGGAATCTCTTTATTACCTTTTAAAGTGGCCAAGGATAGAGTTAATTGTTATTGCTAAGAGCTTATAAGAAAACTTTGTCGCTTTTGATTCCAAACGATATCATTAACAAAACTTCATCTTATCTGGGCAATGAGTTATCTTTATATAGTATGGAAAGCCGTCAGAATTAGTCTAAAGACTACATCCTTTAATTAATATTTTAAAATTCGATAAATTACAGGTGTTAATAGAACTTTTTAGCCTAATATCACCATGTAGATACTATTTAGGCATTTTCTGAAAATAATATCTATCAAAAATATTCTATTTAAAATTGCAATAAAACATAAAGTTTTAATACATTAGAATGTATTTACCTCTTTAGGAGTGGGTAATTTCCGTACTAGGATAGACAAGGAACATAGAAAAAACAGAATAAGATTTGATCAGAATTCTTAATAAGTTTAGTATCTGAAGTTACTTTCTGATGCCACAGTAAATCAATTACATAGCATTACAACAACAGAAATAAAAAGCTTCTAATTCTAGTTTTATTTTTTAGGAGGTTTATGATGAGAATTGCTCAATTAGCTCCATTATGGGAAAGAGTTCCACCTCCAGCTTATGGTGGCATAGAGTTGGTAGTAGGGTTACTGAGTGATGAGTTAGTCCGACGCGGACATGAAGTAACTTTATTTGCATCGGGAGATTCTATCAGTCTGGCAAAACTAGTGTCAGTTCATCCCTGTGCCGTCAGACTCGATAGCAGTATTAAGGATTACAGCGTTTATGAAATGCTAAATCTAGCTTCAGTTTATGAACGTGCAGAAGAGTTTGATATTATTCATTCCCATATAGGGTGTGGGGCACTGGCTTACGCAAATCTCGTCACAACCCCTACGGTTCACACGTTGCATGGGGTTTTCACACCTGATAACGAAAAGATGTTTAGTTTTGGTAAAAAACAACCCTACGTTAGTATTTCCGATGCACAACGAGAACCAAGGTTAGGGTTGAACTGTATCTCAACGGTCTACAACGGAATTGATGTCAGCAGTTATAATTTTCACGCTAAACCAGAAGATCCGCCTTACCTAGCCTTTTTAGGTCGAATGTCTCCTGAAAAGGGAGGGCACTTAGCAATAGAAATTGCAAAACTTACTGGTTGGCGTTTGAAAATGGCAGGTAAGGTTGATGCAGTTGATGCAGAATACTTTGAGAGAGAAATCAAACCGCACATTGACGGGGAGCAAATTCAGTATTTGGGTGAAGCTAATCATGCTCAAAAAAATGCTCTCATGGGAGGTGCAGTAGCAACTCTGTTCCCCATCACTTGGCGAGAACCCTTTGGATTAGTGATGGTTGAGTCAATGGCTTCGGGTACGCCAGTGATTGCGATGAACTTAGGATCTGCTGAGGAGGTAATTTCCCACGGGAAGACGGGTTTCCTCTGCAATAATATTCAAGAGTGCATCACTGCGCTCGACCGGGTAATAGAATTAGACCGCTATAGTTGCCGCGAGTATGTGGAAAAGCATTTCAGTGGTAAGCAAATGACTGATGGCTATGAAGCGGTTTACCAACAAATAATAGCAGAACGATTTTCTCGGAATGGGCATTCACGCAGTTTGGTTAGTTTAACTAGCGATCGCATTTAATTTCTGTGCCTAAGACTCGATCCCCCCTAACCCCCCTTAAAAAAAGGGGGGAACCGGAATCAAAGTCCCCCAATTTATCGGGGGATTTAGGGGGATCTTGTTTTTTAGCAAAGGCTGCTACCAAATTAGGCGATCGCGCCATTTTTCCAACGTCTTTGCCTTAACCCCTGGAACTCTTTCTAAGTCTTGTAAAGATGTAAATTTTTGCTGCTGGCGGCTAAGAATTATCCGTTGCGCTAACTTCTTACCCACGCCAGGGAGAGTTTCTAATTCTGCCAAACTCGCAGTGTTAATATTTATTTGTTTAATTGCTTGTAGTTCACTTGATAAAGAACTTTTTATCTGAGGACAGCGTGTTTGTTCTGATTTAATTTTTTCTTGAATTCCTGGTGGTAAACCGGGTTTTACTTTGGCATAAAGACGAGCAAATTCTCGCACGTAATGGGCAGCAACTATAGGATTTTGAATTACTACAAGTGTCTCATCATTACCATTATTTGCAGCATCTGACCAATTATGAGAACCTGTAATTACTGTTTGGCTATCAATCACACCAAATTTGTGATGTAATAAATCACCTTTGGGTAATACAGGTACGCCTACGGTGGTAATTGGATTTTGCCAAGGATGATTGTCAATTTCATATTTACATTTATTACTAAGAGCAACTCCCATCATATCTAAAGCTTCACTATAGGGACGATAGGCAAATTGTGGTTCAATTAAAGCGCGAATTTGCACACTTTGTTGATGGCGTTTTTCTAAAATATTGGCAAGACGCTGATCGGAAAGGACAAATAACGCCATGTCAACAGATTTGGTTGCTGAATCTAAAGTTTTACCAATTAAACCATTACTACTGTTACTCCAAGATTGAGTTGGAGAAGTAGGCGAAAATTGCACAGTAATTGTGCTTTGATTTAATGTGATTTGTTTAGGCGATCGCATCGGTTTTTCCAAACCAAATCTACTATCAGGCTTACCTCCTGGCCCATCTCCCCATAAGATGTTAAACTCTTCTGTAAATAAAGATGCTAATTCTGGACTGTCAATCTGCAATAAGTTATTAGCATTGCCTAAAGTATTGGGATTTGTAAAATCACCATAAGTATCACTTAAAGTAAAATTGGCCGAAGTGATAATTACAATCCGATTATCCACAATCACAAATTTGTGATGCATTAAGCTGCTACCTGCTGAACCATCTGCTCGATCGTCTATCCAGGGAATTTTAGCATTCTGCAAAATTATCAAAGCATCTCTTTGATTAATTTCTGCTGAACTGAGTTGATTGTCTTGATTGATATCGATAAATTGGCGAAATTCCTTATAACGTTCCTGTTCCCTTTTATCTAACTTACCTACCTCAGTAGATGTTAAATTACTCCAGGGTCGGCTATATGTATTTTCTAAAATTATCCTGACTTTGACCCCAGCTTTTTGTCTATCAACCAGTGCTTGGGCAACTTTGGGTAAACGTAATTCTTGCACAGCCACATCTACTGTAGATTTAGCGTGCGTAATAGCATTGACAATTTGTTTTTCTAAATCATCCCCAAGGCGAGTTTGCTGACGGTAAGGTTCTTTGTATTCTGAAGACTCAGAATGGTTAAAGTAAACTTGAATTAACGGATCTTGTGGTAAACGGTGTAGGACGCTGATCATAAGACTGGACTCGTTGACAACCAGCGAGGGAGAATATCAGTAAAAAGATATATAAAAAATATCTTTGTCTAGAGATAAGTTGCACTGTAATCTGTTAAAAGTGGATTGGGAGTGGATAGATTTATCATTCCCAAAATTTTGTATTCTGAATTAAGTAGAAAAATAACTTTCCAACTAAAGGGAAAAATCCACTGCTAAAAGCAGAATTACAGAGATTTTTTCAGGATTTGTCCACTCAAACTGTATATGCTGACAAGATCAGCAGCTTACTGCCAACGTGTGTTCTCACCATTATCGGTTATATGCAAATTTATCTAGATTACAGCGCCACTACTCCGACTCGAAAAGAAGCGATCGCAGTTATGCAAACAGTCCTCACCCAACAGTGGGGCAATCCTTCCAGCTTACATGAGTGGGGACAACGGGCGGCAACGGTTGTGGAACAAGCCAGAGTTCAAGTTGCTGGTTTAATTAACGCCGTCAGTCCTGAGTCGATCGTTTTTACCTCTGGCGGCACTGAAGCAGATAATTTGGCGATTATGGGTGTGGCTCGATTGTATGCTGTTCCTCAACATCTAATTATTTCCAGCGTCGAACATTCTGCAATTTCTGAAACAGTAAGGTTGCTAGAAATGTGGGGTTGGGAAGTTACGCGCTTATCTGTAGATATTAAAGGTAGAGTCAATCCCCTAGATTTAAAGGCGGCGTTGCGACACAACACAGTTTTAGTTTCGATAATTTACGGTCAAAGTGAAATTGGGACAGTACAACCGATCGCAGAACTGGGTAAAATTGTGCGATCGCACGGCGTTTTGTTCCATACAGATGCAGTACAAGCTGCGGGACGTTTACCCATAGATGTGCAACAACTCCCAGTAGACTTACTTAGCCTTTCCAGTCATAAAATATATGGGCCGCAAGGTGCAGGGGCGTTGTATGTGCGTCCTGGTGTAGATTTAATGCCCTTGCTGGGTGGTGGTGGACAAGAAATAGGACTGCGTTCTGGTACGCAAGCAGTACCCGTAATTGCCGGATTTGGTGTCGCAGCAGAATTAGCAGCGCAAGAATTAGCTACAGAAACACCACGGTTAATTGAGTTACGCGATCGCGCCTTTGCCCAATTAGCTGAGATTCCTGGTTTAATCCCTACAGGAGATCCATATCACCGCTTACCTCACCATATAAGTATGTGCTTGGAAAACGCCGATGGGAAAAAATTGAGCGGTAAAACCTTGGTACGACAGCTAAACCTTGCTGGCATTGGCATCAGTGCTGGTGCTGCTTGTCACAGTGGTAAACTTAGCCCTAGTCCGATATTGTTAGCGATGGGCTATTCCGAAAAAGCTGCTTTGGGCGGAATTCGCATTACATTGGGGCGTGATACGACGCAAGCGGATGTAGATTGGACGGTAATAGTGTTGAAGCAAGTTTTGCAGAGGCTGACACCGGATTTATCTTTAGTTAAGCGTTAAATTAAATGTGATAAATTACGTACCTGCAAGATAGGAAATATTATGTATTGAGCGTGTTTCTAGTTAATTCTAGTGCCTATCACTATGTAAATAATCCCAAAATAGGATATTCAAGCTTATCCTACTTTCGGTACTGTTAAATAAATCTTTTCCCAAAAGGTAATATTTTGAGTCATAAAGGAGTTTAAACATGACTTATTTTGATTACTTTTGAAGCTTTTCTTAAATGAATAAATTTATCATTGGGATTGGAATGTTTATGGGTTCTACGATTGGCAGCTATATCCCAGTATTGTGGGGTGGAAGTTTGCTATCCTTTACCTCGATTTTCTTTAGCGTTATTGGTGGTATTGCAGGGATTTTGCTTGCTTATCGTGTATCAAAATATCTAGGTTTTATCTGATCGGCGCTCTATTCGATTGTTGCTGAAAGCCTTAAACAAGGCTTTTACCATCGGGCTATTCCGAAAAAGCTGCCTTAGGCGGAATTCACATCAGATTGGGGCGTGATCCGACGCAAGCGGATGTATATTGGACGGTGATGGTGTTGAAGCCAGTTTTGCACAGGCTGACACCGAATTTATCTTTAGTTAGACCGTTAAAGACTATACATTAAGTCAGCAAAACCATAGAGGCTGATGATAAGTAATAGTGATGCTGTGAGTTGGGTAATTCGCGTCTGGTGTGAAGGCGCGATCGCTTCCCGCACTAAGATAGAAATAGATGCCCCTACTACTAGGCTCAAGCCTAAAATTAAATAGGGTCTATCAGGTAATATACTCGCTATTGCTAGCATAGCGATCGCTAATAAGAGCATCAATAATTCTACAAACCTGGGTGGGTTATATTGGCTGGATAAAACAAAGCTGTTGAACCAAAAAGACCAAAATCTCATATTCAGTGCTGAGTTAAGAGTAAGAAGTTAGTAGTAAGGAGTAATAAATTAGGAGTTATGTAGTCAGGTGTCAGTGCTGATTTAGGAGTTCTGAGTGAGAAATTATAGTCATGATTTATGAAGCCGTTTTCCATTCAAAACTCTTAACTCCTAACTTTTAACCCCTAGCCCCTAACTTTTGACCTGTGCCGTTTTTTTGTGCAGTATCACTTTCTGGTAGTTCTACGCCAAAGACGCGACTAAAGACTTTGGCAACTTTGTAGCCAGAATCAATCGATTCTAAGGGGTCTTTCCGAAGTCTGTGACGCAAACATAGGGTAATCACACGGCAGATATCATCAACCGTAACTTCAGTGCGTCCTTCATAAGCTGTTAAGGCTTTGGCGGCGCGGTTACTAACAATATCACCTCGCAAACCATCTACATCCAGTTCAGAACAGACTTCAGAAATTTTTACTCGTAGTTCGTAGTCAATTTTCACTTCTGGCAAAAGCTGTTGAGCATTGACAATTTGTTCTTGCAATGCTTCTTGCTGGGGTTTGTAGTTTTCAAGAAACACTGGAGGATTTTGGTCAAAATCCGCCCGTTGTTCCACGATTTGCACCCGCAAGGCTGGTTCTTTGACTGTGTGAATTTCTGCGTGCATCCCAAAGCGATCGAGCAGTTGGGGGCGTAGTTCGCCTTCTTCAGGGTTTCCAGAACCTACAAGAACAAAACGCGCCGGGTGACGGATAGAAATACCTTCACGTTCTACAGTGTTCCATCCACTGGCGGCGGAGTCGAGTAGTACATCTACAAGGTGGTCATCTAGTAAGTTAACTTCATCCACATAGAGAATGCCCCGGTTAGCTTTTGCCAACAGTCCTGGTTCAAAAGCTTTGACACCTTCAGATAAAGCTTTCTCGATGTCGATTGTGCCACAAACTCGGTCTTCTGTGGCTCCCAAAGGTAGGTCTACCATTTGAACTTTTTTGTGAGTTACAGGAATTTCCGCGCCTTGTTCTAAGAGTTGGCGGACTTCATCACTCATCAAGTCAGGGTCGCTAGGATCGCTACTGAAGGGGTCATTGGCAACCACAGAAATTTCTGGCAGCAGATCCGCCAGGGCCCGGATAGTTGTGGATTTACCGGTACCGCGATCGCCCATGATCATTACACCACCAATCTTGGGGTCAATCACGTTCAATAGGAGCGCCAGTTTCATTTCTTCCTGGCCCACAATTGCCGTAAAAGGAAATACTATGCGACGCGTACTTGTCGTGGATTGAGCAGTTGGACTCACTAAATTACCTTAACAATATTTTTTTTATTACAGTTTTATATTGTGACACAGTTGGGGTGTGGAATAGGTTAGTAATTTTGAAAGTATTATTCAATACATTGTTTTAAGTATATACACTAAAATAATAATCATTTAATAGTGTCGCTGTCATATAAGTTGTTGCAGAAGATGCTATTTAAATGAATATGTAACCGACAAACTAATGAATCAAAATACAGTACAACCTGGTCTTTTTGGATTAGCTAAATCTAATAGGGATTTTTCTCAAGCTAATAGTTGGGGGAAAAATCAATTTAATAATTTTTTTCCTACTTCTTTGGCTTGTTATATGCACAGTCAAGGGCTACAGCTAGTCTATTTAACTCTTGATAAAAGCCTAAAAATTAAACATGGGAAAATTGATGCTACTGATATTTTTGGTATTACACCACTATCTCCCAATTTATTTTTCGCATTTGAAAGCGACTATCTTCCTTATAGAAAACTAGTCATAGGAAGATTGCCAAGGGTAGATTTAGTTACATTGAATACTGCTAATGATGATGCTTGCTTGCGTAGCATAGAAATTAAATTAACAGCCTTACCAGATAATTCAACTTGTCGCTTACCCGATCATAAATATGGTTGTGAAATTGTTACTCGTCCAGATACCATCGTATATCTAACATTAAGTATTGCTAATAAATTCAAAGATTCTAGAGAACAAATACTTAAATATCTCGATCCTGTTTGTAGTGAAATTAGTGATTGGATTAGTATTCGTAACATGCTTCCTTATATTTCAAGATTGACAGATAGTCTAGATAATTTACTTTACGATCATATAGAAATGCAATCTCCATTAGTAATGCAGCCAGTATGGAAAACTGTAGGTAAAACATCAAAATTATATCAAAACTGTTTAGATATATTTATTTGGAGTGATTTTGGTTTTACTAGGTTGTTTTTTGATGTAACAAAAAGATTACCAATTGGGACAGAAACTATTCAACGTCATGCACGAACTGTAATATGGCTGGCAAAAATGTTATATGAATTTGCCATAAATGGTAAAATACCGCACGCATCAATAATTGACATCCTGACGTATCATACTAAAAATGATAAAGCTTTTGCATCAAGTGGATTAAATACTCACCCTTATATGATTTGCGATGAATTGATTAAACCCAGAATTAGGAAAGAAGAGATTGGGAATATTATCTTAGGTGGAGGACAAACTTACTTAAGTCCCGAGAGAAGATTTGATGGTATTATTCTAAGTAATCCAGAGATATTTGATGAAGACTTAAAAAATATATAAAAATATGAAAGAAAAATCTAGGAATGAGATAAAAAACTCTTCATTTAGAGTTTTAGACCTTTTTGCTGGTTGTGGAGGGTTATCTTTAGGATTTCAAAATGCTGGATTTAATATTTTAGCAGCATTTGATAATTGGAAACCAGCGATAGATGTTTATAAAAAAAACTTTAGCCATGAAATTTTTGATTACGATCTTAGTAATTTAAGGAGTAACTATCAAATTTTTAAAGAAAGGTGTCCTGAAATGATTATTGGGGGGCCACCTTGCCAAGACTTTTCTAGTGCCGGGAAACGCAATGAAAATTTAGGAAGAGGAGATTTAAGTATTGTATTTTCTGAGATAGTTACAAGTGTTCTTCCTCAGTGGTTTTTGATAGAGAACGTAGACTTATTTCGTAAAAGCAATAAATATAAAGAGGTTAAACAAATATTGAAAGAGGCTGGATATGGTTTAAGTGAAATAATTTTGGATGCAAGTTTGTGCGGTGTCCCTCAAAAACGAAAAAGATTTTTTTGTTTTGGAGAGTTACAGGGAAAAGACGAAAGTCTAGAACCTTACCTGAAAAAAAAGTTAGCAGATAAACCAATGACCATTAGGGATTATCTGGGAAATAAATTAGAAATTCAATATTACTACAGACATCCAAGAAGTTACCAAAGAAGAGGAATTTTTAGTATTGATGAACCTAGCCCAACAGTAAGAGGAGTTAATCGTCCTATTCCTAAAACCTATAAGAAACATCCTAAAGATCCAGTAAGCGTTATAGAAAACTTGCGCCCATTGACTACAATTGAAAGAAGCTATTTGCAGACTTTCCCTGAAACATTTATTTTTGAAGGTACAAAAACAGACCTTGAACAAATGATAGGGAATGCTGTACCAGTAAAGCTTGCAGAGTATGTTGCTAAGAGTATCCTTGAATATATTAAAGATAGTTTAAATAATTCTATAAGATTTACAGCAGAAAATTTCCATAATTAATTTTAAATGAACGATAAAATGAGAGATGAAACCTCTCAAGTGATTTTTATTTTAGTCATTAAGTTAACTTCTTCTTTTTAAGGTTTATATTAAGTTATTAGTGGAAAATTATGCATCAGTGATTATCGTTTCTATACATTTGTGATTTTATTTTTTGGAAGTCTCAAAGAGAGATGGAATATAACCAATGACCAATGCCCCATTCTCCATACCAATATCTATTGGGCACAAATGACTACTTGCTGCGTCAAGCATCTTATAACTTTGTACGTCTGCTTTAGTTTTTTTGGTGCAAAAGTTCCATAAGCAGGGAACGAACAACTACCAACTCATCAGTTTTGTACTAAGCATAAATACTTGTAGACTATATGCTTAGTAGATTAAATCGTAAAAGCGAACAATGGCGTGTGTGAGTAGCTAATGCATCATTCAAATTTATGAAATCACCTTTTATTGCTCAAAGTTGGCGGCGACTATTCAAGTCTCTTTTTCCGATTCTCATTTTAATATCCTTTATTACGGTATTGCTGATAGACAGTTTCGCCCCTGCGATCGCAGAAGGTTGGGGTTTTGGCGCGATCGCACAGCTACCCCGTCAAGAAATTCGCGGGGTTTGGATGACCACCAATGATTTTGACACCCTCAAGGATCGGGAGAAAGTGCAGGATGCCGTGAGTCAATTACGACGGCTGAACTTCAATACAATTTATCCTGTGGTGTGGAATTCTGGTTATGTAATGTATCCCAGTGCGATCGCACAACGTGCAGGTATTCAACCTTTTGTTTATAAAGGTTCAGATGGACATGATATTCTTGCAGACCTAATTAACCAAGCCCATCGCAAAGGACTGCTAGTAATTCCCTGGTTTGAATTTGGTTTCATGGCTCCCCCAACGTCAGAACTAGCACTGAATTATCCTGATTGGTTCACACAAAAGCGGGATGGTAGCCAAACTTCAAATAGTGCGGCTGGTGAGGTGATGTGGCTCAATCCTTTCCTTCCCCAAGTACAACAGTTCATCACCAATCTAGTGCTGGAAACTGTTAGCCAATATGATGCTGATGGCATTCAGTTTGACGATCATACGAGTTTGCCTTACGAATTTGGCTACGATCAATATACAGTTGCTTTGTACACTAAAGAAACTAAGAATGCTCCTCCAAGGGATGCCCAAGATGCAGCATGGGTAAAGTGGCGGGCAGATAAAATTACGGCGTTCATGGTACAACTTAACCAAGCTGTCAAGCAAAGAAAACCACAAGCAATTTTCTCTGTTT
This sequence comes from Nostoc sp., assembly GCF_036917455.1. Lineage (GTDB taxonomy): Bacteria > Cyanobacteriota > Cyanobacteriia > Cyanobacteriales > Nostocaceae > Nostoc. The sequence continues at coordinate 15,109 of NZ_JBALDK010000081.1, read as the reverse complement.
CTCCTAATTACCATGATTTTGCTTACAAGTTTCACCTTCAAGATTGGCTGAGTTGGATGCGGCAAAATATTGTGGACGAGTTAATTGTGCAAGTTTATCGTCCCGATATGCAAAGTTTTGTGGCTAATATTTCTCGCCCAGAAATTCAAGAAGCACAAAAAATAATTCCAACTGGAATTGGTATTATGGCTGGGTTACGAAATAATCCAGTTCCAATGCAGCAAATTAAGTCTCAGGTACGGGCTGCTCAAGAACGCGGTTTAGGCGTAACTTTCTTTTATTATGAAAGCCTTTGGAACAATGCTCTAGAATCCTTAAACGATCGACAAGTTGGATTTGGAAGTCTCTTTCCATCTCCTGCACTCCGCGCTAGAGTTGAATAATTTTCCAGCTTCATTTGAGTTTGACGAAGTTCATAAAATTCACTTTCAGGACTTATACAAAGGTAAGTCTTTTCGTGATTGCAAGTGTTGACGTAGCCTATTGAAGTAATTTCGTAAAAACTGAGATTACTTTAATAGGCTACGTTTCGATGGCAATTTTTCATGGCTAATGGTAGTGGGATAGCCTGTTGTCCTGTATCTAATGGCTGACTAAAATATCCTCAATCTTCTTTTTACCAAACTAAAGTATTTGATACATCACTAAGGACTTTTCAGACATCCTCTTAACTCGACTTTATCCAAAATTAAGAACTCGCTTTCTTTATCCGGCAAAAACCTTGGTTTTTTGGCAAATACTTTTTCTATATCACAGATTATCGCTCAAGTACAAAAACTAAAACTAGCTTTATACAAGGGTTTCAGAGCTAGGTTTTGGATTTTGTAAAAATGGATAAAGTCGAGCTTAAATCGCCGATTATGAAGTATGGCGAGAATTATATTGACGGTGACATAATTTTAGTAGCCCAAGTTGTAACTATTATCGGTGCAGTTGTTGCGATCGCAATAAGTAATGTTGGTCATTTCTCTAGGTTTGTTGCAGCCGATTTGTGGCAAAACATTAAAACAAGTTGAGTGAAACCCAACATCATGTTGGGTTTCACTGTATTCAACTAGCTTAATTAGGTGGTATTGCTTCCGGTGGTGTTTCCGCCGGGGGAGCGAGTACCGCATCTGGCGCAATTTCTTCTACGATAATCGCTTGCTTATCCTCAATTTCAAAATCTGGTTGCGCTGCTTCCACCAATTCAGGAGATGGGGGATGTGGTGGAATAGCTTCCGGTACACTTTCGGTTTTTGTTTTGGTGTCGGTAGTAATTGTCTCCTCTGCTGGTTGTTCTGGTATGACAATAGTTTTGTCGATAATCTCAACACTAGGTTGCTCTCCCAGAACAGAGGCAATATCTTCAGGTTTGGGAATTGTGGGTGGCTTTTTACTCCCTGTTTGTTGCACCTTGTCTTTCACGCCACTAAAGGTGCTACCCAGACCTTTTTGCAATTGACCCAGCCTTTCCTGAAGAGACAGCTTATTTACCTGTTCCTGAATGCCAGTTTTCACCGTCTCAGCACTGGGTACTTGGGTTTGTTGTGCCTGAGGGGTCAGTTGGCGACGTAATGATAAAGTTTGCCAGCCAAACCAGACCAAAAGAGCCACACTAGCCACATGACCCAGCAATAAACCTCCAGTAATGCGTGGTGCAAACACCCATAAGACTAAGGCATAGAATAGTCCTACGCCACTCCAGATAAAGTCATTCTTGCGGTGGATTTCTGGAAAAAAGAAAGCTGCTATGTAAATAGCTAAACTACCAAGACCGACCACTAAAGCTAGGACATACGCCAGCATTATTTGGTTACTCCTTTGACTAGGGATTGGGGATTGGGGATTGGGGACTGGGTATTGGGGACTGGCGATTGGGTATTAGGTATTAAGAAGAAAAACTAATTCAGTAAATTAAATTCCTTCCTAGTCCCTAGTCCCTAGTCCCCAGTCCCTAATCCCGAATCCCTAGTCCCTAAACTAACAATTTTGCAAATTTTACAAGTCAATTGTTGATTTAGATACAATTTAAAATTAATTATCCGTGTTAGTTGTGGATTTTTGCCCTTTATTCAAGTCTTAAGGTCTTCTTTAGGAGAGAACGGAAAATATCGGACTACCCTTAAAGTAAAAGGATCTGCAAGAGTTAGCCAGAAATTTTTTATGACACTACAAAGCTTTGGTGTGATTGGATTAGCCGTTATGGGTGAGAACATCGCTCTAAACGTGGAGCGCAATGGCTTCCCAATTGCAGTTTACAACCGCTCCCGAGAAAAAACGGATGCGTTTATGGCGCAGCGTGCGCCAGGACGGAACGTCAAAGCCGCCTTTACTCTAGAAGAATTCGTTGCCTTATTGGAACGTCCCCGCAAAATTCTAGTAATGGTGCAAGCTGGTAAGCCAGTGGATGCGGTGATTGCTCAACTCAAACCCTTGTTAGAGGAAGGCGATATCATTATCGACGGTGGCAACTCTTGGTTTGAAGATACGGAACGACGCACTCAGGAATTAGAACCCGCTGGGCTTCGGTATCTTGGGATGGGTGTCAGTGGCGGTGAAGAAGGAGCGCTAAATGGGCCTTCACTGATGCCTGGAGGTACAACAAGCTCTTACGAGTTTCTATCGCCAATTTTCAACAAAATTGCTGCCCAAGTCGATGATGGCCCTTGTGTAACCTATATTGGCCCTGGTGGTTCTGGCCACTATGTCAAAATGGTACACAACGGTATTGAGTACGGCGATATGCAGTTAATTGCTGAAGCCTACGACTTGCTGAAAAATGTCGCTGGATTAGACCATAATCAGCTACATGAGGTGTTTGCTGAATGGAACACCACCGATGAACTCGATTCATTTTTGATTGAGATTACGAAGAATATCTTCCCATATCTTGACCCAGAAACAAATAAACCCCTCGTGGATTTGATTGTTGATGCAGCCGGCCAAAAGGGAACTGGACGCTGGACCGTGCAAACTGCATTGGAATTGGGAGTTGCTATTCCCACAATTACAGCAGCAGTTAATGCCCGGATTATATCTTCGATTAAAGACGAGCGGGTTGCAGCATCTAAAGTCCTCACAGGCCCCAGTGGCAAGTATGACGGGCAAACCAAGGACTTTATCAATAAAGTACGTGATGCTCTCTATTGCTCAAAAATCTGTTCTTATGCTCAAGGGATGGCGTTGCTATCCACAGCTTCAAAAACATATAACTGGAATTTGGACTTGGGCGAAATGGCGCGGATTTGGAAAGGTGGTTGTATTATTCGCGCCCGCTTTTTGAATAAGATTAAGAAGGCTTTTAGCGAAAATCCAGCTTTGCCTAACTTGCTGTTAGCTCCCGAATTTAAGCAGACAATTCTCGACAGACAGACTGCTTGGCGGGAAGTAATTGCGACAGCCGCAACAGTAGGAATTCCAGTACCCGCATTTAGCGCATCCTTGGATTATTTTGACAGCTATCGCCGCGATCGCTTGCCTCAAAACCTAACCCAAGCCCAACGCGATTACTTCGGCGCACATACCTACCTGCGTCTTGACAAGCCCGGAAGTTTCCACACTGAATGGGTACCCATTGCTGAAGCCCAGAAGTAAGCTTTTGCACATCTGTATCAAAACTATTGTGAAAGGTTAGTCAGTTTTCTAAATACAGATTTGGAAGTGGCTCTGAAACTCAGAGCCACTTTTTTTAACGTCAGTAGGCGGGCGAGAAAATTTATATATATATAAATATAGTGAAAAGTTAACTAGAGCTATTAGAGTCAAACTTGATAGGTTTTATACTGTAGTTACCCTTTTATCCCCTAACTTTAACGCCATCAATAACAGCATAAGCGAGCTTGAGCGTGGAAAATGGCGATCGCTCCTTCACCGATCCACGCTCAAGCAAAAACTAATCTAGCTTCTACTTACGTACTAAGTTGAGAAGTTCTTTAGGAGAAGCAAGCAAGTCAATCGCTACGAAGAAGATTTTGCCTTGGGGATCGAGCAAAAACCGCCATGCAATATTCATTCCCACACTCGCACCGAACCAAGGGGTTTGGACTTTACCTGTGACTTTTACTTGAGTATAGTTATCTTCCACTGGCTCAGATATACCACGCTCTGGTATCATCTTTAATCCCTGGCATTCTTCACGCATATAAGCGCGGATTGCATCTTGACCAATTATTGGTCTTTCAAAGGGAGGTTGCAAAGCACCTTCAGAAGTAAACAGAGCAACAGCAGCATCAAAGTCGTTGGCATTCATGTTGTTAATATAGCCAAGCACTGTGGGGTTGGTGATACCCTCAATGGTGACTTTAGTTCGAAATGCTGGTGCAGTGGGTGGAGACACAGGCTCTGAGACTTTTTTGTAACTACCGGGGGCATTCGGGTCAAATCCCATGCTCACTACTGTATTGCGGAGAATTGTAATTTGTTGACCTGAATCAGCATTCCTGATTGCTTCTAATACATCAGCAGCCTTGGCAGAAAGTTTGTAGCCTTCTGGAATAGGAGCGACAATTCCCTGAGCCATCCATTCTCCTAACTGATACCAAAAGCCCAACTTGATGTTCACGGTGAAGGATGCATAGGAACGACAGAGGGGAGTGTCAGCACGGTTAGCTAAATCATACATAACTCGTGTTTGAGCCTCGAAAGGCATCTGCTTAATTTGTTCGAGTAAGCCTTGTGCGAGGATCATGTTAGCTGCTCCGGGAGCGGCAACCGTAATACTTCTACCCATCTCGGTATAAGCAAACCAGAGTAATGCTAGTTGATCTTCAGCATTGAGTTGAGAGAATGATTCGACAACTGCTGGAACAACATCAGCAACTAACGTGCCGGGAAAAATACTTTGAGCCGACTTGATGGTAAAAGACATAGCAGATATTCCCAAAAAAATTACGGTTCTATAGAATGTGAAGTCAAATGTGCAAAGACGCAAGGAAATGCGTTTAGCTGTCAATAAAGGCACTAAACATTCTGCGTATGTGGCGTTTTAGATATGCTTTACCAAAGCTATAGGGGGTTGAGTTGGGATACTCGGCAAAGCACATAGAAGACCCAACTGCATGGTTACTTAGAAAACCTTGGTTAACAGTGGTTTAACGCATTCATCTAGTTTTTGTATTTTTATGTAAAGAAATATAACAATTTCGTTACAAATAAGCAAGACTTCTTCGCTTTTGCTTTGATAATTTTTGTTTATAAGAGTTATAAGTTTTAATTAAGCTCTATTCAAGGCAGTTGATGTCTTTGTATGCATTGATTTTCAAGAGCATTCGCATATCTTTCGATGTATCAAATTTCCACAAACAATCCTTCACTGAACTTCTTGTGCCGTCGTGTACATCGCTTATCTTCTCGCACAAATCCAGAATACCCGACCAGATCGGTACGGTTTTTACTATCTACTACTGATTGTCAAGTGCTTGCAAAGAATATTTACAATACATTATATTCATTTACAGATAACAAATGAAAACTTCACTATTGACTAACGCGGTTAGTTCAACAGATTGCAATTGAACTCAAGCTTTATGTTTTGGCAATGATTGGTTTTGTCTTAACTCATTGCCTTGGAAGTTTTCACCGGACAAACTAGCTTTTAGAGAAGACTACAAATTTTCTCCAGTTGACAAATAAAATAATTTAGAGGCAAACTAATGAAAACTGATTTTGATTACCCCAGAAAAGATTTGATTTGAGCAGTCGTTTTTAGACCTGATTTCAACAACTTTGAGACCATCAATGCAAATCAAGCGTGGTCATTGTTTTTCAGTATCGGTCAAGATATAGGAATCTAGTTTGATTTGGATAAAATATACGTAGGATGTGTTATCCCTCTTCTGTCACTCTCCGAAAACATTTGTCATTTCTGACTTCCAGAGCCTTTGTACAGGAAGCGATCGCCAGATTTTTTCCTAATAACAAATACAAGACCAATTTTTTTCTAATAGTATAGCTTGTATTGATTGCCTCATGGGGGTTATAGCGATCGCCCTCCCGGAGAGTGACAGAAGAGGGATAGCACGGAGAGTACGGCATCAAACCCTTGATAATAGTGATTTGAATACCAGGACTTATTTTCACTATTCAATATGTCTAAAAAACTCTGTTTAGCTTTGGAAAAAATTCGATGTTGATTGGATTTATAAAGCTTCCTAATTTGTCAAGGTACTGTGGATATATGGGTTTAGAAGTAGCAGAAATTGTTTCTAAACATCTGGCAATTCAAAGTAAAACATACGTAATTCAAAATAGAAGGATATTGATAAATCAACTTTTAAAGTCTGGTCTAGATTCTCATACAGCAAATCGAACTATTACTGTACTTGTATCAAGCCAGATTTTGCAATTAACCAATAAAAACCAGTTGGCAATTAATTGTAAGGGATAGTAACTGTAAAGGCATTGAATGACGATATTAGAGGTTGTTTGAAAAGTGTTTTGTTGTGATTTTAGGCACTTTTAGATCCCCCCTAACCCACACCAGTCTCTCATGGGGGAAACTCCCAAGACCGCGCTGGCTCCCCTTAAAAAGAGGGAAGAATCAAAGTGTCCCTTAAAAAGGGAGATTTAGAGGGATATAAAACTTTTGATCCTGAAAAGAAGACTTTTCAAACATCCTCTTAGACCTGCCTGAAAAGAGCTACGTTGATATACAACATAATTTTTGTGATCCCATGTTTTTAAACGTGGATTCCCTTCAGAATAGCTGCCTCCTGCCTTCTGCTTTCTGAAAAAAATATAGGGATGATAACCTGTTAAAGGTAGGAAACACTTTCACCACGACTATTCCCCAGTTCAACGCAAACAGCGAATTGCTTCTAATAAACCTCTAGCTTTATTCAACGTCTCTTCGTATTCTTTCTCTGGCTCAGAATCAGCTACCAAACCTGCACCAGCTTGCACGCTAACCGTCTTGTCATGTACTACCATTGTGCGAATTGCGATCGCAGTATTTAATTGTCCTTCAAAATCGTAATATCCATACACACCGGAATAAACACCCCGACGGCTAGACTCTAACTGGTGGATAATTTCCATCGCTCGAATCTTGGGTGCGCCGCTTACAGTCCCTGCTGGAAAGCAAGCTTTCAATAAATCCCATGCTGTTTTATCAGGTGCTAATTTACCCACAACATTGCTAACAATATGCATCACATGAGAGTAGCGCTCAACTACCATCAATTCATCAACTTTAACGCTACCATTTTCACAAACCCGCCCTAAATCATTCCGTCCTAAATCTACAAGCATTACATGTTCAGCAACTTCCTTGGGATCTTCGAGTAAATCTTGGGCGAAGGCTGCATCTTCCTGGGTGGTTTTACCCCGTGGACGTGTCCCAGCAATGGGGCGTACTGTTGCTATAACTCCACCATCTGGATCGGTTTCGGCTTTCACCATCACTTCAGGACTGGAACCGATGATTTGCCAATCTTGGAAGTTAAAGTAAGCCATGTAAGGCGAAGGATTTATCTGACGTAGGGAGCGGTAAAGGGCAAAGGGGTCGCCTGTGTATGCTGTTGATAATCGCTGAGAAATTACTACTTGAAAAATATCGCCTGCTTTAATATAGTCTTTGGCCTTTTGGACACTGGCACAAAAATCAGGGTGGGTAAAATTACTTTTATACTCCTCTGCTTCTCTGCTCCCCTGCTCCTCTGCTCCTCTGCTTCCTGGCGGGTTCCATTCCAATCGAGTTTTTTCTGGGGATAGGGGGAGAGATAGCTTTTCGAGCATTTGGGTGACGCGATCGCCCGCTTGTTGATAGGCTGCGTGTAAATCTACATTGGGGTCGCGTAAATCAGCATAAGCGATCGCCCAAATTTTCCGCTTTATCTGGTCAAAAATCAGTAGGTGGTCTACCTGCATCCACAACCCATCAGGGATATTTCGTTCATCTTGTGCATAGATTGGCACGCGCGGCTCAATCCAGTTAATTAATTCATACCCCCAAAACCCAAACAATCCGCCAATTCCCGGCGGTAGCTGTGGTAACTTGACTGGGTGATAAGGTGCTAAACATTCGGCTAAAGTTGTAAAAGGGTCGCCTGCAAAAACGACCTGCGAACCATCGCGGTTTAATTGGGTGGTGCGATCGCCCCTTGCTTCCAAAACCCAAAGCGGATCGCAACCCACTAAACTATAGCGTCCTAGTTTTTCCCCACCTTCTATCGATTCCAACAAAAAGCTATAGGGCTGACCTGCACAGACTTTATACCAAGCAGATACGGGCGTATCTAAGTCGGCTACCCATTCTTGATACACGGGTACAAAGTTGCCTTGTAGAGCTAGCTGGGAAAATTCAGAGAAATTGGGGAATACCATAAAATAGCGAAGGAATTGGGGATCGGGGATTGGAACTTGGGGATTGGAACTTGGGGATTGGATATGGGTTTAGGGTATCTGGTATGGAGCATTGGGTATTAAGAAAACTTTTTTAGTCTCTAGTCCCAATTCCCAGTCCCAATTCCCAGTCCCAGTCCCCAGTCCCTAGTCCCCAGTCCCCAGTCCCCAGTCCCTATACGTCGTGGGTAGCTTTACCACTAAACTTTAGTTGTGATGGATTGGGATTTTGCCCAATGCCGCGTGGGACATAACGCACTTTTTCACGACCTTCATTCACTTTTTCGGGGAAGACACCATCAGCTGGGTGAAGTAAAGTGGTTTCTCCGTTAGGTAAAATCCGGTAAACTTTGTAATCTGTAATTTTGAGTTTCCGGAGTTGCTGACCGCCCAAAAAGATGCCATATTCTTTACGAGCTATATACAGCAGGTTTTCACCTTTCCGCATAGTAGCAGCACCACCTGTAGGTAATTCAAATACCTGCTCTTTCGGGCTAGTCCAAGTGATAGCGTACTTTTCTTCCACTTCTGCTTTCTTTAGCAAGCCACCAGTGCTGCCAGGAAATAGTGGGGTTTGTCCAGAGAGTGTTTCTGCCATATAGATGATTCTCTCAACGTTTTTAGGGAATCCTAACACTGCAACCAGGGTCGTGTTGCGATCGCGTTATAGACTGTAACAGTTTTTAGTGTTTTAGTCATTTGTCATTTTTTAAAAGCCAATGCCCAATGCCCCATGCTCAATGACAAAGGACTAATACCTATTTACTCTTGACTTTTGCCCGCTTTTCCTCATGGCTATTCTGAACAATTGGGATGGTGAAGTGAAACTGGCTACCCCGATCTTTGCCAGTTGACTCTGCCCAAATTTTTCCACCCCAGCCATTAACAATTTGACGACAAATAGCTAAACCAAGTCCAGTTCCGCCAGTGGTGCGGCGTAGCGCTCCCTCTTCCTGATAGAAGCGGTCAAAAACGACTTCTAAACGATTCGGCTCAATACCGCGTCCAGTGTCAGCCACAGTCACCTCGACCATTTGATGGCTGTTGGAAATCGCTTTAATGGTGATTTCTCCTTCCGAGGGCGTAAATTTACAAGCATTGTCCATGAGTTTTGCTAGTACCTCTACTAGCCAATCACCATCGGCTCTCACCAAAGGTAGGTTTTCGGCAATTTCAGTCTTGATTTGGGGTGGTTTTTCCGTTGAGGAACGGGGGCGATTGCGACTGAGTGCTAAATCCACACACTCTTGTAAAGTGAGAGATTCTGGATGCCATTGCACTCTACCGCTTTCTAAGTTGGAAAGTGTGAGGAAATCTTGTACCAATTTTCGCATCCGTTCTGAGTCAGAAAGCGCAGTGTTGAGCATAATCTGCTGCAACTCCAAGGGCATATCTGGCTCACTAGCGAGACTTTCTAAACACACTTGAATGGTGGATAGGGGGGTACGCAGTTCGTGTCCAGTGATGGCTATCAGGTTACTGCGGGTGCGGTCTAGGGCTTCTAGCTGTTGGTTAAGTTCTTCTAGGTTGGCGTAGGCTTCCGCTTGGATCAGGGCTGCTCCTACTTGGGTGGCGATCGCTTCTACCAAATCTAATTCCCCATGTTGGCACTCGTGCGGTGGCATTCGGCAGTAGTGCAATTCCACAATGCCCAATAATCGCCCCTGATAAAATACTGGTTCCATCAGCCAAGAACGAATGGCAAACTTTTTGGCAATCAAGGAAAGTCCTGGGGAATTGTTCACCCGAGGGTCATTTAGTGTATCGCTAATACAAACACCCTCGCCTTGTTGCACAATGTCCTGAAAGAGGGAATTTTTCTCTAATTCCCAAGTTTGTCCACAAACCGATAAAATACCAGGATTCAAAAACTCGTGTTCAATGATGGCTTGGCTATCTGTGGCTTGAGCGCGGTAAATTAGACAGCGACAAGCTTCTAGGTGTTGTCCTAATTCTTGTGCAGCCACTTGGAGAACTTCATGAGGATCGAGCGATCGCCGAATCGCAGTACTAATTGAGTTGACTAATCGTTCTTTTCGTGCTTGGGCAGCAATGGAACGGTAGGCTTTGTGTAATTTGTACTGACTAGCTTGCAAATAAGTTACTAAGCGCTGCACAAAGGGATCTGTATCGATGTCACAAGCATATTCGTTAAACTGTTCTGCTCCAGAATTGCTTCGTGGCTGTCCGATGCCAAACCTCTGACGTGCCTCCTCAATTTTATTTGCCAGTTCGGGTCTGTAAACCAAAATCCTGTCTAACAGCAATTCGGCTGCTTTGAGGCTAACTCCCCTTTCTGATGTCCAAACTCCCTCAAATCTTCGGGCTGTATCTATATCGAGATTAGGGCTTAGTTCTGGTAGTTGCTTGTTTTTAGCAATAGAACTAAGGCTTTCTCGACAAACGAGACAAGTTGCATAATTGTCAGCAATCACTACCAAATGCCACTCATGACTTAAACCGTCCTTTGGTTCAAAAGCGATCTTTTCGTAGTGTTCCGAACTGTTGGTAAAATCCGTTTCTGGAGCAGATAATACGTATATTTGATTACTTCGCAAGGCAAGTCGTTGATAGCGATGAGCTTCTTGGCGGTAGAATCGCTCTCGCTGAAAACTAGCAATTACAAGGGGTTGGGCTAAAGTCGCAGCCAAAACTTGATCTTCCATCGCGTGGGAGAGCGCCGTTAGTGAAGCCTTAAAATATAGCTGGGGCCGCAAGTATGGTAGGGACTTTAGCAGATCACTCAGCACAGAAGTCGAAATGCTCATGAATTATTGTTAAACGCTCAACCTCGATCAGATCCACGTCACAGCTGCATTGTACAAATTCCAAGGGACTCTCAAGTTAAATAGAGAGTTGCAATATGTAAAGAACGCAAAAATGCACTTTTCGCCTAAGCAGGCGCAACATTTTGTTACCAAATTGATTTGTTGATTGACAACCTACTACGCTTAATATACATTCTTGACTAACTTGGAAATATGCTTGCACAGCTAAAATCTGGCAAATCTAAGTACCAAGACAACTAATTACTATATCTTTTTGACTTTATTTTCACAAACGACCACCGATAATTGAGACTTCATGCGTCGGCGTAGACATCGCCCACTTGAGATTCATACCAACTAAATAAATTTTCTTACCGAAAAACCATTACTGCCGTATAATTCAATCCATAATTATTGATTAAAGTAAATTAATCAATTAGCGATCGCAAGTTTGTCTAATTAAACACCACAGATATTCAAGACAAAATCATATAATAGTTTAGGGAAGAAATACTGTCTTTACCCAATAAAAAGCGGAAATTTCGCATTTTCGCTGACTATACTATACATATCGGATCTTAATAAAATTCAACTACTAGAGAATTATCTAAAAATCCCAGCTTCCTGTATTGAATTTAGACTTATACAATATAAATTTATAAATATTTACTTATATGGATTTGAGTACTGCTATTTTTTCAGCAGTACATAAGAATTATTTTGGCTAGAATAGCTCAAACAAGTTTTTAGAGAGCGGATTTTTTCTCCAAATACCACAAAAATCTACAACCTGTACACGGAACTTTGGCTAATGACACCGGATACGCTAATGACCTCGGAAAAAATTTTCCTGGATGGAAAAACTTTTATTCCTGCCGAACAATTACCTATCCCGGAGTGGCCTTGTGTTGTGAGTGAAAGATCGCAACCGACACTGACGGTTAAAGATGATGATTTATTTTTTGTGACAGATACTATCGGGAATATTTCTGGCTGTTCCCTCAACGATAGCAATCCCAGCATGGGACTGTTTTGTTGTGATACAAGATTTCTGAATCGCTTGGAGTTGCAAATTGAAGGGCGATCGCCTGTACTTCTCAGTAGTACTGCCGAAAAAGGGTTTTCCCTCTCAGCTTTGTGTACTAACCCCAAAATCGACGAACGCCTCAGAGCCGAAACTATCGGAATTCGGCGAGAAATAGTCCTCAATGGCGCACTATTTGAAGAAATAGAGATATCTAACTACAGCACAACAACTGTCAATTTTGAACTAAGCCTTAGCTTCGATGCAGATTTTGTTGATTTGTTTGAAGTTCGGGGTTATGACAGAGAAAAACGAGGTAGACTTTTACGACTAGTAGAACCGACGACGGAAGAAGGAACATTTCCTGTCGTCGATGGTGTTTCATCAGTACCTAAAGACCCATCAACTTTTAGGGAAGAATCCTTAACACTTGCCTATCAAGGTTTGGATGGATCGGTGATGGAATCTCGGATTTTATTCCAGCATCGGCAACCAGACTCTTTAAAGGGTTACACTGCGGTTTGGCAGCTAGAGTTGGCTTCTCACGAAACCCAAAAACTGGGTTATCGGGTGAATATGTTGAAAAACAACCAATCCAGTTCAACTGTAAGTGCCGCCACTACATTAGGACAGGCGAAAGCTGCTGAGTTGATGGAGGAGCAAAACTGGGTACAGCAAATTACCCGCATTAGCTCAGATAAAAGCACCTTCAATCGAGTGATTGAGCGGGCCGAGCAAGATATGTATTTGTTGCGCCAGTCTTTTGGTAAGCATAAGACTGTTTCGGCGGGAGTGCCGTGGTTTTCTACACTATTTGGGCGGGATTCGCTGATTACAGCTTCCCAAACCCTGATGTTAAACTCGCAAATCGCCAAAGAGACTCTGATATTACTGGCGACATACCAAGGTAAATTCGACGACGAATGGCGCGAAGAAGAACCGGGTAAAATTTTGCACGAGTTACGTTTGGGAGAAATGGCTCGTTGTCAAGAAATTCCCCATACACCATACTACGGTACAGTTGATGCAACTCCCCTGTGGCTAATGTTGTATGCCGAACATTATGCTTGGACTCACGATCAAGAACTCTTAGAGTTACTTTGGCCCAATGCTCTAGCAGCAATGGAGTGGATCGATCGCAATACGCAACAAACCAGTTACCTCAGCTACTTTCGTAAATCTAAACGCGGTCTGGTTAACCAAGGTTGGAAAGACTCTGGTGACTGTATTGTAGACCACAAGGGAGAATTAGCTAACGGCCCAATTGCCCTTTGTGAAGTGCAAGCTTACGTCTATGCTGCAAAAATGCGCCTAGCAGAAATAGCGAGGATGAAAAAGCGCCTTGATTTGGCAGATCGTTGGCAAGAAGAGGCTAGAAGTCTGAAGGTTCGTTTTAATCGAGATTTTTGGGTGGAAGACCAAGATTTTTGCGCCTTGGCTTTGGATGGAGATGGCAAACCAGTAGACAGTATTACCTCAAATCCTGGTCATTGTCTGCATTTGGGTCTTTTCACTCACGAAAGAGCCTATAGTGTAGCAGAACGGTTGCGGGCCCCAGATATGTTTAATGGTTGGGGCGTTCGTACCCTGAGTAGTTTGTCACCCGCTTACAATCCAATGGGTTATCACACTGGTTCAGTTTGGCCCCATGATAACGCTCTGATTGCAATGGGATTGCGATCGCTGGGTCTAATCGATCAAGCCTTAGAACTTTTTCAAGGTTTATTCGATATGACTAGTCGGCAGCCTTACCAACGTCCTCCAGAACTATTCTGCGGTTACGAACGGAACGGTGATAATGCCCCTGTCCAGTATCCAGTTGCTTGCACTCCCCAAGCTTGGGCTACTGGTAGTGTCTTCCAACTGCTGCAAATGATGGTCAACTTAGTACCTGATGCTCAAAATAACTGCTTGCGAATAATCGACCCCGCTTTGCCAGAATCGATTAATCGCCTGTCATTTCATAATTTGCGAGTCGGCCCCACCATCCTCGATTTAGAATTCGAGCGTTCTGGGACTACGACTGCTTGTCGCGTTGCCAAAAAACGGGGCAATCTGCGGGTAGTTATCGAAGCATAGAAAGAGTAGGGAGTGGTGAACGATCTACTCCCTATTTTATGATTGGTGCAACACCAAATAGCCCGTCGTAGACATCGCTCTAAGCCTGACCTGAAATTCAGCACAGGGCTTTTATGCTACCATCCACTCCAACGTAGTGTTATTTTGCTTCATCACTAGTGTGTAGAGTTCTCAATAATTGCTCTGTAAGCTCGATCAATTCATATACAGAATTTTGCGTAAGTTCTGTAGTTTTGAATGCACTTCTAAATAATAAATCACAGGTTATTCTATGCTAATAACCTACAAGCAGATAACTCCTGCTACTCATAACAGAGGAATACTGCCATTATTAGCTGTTGCTGGTCGCTCATTAACTTCGTTGAGTGCTTCACGAATTATTTCATCACTTACACCATGCCGTTTCAGGCTCTCAATTAATGTAGAAACAGTATCACCCTCAAGTCGCTCAAGATCAGATCGGAGTCCTTGTCCGATGTAAGCGCGAACCAATGGCTGATAACCAGAAAATCCTAACAATGGTGCTACTCGCTTCAAATCCTCAATCACATCTTCGGGAATGCGAATTGTGATTGTTGTCATTGGACGATTTTTGTCGAGTCGCTTTTTTAAGACTTCAGCTTTCATAGTATTCACGTTCCTTGCGCGTCGCTTTCCGAGCCGAGATAATCCGAATCATGTCGTTTTCACACTCAATGTAGACGACGTATAAAACATTCCATCGTCTGTCCAAGCCAATCACAGCATCCCGATGTTCATCATTGCGGCTTGCATCCACCACCACTAGAAACGGATCGAAAAAAGTTTCTACGGCTTGCTGAAATAGAACTCTTGCATAAATATTTTGTGGTATAATATTGAATTGTTTTAATTTCAGATTTTGCAATTAAAATAGTCAGAATTTATCAATTTTTTC
>NZ_JBALDK010000080.1:0-11928 GCF_036917455.1 Nostoc sp. | reverse complement strand
CATAGAAAATATTTCTGTATCCTGATTTATTAGTGTAACTGATGTTTCTTTGTCTAATTCAGAGTAATTTAAGAATTCATTTGTAATCATATTTTTAGTAATTAAAGTATTTTTCTTATTCCAATTTGATACAATTTCAAAATAACCTGCGGCATCTTCTAAACAATACTCAAACATATTTAATAAAATATCTATCCAACCACTTTTCCGTAAAAATACTTTTTTGGGATTTTTACGAAAATAACTACCGTCAATCTTTTTATTTACTTTGATTTCAAGTTGGTTAAACAAACCATTTAATCCTTTATAGCCATATTTTGGCGAGTAATCTCTAAAATCAAATAGCTTTATTTCATTAATATTTGAGTATATTGATAAAGCTTTAAATCTGTTTTTCAACGTTTTTATATCACTATGTTTTATCTCGAAGCCGAGAAAAGTTTTGTTTTTCAGCCTATAAATATCTTGCATGATTTCCTTAACAAGTTGCTCTTCCTCAACTTCAAACTCTAAAAATTTAACTTTGATATATTGCTGATTAGTTTTTTTGAGAAGCCGAGTAATGGTGTATCCATATATTCTTTGTACTGCTTTTCCCTGTACCTGTAAATAATCCGGCCAAAATTCTAAGTCAAGAAAAACTAAATCATAGATAGAATCATTAGAAAAGTTATTGATAAATTGCCCATCAATCTTGACCTCTATCTTATACATAAAATATTTTGGGAATTATTTACATATTAAAAATATACAAAAAAATAATTACAATCAAAACAGGATATATACGTATTGAATCGCTAATCTATTTGCGTTTTATCTGCGTGCATATGCGGTTAGAAATTCAGACTTTTCTAGCTATAAAACCTAACCTTAATGCACTAAAGCGATCGCACTTTTCGTCAAGCCTCCACAGTGAATCCATTAAACGCCATGTTTTCCAGAAAAATATAGCGTTTCATCCTGGCTTGTGAATCAAGTTTTGAACTCGTAAACTAACTTTTGCAACTTGAAAAGCAGCTTTTGTGACTTGAAAACCTGTTAATGTTAAAGAATTTCAGAAAATCTAACCATATTTATTTATAAACTAATCTCAAAGCCTTAGAAGTTCTCATAAAAAACGCAAATATACGAATTAAACGCAATTTTTCAGCATTCCCATACGTATATTTGCGATAAAATAAAAGGCGATTGCAGCTTTAATGTACTAATGCGATCGCACGTTTTGTTAACGCTTCAGCAGTCAATCCATTAAATGCCATCAACTCACCAGCACTGGCTGTAGTCTCCCCACGCTTCCAAGCGAAGGTGTCGCGCTTGGCTGTACTCCGCAACAGAATCGGTTCTAACATCGCCGCAGCACCACCTGTAACAGCAATTAGCGCATCGCCATCAAATAATTCGGCAAATTTGGCATCATCTAAGAAATCGCCTTCAGGTTCAGAACAGGTATCCCATGCAGTATCATGGCTACGATACAATTGCCGAGGATTGATAACAGAAACTATCTTTGCACCAATACCTTCAGTTTCTAAAAAAGCCGCAGCTTCAAAGACTGGCATTAATGTCATATCACCAATTACAGCAAATACCGCTTGTTTATCACCAGCGATTTCATGTAATAACACTGCACCATCGCGCAACCCTTGACGAGTTTGTTCTAAAGTTGTGCGAATTGGTAACGGCGATTTACTTGCAGTAATCACAATTCCCTTATTCTTAGTTTTCAAAGCCCAGTCATAACAAGCTTGAATACTATTAGCATCGGGCGGAAATAATGGGAAAACATTTCCATTTCGCATCAACGAAGCAAAGTAAGCTTCAATTTCTGGACGTTGGTGAGTCCAACCGTTGCGTCCTTGTTCTAATGCGCCTGCTGTGAATAAAGTAATAGTGGAGGGAGTTTGACGACGCAATTCTGCCATTGACTGGGTTACAGTTTGCCAAATTGGTAATCCGTTAATGGCAAAAGATTCGTAAGAACACCACAAAGTTCTCGCACCCATTAAGGCTAAACCGGCAGCTAAACCGGCACAAGCATCTTCACTCAATGGTTCATAAACTTGTCCGTTTGGTGCTTGATTATATAAGTCGTCGGTTGTGGGGTGAATAATCTTTAATGCTTGGTTGATGTTGGCAATTCCAGATGCTTCGTTACCGTCGGCGTTGGTGACGAGAAAATTTCGATCTTTATTTCCAACTATTCCTACTAATCGTCCCATTGCGGTTGTGGAAACTTTGGCTTCACCTCCAACTGCATATTCCTCTAAAGGTAATTCGCCTAAATCTGGTAATGGGAATTCAAATTCTGTCACTACAGTTTTTGCTGCTGGGCCACCACCTGCGCGTTCTGCATTTGTTCTGACTAATTGCCAAGCTTCCGTAGATAAAGCACGGGTTTGCAATGCACTGATAATATGGGGCGCATCTAGCGTATCTTTAGGATACAAGTTGTGAGATTTTGCACCCCGCGCGTGGACTCCTGCACCTTTGAGTTGTTTAATAATGAAGACGGTAAGTTTACCACCCAAAGCCGATCGCGCTGCTTTATCTACACCCGAAAGTACTGCTTGAGTGAATTCTAGGCGTTTCTCAAAGGAAAAGGCGGTGCTATCAACGTAATCCCCTGGCTGGTTCTGATCGTCAAAGTCTTTGGCATCCACTAACACCACTTCATCAAAACCGTTACCTTGCCAATATGCTTGCATCTGTTCATTGGTTTTGAGAGAAACCATGCTGTGATGTTCTTGGCTGTAACCATTCCACACCAACACGGGTAAAAAGTTGGTGACAGCAGGATAAGCAGTATGGAAATGTGCGATCGCACTTACAATGTAAGGCTCACCCAATCCACCATCCCCAACTGTAAAGGGGAACAACTTATCTTTGTGTAATAGTGCAGCCGCCATTGCAAAGTGTTGCCCTTGTCCCAAAGGCCCCGCAGGTGCAAGAATACCGGGAATAAAACCAGAAAGGTGTCCTAAAAGTCCGTGATTTTCTCGGAAGCGATCGCGCAATTGTTGGACTGTAAAAATTCCCATGTCCTCTAGCGAACGATCCAAGAACATAGCACTATAAAATCCGGGCGCGTGGTGTCCGACTTCCGTGAGAATGTTCTTGTATCCCAGCATGACAAGAGATGCATAAACTTCTGCTTGGCTGGCGAATCCGCCGGGATGCCCAGAAGCTTTGCTAGCGGTAACTTGCAAAGTCAGGTAGCGTAAGGCATCAGCAGCCAGTAAAGTTTGATATACAGCTGTTTTATCAGTGGGAGATGCGATCGCTACTTTGCCCGACTCAATAGCAGGTGTTGCACCATAAGTTTCAAAATCTGGTAAAGCTTCACCAAAATATTGAATCCCTTCAGAGAAATTGGGAAGCGCTGAAGATGCCTTTGGGGAGATTGCAGTCATGCTGAGTACCTTTTAACGATGAGGTGAAACTGTAGATGCTCGTTGAATTTAACCAAAATTTTACATCTTCGGGGTTGTAACAGTTTATTGCTTTTTTGCAACGCTAGAATAAGTACTTTAAATGGTCAAGTAATCAAAATTTCAGTTAGTTGAAGTAGCAAAAAAATATTAAGCAGGAAAAAAATTTATGAAATTCCCAAATGGCCCGCAAACTCCAACAGTTTTACAGATGCTGCGCTGGATTGTTAATCCGATGTCATTTATGGAGGCTTGTACCAGAAGCTATGGCGAGATTTTTACTCTCCGATTAGACAAAAATCTTCCTCCTTTCGTGATCGTCAGCAACCCCCAAGCGCAACAACAAATTTTGACAACTGATACCAAAGAATTAGAAGTCCCTGGCGATCTAAATAAGGTACTTTAACCTTTGCTGGGCAAGCATTCTGTGATTAGCAGCGGCACAGACCACCAACGTCAACGCCAGTTGTTAATGCCTCCCTTTCACGGCGAAAGAATGCGGAATTATAGCCAAGTAATTACCGATGTCACCAAGCAAGTCATTAGCCAATACCAGATAGGCAAACCCTTCAATATTCGGTCTGCTAGTCAAACTATTACCGTGCGGGTGATTATGCAAGCTGTGTTTGGGCTACATGAAGGGCCTCGCGCTGAAAAACTACAGCAAATTTTGAGCGATCTTTTAGAGAAGGCCAGTTCTCGGTTAAGTGTGGCTTTGCTTTATTTTCCAGCTTTGCAAAGAGATTTTGGCCCGATTAACTTCTGGGGAAGACAAATGCGCGTTCAACAAGAAGCTGACAAACTCATCTATGAGGAAATTCGAGAACGTCGAGAACAACCAGATTCATCACGCACGGATATTCTCAGCTTACTCATGGCTGCTAGGGATGAAGCCGGTCAACCCATGACCGATGAAGAGTTGCGCGATGAATTGATGACTCTATTAGTAGCCGGTCACGAAACCACAGCAACAGCTTTAGCATGGGCATTATACCGGATTCATAAAATACCATCAGTGCGCCAAAAGCTACTGCAAGAATTAGATAGCTTGGGCGATAACCCAGATCCCGGTACCGTTTTCAAGTTACCCTATCTCAACGCTGTTTGTTCCGAGACATTGCGGATTTACCCAGTAGCTATGCTAACTTTTCCCAGAAGAGTAAGAACACCGATATCGCTAGGCGGTTATGAATTAGAACCGGGTACAGTCCTCCTTGGTTCTATTTATCTGACCCACCAACGGGAAGATATTTATCCAGAACCTAAGCAGTTTAAGCCAGAACGCTTTTTAGAACGGCAATTTTCTGCTTATGAATATTTGCCCTTTGGGGGTGGTGCTAGGCGCTGTATTGGTCTAGCATTTGCCCAGTTGGAAATGAAGTTAGCACTTGCCAAAATCCTTTCTAGCTTTGAATTAGAATTAGTTGACAATGGTGAAATTCGACCTAAACGCCGTGGTTTGGTGACAGGGCCAGATCGTCCTATCCAGATGATTATCAAAAGTCAACGTCAGGTGAACTCTCCCGTTCTTCAGACAACCACTGTTTGATGCTGGGGAGGTTGATTGAGGTAAAGGCATGTAAATTAGAGTGCGATCGCAAAATTATTGCATAACAAGTCGATGCATTGGCATAACAAGTCAATGCATTGGCATAACAAGTCGATGCATTGGCATAACAAGTCGATGCATTGGCATAACAAGTCAATGCATTGGCATAACAAGTCGATGCATTGGCATAACAAGTCGATGCACTGGCATAACAGGTCGATGCACTGGCATAACAAGTCGATGCACTGGCATAACAAGTCGATGCACTGGCATAACAAGTCGATGCATTGGCATAACAGGTCGATGCATTGGCATTGCAGTTGGAGTTCTCTAAGCTAAATGCCCTATATCTGAATATTTGAGCATGAATTTTGATTCAGCCGATGCCATAACAATATCAACTGCTGTACGCCAAGGTAAAGCTAGCGCTGTGGAAGTTACTAAAACTGCGTTAGCACGAATAGCAGCATGTGACGATCGACTCAACTGCTTTACGGCTGTGACTGCTGAGGCGGCTTTAGCAGATGCAGCACGCATTGATCGAGGAATTGCCGAAGGTAATAATTCAGGAATCCTTGCTGGTGTCCCTTTTGCGGTGAAAAATCTTTTCGATATCGCTGGTTTAACGACTCTGGCGGGATCGAAAATCAATGCAGAAAAACCATCAGCTACCCAAGATGCAACCGCAGTAGCCAAGCTGAAGAAAGCGGGTGCAGTATTGGTTGGTGCTTTGAATATGGATGAGTACGCTTATGGATTCGTGACGGAAAATTTCCATTACGGTGCTACTCACAACCCCCATGATTTACAGCGAGTTGCTGGTGGTTCATCAGGTGGTTCGGCGGCGGCTGTTGCTGCTGGGTTAGTACCTCTGACGCTGGGTTCTGATACTAATGGTTCAATTCGGGTTCCGGCGGCGTTGTGTGGCGTTTTTGGTTTGAAGCCAACTTATGGAAGGTTATCTCGGGCTGGGGTAGCTTTATTTTCTAGCAGTTTTGACCACATTGGCCCATTTGCGCGTTCGGTGCAGGATATTGCTACAGTGTTTGATGTGCTTCAAGGAGAAGACGATCGCGATCCAATTTGTACAAAACGTCCGCCTGAATTGGTTTTACCACAACTTAAGCAAGATATTTCCGATCTCAGAATTGCTATTGCTAGCGATTATTTTACCCAACGTGCGGAACTAGAAGCTTTAGCAGCAGTGCAAAAAGTCGCTGATGCTCTAAATGTCAATCAATATATCACAATCCCAGAAGCACACCGCGCCCGTGCAGCAGCCTTTGTGATTACAGCTAACGAGGGCGCAAATCTACATTTGGAAAATTTACGATCGCGTCCCCAAGATTTTGATCCAGCAACACGCGATCGCTTTTTGGCTGGGGCGTTAATTCCTAGTAGCTGGTATCTTCAAGCACAAAGGTTTAGAAGATGGTATCGCGATCGCATTCGAGAAGTGTTTCAAAATGTGAATGTGATTCTTGCCCCAACGACACCAATTTCTGCACCGCTAATCGGTCAACAAACTATGGTTTTGGATGGTGAAGAAATTCTTGTCCGTCCTCATTTAGGGCTATTTACTCAACCATTATCTTTCATTGGTTTACCCGTTTTATCAGTACCAATCCAGCGTCAAAATGATTTACCATTGGGCGTACAATTGATCGCAGCACCATATAATGAAGCGTTAATTTTACGGGTTGCGGCTGCGTTAGAAATAAAGGGTGTAATTTCAGCAGCAGTAGTGTAATTATAGTAAACCAATGTTGTATCAAATATTTTTTACCCCACCCTAACCCTCCCCTTATAAAGGGGAGGGAACCGGATTTTCTTATTTCCCCCATTTCTAAGGGGGGATTAAGGGGGGTAATAATTCGATTAAAATCACAACATAACACTTTTCAAACAATCTCTAAGGTTGCTAATCTTCTAAAATCTGAATTTCATCAAGTTGATTAATCACCACATCCGCACCTCGGACATTATCTGACTTACCCACCCAAGTGATACCAATACAACCTGCGGCTTTAGCATTACGTGCCATTTGCATATCACCAACTGCATCACCCACCATCAAAGTAGCGCCTGGTTCAACTCCCAAAGCTTGGCAAGCTTGCAAAAATAGCACTGGATCTGGTTTACTCGGCCCCTCATCTACTCCCATTTCCAATTGGATATAATCATTTAATTGGTAATGTGCTACAAACTTATTTACTTCATCGGTTGTTGCAGCTGAGAGGATACCGAGTTTTAAACCTGCTTTCCGTAAATATTTCAACAATTCTAAGCTACCTACAAATAGCGGTGAAGGAGTTTGTTCGATATATTTCTCCGCTTCTTCCATTGCTTGACGGGCAATTTTTAAGCATTCAAACCATCCTTTTCCTGTCTCGGCAATATATGCCGCAGCTGCAACTTCTGTTTCGCGGCGACTCGCTACCGATATCAAACCCGCCGGATCTAGAAGATTACCATTGATACCAAATGCCATTAACAGGGGTTCCCCAGTTCCAGGGATTTGGGCATCTATTAATCTTGTTGCTTTTTGCGCTAGCGATCGCAAATACGTTTCAGAATCTTCTAAAGTACCGTTTTTGTCAAACACAATTGCCTGGATATTATCAAAAGTGATATTTCTACATTTAATAGTTACCACAATAATTTCACCCCACTTATTTAATTAATAATTATGAGTTTTTATTGCTAACCCTTGTACAGACAAAGATTTTTCGCGTCTCTTCCCAATTTCCACATAAAAAAAGAGGGAAAAACCCTCTTTATATAATTATTTAATACTCTTACTTAAAAACAAGTAAAACTATAAAATCTATTATTCTTCAATAGCTGCTGGAATTTGTTCTTCAGTTTCCGTTGCTGCTGGAATCTCTTCTTCAATTTCCGCAACTACTGGAGTTACTTCCTCAAGTTCTGCTGCTGGTGGAATCTCGTCTTCAAGTTCTGCTGCTGGTAGAATCTCGTCTTCAAGTTCTGTTGCTGGTGGAATATCTTCTTCTGCTACAGCCGCCGCAGCAGTAGCACCTTGTTGCTTGGCTAGCAGTTGTTCGCGATACTTAGCAGCCATTTCTTCTGCTTTATCATAAACCAAATCCCGGTTTTTAATCATGTCGCCGGGTTCGGGTTCTAGCTGCTTGGTAGATAGGGAAATCCGACCCCTTTCTGCATCCAAGTCAATGATCATAACTTTCACTTCATCATTGACATTGAACACGCTATGGGGTGTATCAATATGTTCGTGGGAAATCTCAGAAATGTGTAGTAGACCACTCACGCCGCCGATGTCGATGAAAGCACCGTAGGGTTTGATGCCACGAACAGTACCTATTACTACTTCGCCGACTTCTAGGCGGTTCATCTTCCGCTCAACCAGCGCTCGACGATGAGACAGAACTAAGCGGTTACGTTCTTCATCAACTTCTAGGAATTTCAATGGCAAATCCTCGCCTACCAATTCTTCTTTAGGTTTGCGAGTACTGATATGAGAACCAGGGATAAAGCCACGTAATCCTTCAATGCGTACCAATGCACCACCGCGATTGGTTGCAAATACGCCAGAACGGACAGTGGCATCTTCTGCTTGCAATTGTCGCACGCGCTCCCAAGCCCGCATATATTCAATACGGCGAATGGAAAGGGTTAATTGCCCATCTTCATTTTCATCGGTAAGGATGAAAAATTCTCGGGTTTCGTTTGACTGTAAGACTTCTTCCGGGCTATCCACCCGGTTAATAGACATTTCTTGTATAGGTATATATGCTGCGGTTTTAGCACCAATGTCAATCAGAGCGCCGCGCGGCTCTATACTGAAGACGGTTCCTGGTACAACATCACCAGGGCTAAAATGATAATCGTATTTGTCAAGTAGAGCAGCGAAATCTTCGTGAGTGAATCCAATTTCTGTAGCGGTTAAATTCTGATTGACCATGCTTATTTGTTCCTGGTTCTAGTCTCCGTAAAGGTTGTGTGACAGGCGTAATGTACTATGCAAGCAGTTCTATGGCAACTTACACAAAACATCCTTTTTCATCCTAGCGCAGAAAAGCTAGTATTAACACATATCTACTCCCAAGATTGGAAATTATATCATAATAATTAGTCATTGGTCATTGGTTATTGGTCAATAATGAGAAACAAGATAAAGGACAAAAACAATAATATCCGTTGCTACTAAATCTAGTGGCAACGGATACTAACTTCTTTAAATCAAGTTAAAGGTCTGGTAAATAGGCTCTACTTATCTTTTGGTTTCTCAAAGCGAGGGGGTTCGCGAAATGCGATCGCAAAAAAGAGAGTACCTATACACAGAGTAAAAATCAAGATGTACGCAACGCTTTCCATATTATTAGTTGCTGCCTATCCAGCTAGTAATGAGGGATTAGGGATTGGTACTGGGTATTAGGGATTGGGAAAACTTTTTCCTAGTGCCCAATCCCCAGTCCCCAGTCTCCAGTCCTTTAGAGGGCTTCCTTTCTGCGGGTTGACTTGTCACCCACTTTCTGGAACAGACCCCACTCAACTTGCTCTTCAAGATCCGCGTCAACACCGGCAAACACATCTCGGTAGATTGTCCGAGCGCCATGCCATAGATGACCAAAGAAGAACAGCAGAGCAAATACGGCGTGTCCAAAGGTAAACCAACCTCTAGGACTGGTGCGGAATACACCATCAGAGTTCAAGGTTTCGCGGTCAAATTCAAAGATTTCACCACCTTGAGCTTTACGGGCATACTTCTTCACATCAGCTGGTTCTGTAAAGGTTTTACCATTCAGATTGCCACCATAGAAGCTGGCGGTGACACCAGATTGCTCGAAGCTATACTTAGATTCTGCCCGACGGAAGGGGATGTCAGCACGGACAACTCCATCAGCATCGGTCAAAATCACAGGGAAGGTTTCAAAGAAGTTGGGGAGACGACGCACGGTCAATTCCCGTCCTTCAGAATCTTTGAATACGGCGTGACCTTGCCAAGATTGGGCAATACCATCACCCTTCACCATTGGCCCTGTACGGAATAGACCGCCTTTAGCGGGGCTATTACCGACGTAATCATAGAAAGCCAATTTTTCGGGAATCTGCGACCAAGCTTGGTCAAGGGTTGCACCTTGAGCAACGGTAGTTTGAACGCGGCGCTGAATTTCTTGACGGAAGTAGTTTTGATCCCATTGATAGCGTGTAGGGCCAAACAATTCGATGGGAGTGGCGGCGTTACCATACCACATAGTACCAGCAACTACGAAAGCAGCAAAGAAGACTGCTGCAATACTGCTAGAAAGTACTGTTTCAATGTTCCCCATCCGTAGGGCTTTGTAGAGCCGTTCGGGGGGTCTAACTGTGAGGTGGAATAAGCCTGCAATAATACCAACAACACCAGCAGCAATGTGGTGAGCCGCAATGCCACCAGGGTTATATGGGTTAAAACCATCTGGGCCCCATTCTGGTGCTACTCCCTGGGCAGCCCCAGTTATACCATAAGCATCAGAAACCCATATCCCCGGCCCAAATAATCCGGTGACGTGAAAAGCACCAAAGCCAAAACAAAGTAAACCAGATAAGAACAGGTGAATGCCAAACATTTTTGGCAAGTCGAGGGCAGGTTCACCAGTGCGGGGATCTCTAAAGAGTTCCAAATCCCAGTAAACCCAGTGCCATACGGCGGCTAGGAACAAAAGACCGGAAAGAACAATGTGAGCCGCAGCAACGCCTTCAAATGACCAGAAGCCAGGATCGGTTGCTGGACCACCAGTAACGTTCCAACCACCCCAAGACTGAGTAACGCCCAAACGTGACATGAAGGGGAGGACGAACATCCCTTGTCGCCACATCGGGTTGAGAACTGGATCGCTAGGGTCAAAAACAGCTAGTTCGTAGAGTGCCATCGAACCAGCCCAGCCTGCTACTAAGGCTGTGTGCATTAAGTGTACAGAAATCAGCCGCCCTGGATCATTCAGAACGACTGTATGTACTCGGTACCAGGGTAGTCCCATCGACTACGCTCCTCCTCGATGAGTTAGTTTACAAAGCAATTTTCTTACTGAGATTCTAAGGAACGAAATTCGCCACTCAGAAAACTCTCTCTTGTTTTTTGTTATTGCCAGAGCCAGAGTACTACCACAGTTAGTCTTATAAGTCAGACAGCGTGGGAGATGAGGCAATGCTTACTCGCTTCGGGAGGTTTACCTTGTAGGGTAGCCACCGCCAAGCAAAAAATGAGAATGTTTTAAAAAGTGTAACTATTGATGGAATTGTTTGCAAGCGTGTAAATTGATGCGATCGCGTAGCATCACAAAGTTTTTTCGCTACCAATCCCTGTTGGGGATTAGATTTACTTATCTTTTCTTTATGAGAGACAAAGGAGAAATAGCAGTTAAGTATTACCCCTATGCCCCATGTCTATTTTACTGAACCACCAACTGGATATTTTGTAGTTGACACTTTGCCTCAGCTGTGTCTAAACGTTCGATTACTTGTTCGGCACTCATCAGACGCTTAAGTACTACTTGACCTATGGTAGTACCGGCTGTGTCTGGTATTGTAGGTTTCACTTCTACGGTTAAAATGGCTTCTTCAACTCGATAAAGCCATAGCAATTCGTTTTCTTCCACTAAACAAACATTCATTCGCTGAATATCTGGTTGCCGTCGCCATGCAGTTACTTGCCAGAGTCCATCAGATGCCCAGACTCTTGCAACTGTCCATCCCTCAGATAGAAAGAAATACTTCACGCTCTTAATCTCACTATTAAACTTTCAATCTGCTGTTTACGATATCGTATATTGTTTATTAATTATGTATAACTAATGATATTTTAAATTAAGACTATTTAAGGTTATTACCTACGCTTTAATATAAAAAATAGATATTTATAATTTAACTCATTACAAAAAACAACAAAATAATAATATTTAATTTTTAAGTTACTAGTTTTGTTTTTGC
>NZ_JBALDK010000079.1:0-35305 GCF_036917455.1 Nostoc sp. | reverse complement strand
ATTTTTTTCCTTCATCCTCCTCCCCATAACTGCTGACTTTTGTCAAATTTTGTATTAAGAAAGATGTTTATAATGGATAGCTTTCCAAGGGGGGATTAAGGGGGGTAATTTGACTTGTGTGTACACCGGAGCTTGGCAAGGGGGTACGGGAAAGATTAGGCAAGGAGTGTGCCAAAGCCTCCTGTAAACTGTTAACAGGAGATTCTTTAGGCGTAAACGGAGTAATATAAGTCCAGCGATCGCTCCCTGGAATATCTTGCCCTAACTTTAGCTGGTAGAGTAACCCAGCCCGTAACATAGATGATTTTCCACTACCGGAAGCTCCTAATACAGCAATTAGGCGATGCTTTTCTCTTACCTGTTGAATCAACTCCTGAGTTAGCGCCCTCCGCCCATAAAAAACCTCAGCATCTTCCTTTGTTTCGGTAAAATACGACAGGGAACGATAAGGACACTTATCCTGAAAGCTTTTTTGAGAAAACTTAGTAGTCAGCAAAATTGCTCGTGGAGAATTGGCAATTAACGGACGCTGGACTGTATTCGGCATTCGGCTGATAATTAAATCTGCCAATTTGTGGCTATTAATGATCCCGTCTACGTCATTTTCCGGGTTTAATCCTGCGAGTAACGCCTCCGTTAACAACCCCTGCGTGTGGGGAATTTCGACTCCAGTTTCATAGGAACGGGTTGCAGTAATTAAACAGTAGTCTTTATCTGTGGGAATAAATTTTAACAATTCACCGCTATAGCAGCAATCTAGCCAAACAACGATTCGTTTAGCCTGACTTGTTTGCAACTGCTCTCCCAACCAACTTAAGGGTATACCATAGATATCTGCATCAGGTAGAACATCACTGGTAGCTAGAAATACTTCTTCTTTGCCCGCCACCGTTTTGCACCACCCATGTCCTGAAAAGAAGAATAAGGCTGTTTCTGGGATGGGGTTAGGAGGAGGAGGATTGAAAAGATTAGCGATCGCCTCTTGTAATTCTTGCACCTTTACCGCCCCTTGGCGATCGATTTTACTTTCTCCCTTCTGGTTTAAAGTTTTAGGTAAACACTGAGCGCGAAAAGGTCTATAACCGGATTGTTCTAATTGTTCGGCAATTTTCTCAGCATCTTCTGCTGCTGCTGTTAGCGGCTTTAGAGTGGTGTACTCTGGGTAATAATTAATTCCAATAACAATAGCCGCCCATTCCGATGCCATTTTTATTACCTGACTAACCATTAGAACTTTTTATTGAACTGTAGGCAAAATCTGTCTCTAGCTTTAATACCTAATTCACAGCATTCTTTAGTCTTTACGGAAAATAACTAGAAAACTGTGCAATTAGCTATATTAATTTACGCAACGAAAAGTATAATAAAGAGCGTTTTAGTGTGCCAATTATTCTTTATGCATAGAAAAATTAAAACTAAGCATTAAATATCTGCTGTAATCATCTCACTTAAATTATGTTTATACTAGTCGTAGTAAGTTAAATTTGGTATAAAAACCTATGAAGACAAAGCCTGACAATACTATCGTCGCTTTTCTCTTGGCATTTCAAGACTTAAAAACTGCCCTCGGAGAACAACATAAACAAAATTTAAAAGAAGTTGCCAAGCAATTAGAAACCCAACCTAAAGCTTGGGAAGTCCATATCAAAGAACGTTTATTAGATATAATTGCTGCTAATTCTGAATTAAGTCAGTCTTATCAATTTTATCAGTCTCAATTGGAGAATATAGAAGAAATTCCTCATAATTTACTCCCAACTGAAGCTGAAATTAGTAAACTCGTTTCTCGTGACAAGGCTCCAATAACTAGAGGCTTTAAACCCAAAGATGAAGCTACAGGCTACGAAAGCCAACTCAATAATGTTGTAGTGATTGTTGGTAGTTCTGAAAAACCAGAAGAGACAGTTAAAAAAGCCACATTTTTAGGAAAATGGAAACAACTTTTATCTCAATCCAATCAATCAAATTAGTTTTTACCTTGTAATGAGCGATTTAATCTATCCTACAGTCGATTTATTTTTATATACTTTAAAAAGTTCTTTAAACACAACTGATGCAGAAACAGAAAAAAACAAAGCAGCTTTTTTAGCTCAATTACCCTCTGATACTCAATTTAACGATTTTGACATTGAAACCGAGTATTTAGAGATTACCCATCCTACTCAAATTAACTTTACTTCCCACAATAAAACTTTAGAAGGATATTATTATGCTGTGAGATTAAATGACACTTATGGCTTACAAATTGATTGTTCTATTAATAATCAAACCGAAAGTCAACCAGCTAAGTCTTTTGCAATCTTAAAAACTGAAATTGAACAAAAACT
Source organism: Nostoc sp. (assembly GCF_036917455.1). Taxonomy (GTDB): domain Bacteria; phylum Cyanobacteriota; class Cyanobacteriia; order Cyanobacteriales; family Nostocaceae; genus Nostoc. The sequence continues at coordinate 32,978 of NZ_JBALDK010000079.1, read as the reverse complement.
AAATAAAGAACTAGTAACAATTGGAAAAACCTGGTTGCTTTCTGGTTGGCTACCAGAAAAATCGTCTGATAACCATGAGGATATTGCCAAAAATTGCTATTATGCTTTATTTCAAGATACTTATTGGCAACCAGAACAAGGTACTTTTTTAGACGGGAAAGTTTTTGAAATATGGCGTTCAGAAAATACAAATTACAGCCTAGAGAAAGCAACCAATGCTCTAAATAGTCACGGACATCATGTGATTATTGCTATTTATACTAATCGAGAGAGTGCAGAACAAGCTGCGGAATTTTATAAAGATTGGATGGGATTATTTTGTTATCGAAGTAAGATTTCGTGGGCTTATCGGCAAAGTCGTTTAATCAAAGAATCTCTGCTGAATCATTATAAACAGATTGAAGCAAATAGAAAAATTACCAATCAAAGTAATTCTCAGCAAAAAAAGCAGAATATTACAACTTCGCGCCAGATATTAAATAATATTGATAATATTCTCCAGCAATATACAATTGACTTACTCAACCTCTCTTTTCAAAAACAAATTATTGAAATTAATTTATCTAATTATCAACTTCGCTTGGCTTTGATTAAAGAAAAAGCAGGTCAAAATAATCAGTTGGATTTTTTAGAGAAATTTAGCGGACTAGCCAACAAAAAATATATACCACAAATTACCAAAGATATCGAAAATATGCAGCTTGGCTTGCAACTTTTAGAAGATACAATTAACGCTACTCGTAGTCGCATAGAAGTCGAGAAAGCAGAACGAGAGCATAACTTCCAAGAGCTTGTAGCTGTTGTGGGTGCTGGTATAGCAACTGTATCTCTGATAAAAGAACCCGTAAAAGATTGTAAAGAGATTTTTAAGCAAGTTCAGCCCTTTTGCAAAGAACATCCTTTCAGTTTCAGTCTAATAGTTGGAATCATTGTTAGTTTTATGGTTTGGTGGCTGAGAAAACGATGGCGATCGTAAAGATTTGGAATTATTTGCTACAAGATTCAATGGCGATCGCACTCTATTTCAACTTTACAGAATGTAACCAGTTCAAAACACCAGTGATACTGCTATAGGACTCATATTTGATTTTTGAATATACACAGAAGCCGTAACACACCCTACACATACTGAGTTTGCTGCTAGTTGAAGCACATAGGAGTTAGGAAATCTACGGCAATTAGGAAAAGAACAGATTCTGGGAAAATGCGATCGCCTCTTAAATCTGCGTCCAATCTTACTTCTAGCCATAAAAACTCTTGTAGATTTACATATTCACCTACAGGACAAGTTGTAGACAAATAATTCGATTGAACAATTATTACCGTTTAAATACTTAATCTGCCGTTATCGATAAAATAAAACGGTTGAACAATGCTGTCAATCTTTACTTCAACAGCAAGATATGATTCAAGGGTTAACGGGTTTTCACTGGTGGATTAAAATCGGAGCTTAATCGTAAGTGATTTACCGAACATGATATAACTGAGCTAAAGTTGTGCAATGTTCCCAGGACAATTCGTGCTGTTGGATAATGGCTGCAACTTCGTTTTAGGGACTTCCAGAAATTAAATTATTCAATTTTGGAGCGAAGATGATCAATTAGATTCTTCCTCCCCTGCTTCCCCTGCGCCCCCTGCCTCCCCTGCTCGCCAAAGCGATGGGATATTTTTTTAGTTGGAAGTCCCTTATGTGGTTTGGGCTGTTTCGGCTTTCTTACCCTTTAGTTGGGAGTTCTAAAAAGTATGAGTGAGGGCTAATCCATAACCCATTTCAATACTTTAGGGTCTTTGTTATAGCGATAGATAAAGCCGTCATTAGTAGTGATAGACTCTCCTTTGCTTGCCTTACTTCTAATAGTGCTAAGGGAATAGGATGTTAGTGCATTCATTTCCTTATGGGAAAGCCCTTCGCCTATACTGTTCTCTAATTTGGTTTGGAATTTATCTTTCAAAAAACTATCTATTTTGAGTTGAGTATTTCCGGTAGTTTTAGTAATGCTTGTATTTTTATTTCGATAATCTTGCACGGTCACAAGTTGCCAACTAGAATCTTGTGAAAGTTCTAAAACCCATTGATGATAATCAAATAGACTTTCCCTATGCCCAACACTAATAAACGTTGTTTTCGTCTCTTGCAACTGTTGATATAGACTTCCTTCATTCTTCAAATCCAAAGCACTAGTTGCTTCATCTAATATAGTAAAGCTAGGACGAGTAACTAGCAGTCGTGCAAAGGCAAGGCGTTGTTGTTCCCCCACTGATAATATGTTTTCCCAAGGAACTTCTGTATCGAAGCCATCAACTCGACTTAGTAAGTTTTGCAGATTAACTTGTTGTAAAAAGTCTTTGAGTTCTGCATCGGTTATTTGACGATTTGTATTAGGATAAAGCAACTGTTCACGCAAAGTCCCCAAGATTATATAAGGGCGTTGAGGTAAAAATAAAACTTCTTCTAATGGAGGTCGCACCAGACGACCAGTCCCCGCATTCCACAAACCGGCGATCGCTCTCAAGAGAGAACTTTTACCTCGACCACTCGGCCCAACAATCAATAAACCTTCTCCTGGTTGAACAGATAGTGATAAATTTTCAACAATTACCTGCTCATAGTTGGGCGTTTGTAAAGTGACACTCTCAAAAGCAAGATGATTTTCTTCTACTGTTTTAATAGTACTGACATTTTCCGGTTGTTTAGTTACTGATTTTAAAGCATCTGAAAACTCAGATAATCTCTCAACATAGCTAGAAAATCTCCCAGAGTTCCCAAATTCATTGATTAAATCTCCTAAAGCATTAGCAAAAAAATAGCAACATATAGACGCTTGGCTAATTTCTCCAAAATCAATTTCACCTTTAATCTGTAAAGGACCAAATACTATATATGGAAATATTTGAATTACAGCCTGATAACCTCTATTAAAAATCTCATTGTTTTTCTCCCAATCAATTTTGCGTTTAGCATTTTTTATCAAATTACTAAATCTGCGGTCAATAATATTTGATTCTTGCTTCTCTCCTCGAAAGAACGCTACTGATTCAGCATGAGTGCGTAAATGAGTCAGACAATAGGTATAGTCAGCTTTTGCCTCTAGTTCTTCTCGATTAATTTTATTTAATTCTTGGGTCAAGAAAACAGCAATCAAATTGCCTATAACCGTATAAGTAACTAAAATCAGCGCAACAGACTGAGAGATTGACCAAAGAATTATCAAAAAACCTGCCATCTCCAGGATTTTTTCCAGTAGATTAGCTGAAAGACTTAAAGCATTGCTAGCAATGGGTTCGATTTCTTGAGATAAACGTTGATCTGGATTATCAATATTAGATTGAAAGTTAATTTTGTAATAAGCTCGACTGTTTAAATATTTTGATAAAATCTTATTATTTAGCCATTGATACCAATCTAGAGCAATTTTTTTTCTCAGAAGTTTTGAGAACCCTGATAAGAGGGTTACTAATACCAAAGCTAAACCGAAAAGCACTAAAGTATCAGAAAACTTAGAAGGATTCTTCTCTTCAATTATGATATCTAGTAAATAGCGAGTAATAAAGCTATTAAAAAGATTTGCACTTACAAGTGCAATTATTAGTAAGACCAAAAGAAAGAGCATTCCCCATGAGCGAATTACGTCTGAGAATGCTCTGTCTCCTGAATCGTTTGGATACCAGTAAGGTTGGGCAACCGCTTTTACGTCTTTCCAAAATTGAATAAAACCTGAAAAAGCATTTGTTGAAGGTTGAGCTTGAATAACTTGGGTTGGCATATTTTAGAAATAAATTGACTTTTTTTAGAATGATATTGAATACTTTTTCGTGTTGAATAACTAGTAATAATTACTAATATAAATCCCACTTCCTATTAATTTTTCAACTCATCTGACCTAATTGTTGAGTGTGGTTCAAAGCAGTAAGCACTGCATTAGAGATAACAGTCCTCATACTACCTTTTTCTAACTCGTAAAGACCAACTGCCGTTATTTCTCCAGGACTCGTGACTTTGTTTCGTAAGACTGCTGGATGTTCATGAGTCTGAAATATTAGTTTTACACTACCAGCGATCGCGTGCAATGTTAGTTCTTGGGCTTGTATCCGAGTTAAACCCATCTGAACTCCAGAATCAATCATCGCTTTGATTTACAGAAATATAAACCCAGTCCCGGCGCTACTCAACGCCGTTACCATATCAAGGTAGTGTTCGTTGTGCGTGGCAAATTCCTTGCCTAATGCTTGTAAAATGACTTGGGTGTGCGATCGCTGTATTTGGCAAAGAAAGCTTGGAGTAGTTTTTCATCTACTTCCGGCCAGCGAATAGCGGTATTTGCAAGTCCATCAAGGGTATTTTGGCAATCAAATTTTAAGCTAGATGTTGCATTGGACTCTGAAGATGTATTGTCTCCAGCCAGCGATACAACTGAATACAAAGCATTGTCAGCAGAAATTTGGGTACTGCGAAGTAGTTCAGCTTGCCAATCTTCATAGGAAAGCTGTTGCAGTGGGTAGCCCAAAGAGCGGATGCAGTTAATAAATTGACTCCAAGGAGTAGAATCGGAATTAATTAAATGAAAGGCTTTGCCCAAAGATTCTGGCTGCTGCGACAGGTGGATTAAAGCTTTGGTGAGATAGTCTACAGGTGTAATTTCTACCATGCTGTTCATCTCTGGCGCACTTTTTAGTTGAATGCAGCTTTTGATGAATCTGTAAAACATATCATTTAAATTCCAAACGCCGGTTTGACTGTGCCATGTTATTCTACCAAGCCTATAGATACTGCAAGGCAAACCGCGATCGCGTGCCATCATTACCATCTTTTCTGCAACCCATTTACTTTGGGCATAGCCTCCCGGAAGTCCTTGACAGGATTCCAGAGGATCATTTTCTTGAACAACCTCTAATTTGAAATACTCATCTGAGGCAAAAACGCTAACAGTGGAAATGAAATGCACAGGCTTGATTTTGATTTGACTAGCTAATCTTAAGACCTCCTCAGTTCCCCGAATATTTGCTGCTTTTAACAAAGCGTATGGATAAACATGATTCACCAAAGCACCATTATGGTAAATCAAGTCAATTTTTCTAGCCATGAAGTGAAACTGTTCATCTGAAAGACCAAGAAGCGGTTGAGATAAATCTCCTAATACTGGAATAATCCGCGAGTTAAAAGATGCCTCCCAAAGTAAATAAGATTTCAGGGTTTCTTGGAGCCGTTGTTTACCTGCGGTAAAATTTGCAGCACGCACCAGACAATAGATATCTGCTTGAGTTTGTTGTAATAATTCAGCCAGCAAAAAAGCACCTACAAAGCCTGTTGCACCTGTTAGGAAAATAGCCGAAGGTTCACTTACAGGTTGATAAAGTAGGTTCCCAGGGTTAATTGTCTGGTCTAGGACAACTTCAGCTTGTAAATCTACGGTAGTAATTTTATTTGCAGTCACAGTAGAGTCTGCCCTAGAGGTAAACTCAATAGTCTGAGCAAGTTCAGCGACAGTTGGCGCAGTAAATAGGTGGCGCAAGGGTAACTTAATCTGGAAAGTCTCATTTACCTGGGACATCACCCGAATTGTGGAGAGTGAATGACCTCCTAACTCAAAGAAATTATCCAGAACACCCACCTGCTTTAGATGCAGTACATTAGCCCAAATATCTGCCAATACCTTCTCTACAGAGGTACGTGGTGCCACAAAACTCACTGCCTGGGTATTATGGGAATCAGGAATAGGTAAGGCTTTGCGGTCTACCTTACCATTGGGAGTTAAAGGTAAAAACTCTAACCTGACAAAAGCAGAGGGCACCATGTATTGTGGTAATTTTTCTTTCAAGAAAATACGTAACTCATTGATGGTTGGTGTTTGCTCCAACTGCGGCACAAAATAAGCTACTAAGCGTTTCTCTCCTGGAATATCTTCTCTCGCCACTACCGTATTTTCTCTAACTCCTGGATGCTGACTCAGTATTGCCTCAATTTCCCCTAACTCAATTCGGAAACCTCGGATTTTTATCTGATTGTCGATGCGCCCCAGGTATTCTATGTTTCCATCTGGTAGATAACGCGCTAAGTCACCAGTTTTGTATAGACGCTCCCCTGCTCCCTTGCTTCGACCAAAGGGGTTGGGGATGAATTTTTCTTGTGTTAATTCTGGTCGGTTGAGATAACCGCGTGCTAATCCTGCACCACCAACGTGTAACTCTCCTGAAACACCCACTGGTACTGGTTGTAAATTTTGGTCGAGTATGTATATCTGAGTATTAGAAATTGGGCGACCGATCAACATTTTTTGGTCGTTAGGATTGCATTTGGCGATCGCTACACAAATACTCGCTTCTGTCGGCCCGTAGGCGTTGATGAAATTTCTCCCCACACACCATTGCCGCATCAGTTCAATAGCACAGGCTTCTCCACCGACAATCAGTGTTTGCAATACTGGGAGTTCTTCTATTGGTAGGACTGCCAGTGCTGATGGTGGTAGGGTAATATGGGTAATCCCATCATCGCCTAATTTCTGAATTAACGGCGTACCCGGTAGTAGAGAGTCTTTTGTTCCTAGATAAAGTGTGGCTCCTGCCCCAAAAGCCATGAGGATTTCCCAGATAGAAGCATCAAAATTCAGGGAGGCAAACTGGAGTACGCGACTATCAGCATTCAAGCCAAAAGGCTGAATCTGAGCTTGAGCTTGATTGTACAATCCCCTATGCTCAACCATTACCCCTTTGGGTTTACCTGTGGAGCCGGATGTGTAAATTACGTTAGCTAGATGAGCAGCAGTCACCATCTTAGTAGGATTATCCTGTTTGTTTTGTAGAATTTCTGACCAGACTTCATCTAAGCAAACCAATTTTGCCTGATACTGAGGTAGTCGATCGACTAGATGCTGTTGGGTAAGCAGCACAGAAACTTGAGCATCTTCGAGCATTAAGCTCAAACGGTCTTGGGGATATTCTGGATCGAGTGGTACGTAAGCTCCACCTGCTTTAAGAATACCAAGTAATCCCACCACCATCTCTAAGGAACGCTCCACAGAAATCCCCACCAGCACATCTGCTCCCACACCCAAAGACTGCAAGTAATGCGCCAACTGGTTTGCACGACAATTCAACTCATGGTAGGTCAATTGCTGATTTTCAAACACCACTGCGATCGCATCTGGTGTACGCTCAACCTGCTCCTCAAATAACTGATGGATACATTTATCTATTGGATAATCTGCTTGAGTATCATTCCACTCAACTAATAACTGTTGCTGCTCAGATGCTGTTAACATTGGCAATTGCGAAATCCGCTCGCTGGGATTCGCCACAATTCCCTCAAGTAGAGTCACAAAATTACCTGTCATCCGCTCAATGGTGCAGCTATCAAACAAATTAGTGTTGTATTCCCACACTCCCACTAGTCCAGTGGGAGTGTTTTCCATTGATAAGGTAAGATCAAACTTTGCCGTGGAACTTTCTATTGGTAAGGAACTAACAGTTAACCCAGTCAACTCTATTTCAGACATGGGAGTATTCTGAAGAACAAACATTACCTGAAACAGTGGTGTATGACTCATGTCTCGTTCTGGTTGCAAAGTTTCTACCAGCATTTCAAAGGGCAAATCTTGATGAGCATAGGCGGATAGAGCCATTTCTCTCAGGCGCGGGAGTAATTCGTTAAAGCTGGGATTTTCAGACAAATCAGTCCGCATCACTAAAGTATTGACAAAAAAGCCAATTAATCCTTCTAGCTCGGTGCGATCGCGGTTAGCAATTGGTGTCCCCACTAAAATATCTGTTTGTCCCGTATAGCGGTAAAGTAATGTATTGTATGCCGCTAACAAGGTCATAAACAAAGTCACCCCTTGCTCCTGACTTAGTTTTGTCAGTTGTTGAGTTAACTTAACAGACAGAGCAAACTCTAGATTTGCGCCATTGAAAGTCTGCACAGCAGGTCTGGGTCTCAGGGTGGGTAATGGTAAGAATGTGGGTGCATTTGCCAATTGTTCTTGCCAGTAACTCAATTGGCTGTTCAGTACCGAGCCTTGCAACCATTGCTTTTGCCAAATAGCGAAATCTGCATACTGGATTGGTAGTGGTAACAAGGGTGACGGTTGACCTTGAGAATAAGCATTGTACAGCGCTTGTAACTCCTGGACAAACACACCGATTGACCAACCATCACTGACAACGTGGTGCATACACACTAATAACCATTGTTCTGTCTGTGACAGCACCAGTAATGTCGCTCTGAATAGGGCTTCCTCAGCCAAGTCAAAAGGTTGAATTGCTTGTTGTTGAACTAGTTGCTGTGCAGCTAGTTCAATTTCGGTTGTCGATAAATGCTGCAAGTCAACTACTTTTACTGTCCAATTTGGTGGTGTTTGAATGATTTGAGCAGCTTGTCCATCTACTGTGATGAAGTTAGTGCGTAATGCTTCGTGGCGATGAATAATTTCAATTAAGCTTTGTTCTAAGGCTGTAACTTCAAGAGTTCCCACTAAACGCAACCCGATGGGGATATTGTATAAGGCACTGTTCAGCTCCAACTGGTCTAAAAACCACAAACGCTGTTGAGCATAAGACAGTGGTATCTCTGCATTTTCTGCTCTTGACAATATGGGTGGTGCTGAAAGTTCTAAGTCTTGTTGCTGTAACCTTTGGATGTTTAACGCTAATTGGGCAATTGTTGGTGCAGCAAATAAGCTTCGCAAGGGGATTTCTACTTGGAAGTTAGTGCGGATGCGGGAAATGAGTTGCGTTGCTAGTAGTGAGTGTCCTCCTAGTTCAAAAAAGTTATCATGTCTGCCTACAAGCTCTACTTTCAGGACTTGTGTCCAAATCAGTGACAGAATTTCTTCGATGGGGCTGCGTGGGGCGACATATTTTTCTGATAATTCACTACTTGTCTCTGGTACTGGTAGGGCGCGACGGTCTATTTTGCCGTTGGGGGTAAGGGGTAGGGACTCCAGTATGACGAAGGCGCTTGGTATCATGTATTCTGATAGCTTTTCTTTCAGGAAGCTACGCAGAACGCTGATTTTGGGTGTCATCTGTGGCTGCGGTACGATATAGGCAACTAGGCGCTTATCACCCCTGATATCTTCGCGGGCAATGACGCAACATACTTGCACATCTTCATGTTGGCTCAGTACTGCTTCAATTTCTCCTAATTCGATGCGGAATCCCCGGATTTTTACTTGGTTATCGATGCGTACTAAATATTCGATATTACCATCTGGCAGATAACGGGCTAAGTCCCCAGTTTTATATAAGCGTTCTCCTCCTCTCCTTCCACTGAAGGGGTTTGGGATAAATTTTTCTTGTGTTAACTCTTTTGCGTTGAAGTAGCCTTGTGCTAATCCTACACCGCCGATATATAACTCTCCTGGTACACCCACAGGTACTGGTTGTAAGTTTTGGTCAAATATGTAGATTTGTGTATTGGAAATTGGGCGACCGATAGGGACAGTTGTGGCTGTGGTTGGTAAGTTTTCTACTAAATACCAAGAAGAAAAGGTGGTATTTTCTGTTGGCCCATAGACATGAAGCAATTGCTGTGGAGCGCCTTTTTCGAGTACCTCTTGCACCCATCTGGGGTCAACCGCTTCACCACCAAATAGTAGATATCTTAAAGAACTAAACGCTTGCGGTACAAAATTGGCTAACTGATTGAATAAAGCTGTGGTTAAGAATAAGACACTAACCTCGTGGTAGCGCATATTTGCAGCAAATTCTTTCGGGGTGAGCAATACAGATTTATTGATGATGACTAGCTTGGCTCCGTGAAGCAATGCTCCCCAAATTTCAAAGGTCGCAGCATCAAAGGCAATATTTGCCGCTTGAGCAACGCGATCGCTAGGAGATAATTGTACATAATTAGTGTTGAAGACTAGTCGATTTACAGCCTGATGGGTTACTGCTACTCCCTTGGGTCTTCCTGTAGAACCAGAGGTGTAAATCACATAACATAGGTTTTCAGGACTGACTGTACTGTTGAGATTATCTTGATTTGCGAGGGATATGCTCTGCCAGTTGCTGTCTAAGGAAACGAGACGCACCTGATGTTGCACAAGAGATTCTACTAATTTTTCTTGAGTCAACAGCAATGAAACTTGAGCGTCTTCTAGCATAAAATTTAGACGCTCTTCAGGATACTCTGGGTCGAGAGGTACATAAACTCCACCCGCCTTGAGAATCCCAAGTATTCCTACAAGCATTTCTAAAGAACGCTCCACACATATCCCCACCAGCACATCTGCTCCTACTCCCATCGAACGCAAGTAATGGGCTAACTGGTTAGCACGACAATTTAATTCGTGGTATGTGAGTTGTTGATTCTCAAACACCACCGCCACTGCATCCGGTGTACTCAAACACTGCTCTTCAAACAATTGATGGATACATTTATCCTGGGGATAATCCACCCATGTATCATTCCACTCAACCAATAACTGCTGTTGCTCAGATTCTGTTAATATTGGCAATTTGGAAATCTGCTCTTGAGGATTCGCCACAATTGCCTCAAGCATTGTCACAAAATGACCTGTCATTCGCTCAATAGTGCTGCTATTAAACAAGTCAGTGTTATACTCCCACCATCCTACTAGTCCAGTAGCGGTATTCTCCATTATTAAGGTCAAATCAAACTTTGCGGTAGAACTTTCTATTGGCAATGAACTGACAGTTAACCCAGTTAACTCTATTTCAGACATGGGAGTATTCTGGAGGACAAACATCACCTGGAACAGTGGTGTATGGCTCATGTCTCGTTCTGGCTGCAATGCTTCCACCAGCATTTCAAAGGGCAAATCTTGATGAGCGTAGGCGGACAGTGCCATTTCCCGAACATGAGTGAGTAGTTCGTTAAAGGTGCGATCGCCCAAAACTTCAGTCCGCATCACCAAAGTATTGACAAAAAAGCCAATTAACCCTTCTATTTCGGTGCGATCGCGGTTAGCAATTGGTGTCCCCACCAAAATATCTGTTTGTCCCGTATAGCGGTAAAGCAGGGTATTGTATGCCGCTAACAAGGTCATAAACAAAGTCACCCCTTGCTCCTGACTCAGTTTTGTCAGTTGTTGAGTGAGTTCAACAGACAGGGCAAACTCCAGATTTGCGCCACTGAAAGTCTGCACAGCAGGTCTGGGTCTGTCTGTGGGTAATGGCAAGAATGTGGGCGCGTTTGCCAATTGTTGTTTCCAGTAACTCAATTGACTGTTGAGTACTTCCCCTTGTAACCATTGCCTTTGCCATAAGGCGAAATCTGCATACTGAATTGGTAGTGGCAACAGGGGTGTACCCCTCTGGGGAAGCAAGCTACGCGTAGCGTCTCGTAGAGATGATTCACCTTGAGAATAGGCATTGTATAGTGCTTGTAGCTCCTGGACAAACACATTTATTGACCAGCCATCACTGACAACGTGGTGCATACACACTAATAGCCACTGTTCTGTCTCCGACAGTATCACTAATGTCGCTCTGAATAGGGCTTCATTTAACAAGTCAAAAGGTTGAATTGCTTGTTGTTGCACTAATTTCTGTGCAGCTATTTCTTGTTCAATTGTTGGCAGATGTTGCAAGTCAACAACAGTAACTGACCAATTCGTTTCTGTTTGGATGATTTGAGCAGCTTGTCCATCTACTGTGATGAAGTTGGTGCGTAATGCTTCGTGGCGATGAATAATTTCAATTAAGCTTTGTTCTAAGGCGGCAACGTTCAGAATTCCTACTAAGCGCAAACCAATAGGGATATTATATGATGGACTATTCGGCTCCAACTGGTCTATAAACCACAAACGCTGTTGAGCATAAGACAGGCGTAGTTCTGCATTGTTTGCCCTTGGTAATATGGCTGGTGCAGAAAGTTCTAAGTCTTGTTGCTGTAACCGTTGAATGTTTGGCGCTAATTCCGCAATTGTTGGTGCAGTAAATAAGCTCCGCAATGGTAATTCTACTTGGAAATTAGTGCGGATGCGGGAGATAAGTTGCGTTGCTAGTAGTGAGTGTCCCCCTAGTTCAAAGAAGTTATCATGTCTGCCTACAAGCTCTACTTTCAGCACTTGCACCCAAATTTGTGCCAGGATTTCTTCTATGGGTGTACGTGGAGCTACGTATTTATCTGATAATTTACTACTTGTCTCTGGTACTGGTAGGGCGCGACGGTCTATTTTGCCGTTGGGTGTTAGGGGTAGAGAATCTAGGGTGACAAAGTTACTTGGTACCATGTATTCTGGTAACTTTTCCTTGAGGAAGCTACGCAGTTGGTTGATTGTCGGTGTTATCTGTGGTTCCGGTACGATGTAGGCTACTATGCGCTTGTCACTCCTGATATCTTCGCAGACGATGACTACAGATGTTTGCACATCTTTATGTTGGCTTAGTGCTGCCTCGATTTCTCCCAATTCGATGCGGAAACCCCGGATTTTTACTTGGTTGTCGATGCGTCCCAGGTATTCGATATTGCCATCTGGTAGATAACGAGCCAAATCTCCGGTTTTATATAATTTACTCCCTCCTGCCCTACTTCGGCTCCTTTCGGCTCCGCTCAAGGCAAGTCGCTCAGTGAGATCCTGTCTCCGGTTACTGAGCGATCGCCTCCTGTCTCGTAGAGAAGCCGAGGTACTGCCTCCTGCCTTCTCAAAAGGGTTGGGAATGAATTTTTCTTGTGTTAACTCTGGGCGGTTGAGGTAGCCTGTTGCTAATCCTGTACCACCGATGTGTAACTCTCCTGGCACACCCACGGGTACTGGTTGTAAGTTTTGGTCGAGTATGTAGATTTGCGTATTGTCAATTGGGCGACCAATAGGCACAGTCTTCAAATTGCTCTTTGGTTGACATTCCCAGAAGGTGACATCAATTGCCGCTTCTGTTGGCCCGTAGAGATTATGTAATTGACATTTTAAAGAAGCAAAAAAGCGTTCCTGAAGTTCTAAAGGCAGTGCTTCGCCACTACAAATAACTCGCTTCAAGCTACTGCAATTTTTAATACTTTCTTCTTCTACGAAAATCTGAAGCATTGAAGGGACAAAATGCAGTGTAGTAACTTGTTGCTCTAGTATTAGCTTGACCAAGTAATTACTATCTTTATGTCCACCTGGTTTAGCTACAACTAAACGCGCTCCAGTCAATAATGGCCAGAAAAACTCCCAAACGGAGACATCGAAGCTGAAAGGAGTTTTCTGTAAAACGCAATCTATTTCTGTTAATTCATAAGCTTGCTGCATCCACAGGAGGCGATTGCAAATCCCTAGATGCGTATTTAGCGCTCCTTTAGGCTTTCCGGTGGAACCCGAAGTGTAAATCACATAAGCCAAGTTACTAGTTTGTATACCAGTGATGGGATTGTGCTGATTCGACTGGGGAATGATTTGCCAGTCGCTATCTAAGCAAACAACACGCGCTTGATGTTCAGGTAATTTCTCAACTAGATGCTGTTGACTCAGTAGCACGGAAACTTGAGCGTCTTCAAGCATAAAACTCAGACGGTCTTGGGGATACTCAGGGTCAAGTGGTACGTAAGCCCCACCCGCCTTGAGAATACCAAGTAATCCCACTACCATCTCCAAGGAGCGTTCCACACATATCCCCACCAGCACGTCGGCTCCCACTCCCAAATAGCGCAAATAATGCGCCAACTGGTTAGCCTGACAATTCAATTCGTGGTACGTCAATTGTTGATTCTCAAACACCACTGCCACTGCATCGGGCGTGCGCTGCACCTGTTCTTCAAACAACTGATAAATAAATTTATCTTGGGGATAGTCTACTTGAGTATCATTCCACTCAACTAGTAACTGCTGTTGCTCAGATGCTGTTAACATTGGCAATTGGTCAATTCGCTGTTGTGGATTGGCGACAATACTTGAGAGCAATGTCACCAAATGACCAGTCATCCGCTCAATGGTGCTGCTATCAAACAAGTCAGTATTGTATTCCCACCACCCCACTAGTCCAGTGGAAGTGTTTTCCATTCCTAATGTCAAATCAAACTTTGCCGTGGAACTTTCTGATGGCAATTCACTGACAGTTAACCCAGTCAACTCTATTTCAGACATAAGAGCATTATTGAGAACAAACATCACCTGGAACAGTGGTGTATGGCTCAAGTCTCGTTCTGGTTGCAATGCTTCCACCAACATTTCAAAGGGCAAATCTTGATGAGCATAGGCGGATAGAGCCATTTCTCTCAGGCGCGGGAGTAATTCGCTAAAGCTGGGATTTTCTGCCAAGTTAGTTCGCATCACCAAGGTATTGACAAAAAAGCCAATTAGACCTTCTGTTTCGGCGCGATCGCGGTTAGCAATTGGTGTCCCCACCAAAATATCTGTTTGTCCCGTATAGCGGTAAAGTAATGTATTATACGCCGCTAACAAAGTCATAAACAAAGTCACCCCTTGCTCCTGACTCAGTTTTGTCAGTTGTTGAGTGAGTTCAGCAGACAAGGCAAACTCCAGATTTGCGCCATTAAAAGTCTGCACAGCAGGTCTAGGTCTGTCTGTGGGTAGTGGCAAAAATGTAGATGCATTTGCCAATTGTTCTTGCCAGTAACTCAATTGGCTGTTCAGTACCGAGCCTTGCAACCATTGTTTTTGCCAAATAGCGAAATCTGCATACTGGATCGGCAGTGGTAATAAGGGTGAGCGTTGACCTTGAGAAAAGGCATTGTACAGCGCTTGTAACTCTTGGACAAACACACCCATTGACCAGCCATCACTAACAACATGGTGCATACACACTAATAACCACTGTTCCGTCTCCGACAATAGTACTAATGTCGCTCTAATTAATGTTTCCTCAGCCAAGTCAAAAGGTTGAATCCCCTGTTGTTGCACTAATTTCTGTGCAGCCGTTTTTTGTTCTGTTATCGATAAATGCTGCAAGTCAACAACTGGAACTGTCCAATTTGGTTGTGTTTGAATGATTTGAGCAGCTTGTCCATCAACTGTAATGAAATTAGTGCGTAATGCTTCGTGGCGATGAATAATTTCTAGTAAGCTTTGTTGTAGCGCGGCAACATTAAGAGTTCCGGCTAAACGCAACCCGAAGTGGATGTTGTATAAAGCACTGTTCGGCTCCAACTGGTCTAAAAACCACAACCGTTGTTGCGCGAATGACAGTGGTATTTCTGCATTCTCTGCCCTTGGAAATATGGGTGGTGCTGATAGTTCTATATTTTGCTGCTGTAATTGCTGAATCGATGATGCTAATTCAGCAACAGTTGGTGTGGCAAATAACGAACGCAATGGTAATTCTACTTTCAAGCTGGTACGCACACGGGAAATGAGTTGCGTTGCTAGTAGAGAATGTCCCCCTAGTTCAAAGAAATTATCATGTCTGCCTACAAGCTCTACTTTCAGGACTTGTTGCCAAATCAGCGCCAGTATTTCTTCAATTGGGGTGCGTGGAGCTACATATTTCTCTAATAATTCACTACTTGGCTCTGGTGCAGGTAGGGCGCGACGGTCTACTTTGCCATTGGGGGTTAGGGGTAAAGACTCCAAGATGACTATTGCCGAAGGAACCATGTATTCTGGTAGCTTGGACTTGAGGAATTGCCGCAGAACGTTTACTGTGGGTGTCTGCTCTGGTTGGGGGACGATGTAAGCAACTAGGCGTTTATCGCCAGGAGTATCTTCGCGGGCGATCGCACAAGATGCTTGTATATGCTTATATTGGCTCAGTACTGCTTCTATTTCTCCCAATTCAATGCGAAATCCCCGTATTTTTACTTGTCTATCGATACGTCCCAAGTATTCGATATTGCCATCTGGCAGATAACGTGCTAAATCCCCTGTTTTGTAGAGACGTTCTCCCCCCCTGCTCCTCTGCTCCTCTGCTCCCCTGCTTCTACCGAAGGGGTTGGGGATAAATTTTTCT
This sequence comes from Nostoc sp., assembly GCF_036917455.1. Taxonomy (GTDB): domain Bacteria; phylum Cyanobacteriota; class Cyanobacteriia; order Cyanobacteriales; family Nostocaceae; genus Nostoc. Next base: position 17,135 of record NZ_JBALDK010000079.1, on the reverse strand, counting down.
TCTGTTAACTCTGGTCGATTCAAGTAGCCTCGCGCTAAGGAAACACCACCGATGTGCAGTTCCCCTGGTATACCCAAAGGTACAGGCTGTAAATACTTATCCAGGATGTAGATTTGCGTGTTGGCAATGGGACGGCCAATCGGAGGAAGTAGCGACCAAGTGTCCACCGAATTAGTCAGAGTAAAAGTGACGATCACATGGCTCTCCGACGGCCCATAATGATTGTGCAGAGTACAGTCACTTAGCTGACTTAGCCATTTAGAAATGGCGGGAGTAATCTGTAACTGTTCCCCAGCAGTAATGATTTCCCTCAAATTACTAGTCACTAATTCACTACTAACAGCTACCTCCGCTAGTTGCTGTAAAGCAACAAAAGGAACAAACAGTCTTTCAATAGCTTGTTCTTGGAGTAAACCTAATAAAGCCAAGGGTTCCCGGCGTAATTCCTCTCCAATCAACAGCAATGTGCCACCAGAACACCAAGTAGAAAACATTTCTTGAAAGGAGACATCAAAGCTGACAGGAGCAAATTGTAGGGTTTTTACTCCACTAGGAGAAATGGGCGAATTTTGCAGTTGCCATAATATAAGATTGCAAAGAGCAAGCTGATTCATGGCTACACCCTTTGGTTGACCCGTAGAACCAGAGGTGTAAATTACGTAACCCAAGTTATTTTCTTGCACGCCAGGGATGAGATTATCCTGATTTAACTGGGAAATAAGTTGCCAGTCGGTGTCTAAGTAGATGACACGCGCCTGATGCTCAGGTAATTTCTCAACCAATTGTTGTTGGGTAAGTAGCACTGACACAGCCGCATCTTCTAACATGAAGCGCAAACGGTCTTGGGGATACGCTGAGTCAAGTGGTACATAAGCGCCACCTGCTTTGAGAATTCCTAGTATTCCTATTAACATTTCTAGGGAGCGTTCTACACATATCCCCACTAATACATCTGGTTTTACACCCAAGGACTGCAAATAATGCGCCAACTGGTTAGCACGACAATTTAACTCATGATATGTCAGTTGTTGATTCTCAAAAACTACCGCCACAGCATTGGGTGTAAGTTCTACCTGCGCCTCAAATAACTTATAAATACATTTATCTTGGGGGTAATCTATCTGGGTATCATTCCAGTCAACTAATAGCTGTTGCTGCTCAGATTTTGTTAGTATTGGCAACTGGGAAATTTGTTGCTGAGGATTAGTAGCGATCGCCTCAAGCATTGTTCTAAAATGGCCAAGCATCCGGCTAATCGTTCCATCTTCAAATCGACTAGCATCATACATCACCCTCAGCGACAATTGCTCACCAGGGGAAACTAAAACCGTCAGTGGATAATTTGTTTGTTCAATCCACCTAAAATTTGAGAGGGAAAAATCTTTATTGCCTTGTAGAACATCAGCATCAACAGGATAATTCTCAAAAACAACAATACTCTCAAACAAAGATGTACCCCTGGGAACATCACTCAGCCCCTGAATCTCTACCAATGAGCTATAGGAAAATTGCTCAGACTCAATCTGTTGTGCCTGTAAATCTTTTAACAAACCCAGCAATTCAGTCTGCTCGGAGATTTGTACCCGCACTGGCAGAGTATTGATAAATAACCCCACTATCGACTCTACACCAGCAAGTTCAGGCGGACGACCAGACACAGTTACACCAAAAACCACATCTGTTTCTTGGCTGTAGCGAGATAGTAACAATCCCCAAGTCGCCTGCACCAAATTACTCATCGTCAATTGATGCTGTCTGACAAAAGACACCACTGCTGCTGTCGCTGACACAGTTAATTCAATTTGTTGTTCACTATGGCCAGAATGCTGCTCTCGCATTGACAATGGTTTATCCACTGTCAAAGGAGTTGGTGTAGTAAAACCTTGGAATTTTTGCCGCCAAAATTTCTCAGCTAAATCTCGATTTTGTTGCTGTAACCAAGAAATATAGTTGCGGTAGCTGACAGTTCCGATGTTGGATAAACTTTCACCGTGAGAAATTGCTTGATAAAAATCTAACAGGTCTTTGAAAACCAAAGGTGACGACCAGCCATCAAGTAATAAATGATGATGACACCAAACAAACTGATAAGTATTTCCATCCAACTGGATTAGATGTAGGCGCATTAATGGCGCTTGCGATACTTGGAACCCCTGTTGTCGCTCAGAATCTAGAAAAATTTCTAATTGCTGTTGCTGCTCTTGCGTAGATAAATCTCGCCAGTTGTATGTTTCGACCGTCACATTCACCTGTCGATACACCACTTGAACTGGCTGGCTCAAAGACTCCCACAGGAAAGCTGTGCGGAAGACGGGATGCCGAGCTACCACTTGCTGCCAAGCTTGCTCAAAGATTTTTACATTTAGGTTTCCCGTCAAAATGCAAGTTATCTGCTCAAAATATACACCTGAGTCTGGAGCATACAAGCTTTCAAACAGCATCCCTTCTTGCATAGGAGATAAGGGATAAATATCTTCAATATTTTGCCGATTAGTTTTGCTAAGTTCTAGTTTCATAAATTTTGTAATATTTGATCGAGTTCTAGTTGATTAAGGTTGATTAATGGAAAATCTGTTGGTGTATAACCTGCATTTTCTGGTGATAAACAATGAGCAATTAACTCCTGCAATATTTCGACAAATTCTTGGGCAAGATTCTCAATTGTTTCGTGCTGATGGATATTGCTGCTGTATGTCCAATCTATTTGCAGTTGTTCGTTGATAATAATGGCATTAATATCTAGCAAATAATGGCGCTGACCTTGTAAACTCTGGCTGTTTCCGCTAGGCTCATTAGCTATTTGCATCAGAGATGATGTATTAACAACTTGAGCAAATTGCCCCAAATAATTGAAGCTAATTTCTGCTTGAGGAATTCTCTCTAGTTGGGCGCTAATTTCTGCATCAACATTCAAATAACGCAATAAGCCATAGCCAATACCTTTATTAGGAATTTCACGTAATTGTTCCTTGACAGATTTTAAAGCAGTACCAAGATCATCTATGATTCCCAGTTCTACAATTACTGGGGAAATCGTTGTAAACCAACCAACAGTCCGTGATAAATCTAGACCATCAACGATCTCTTCCCGTCCATGACCTTCTAAGTTGAATAACACTGACTCAGAGTTAGTCCATCTGCTCAACACCAGCGTTAGGGCAGTTAATAAGATATCGTTAATTTGTGTTTTATAAGCTTTCGGTACATCTTGCAGGAGTGCTTGGGTTTCTGCTTCGTTTAATGACACTGATACTGTCTTAGCCGATGCAGTAGTATTTATTCCTTGTCCATAATCTACTGGGATGGAGTCAACTGCATCGTAATATGCATTCAACCAATAATCTAGTTCTGTTTTCAAAACTTCTGATTGAGCATACTCTGTCAACTGTTGCGCCCAATCTTTGAAGGATGTGGTTTTGGCAGGTAGTTTAATAGCTTCGCCTTGACTTAGCTGTTGGTAAGCTGTCTGCAAATCTTCTAACAATATCCGCCAGGACACACCATCTACTACTAGGTGGTGAATTACTATGAGTAATCGTGCTTTTTTGTCAATACCCAGCCAGAAAAATGCTATTTGCACGATATTTTCTGACAGATTTAAACTTGCCTGTAATTCACTGGCTTTGGTTTCAATGACAGTTTCTATCTCTGTTTCTGGAACTGTCGATAGGTCAAAACGGGAGATAGTAATATTATCTGTTGGGTCAGCATGAGTTTGCTGCCATATTGTATCTGTTTGGGTGAATCTTAGGCGTAGAGCATCGTGATGTTTTAGTAGTTGCTCCCATACTTTCTCTAATATTTCTAAGTTGAGATTGGATGGTACCGTGAGTAAAAATGATTGATTAAAATGGTGCTTTTCTGATAACTTTTGTTCAAAAAACCAGTGTTGAATTGGTGTTAGGGGTAATGTCCCTATAACTAATTCTTGTTCTATTTGCAACGTTTTTGTTGTGCCTGCGACTGTGGCTAATTGAGCGATCGTTTGATTGGCAAATAGTTGTTTGACTGTTAGTTCTATTCCGGCTAGTTTTGCTCTGGTGATGATTTGAATGCTGAGGATCGAATCTCCACCTAGTTCAAAAAAGTTATCGTGTATGCCTATTTTCTCTATTCTTAATACTTGCGCCCAAATTTGCGCTAATTTTTCTTCAATGGGGGTGCGCGGTTGCACTATATCGATTTCTATTCCTGTGCGTGCTTCTGGTTCTGGTAGGGCGCGACGGTCTATTTTGCCGTTGGGGGTTAGGGGTAGAGATTCTAGGATAACAAAGGCACTTGGTATCATATATTCTGGTAGCTTTTCTTTGAGGAAGCTACGCAGTTTGCTTACTGTGGGTGTTATCTGTGACTGGGGTACTATGTAGGCGACTAGGCGTTTATTTCCGGGAATATCTTCGCTAACGATGACACAACATACTTGCACATTTTCATATTGGCTCAGTGCTGCTTCTATTTCTCCTAACTCAATGCGGAATCCCCGGATTTTCACCTGATTGTCGATGCGTCCCAAGTATTCGATATTGCCATCTGGTAGATAACGTCCTAAATCCCCAGTTTTATATAATTTACTCCCTCTGGTCGTTGAGCGAAGCTGAACCGATGCCTTTTCAAAAGGGTTAGAGATAAATTTCTCTTGTGTTAATTCTGGGCGGTTGAGGTAGCCTCTTGCTAATCCTGCACCACCAATGTGCAGTTCCCCTGGTATGCCCACAGGTACTGGTTGTAAGTTTTGGTCGAGTATGTAGATTTGTGTATTGTCAATTGGGCGACCAATAGGGACAAGTTGTGGATAAATCTCACGCTGGCAATTCCAGAAAGTTGCATCAATACAAGCCTCTGTTGGCCCGTAGAGATTGTGCAAATTTACATCTAGCTTACTTAATAAGCTTTCTTGCAGAGTAACAGGTAAGGCTTCACCGCCACAGAATACGTGTTTGAGGGAGTGACAAGTTTCGATTCCTCCTTGTTCTAAAAGCATTTGCAGCAAAGATGGAACAAGTTGAATAGTAGTTACCTGCTGCTCCCCAATTAACTTTATGAGATAAGCACTGTCAGTATGACCTCCCGGTTCAGCTATTAACAACTGTCCACCTGCTAACAATGGAGCGTAGAATTCCCAAACTGAGGCATCAAAGCCAAAGGGAGTTTTTTGTAGTACTTTGTCTTTTTTAGTCAGGGGGAATGTTGCTTGCATCCAGAACATGTGGTTGCAAAGGTTACTGTGAGATAGTATTACCCCCTTGGGTTGACCAGTAGAGCCAGAAGTATAAATAACATAAGCTATGTTACTAGCTTGCACCTCAGCAATTGGATTCTCCTGGCTAAAATTAGCGATCGCAATCCAGTCTTGATCTAAGTGGACTACACGCGCCTGATGTTGAGGAAGAGACTCAACTAAATGCTGTTGGGTAAGTAGCACAGAAACTTGAGCGTCTGCGAGCATGAACGAGAGACGGTCTTGGGGATACTCAGGGTCAAGTGGCACGTAAGCACCACCCGCCTTGAGAATACCAAGTAATCCCACCACCATTTCTAACGAGCGTTCTACACATATCCCAACCAGCACATCCGCCCCTACACCCAAAGACTGCAAGTAATGGGCTAATTGGTTAGCACGACAATTCAACTCGTGGTACGTCAATTTTTGATTTTCAAACACCACTGCGACTGCATTGGGTGTGCGCTCAACCTGCTCCTCAAACAACTGATGTACACATTTATCTATTGGATAATCTACTTGAGTATCATTCCACTCAACTAATAACTGCTGTTGCTCAAATATTGTGAGTATTGATAATTGAGAAATGCGCTGTTTGGGATTAGCAACAATACCTTCTAGCAGTGTTACAAAATGCCCCGTCATCCGTTCAATAGTGGACGCATCAAACAAGTCTGTGTTATACTCCCATCCTCCCACGAGTCCAGTGGTAGTATTCTCTATTGCTAAAGTTAAATCAAACTTGGCGATCGCACCTTCTATTGGTAATGAACTGACACTTAACCCAGTCAACTCTACTTCTATGGGAGCATTCTGGAGGACGAACATCACTTGGAACAGTGGTGTATGACTCAAATCGCGTTCTGGCTGCAATGCTTCCACCAACATTTCAAATGGCAAATCTTGATGAGCATAGGCTGACAGCGCCATTTCTCGAATGCGGGGGAGTAATTCATTAAAACTGGGATTTTCAGATAAATCAGTCCGCATCACCAAAGTATTGACAAAAAAGCCAATTAACCCTTCTAGCTCGGTGCGATCGCGGTTAGCAATTGGTGTCCCCACCAAAATATCTGTTTGTCCCGTATATCGGTAAAGTAATGTATTGTATGCCGCCAACAAAGTCATAAACAAAGTCACTCCTTGCTCTTGACTTAGTTTTGTCAGTTGTTGAGTGAGTTCAGCAGACAAGGCAAACTCCAGATTTGCGCCATTAAAAGTCTGCATAGCAGGTCTAGGTCTGTCTGTGGGTAGTGGCAAAAATGTAGATGCATTTGCCAATTGTTCTTGCCAGTAACTCAATTGGCTGTTCAGTACCGAGCCTTGCAACCATTGTTTTTGCCAAATAGCGAAATCTGCATACTGAATCGCCAGTGGTATTAAAGGGGACAGTTCACCTTGAGAATAAGCATTATACAGTGCTTGTAACTCTTGGACAAACACACCTATTGACCAGCCATCAGAGACAACGTGGTGCATACACACTAATAACCACTGTTCTGTCTCGGATAGTATTACTAATGTTGCTCTGATTAATACATCCTCAGCTAAATCAAAAGGTTCAATAGCTTGTTGTTGCACTAATTTGAGTGCAGCAATTTCTTGTTCTATTGTCGATAAATGCTGTAAGTCAACAACTGTAACTGTCCAATTCGTCTTTGTTTGAATGATTTGAGAAGCTTGTCCATCAACGGTAACAAAGTTGGTGCGTAATGCTTCGTGGCGATGAACAATTTCAATTAAGCTTTGTTGTAGCGCAACAACATTAGTAGTTCCTACTAAACGCAACCCGACAGGGATATTGTATGAGGCACTGTTCGGTTCAAACTGGTCTAAAAACCACAAACGCTGTTGAGCGAACGATAGTATTAATTCGGTATTTCCTGTCCTGGGTAATATGGGCGGTGCAGCAAGTTCTAAGTTTTGTTGCTGTAATTGCTGAATTGATGGTGCTAATTGGGCAATTGTTGGTGCAGCAAATAACGAACGCAATGGTAGTTCTATTTTCAAGCTGTTACGCACACGGGAAATGAGTTGCGTTGCTAATAGTGAGTGTCCTCCTAGCTCAAAGAAGTTATCATGTCTACCTACAAGCTCTACTTTTAGGACTTGTTGCCAAATCAATGCTAGTATTTCTTCGACGGGGGTGCGCGGAGCTACATATTTATCTGATAATTCACTACTTGGCTCTGGTGCTGGTAAAGCGCGACGATCTATTTTGCCGTTGGGGGTTAGGGGTAAAGACTCCAGGATGACTATTGCCGAAGGAACCATGTAGTCTGGTAACTTTTCCTTGAGGACACTACGCAGTTCGCTAATTGTGAGTGTTACTTGTGGCTGCGGTACTATGTATGCTACTAGGCGCTTGTCATCCCTGATATCTTCACGGGCTATGACACATGATGCTTGCACATTGGGATGTTGGCTTAGTACTGCTTCAATTTCTCCCAATTCGATGCGGAATCCACGGATTTTCACCTGATTATCGATACGCCCCAGGTATTCGATATTACCATCTGGTAAATAACGAGCCAAGTCTCCTGTTTTGTATAAGCGTTCTGCTCCCTTGCTTCTCCCAAAGGGGTTGCAGATAAATTTTTCTTGTGTTAATTCTGGACGGTTGAAGTAGCCTCTTGCTAATCCTGCACCACCGATATGTAACTCTCCTGGTACACCCACAGGTACTGGTTGTAAGTTTTGGTCAAGTATGTATATTTGCGTATTATCAATTGGACGGCCAATAGAAATCAAGCTCTCATTGGATTCGAGTTGAGATACCGATGACCAAATAGTAGCTTCTGTTGGCCCATAAAGGTTCCACAAAGAGGCGCTTTTGGCAAGTAATTGATTAACTAGATCCCAAGGTAAAGCTTCACCGCCGCAAAGTATTTTTAGATCGCTAAATTGGTAGTTGGAGTCTAAAAGCAATCTCCAAGTAGCTGGAGTTGCTTGCATAATTGTTGCCTGAGACTTAACTAGCAAGTCAAATAACTCTCTTCCATCAAGGGTCACGTCACGACTCGCTATGACCAAACACGCACCTACAGTTATGGGCAGAAAAATTTCTAAAGCAGCAATATCAAAGGCAATAGTAGTGATTGCAAGCAGTGTATCTTGTTTTGTGATTCCTGGACGCTGCTGCATGGCAGATAGAAAATTGCTCACAGATTTATGTGAAATCTGCACGCCTTTGGGCTGACCTGTAGAACCGGAAGTATAAATCACATAAGCTAAGTTACTAGCTTGGACATCAGCGATACCTACGGTAAGCTGCGCTAACGCATTTTCTTGAGTCAACTGAGAAATCAACTGCCAGTCAGTATCCAAGTTTACAAGCTGCGCCTGACACTCAGGTAATTTTTCAACTAAATGGTGTTGACTCAGCAGCACTGAGACTTGAGCATCTTCCAAGATAAAGCGCAAACGCTCTTGGGGATATTCTGGGTCAAGTGGTACGTAAGTCCCACCTGCCTTGAGAATGCCCAATAGTCCTACGACCATCTCTAAAGAGCGCTCCACACAAATCCCAACTAGCGCATCTGCTCCCACACCCAAGGACTGTAAATAATGCGCCAATTGGTTAGCACGAGTGTTCAACTCTTGGTATGTCAGTTGTTGATTTTCAAACACCACTGCTATTGCATCGGGTGTTCGTTCTACCTGTTCCTCAAACAACTGATGAATACATTTATCTTGGGGATAATCTACTTGAGTATCATTCCACTCCACTAATAACTGTTGCTGCTCAGATGCTGTTAATATTGGCAATTGGGAAATCCGCTCGCTGGGATTTGCCACAATTGCCTCAAGCAGTGTCAGAAAATGACCAGTTATGCGCTCAATGGTGCTGCTATCAAACAAGTCAGTGTTGTACTCCCACCACCCAAAGAGTCCATTGGGAGTGTTTTCCATTGTTAAAGTTAAATCAAACTTTGCCGTAGTAATTCCTATCGGCAATCCACTGACACTTAACCCAGTCAACTCTATTTCAGACATGGGAGCGTTCAGGAGAACGAACATCACTTGGAACAATGGTGTATGGCTGAGATCCCGTTCTGGCTGCAATGCTTCCACCAACATTTCAAAGGGTAAATCTTGATGAGCGTATGCGGATAATGCCATTTCTCTCAGGCGCGGGAGTAATTCGTTAAAACTGGGATTTTCAGATAAATCAGTCCGCATCACCAAAATATTGACAAAAAAGCCAATTAGACCTTCTAGCTCGGTGCGATCGCGGTTGGCAATTGGTGTCCCTACCAAAATATCTTCTTGTCCTGTGTAGCGGTAAAGCAGGGTATTGTATGCCGCTAACAAAGTCATAAACAAAGTCACCCCTTGCTGTTGACTGAGCTGCAACAACTTTTGAGTTAACTCAACAGACAGAGTAAACACATGATATGAGCCATTGAAAGTCTGCACAGCAGGTCTGGGTCTATCTGTGGGTAGTGGCAAGAATGTGGGTGCATTTGCCAATTGTTGTTGCCAGTAATTCAAGTGGTTTTGTAGTACTTCCCCTTGCAACCATTGTCTTTGCCAAATAGAGAAATCTGCATACTGAATCGGCAGTGGCAACAGGGGTGACGGTTGACCCTGAGAATAAGCATTGTACAGCGCTTGTAACTCCTGGACAAACACACCGATTGACCAGCCATCACTGACAACATGGTGCATACACACTAATAACCACTGTTCTGTAGGAGACAGCATCACTAATGTCGCTGTGATTAATGAATTATTAGCTAAGTCAAAAGGCTCAATTGCTTTTTGTTCCAGTAATTTCTGTGCAACCGTTTTTTGTTCTGTTACTTCTGCTGAGGTAGAGGCTGCGCCAACGGCTTCGCTCAGTACAAGTGTGGGTAAATGCTGCAAGTCAACTACTGTTACTGTCCAATTCGTTTGAGTTTGAATGATTTGTGTTGGCTTTCCATCAACAGTAACAAAGTTGGTACGTAAGGCTTCATGGCGATCGATAATTTCTTTTAAACTTTGTTCTAAGGCTGCAACATTAAGAGTTCCTACTAGACGCAAACCAATGACGATACTATATAAAGCACTGTTCGACTCTAACTGATCTAAAAACCACAAACGCTGTTGAGCATAAGACAGTGGTATTTCTGCATTCTCTACCCGCTTTAAGATGGGTGGTGCTGACAGTTCTATATCTTGCTGCTGTAACTGCTGAATCGATGGTGCTAACTCGGCAATTGTTGGTGCAGCAAATAAGCTTCGCAATGGTATTTCTACTTTCAATCTGCTACGTACACGAGAGATGAATTGCGTTGCCAGTAGGGAGTGTCCCCCTAGTTCAAAGAAGTCGTCATGTCTGCCTATAAGCTCTACTTTCAGGACTTGTTGCCAAATTGATGCCAGGATTTCTTCAATGGGGGTGCGCGGAGCTACATATTTCTCTAATAATTCACTACTTGGCTCTGGTGCTGGTAGGGCACGACGATCTATTTTGCCGTTGGGGGTTTGGGGTAAAGATTCTAAGATAACGAAGGCACTTGGTACCATGTATTCTGGTAGCTTTTCTTTGAGGAAGCTACGCAGAACGCTGATTCTAGGTGTCACCTGTGGCTGCGGTACGATATAGGCTACTAGGCGCTTATCACCCCTGATATCTTCACGGGCTATGACACATGATGCTTGCACATGAGGATGTTGGCTCAGTGCTGCTTCGATTTCTCCCAACTCAATGCGGAATCCCCGGATTTTTACTTGGTTATCGATACGCCCCAGGTATTCGATATTACCATCTGGTAGATAACGCGCTAAATCCCCCGTTTTATATAATTTTGAATTTTGAATTTTGAATTTTGAATTGTCAAAGGGGTTAGGAATAAATTTTTCTTGTGTTAATTCTCTTGCGTTGAGATAACCTCGTGCTAATCCCACACCACTAATGTGCAGTTCTCCTGGTACACCAACGGGAACTAGTTGTAAGTCCGAGTCTAAGATGTAGATTTGTTTGTTGGCAATTGGACGACCAATGGTAACTTTCTCGTCCCCTGGAGTACATTTTGCCACTGTGGCACAAACACTCGCTTCTGTCGGCCCATAGGCGTTGAAGAAGTTTCTTCCTGTAGACCATTGTCGCATCAGTTCAATAGGACAGGCTTCTCCAGCGACAATGATTGTTTGTAATGTTGGCAGTTCTTCTTGTGGCAGGACTGCCAGTGCTGATGGTGGTAAGGTGACATGGGTAATGCGATCGTTCTTTAATCGGTCAATTAAAGGCACACCCGGCATGAGAGAGTCTTTTGTTCCTAAGTAAAGTGTTGCCCCCGATCCAAAAGCTATCAAGATTTCTGATATGTAAGCATCAAAACTGAAGGAGGCAAACTGGAGAACTCGACTATTACCAGACAAGCCAAAAGTCTGAATCTGAGCTTGAGCTAAATTGCACAATCCACTATGCTCAACCATTACCCCTTTAGGTTTGCCTGTGGAGCCGGATGTGTAAATTACATTCGCTAGATGAGTAGGTGTTACTACCTTAATAAGGTTATTCTGTTTGTTTTGCAGAATTTCTGACCAGACTTCATCTAAGCAAACCAATTTTGCCTGATACTCAGGTAGTTTATCGAAGAGTCTCTTTTGACTCAGTAATACGGAAACTTGAGCGTCTTCAAGCATGAACGAGAGACGGTCTTTGGGATACTCAGAGTCAAGTGGTACGTAAGCCCCACCCGCCTTGAGAATACCCAACAGTCCCACGACCATCTCTAAAGAACGCTCTAGACAAATACCCACCAGCACATCGGCTCCCACTCCCAAAGACCGCAAATAATGCGCCAACTGGTTAGCCTGACAATTCAATTCATGGTACGTCAATTGTTGATTCTCAAACACCACTGCTACTGCATTTGGTGTACGCTCTACCTGCTCTTCAAACAATTGATGGATACATTTATCCTGGGGATAGTCTACTTGGGTATCATTCCACTCAACTAATAACTGCTGTTGTTCAGCTTGTGTCAACAAAGGTAATTGGTCAATTCGTTGCTGAGGATTTGCTACAACTGCTTCAAGCATTGTTACAAAATGCCCCATCATCCGCTCAATGGTGCTGTCATTAAACAAGTCGGTGTTGTAATTCCATGTACCTTTGAGTGAGCCTGGGGCCTCAAGAATGGTTAAGGTTAAATCAAATGCAGCCCCTTTAGTCTCTGGAATCATCGATTCCACAATCAAACCATCACTATCTATGAGTGACACTTCTGTGTCATTCTGGTCGTAGCTATCCCAAGCAAAGGCTACCTGATAGAGTGGCGAAAAACTGGGGTTGCTGACAGGTTGCAGTCGCTCCACCAGCAGGGAAAAGGGATAATTTTGATGCTCTAGGGCATCTAACACACAAGAGCGCGATCGCCCCAGCAACTCTTGAAAAGTAGGTTTTCCCGAAAGGTTTCCTCGCAAGACCACAGGATTAGTAAAGTGACCCACAATCTTTTCAAACTCTGAACGGCTCTGATTCACCATTGGAGAGCCAATTAAAATATCTTCTTGATTGGTATAACGCAGTAATAGTATTTGTAATGCTGTTAATAAAATTATGTAAAGAGACGTATCTTCTCTCTTTGCTAATTTTGTAAGCAATTGCCGCAGTTTTTCTTCAACAGTAAAAAAGCTGGAAGCACCATTATAGGTTTGGGTCTGAGGTCTTGGGCGATCTGTCGGTAAATTTAGCAATGGCAACTCACCAGATAGTTGTTGCTGCCAATAAGCCCACAAACGCTCACCTTCTAAAGTAGCGAGCATTTGCTCTAACCAGTTGACGTAATCTTGATACTGATAGTTTTGTGCTGGTAGTTGGGCTGCTACACCTGTGATAATTGCTTTATATAAGGCTCTCAATTCACTGATCATGATTTCTAAAGACCAGAAATCCCCTACTATCTGATGTAGCGTGATTAAGAGAATATGTTCTTTTGTTGGTAATTTATCAGTTTTAGTATGGTTAATTAATAAATCAAAGCGCAATATCGAACCCTGTTCTAAATCGAAGGAGCGATCGCTCTTTGGAGAAAGCCATTTATTTACATCATCTTGGCCAAGATCGAAAGTTTCTTGGATGCTAAAGTCAACTTGCTGGTTTTCATGAACTGTTTGCACAGATTCCCCATCAATGGTCGCAAAGGTAGTCCTCAAACCTGGATGCCTTTCAAATAGGGCTTGTGCTGCTTGCTTCAGGGCTGGAATATCCAAATTTGTGACTAATTTTGCTGCATAAGTGGCGTTATAAGCGGTATTGCTAGGTGCTAATTGATATAAAGACCAGAGTACCTGTTGACCGTGAGAGAGGGGATAAGTTGCAGCCTGATTACTACTCTGGGATAAAATTCGGATAATTTCCGGTTTATATTGTTCAATTTCCCCCAATAATTCAGAGGTTAGTGATTTTTTAGCCGATCGATAGCGCAGTTTTCCTCCATCAATCCAGAGTTCAACATTATTTGCTGAAAGTTTTTCTAAAAGCTCTGTTAAATTCATAGTTTACTATCCTTTAATGAATGCTTTTTTTACAAAAAACAAAGTAATAATTGTTCTCTAACACTGTTACTTTTAATAGCCTCACTAAGCGTGGTTGTTTACAAATTAGATAATAATTGTTTTCGAGCAAATATTCGTGTTAGTACAACATAAGTGACTGAACTCATCTTTTAATTTTTTATCTGTATCTATCTCTATTACTACGCAATCGTCTATGATTAAACTTTAATTAATGGTATTTAATTAATCGCATCCTTCTGTTTCATTGGGTTAACTCTTTTTGCTGATTTGAATTTTTTAAATACTTGGTATGTTATTTAACTGCATTGTTCCACCCTACTTAAAGTAGATTTTTTAAGAATTACAATTATTTAGTTATATTTTTCGGAAAGTACAGTTATATATCAAAGATTGTTACTCAACTATTTCAACTATTTTTTTGGTTTCCACTTTTTGATCATCAATAATTGTTTCTATACTAAATAGACTTTTTGGCTCCTCTGTAATGGATAAATCTTGAATTACTGAATAACTATTACGAATTGCTTTTTGCTCCGTTCTGCATAAATGTCCTTGAAAAGCGCTTCAATTTTATATTGGGCTACAATATTTCTCGACAATTGTTATCAGACTAGCAGGGATTTATACGCTCCAAAGGGTTTCACCCAGGCTGTGATAGTAGCTGCAACTGTGGCATAACTACCCTCTTTCTGTGATTAAGATTATGCCAGAAATACCATCTAACCCAGCCAGTTTTTACGATTTCATCTATTGAACTTACCTCCAATTCTTACAGTCTTAGTTAAACAATAAAGTTAATATTGACGGTAATCCCTGATATTTAGTAGTACAGAAGCTTACTTACCTGATGAGCTTTAGAAGTGAAGTAAAAGTTTACCTTCAAATAACCAGAGGTAAGCTTATTTAAAGGTAAACTTTTACTTTAGTTTATAAATCATCTCAGATTTGCCAATAAAATGCAATACCACTTAAGAAAGTTAAGCAGACAGTTAAGACAGTTAAGACAGTTAATAAAAATATTTAAAATAGTTATTGAATATTGAACAAAAATTCAGAAGTCAGAATCCCTCACGAAGATTGATTCTGACCCACCGCTCATTAAAGACCACCAAATCTACGATTTCGTGGGGGTTTAAACCCGTTTATTCATCCGCGACTCGTACATAATTCATACCTATTTTCTGGCTCCTAGATTCTGTTTTGATAAGTATTCTTTGGAAGTCTCCTGAAGCCAAACTTTCGCCCGACAAACACGTTTCCTTTGTGAGAGAGAGCTAGACTAGCCCTTTTAAGGTGCGACCAAACGAAAATCATCACTTGCCAGGGCAGACTTTGATGTTGCCGGATAATAAAGTAGCCTTGGTAAGCAGCAACACCGAATAAAAACTTGAGTGTACAAAAATTTAGGTCTGCTTTTCCATTCATCTTCTTCAACGGTTGGTAGTAGTCAGTCAATAAATAATTGAGGGATACATGAACAGGGTAATCTATAAGATATCTAGAGCAATTTCATCTGTGATGCCGAAGAAAAAATACATCGTCTCTCTAACACCTGAAGAGAGAGCATACTTAGAAAAATTCGCAACGATAGGTAGAAGTTCTGCGTATAAAATTAATCATGCACGTATATTACTGCTGGCAGATACTAACTATGAACAAGGGGGTTGGGTAGATTAAGCGATCGCTTCGACTCTAAACATCAGTGGCTCAACAATTGAAAGGATAAGACAGCGATGTACTAGCATCGTGAACAGGACGCGCTGCCGTACCAGCAGCATTGATAGCTGCGGCAAAAGCTGTGCGTGGGTAGATTATTTCTAAAAATCTCAATCCAGCAGGAGAAAAATATTGAGTTCACCACCATGTTGAAACTTCCCCCCAAAGCCAACACAAGTACCTGAAGGCGAAGGGTTATGATAGGAATGCCCGTGGGTATTACTATAGTTTGCGCCATAAATAGTACACTTGTGACAAATAAGAGTAGAAAAACATATTCAATTTATTGTATTTGTATATACTCTTAACCGCCACATATTCCAGCAAATACTTTTATAGATATTTCTGCTTTAAATCCTTATTTCGATTGTAAACCCATGTTTATACGGTGTAATAACCTAGTTAATTATTTAATTTATTAATTTGAAAATATACTAACTAAACAGAATCCTATTTATACTTATATTAAACGTTCAGTTATTTTTAAGAACTGAACATTTTTAGCAAATTAACATAATCAGCCTAATAAACCACGTCTATCTTGAAACCCGTAGTTTTTCCCCATCTTCTTCAAGGTGATTTTTCACCCACAAGCGCTCGCAAATTTCAACAGGACGGGAATTAATATCTTGTTCAAAGAAATGAACCCGTTCAATTAATTCAGCAGGTGACTGGTAGCATGTATGATAAGTTACATCTTCACGCAACCATTGCTCCCGGTGTTCCACAGGCATAAAGTCAGGGCTGTAACCAGGTAAAGGTTCCAGGTTGATTTGTAAAATCTCTAATGTTTCTTTGACAGTTTGAGAACGGTGATAAGGAGCACTATCCCTTTCTTAGAGTCATGTCGCGTTCTGGAAACTCAGTTCTCAGATGTTTTAAAACATCAATTGTATTGAATTGATCTGCTTTTAAATAAGGAAAAATTTTGACTTTGGCATAGTTGTAAACATAGATCCCATAAAAGGAAACCTTGGTTCTTCCTGGAGAATTGGAACTAACCCAAAAACGTTCTCCTTTAATCGACCAGCCATAACCTTCATCGCTGTCAAGATGAATGTGTGCCTCATCGAGAAAAACCAGTAAGTGACCATTGTTCAGAGCATCATCGAGTAAACCCTGTAGTTTTTCTAAATACTCAGCACGTTTTTTGCTGTTGGCTTTATTTAACAGTTTCCGCGCTTTCTTCCATGAAAATCCTAAATTCTTGAGAGTCTTACGTACTGATTCACGACAACATTTGAGATTAAATTGATTGTCAATCCAAGCTACTAAACGCTTCAACGTCCAACGAGGTAAAAACTCTTGATTCTGCTTTTTTTGCTGAGGTGCTGTTGCTGCAAGCTCTAAGGTTTTACGAATCTCTCTATCAATTGCTTTCTCTATCTGTTTTGAAAAAGGGGGGGATGACCACCTGTATGTTGATACCGCAGTACTTCTATACCTGAAATATTGTAACTATGTACCCACTCCATGATTGTTTGGGGGTTGCGTCCTGGGAATTTGATTCCGGTTCCCCCTTTTTTAAGGTGGGTTAGGGGGATCAATAAGTGCCTAAAATCACAGCCAAAGACTTTTCAAACAACCTCTTAGCTCGACTTTATCCAAAATTAAGAACTTGCTTCTCTTGTATCGGCAAAACCCTAGCTTTTCGGCAAAAACTTTTTCCATATCACTGATTATC
>NZ_JBALDK010000078.1:0-1850 GCF_036917455.1 Nostoc sp. | reverse complement strand
ATATCTGCGAAAGCCAGTCTCTAAGCTAGATTTATCGCCTTTTCCTGCACCCTCTTGACAAATGTGCGATTATCTTAACCTCTCACTGATGGTGCAAGACTATCGAGTACATCTGCCCCGCTTTTCTGGAGAGAATCTGGATCGCAATTTGTTGCTAGTCGAAGCCCTGCGCCTAATTGCCGAAGAACGGAATGCAACGGTTGCTCAAGTGGCAATTGCTTGGGTGCTGTCGCAAGGAAACGACATTATACCGCTAATTGGCGCACGACGTTGCGATCGCTTAAATGAAGCTCTGGGTGCATTGGATTTACACTTAAATAAGAACGATCTCGCCCGGATTGAGGCAGCCGTGCCACTAAATGCCGTAGCTGGCGATCGCTATAACCCAGAACAAATGGCAATGCTAAATAGTGAAAAGAGGTAAAAAAGTTATCGCATGAATGATTCACCTTTGACACCGGAGCGGATTCTCGATGCAGCAGAAGAAGTTTTGCGTCGTTACGGTCTGGCAAAGGCAACAGTCGTGGATGTGGCTCGCTTTTTAGAGGTGAGCCACGGCACGATTTATCGGCATTTTCCCAGCAAAGCTGCCCTGCGGGATGCAGTGGCAGAACGGTGGTTGCATCGGGTTTCCACACCGCTAGCAGCGATCGCCCAAGAGCCAGGTTCCGCCAGAGAACGGTTGCACCGATGGTTTGAGCAACTCATGACTCTGAAACGTCAAAAAGTTTTGAAAGAACCAGAGTTATTTGCAACCTATTCAGCGATTACCCAAGAGGCGCGAGGGGTAGTTGAAGCTCACATTGCTGAACTGCTCAGGCAAGTCGCTCAGATCGTAGAGAGCGGTATTTCCACTAACGAGTTTAGAGTAACCGATCCGCAAGCAGCAGCGAAAGCAGTCCTTCAAGCGACAGTTCGCTTTCACCATCCAGCCCACGCATCCGAATGGAGCGATCCAGATATCGATACGGACTTTGCCCAAGTATGGCGCTTGATACTTGCTGGTCTTTTAGTGGTTCAGTAATGTTAATGACTCAGTACTTTGAAGCTGAAAAATATTTAAATTGGATAATTTACAGTATTTACGCACGGATTAAGACTTTAGATCATGACGAGCGAAACGTACCCCTTCGAGGAAGCAATCTACGCGGAGCGTCTCCAAGAGTTGTAATCGCAAAGGCTTAGTTTGTCCTCACGAGTGCCTAAGTCTTAATTTAAATCAAACTCTTGTGGGGTGGGCATCTTGCCCGTCCTAACTATATAAGTTAAACGTGCAACAGCTTACCATTTCTGTTTTAAGATGCGCCTAGATAAAGTAAAGAAAGGTTTTCATCCCCTTTAGGGGAAGTGGTTATGTAAAGTTGATTTGGATAATTACTGGAGTTTAGACTAAAAGCGATATAAGAGAACGCAAACCAAATGGAATTAGAGGTTAAAAATATTATCTTGTCAGCCTCAAAGCATCCGCGATCTTGAACAATTTTTGTGTAGTATGCTTGCAGAGAAAATAATACAATAATGATAATCATGAAAATAGTGGGAGAGGAACGAGCGATGCTCGTTCCTCTCCCACCCCCTTATTCGATTATCATTATCAGATAATTAGCAAGAAAAAAGGGGTGTCTGATTGAATACAGCTCCCCTTTTGGCAGAAAGTGAGAAAAGAACTACCATTACTCACCTGCCAACATGAAAAATGCCAGACTTGAAGAGTTTCGTCAAGTAGCCTACAAATATTTAGGTAGAGCTAAAGATCTGGAGTTTAGACTAAAAGCGATATGAGAGAACGCAAACCAAATGGAATTAGAGGTTAAAAATATTATCCTGTCAACCTCAAAGCATCCGCGACC
>NZ_JBALDK010000077.1:0-1547 GCF_036917455.1 Nostoc sp. | reverse complement strand
AAAATCCTTGTATTCTCTTGGTAGGTAAAATCCCACCCCAGAGTGTCTGTCTGAGTTTAATTGCAAATTGGATTTATTTAGGACACAGGCGATAACCAAAACCGTAAATAGTTTCGATAAAATCCTCTGAACTTCCTAGCGCTCTGAGTTTCTTTCTTAAATTTGTCATGTGAGTTTTAACGGTTTCTTCCCCTGATAATTTATCAAGCTCCCACAGTTTATCTAAAATTGCCGAGCGAGTTAAAACTTGAGTAGGATTTTTCAAAAAGCATTCTAATATCATGTATTCTTTATGTGTTAATGATAAAGGCTTGCTTGCATAGGTCACATGACAATTATTAGGGTCTAATTGTAAATCGCCGTGAATTAAAATTAATTGATGAGTTTCTGGTCTTCTCCGAGATAAAGCTCTAATTCGTGCTGCTAATTCTTCTAGTTCAAATGGTTTAACTAAATAATCATCTGCACCAGCATCGAGTCCAGTTATTTTATCTGGTGTTGTATCTCGTGCTGTCAACATCAAAATAAAAGCGTTACAATTAGAAGCACGTAACCGTTTACAGAGAGTAATTCCATCTAAGCGCGGCAACATTAAATCTAATAAGATTAAATCATAATTACCTGCTTCGGCATATTCCCAACCTTCAATCCCATCATAAGCAATATCAACAGCATGATGCTGGTGTTTTAAATCTTCGGCTAAGGGTTTAGCGATGCGATCATCATCTTCAATTATTAATATTCTCATATCTTTATGCTATGGTCATCTATCTGCTTAAACCCATCACTCAATTGGGTGACGCACTTTTTTCTCCTTTCGGACGGAAAAGAATAGGACAACTGCCAGCAGAATAAAGGCGATCGCTGAAGCATATTCCCTTGGCAGTGAGAGGCCGCCATTTTTCACTGGTTTGGTCAGAAAATCTCCAAAGGTGGCTCCGAAGGGACGTGTGAAGATGAACGCGAGCCAGAATAGGAGGATATCGCTCAACTTTGTTACGTAGTGAAGGGCGATGACAAAACCAATGACGCTGGCCGTCACGAATGCGCCCTGGATATAGCTCAGTCCTAAGTTGCTTGTCAGAAAGTCACCAAAGGCCGTTCCCAAACTGTTGGAGAACACGACAGCCAGCCAATAGGTAGTCTCTGCGTCTTTCCTGATGATCGGATAAACGCTCAAATCTCGATCCCGGTAGTACCAGATGGCAAGAATGCTCAACAGACCAGCTACCAGGATAAGCGATCCCACTGCGTAGCCTAGCCCGAAAGATCGATCCATCAGGTCTGAAACTTCGGTTCCGGCTGTGGTTGTCGCAATAATGGCTATCCAATAAAGGACTGGACGATATCTATCGGATTGAATTTGAAAAAACAGGAGAATGGCGAGAATGGCGAACGTTATGGCAAAAGCTACGTAATACCCTAGCCCAAGAGACATTGAGATGAAGTCACCTGCTGTCTCGCCGAGCGTCGTAGCGATGATCTTCATGATCCAGAAGAAAATTGTGACTTTTGCAACTTTGTTCATTTCTTTTTCACAAGAAAAA
>NZ_JBALDK010000076.1:0-21977 GCF_036917455.1 Nostoc sp. | reverse complement strand
GTGGATGTTTGAGTGGTTTATTCGACACACTACTTTTGACTTTGCCACTCTTCAGATGTACGGAGCTTGTTCAAAAATCAAATAGGAGTCCTATATATACGACAGTGTTTAAGAACAGCATCATAGGCTTGGCGCAAATACTCCTTATTTGTCTCATGCTTGTATTGTGTTAATGTATGTCGGTAAATCTCTCCTGTTGTTAGCTGCCCATTGAATCGTCGGATCTCGTTCTTCAACTTCTTTAACAAACTCCTGCTCCTTGAGTACTCTTCGCTTGATCTCAGTAGGCCCCTCTGAACGCTTACTATCTGTGTAATGTTCAAATCATAAGATTTTGGCAAATACTGAGTTTAATTTTTACGTGTCAGCAAAAACACGCAGTGGAGGTACAACAATACAACAATATTGGCTATACCCCTACAAACACTGTATTTAACTCATATTGAAAACTATTCTTACGATCCCCATAAAGTCTTAAAATATTGTTAATTTCAGCCAAACCTCTCGACCTTTTACTTAAAAGTATTACCCCAAAATCACTATGGCTATCGGCTACGTCGCGCTTGTACTCCACGCACATCTGCCCTTCGTTCGTCACCCGGAAAGTGACTACGTGCTGGAGGAAGAATGGCTCTATGAAGCCATTACAGAAACCTACATCCCCTTATTGAAAGTATTTGAAGGCTTAAAGCGAGACGGTATCGACTTTAAAATCACAATGAGTATGACACCTCCTCTCGTGTCAATGCTGCGCGATCCTCTGCTTCAAGAACGCTATGAAGCACACTTAGCCCAACTAGAAGAACTAATACAACTAGAAGCAGAACATAATGTCAACAACGGACATCTTCGTTATTTAGCCGAATATTACACTACTGAGTTTAAGGAAGCCCGTCAGCTATGGGAAAGCTATAACGGTGACTTGGTGACAGCTTTTAAGAAGTTCCAAGACAGTAACAACCTAGAAATTATCACCTGCGGCGCTACTCATGGCTATTTGCCGTTGATGAAAATGTATCCAGAGGCGGTGTGGGCGCAAATTCAGGTAGCCTGCGAACATTACGAGCAAACTTTTGGAAAAGCACCCAGAGGCATTTGGTTGCCGGAATGTGCCTACTATGAAGGTTTAGATCGGATGTTAGCTGATGCTGGATTACGCTACTTCCTCACAGATGGGCATGGCATCCTTTACGCCCGTCCCCGTCCACGCTTTGGTACTTATGCGCCAATTTATACAGAAACTGGTGTTGCTGTCTTTGGTCGAGATCAGGAATCTTCCCAACAGGTATGGTCTTCTGAGGTAGGCTATCCTGGAGCGGCAGAATATCGAGAATTTTACAAAGATTTGGGCTGGGAAGCAGAATATGAGTACATCAAGCCCTACATTATGCCTAATGGTCAGAGGAAAAATACGGGCATTAAGTATCATAAAATTACGGGGCGTGGCTTAGGGCTGTCAGATAAAGCACTCTACGATCCGTATTGGGCTAGGGAAAAGGCAGCAGAACATGCTGATAACTTTATGTATAACCGAGAGCGGCAATCTGAGCATCTCAATGGTATAATGCAGCGCCCGCCAATTATCGTTTCGCCTTATGACGCAGAGTTATTTGGACATTGGTGGTATGAAGGCCCCTGGTTTATCGATTACTTATTCCGTAAGTCGTGGTATGACCAAAAAACATATCAAATGACCCATTTAGCAGACTATTTGCGAGATCAGCCAACACAGCAAGTCTGTCGTCCTTCGCAGTCGAGTTGGGGTTTCAAGGGTTTCCATGAGTATTGGTTGAACGAAACAAATGCGTGGATTTATCCACATTTGCATAAAGCTGCTGAACGGATGATTGAAATCTCGCATTTGGAACCAGAAGATGAATTGCAGTGGAAAGCCCTTAACCAAGCAGCGCGGGAACTGCTATTAGCACAATCTTCTGACTGGGCATTTATTATGCGGACGGGAACAATGGTACCCTATGCAATTAGACGGACGCGATCGCACCTGATGCGGTTCAACAAGCTCTACGAAGATGTGAAAGTCGGTAAAGTTGACAGTGGTTGGCTAGAAAAAGTCGAGTTAATGGATAATATCTTCCCCGAAATCAACTATCGCGTCTACCGTCCGCTATAGTTTCACACAAAGTAATCAACAGCAGTAGGGTGGGCATTGCCTACCCTATATTAGTAGTGACGAGCGTTTATTTTACCAACAACAGAGCAAGCCTTAGCCTGTATAAGGGTTTGTCAAATGTTGTCAAATCCTTTATAAAGACATCCGCTTATTTCGATTTGACGACAAAACCGGACAGGTTTACATCTTGGCTGGAGATAAAGTTCAAATTATTGTTTATCCTCAATCGAGGTAACGGGGATATACTCTACTGAGGCTGTCATGGGTAGTACCTCAACTCAACTAGGACTAGATTAAATACTATCGCTCAAAATGCGATCGCCATGACTGGGAGGCTGTGAAATCACCAAAAATTCTAAATTGCGTAGGCGTAGCCCGTCGTAGACATCGCTGCTTAGTCCGAGTTCTTGTCGTTCGGCACCCATAAAACGCTACCAATACCATCTACCCAGGTTCTACGGAATCAACCGATCTGCGCGTAGTTGCTCGAACAGGTCAAAAAACGACTCGTCCGTTTTCTGGTATATGGAGAAGCCGAGTTTGCGGCTCTTCGACATGTCGGTCATAACCTCAATCGGACGCCCAAGATCGAGATCGGTGTGCCATGCAGACGATAGACGGCTCAGATCCGGCTCGGTGAGGTCATGCTGCTTTGCGATCTCGCGCCAGACAGCACCTTCATTCGCCATTTCGGCTTCGAGCGGGTGGGTTGTGCCGTCGAAGCCGATGGGCTCGATGCCGAACCAGTCAGCCAGCCGCCCCCACAACCATATCCAGCGGAAGATGTCGCCATTGACAACGTTAAACGCCTCGTTGTGGGCCGCTTCGGTCTTCGCTGCCCAGACTAGGTGCTTCGCCAGTACCCGCGCATCGGTCATGTCGGAGATGCCCTTCCATTGCGCTTCAGAACCTGGCCAGCGGAACGGTCGCCCGGTTTCCTTGCAGATCGCGGCATACACGGCTAGCGTCGTGCCAAGGTTCATCAAATTGCCGACCGCCTTTCCAATGACAGTGTGAGGGCGATGAATGCTCCAGGTGAAACCGTCACGGGCTGCGGCGGCATAGACCTCATCTTCCTGAGCATAATAGAAATTTTCGATGTCGAGCCGGGGCTGCTCCTCGCGCAATGGAGTTTCTGGCAGCGATCCGCCCCTGGCGTATGCATCGAATGGCCCGAGATAGTGCTTGAGACCGGTGACGAGGGCGACGTGCTGCACTGAGTCTTTCGGTGACAGAATATCCAGCAGATTGCGAACCATTGTACCGTTGACCCTGACATTCTCGGCCTCAGTCGCATTACGCATCCACGTCGTGATGAAGATGTGCGTCGGGGCGATGTCTGACAGCGCAGTTTTCAGGCTAGCTAGATCGAGCAGATCGGCAGCAACAGGGCGTAACCCTTCCACCCCTTTTTTAAGATTTCGGGCCAACCCATAGGTCGTCCATCCATTCGCGATCAGTTCTCTCGCAAGATTGCTGCCAATGATGCCGCTCGCGCCCACAACTAAGGCTGTTCCATCCATGTCGTGTCTCCAGTAGGGAAATTTTCTATAACAATGCTAAGCCCCAAATTTCTAGGCTTAGTATAAATAACATATAAAAAAGACAGGCATTTTGCCTGTCCTATAAGTAATGATTTAGCAAGGAATTTAGAAATTCATTTCAGCAGCTTGAACTTTCTCAACCTGCTTCTTCTTCAGCACAAGCATAACTTGAGCCAACATTACAAGAGCGGTAAACGCAATCATCCATTTGACTCTAGAGGCATCTTGCAGTACGATTTCTGCATCTATTTGACCGAAGCCACCGACGTTGGGGTTGCTGGTCAAAGCATCACCGGTCTTAACTGCTTGCCCTTCGGAAACAAGCAGGTCTGGCCCTAAAGGAACTGTATCAACGACAACATCACCAGATTCAGGTTGGATGTTTACTAGATATTTGACGTTACCATCTCCATCTTCCTCTTTGGCAATCTTGGTAATTGTGCCAGTAGCAGAAGCGTTGTAAACACCATTGTTACTTTTTTCGCCAGTGGGATAAACTTGTCCGCGTCCCCGATTACCACCTACGTGAACTGAATATTTACCGAAGTGGATGTTTTTGTCGGTTGCAGGGTTAGGAGAAAGAACTGGGAAGATGATTTCCTGATACTGCTCACCAGGTAAAGGGCCGACGATGACGATATTTTCTTTGTCTTCGCTGTAGGGTTGGAAGGCAGTGTCGCCAATTTCTTCTTTAAGTTCCTCGGAAATCCGGTCTTCGGGAGCAATCTTAAAGCCTTCAGGTAGCATCAGTACAGCACCGACGTTCAAGCCAACCTTAGAACCATCGGCACCAACCTGCTGGGCGCTCAGATCGTAAGGGATTTTCACCACAGCTTTAAATACAGTGTCAGGTAGCACCGATTGGGGAACTTCCACTTCTGTTGGCTTGGCTGCTAAGTGACAGTTGGCACAAACAATCCGCCCGGTTGGTTCGCGGGGGGTTTCGGGATAGGTTTGCTGTGCCCAAAATGGATAGGCGGCAGCTGATTGGGGAAGGGCTAGATCGCTGGTGAAGTAAAATGTCACAGTGGCGATCGCTATGAGCAATGTTTTGACGATCGCTCTAGCACTGCGAGTTAATCTCGCTGTTCGGAAAACATTTCTCATCTCTAATAAGGGCAACGATTGAATTTGTCATTAGTCATTGGTCATTAGTGAGCCAGCGCGGTCTTGGGGTTTCCCCCATGAGTGACTGGCGAACCCGTGAGGGTCATTAGTCATTAAGCCCTGAATAAAGGACGAATGACTAAAAACTAAGGACAAAATTATTAACCCCACCAAGGTGCATCACCGGTGCGGAAGTCGGTTTCAGTCCAAGGGGTCAAAACGATTTTGTCGTCGCTTACATTGGCATGGGCTAAAGGCAGAGACAGAGGCGCTGGGCCCCGAACAACCTTACCAGTTTCGTCATACTGAGAACCATGACAAGGACATTTAAATTTGTTCTCAGCAACGTTCCAGGGGACGACACAACCTAAGTGGGTGCAGATGGCATTAATGCCATAATCTTTGATCGCCTCTTTGCTATCTACCACAATATAGGTAGGATCTCCCTTAAGTCCTTGGACTAGGTTGCGATCGCCTGCATTCCGGTTTTCTAGAAATTTTGCAACGCTAACATCGTTACCTAACTCATCTTTTGCCGTTACACCGCCACCGGCACCACCTGCTGCTGGTGGAATAAAGTAGTTGACAACGGGATACAATGCACCCAGAGCTACTCCAGTGACAGTCCCAAAAGTGAGCAGATTCATGAACTGACGACGACCCATATCGGGCACGTCTGCTGATTCAGAAAATTGAGCCATAATCTACGCGCTCTTTGTGTATTTTGTTAAGCATTTTGACAAAAGTACTGCACTTGAGGAACTCTTGTCTAAGTCGAAATGCTAGCGCTCACAACGATGCCATACTTCTTTGTTCCAAGATATATTTAGCATCTTTTCTGTTAGCATTACATTTCTTTATATCCTTATCATACTGGAGTCACGGAACTTAACATCATAACTAAATGTAAAATCTGATTGAGAAAAGCTATGACAGGACAGGAATTACGTCAGATGTTGCTTGATAAGTGGGGATATTCTTATGATGTCCAGTTCCGGCGGGCACAGGGCAAGATATTTTTGCAAGTAATGTGGAAATACGTTGAGCAAGCTTCTTTTCCCTTGAGTGAGGCGGAGTACCAAGAGCATCTTGACAGCATTGCTAATTATCTTCATGCCTTAGGTGGGTCAATACAGGTACAAACATTCATTACCCAAACACGCGATCGCCCCCGACTCGGTAAAGCTGTTAGCATTCCTCTCGATTTGGGCGAACGTTCTTCGGAATGGATCTTATGACCTACTCTGGCATTAATGTTAATAAATTAAATTTCTGAGGATTTACAGTACTTTTATCCAAAAATACCATAATGTGCTACAAGACTCTTTTCCCCACCGCTACATCTCTATCTGGCTGAATTAATACAACTTCTCCATCGTCTAAAACGACTCCCAAGACTAAAACTTCCGAGATAAAATTGGCTATTTGACGGGGTGGAAAGTTAGTCACAGCTAATATTAATCTGTTGATTAATTTCTCTTGGTCATAAAGTTTAGTTATTTGGGCACTAGATTTTTTAATGCCCAAATCGCCAAAATCTATCCACAATTTATAAGCTGGTTTTTTTGCATTAGGAAACTCTTCAACTTTGATGACTTTGCCAACATGTATTTCGATTTTTTCAAAATCACTATAGCTGAGAAAAATTTGGTCAAAGCTCAAACCCTTTTCCCCCTGCTCACTGCCTTATTAAAACGATAATTATTTACGCCGACCTACTTATTTACCAGTAAGCTTCACCAATCCAACACCACCGAAATAAAGCCCTAAAACTGCTCCCGCCAAGAGACTTTGAGTTAGGGGGTCAGTAGAAGGTGTAAGTACGGCTCCTAAAACCACTGCTCCCATAATCACGTAACGCCAACCAGAAACCATCTGTTCAGATGAGACAATATTCAAATTACCGAGCAACAATTGGATGATGGGAATTTGAAATGCTAAACCAGTGCTGAATAGCAGTAGCAGCACAAATTCAAAATATTTATCAATTGACCATAGTTGTTCGACTACATCTGCTCCGTAGTTGATGAAAAACTTCAAAGCTGCGGGGATAAGCAATAAATAGGCAAATACTAACCCCGCGCCAAACAGCACACTCGAACCCAAAACCACAGGCCCCAGTAAACGGCGCTCGCGGCGAGTCAATCCTGGAAGCACAAATTGGATAATCTGATAAAGAATGAACGGACTAGTAAATACAAAGCCAGTGTAAGCTGCAACCTTGAGGGAGACAAAGAAATATTCTCCGGGTGCAAGTTGGAGAAATTTTACTCCTTGGGCTGGAACCTCAAGTAGCTGGACAATTGGCTTAACGGCAAAGAAACAGCCACTAATACCTACCGCTACGGCAATCAGCGAATAGAAAATGCGCTGTCGCAACTCTTCTAGGTGGTCGAAAAGGGACATTTCGATTTCACCTGGCAACTCATCAAGAGGATCTGTGTCTGAGTTGCCATATCCTTCTGGGTCGATGTTGGGAACGTTTACAGTATCTACGTCTTGTGAAGGCGGCATGAGTCAGCTAGTAGGCAACATTTGTAACTGAGTGCTGAATAATGAGCAAAATTTTTTACTCAGAATTTTAAACTCAGCACTCTTCATTATTTTATCTGGGGAATGCAGCTACTAAGATATGTTTTTGGGTGCTGTGGGTTTTTTGTCCTGTTTTTTGGGGTTGCATCTGCATAAGTTAGTAGGAAGCCATCTTGTAGGCAATGCCTAACCTAAAAAAGGGTGGAACCGATAATTTATAAATCACGTCTCTGCAGCTAGTAGTCTGTCTAACTAGTTTTGATGGTTTCTAGTAAGCACTTTGGTGTAAAAAAAACAAGGGCTAAAATCCTTACTACGAGATTGTCTAACTATCAATTTGAAATTGATACACTACTAGTAAAGCTAAGTAAATTAACACAACATCAACATAAATAATACTCAGTTTTAAAAATCCGGTTCATCAAGGTGGCATCTATACATACATAGCGCAATCGGAAACTTTTAGCTGAGGTTGGATATGAACCGGACAATTTGCATTGCCTTAATGGCATTGCCTGTTTATTTATACAATGTTGAGTTAGGCAATACTTGTAGTAGTGATGTGACAATTGTCAAAGACCAGTTTCCCGTAATAGCTGCTCTAATTGCTTACAGTACAAATGCCGACTCACGTATATTGCCGTGGCAAATATCGGCTAGAGATGACCAAACTGAAGATTGTCTTCGGTTTGGTACTTGCAAAGATTGATCGGAAGGAGGGATAAGGCAGGTATAAACTTTGTTCCCTATGAGCAAAAACTTAGAACATTGTTTTCAAGATTCAAGGGACAAGAAAAAATACATCCGTCCTTGTTTAATAAACCTTTTCACTTTATGGGATAGGCTTCCCTCCTTCCTCGATCGCAGACGCGGCTTTGATACTAATTCGTGATTACGAATTACGGCAGTCCCATAATAAAAAAGAAAATTAATGGTTGTAGCAAATCAAGGTACAGTCGTAGTTACGGGAGCATCAACAGGAATTGGTCAAGCGTGTGCTTTGCTTTTAGACCAGTTGGGCTTCTCTGTTTTTGCTGGGGTGCGTCAAGATATTGATGCTCAAACACTTAAACAGAAAGGATCGCCAAGACTCATTCCGATTTTTTTAGATGTTACTGACGCTGAATCGATCGCAGCTGCGGTTGATAAGGTAACAAATGCAGTCGGGGGTACTGGAATTTTAGGTTTGGTGAATAATGCGGGAATTGCTGTGCCTGGACCTTTAGAATTATTAGCGATCGCAGAATTTCAATACCAAATGCAGGTTAATGTCACCGGACAATTAGCTGTAACACAAGCATTTCTCAGCCTTTTACGCCAAAGTCGGGGTCGAATTATCAATATGGGTTCCATTGCAGGTAGGAGTCCTACACCGTTTCTAGGAGCTTACAATGCTTCAAAATTTGCCTTGGAAGCACTCTCTGATGTGATGCGAATGGAGTTACGACCTTGGGGAATCTCGGTTTCAATTATTGAACCTGGTTCTATTGCTACCCCAATCTGGGAAAAGTCTTTAAGTCAATCTGAAGTAGCACAATACGATCTACCACAATCGGCACAGAATCTCTACGGTCAAGCGATGAATATTGTCCGCAAGAAAATGCAGGTTCTCGCATCTAAGGGAATTTCTGCGGATATTGTCGCTCAGACTGTTATTCATGCGCTGACTGCAAAGCAGCCCAAGACGCGCTATCTTGTTGGACAAGATGCCAAACTCGGAGCGGTGCTAAAGTATATTTTACCCGATCGGTTACATGACAAGATAATTTTATACTCGATGGGATTGTAGATTAGCGATCGTCAATACTTGAGGGGTCGTCACTCTGAATACAAAGGCTGTTGCGAACAAAATCATGATTTTTGTAAACAAAAGCAGAATCTAGCCAAAAATTAACTCTGAAGGGAAGTTGACTTAATTGAAGAAGAAAACAGATCCGTCAGAATGGGCTAAACCTTAGCTATCCGCTAACAGGAGCGGAGCCGGAGACTTTCCTGTCAACTCCTGTCAGAATCACTCTCGTGGGGGATTCAGACCCAGCACTCATTGTAGACTACCAAATTAAAAATTTGGTGGGGGTTTTAAACCCATTTATTCAGACGCTCTCTACGAGACGTTCTTGCTAGCTTGCTTAAGAGCAGGGGTACGTGGACTCGCTCTAAGCGTTTGCGAACAGCGTCTCTAAGAGTTGCTATGCCGTAGGCTTTATGCTGCGCTATCCGCTCTTTCGTTCAGAATACCCAACTGAATTCTGGCTCCTGACTGCTGAATTCTGTTTGATCACATTTTCGGCAAAAGTCTGATTATGTAAGGATTGGAGATTATTCGATCGCAAAATTAACAGAAGTTCGTTAATAATTCAAGCTGATAATGGGTTCAAGAGAGCGACAAAATTGTACCTAACAGTACCTTTTTTTGTGTTGGATATTTTTAATATTCATAATAGTACCTTATTTAAAGTTAGAGATTTTTGCTATTTGTACTTATAGGAGTATTTCTGCTTACTTTAAATAAAATCTCAACATTACTATGTTCTACATCTAACCTGGATATAGGAATCCGATTTGATTTGGAGAAAAGATAGGTAGGGTGTGTTAGAGGATGTTTGAAAAGTCCTCTTATCGGTATCAAAAGTTTTAGATCCCCCTAAATCCACGCCACATGCTCCACTTGGGGGTTTCCCCCATGAGCGACTGGCGTGGGTTAGGGGGGATCAATAAGTGCCTAAAATCACAGCCAAAGACTTGTTCATTCAACCTCTTAGCACGGAGAGTCCGGCACTAAATCCTTGATAATGGTGCGTTACGAATTTCGTTCTAACACAATGCCAGTTGCTACAACGGAGGGAAGCTCCCTTCAGGTTCACCAGTCGCTACAGGGCTGGATTCACCGCAACTCATTGGCTCCCCTACAATACCTAATTTTGTTCAAAAATCAAATAGGAGTCCTATATAAACAATTATCCGAAATGCTGCTAGTTTAGTTAGTAGTTAGATGAAACTAAAGCATAAATTCTCTAAAATTAATATATTTATTTAGTAAATTTTGCTATCCCCATTCTTGAGTGAACTTGATTAGTTATGCTCCTAGATTTAGAAAGATTTTATCAGGCTTGCAATCCGAGCAGACCTCTAATTATAGGAAACCCCGGCGATCGCAGGTACTATATCGATTTTGCTGCGGTGCGGGGTGGTAAAATCATCGAAGCTTTGCAGCGCACGATCGCTCGAATCTCGCCAGATATTCCCACCTGTCAGCTATTTACAGGACATCTCGGCTGTGGAAAATCAACAGAGTTGTTGCGGCTCAAAGCTGAGTTAGAAGTGCAGCAATTTCATGTAGTTTACTTTGAGTCTACCCATGTCTTAGAAATGGCAGATGTGGATGTGACTGATATTTTGTTAGCGATCGCCGGTCAGGTGAGTGAAAGCCTAGAAGCCATGAAAATTAGGCTGAAACCTGCTTATTTTACCAAATTGTTTGCAGAACTTGTAGATTTCTTGCACACCCCAATTGAACTTGGGGTAGAAGCTGAGTTGTCTGTGGGGATTGGCAAAATTACAGCTAAAGCTAAAGAAAGTCCACAATTGCGGCGGCGCTTAAGGGATTATCTAGAACCGCGAACAGCAAATATTTTACAGTCCATTAATCAAGAATTGCTAGAACCTGCTAACAAGCAACTGAAAACCAGAGGTAAAAAAGGTCTGGTGGTTATTGTTGATAACTTGGATAGAGTCGCAATTCGACCTTTACCATCGGGGCGATCGCTACCAGAATATTTATTTATTGAACGGGGCGAACAGTTACGCAAACTGAATTGTCATGTAGTCTACACTATTCCCTTAGCCCTGACTTTCTCTAACGATAGCGCCGAACTTCAACATCGTTTAGGGGGAGGAGTCGCACCAAAAGTCTTACCAATGATCCCTGTACGTCTGCGCTCTGGCGAGATTTTTCCTCAAGGGCTAACATTATTACGGCAAATGGTACTAGCTAGAGCTTTTCCAGACATTTTACCTAGCGATCGGTTAGGCTTAATTACAGAAGTGTTTGATAGTCTGGAAACCTTAGATCGCTTGTGCTTAATTAGTGGTGGTCATGTCCGCGATTTGCTAGGGTTACTGTTTGACTGTCTGCGAGAACAAGATCCACCTTTTGATCGGGAGTGTGTCGATTTGGTGATTCAAAGACAGCGAGATTACCGAGCTAATGCGATCGATCCTCATGAGTGGGAACTAATCTTCCAGGTGGTGCAACAGCAACGGGTGAGAGGTGATATAGAGTACCACACCCTATTGCGAAGTTTATTTGTATTTGAATATCGCGATCATCAGGGAGCTTGGTTTGCCGTCAACCCAGTTTTAGCAGAGACGGAAAAATTTAAATCATGGTTGAACGACACCCACAAGCAGATATAAGAGCAGCTAATGAGCGGGCTTTACGGAGTTTGGGGAGAGCAATTACCCTTTCTAGCGGTCAATTTTCCCTGGTTTTGGTGTGCTGCAATTATCGGGTTTTGCAAGAACTTATGCTGCAACGACTCGAAAAACTCTCTTCAGGAGTACACCAAATCCAAAAGGTAATTCTGCCCCATAATGCTAGAAGCCTTTACACAAGTATTCATTTACAACTGCTAACCCAAGATAATCCGCCATCGGCGTTGATGATTTTGGGTTTAGAATCAGTAGATGGAATCGACGATCTACTGAGGTCTATTAATCATATTCGTGATGAATTTCGCAAACGCCACCCATTCCCAATGATTTTGTGGGTGAATGAGGAAGTGTTGCAAAAGGTAGTCCGTTTAGCACCAGATTTTGCTAGCTGGGCGGCTACACCGATTCAGTTTGAGATGACAACTCAATCACTACTGCAATTTTTGCAACAGGAAACTAATTCTTTGTTTGCCACGGTGTTAACAACCGATGCTGGACAACAACAAATTCCTCAAGTTATAGAGCATTATTCCACTGTAGAGCAAGTCTGGAAACATAGTTATGAACTCCACTTTGCCATCAGAGAGTTGCACGAGCGTGGTATTACCTTAGAGCCAGAATTACACGCTAGTTTAGAATTTATTTTTGGTCTAGATAATTATATTAGCGATCGCATCAATGCAGCTTTAAGGCATTTTCAGCAAAGCTTGCTAGTTTGGCAAAATTTGGCCAAAAAAGAGAATGAAGAAGCCGGGGGAACAAGGGGGGATGAGGGGGTATTTTCTTCGTCTACGCCTCCATCTCCCCCATCTTTGCTACTGCTGCGACAGGGAATTTTGCTGTTTTATATTGGGCTATGTTATTGCCGTTTAGCAGAGCAAAATCAAACAGAAAGCCGTCGCCATTGGATCACAGCCAAATCTTATTTTCAGCAATGCTTGAATATCTTGCAGGTGGCTGGGCGTTTAGATATGGTTGCGGGATTTATTGGTCAACTTGCTGAGGTTTTGCAATATCTGCAAGACTGGGAAGAGTTGCAGACAGTTGCTCAAAAGTCTTTGGAGTTGCATCAAACTTATGGTAGTCAAATTCAATTAGCTTGTGACTACGGTTTTCTGGCGCAAGTCGCTGTGCAGGAGTCGCGGTGGGTACAGGCGAGTATTTTAGCACACGTATCACTGCTAAAATTAGCTGAAGCCCAAAAGCAGAATGACCCTTATAACTGCTTATTTCCATTATTGCTGGCGCAAGTTTACTATTTAGTGTTGGCGAAAGCACAGCGAAATTTAAGTGAACTAGTAATTGCTCGTGAATATTTAGAAAAGGCAACAAAAGAATTGCCATCAGCCTTAGAAAACAGTTCCCATCAATACGATGCCCATCGTTATATTCGCTTATTGCGGAAACTGCGATCGCTATATTTTGAAGAAGGTCGCTATTTAGAAGCCTATTACATTCGCCAAAAACGGCGTTCTGTTGAGCAGCAGTATGGTTTTCGGGCTTTTATTGGTGCAGGGCGTTTGCAACCGCAAAGACAGGCGACAAACCCAGCGTTGATGGCACCATCTGGGAGCAGTAGCGTTGCTTTAGAAATTGCAGCTTCTGGTCGGGAACGTGATATTAATAACTTAATTGGCAGAATTAGCCGCGCCGATCAAAAGCTGACAGTGATTCACGGTCAATCGGGTGTGGGTAAAAGTTCCACTGTGACGGCGGGTTTAGTTCCAGCCCTGCAAAATCGAGCCATTGGCGACCAAATAGCTATACCTGTGGTACTGCAAGTTTATACCGATTGGGCGCGGGAATTAGGGAAATCTTTAAGTGAGGCGATGTCTAGTGACGCATCCCTTGCCATCTACGCTGATATTAAGCCAGAAGCAGCCATTGAACCGGAGGCTTTGCCTTACTCTGGCACACCCATCGCAATTGTGACAATTTTACAACAACTCAAACAAAATGCTGATAACCATCTGATCACAGTTTTAATTTTTGACCAGTTTGAAGAGTTTTTCTTTGGTTATAGCGATCGCAAGCAGAAGCAAGAATTTGATAAATTTATTAGTGATTGCCTAAATATCCCCTTTGTCAAAGTTATCCTTTCCTTGCGAGAAGATTATTTACATCGGTTATTAGATTTTAAACATCTTTCAGCACTGGAAGCGATTAATAATAATATTCTCGACAAGCATATTCGCTACCAGTTGAATAACTTTTCGCCAGAATATGCCAAAGCAATTATCCGAAAATTGACTGAGCGATCGCAGTTTAATTTAGAACCTGCTTTAATTGATGCCTTAGTCGAAGATTTATCCACAGAATTTGGTGAAGTCCGCCCGATTGAATTGCAAGTTGTGGGAGCGCAAATTCAAGATGAGCGCATTACTACATTAGAAGAATATCAGCCATATAGACCCAACAAACTTATTGAACGATATCTTAAGGAACTGATTAAAGACTGCGGCCCAGAGAATGAACGAGCTGCATTACTCGTTTTATATTTATTAACAGATGAAGGTAACAATCGACCGTTTAAAACTCGGGCTGAGTTGGCGGCGCAGCTAGCAGAGTTAGAAGATGCTGGTAAATTAGAGTTAGTATTAGATATTTTAGTTAGCTCTGGTTTGGTGGTACTATTCCCTGATGTCCCCGAACGCTATCAACTGATTCACGATTATTTAGTAGACTTAATTCGCTACCTGCAACAGCAAGAATCGAGTTTACAGGTACAACTAAATCAGTTACGTTATAAAGTAGAACAAAGTAAGGCTGAAATTGAGCGACTTAAAAGCGAACTTAGCCAAAAAAAGCAGCGTTTCAAATTGGTAGATTCCCATCCCCAACAAGGATTAGACTTATTAACAGAACTGCGAGAGTTACACAAGCGGGAAGAATTGAGTCAGTTACAAATTGAGCAATTACGAGCTGAACTTAAAGAAAAAGAATTAACAGCTAAACTTGCCGAAAGTCAAAAGAAACAAAGACTTAGTGAAGCTCAATTAAATCGTTCCTTGAAAATTGCCTTGACTGCTTCTGTTCTCGCTATATTAGGATTAAGTATTTCCATAGTGACAGCAGTAGATAGCGAAATTAAAACTCTTAGTGCATCCAGTGAAGCCCTCTTTGCCTCGCAAAAAGGTATTGATGCTTTAAAAGAAGGTTTAAAGGCAGGGAAGAAATTACAACAGACAGTCTGGGTAGATTCCTATACAAAAGAGGAAGTACAAACGGCACTTTATCAAGCAGTTTCTGGATTAAGAGAGTATAACCGTTTAGAAGGGCATATATCGGGAGTAAATAGTGTTACATTTAGTCCTGATACCTCTTTAATTGCCTCAGCCAGCGCCGACACTACAATTAAACTCTGGCATCCTGATGGTAGCTCGATCAAAACTTTATCAGGGCATGAAGATGTCGTTAATAGCGTCAGTTTCAGTCCAGATGGTCAAATTATCGCTTCCGCCAGTCAAGACAAGACGGTGAAGCTTTGGAGTCGAGAGGGTCAACTGCTTGCTACTCTATTAGGGCATCAGGGTGTAGTGAATAGTGTCAGTTTTAGCCCAGATGGACAGATTATCGCTTCAGCCAGTACAGACAAGACATTAAAACTGTGGAGTCGGAATGGTAAATTACTCAAAATCTTGCAGGGACATAATAGTGCAGTTTTGAGTGTCGCTTGGTCAACCGATGGTCAAACCATTGCTTCCGGGAGTTCTGACAAGACGGTGAAATTGTGGAGTCGGGATGGTAAACTGCTCAAAACCTTACAGGGACATAATGATGCAGTTTTGAGTGTAGCTTGGTCGCCCGATGGTCGAGCGATCGCTTCTACTAGTTTAGACCAGACAATCAAACTATGGAATCTAGAGGGGAAACTACTGCGAACCCTATCAGGTCATAGTGCTGGAGTTACCAGCGTTAGTTTTAGCCGTGATGGTAACACCATCGCTTCCGCAAGTACCGACGAGACAATCAAACTTTGGAGTTTTGAAGGTGTACTATTAGGAACCTTGAAGGGACATAATAATTGGGTTAACAGCGTCAGTTTTAGCCCAGATGGTCGCACCCTAGCTTCTGCAAGTCGGGACAAAACTATTAAACTCTGGCATTGGGACGATGTATTACTGCGAAAGCCCAAAGCCGATAATGATGACTGGATAACTAGCATCAGTTTTAGTCCAAGCGATCGCACCTTAGCAGCCGCGAGTCGAGACAAAACTGTAAAACTCTTCAGTCGAGACGGTAAACTCCTCCGTACATTTACAGGGCATCAAGGTCAAGTTTGGGGAGTTAGTTTTAGCCCTGATGGTAAAGTAATTGCCTCAGCTAGTAAAGATAAAACGGTAAAGCTTTGGAGTCCTGACGGTAAGCTGCTCAACACCTTACAGGGTCATAATGATACCGTTTTAGGTGTAGCTTGGTCGCCTAATAGTCAAATAATTGCCTCAGCTAGTAAAGATAAAACAGTAAAGCTTTGGAGTCCTAACGGTAAACTACTCAACACGTTGCAAGGACATCAAAATGCAGTAAATTGGGTAAGTTTTAGCCCAGACGGTAAATTGCTAGCCTCAGCCAGTGATGACAAAACCGTGAAAATCTGGAGTATAGAGGGTAAATTATTATACAATTTAACTGGTCATAGCCGCCGGGTAAATGGAGTTGCTTGGTCGCCGGATAGTCAAGTAATTGCTTCAGCTAGTATTGATAGCACCGTCAAACTTTGGAGTCGGGACGGTAATTTGCTAAATACTCTCGCGGGAGATGGTGATAGTTTCATCAGTGTGAGTTTTAGCCCCGATGGTAAGACTTTAGCCGCCAGCAGTGATGACAAAGTAAGGATTTGGAACCGAGAAGGGACATTACTAATTGCTTTGAAAGGCTATGAAGCTGAGTTAACCAGCGTCAGTTTCAGTCCTGATGGTAAGATTTTGGCTGCGGGTAGCGGTAATGGCACAGTAATCTTCCAAGATTTGGCAGATATCCAACTCGATAAATTACTCGCGCGGGGTTGCCATTTATTACACGATTATTTGCAGACTAACCAGAAAGTCATGAAAAGCGATCGCTCTTTGTGTTCTAGTAGGTAATGCAGAAGAATGATGAATGACGTGATAGAAGAATTAAAAGAGGCGTTTTCCAGCTACTACGGTAAAAATAAAATCCCGATGACCTGCTATTAATCAAGGTCATAGGGATTTCTTACGGGACTGGTGCGGCTCGAACGCACGACCTGACGCTTAGGAGGCGTCCGCTCTATCCAACTGAGCTACAACCCCAACTAGGAAGCATATATGATTATAGCAGTAGTTTTAGCGAGACTGCCAAACATTATCCCAAGAGCCGCCGCCTACTTCTAAGCCACAAAGAAAACTTTCTGCTTTGAGAATGATTTGAGATTTTCTCCCATTGAGTTCTCGTAATTCTAAATTTAATTTTCCTTGCATCGTGTCTCGGCAACAATATCTTAAACCTTCTGCTGTCGGCGCACGCAGAGGTGTGCCAGGTAAATCGGTGGTTCCTGTTAATTCAATTTCATAATTAGAGTTAGTAGCTTTCATTTTCCATCTACCCCAAGGCTGAATTTCCCAGTCTACTTGGGAATTCCAGGGAACGAATTCATAAAATTTACCTTGATAGTGCAATCCAATCATCGCTACAGATTCCATCCACCACAGTACACCCCGTCGTCCACCGCCAGCAGTTAATGCTAAGTCGGGTTCGCCTTCAAAGCAATTACAATTTATCCAAAACCATTTTTGAGGAAAAGCACCACCCCAATTTTTCTCACCGTAGGCTGGGGCGTTGGTGAATTCGTAGATTTTGCCATTCCAGTCAATTTTCCCACTAGCTAAACCGTGAGCCATTAAAATCTGCCATCCAGGTTCAAAAATCTGCGAGAATGAGAGCCAGCCTGCGGTTGATTGCTGAATACTATTTTTATTACCCCAACCATATACTGGTTGAATTTCATACTCCCAACGGCAACAATTATTAGTTGCAGGTTCGCAAATAATTCCCTGATTCAAGGTAGCTGTGGCTTGATATCCCTCTTGAACATGATGCTCAAACTCTGCTGGTAGAAGGTACAGAGGAGCAACTTGCAAATCCGTTTTACCCCAATGACCTAAACCCAGAACATCCCGACTACCCCAAAATTTCTTCACCTCAGGAAAAGTCCGGCATAAATATTCATCATCTGGACCGAGGATTTGGGCTGCACCGCCACTGTGAGGTTTACTGCCGATGGGGTCTTCGATGGAGTACATAAAGGCGAAGGTTTGCCCAATTTCTGGTAAAGTAACGCGATAATACCAACCCTCAAAAAAGCGGCGATTACTACCATCCCAATGATAACCAGAATGGGGCGTTTGGGTTGATTGGAGGAAATTTAGGGGAATAGTTAACATAGTATATAGTTGCCGATTTTTTCAGTATGCGCGATGTTTAACGACAAGCCGAAACGTCTACGCTTCGATATCAATGATGCTTATGAAATTCTTGGGCTGGAACCTGGTGCATCTCAAGCACAGGTGAAACGAACCTACCGTAAACTGGTGAAAATTTGGCATCCCGATCGCTTTTTCGATCAAAAGCAAAAACAGGAAGCTGAGGAAAAGATTAAATCAATTAACGCAGCTTACAACAAGCTCAAATCTGAAAGTCCATCCGAGCCTCCCATTTCTGAAAATCCATCTTCATCTTCGCCTAAAAAATCCCCAAAAATATCTGTCAATCGTTGGGATGCAGAAGCTTTCTATACTTTAGGAGTAGAAAATGCCACAGAAGGAAGATATGAAGATGCGATCGCAGATTTTACCCATGCAATTCGTCTCAATCCTCACTATGTTGACGCATATAAATATCGTGGGCTAGTTTGCTCTCAACTCGGATACGAATATAGAGCCGCTTCCGATTTAAATAAAGCTGCACAAATAGAACAAGAATTAAGAAATCCGGGTGCTGCAAGGAGAGTGCGATCGCCTAGATTTGTATCAAAACCTAGACCTCTGCTACAAAGAGTTTGTGAAGGGATAAAAAGTTTACTGCGGCTAAATCGCCGTTGAAAATAAGAAGCGCTATATAGCGCTTCTATGTTGAGTCTAATACCTGCCTAATCTACTAAAATCTACTAAAGCATCTATACTGAATCGATGTTTTAGAGAGCCGATCGTTTATTTTCGAGGATTTCTGTAGCCTTCAGAGCAGAAAGTGGGCGGTAGAAAAAATAGCCCTGCACCTCCTCACAGTTGATAGATTTCAAGAACTCCAATTGTTCTTCTGTTTCTACCCCTTCGGCTGTCAACTTCAATCCCAAACTGTGTCCCAAGGTAACTATGGCCTGGATAATATGAGCCACTTTGGAATCCGGCTTCAAATCTTTAACAAAAGACTGATCTATTTTCAGATTGTGGAGTGGCAAAAGCTGTAAGCGCGAGAGCGAAGAATGACCCGTACCAAAGTCATCAATGGAGATGTAAACACCCATCTGCTTTAAATTCTCTAACACCGTTCTGGTAAAATCTACATCTTCAATGGCTGTGGTTTCCATAATTTCTAATTCTAAAAAGTGCGGTTCCAAACCCGTTTGTTCTAAAACTGTGGCTATAATCTCCACCAATTTGGGTTGGCGGAACTGCTTCAGAGAAAGATTGACAGCGATCGTTATGGGTGGAAATCCTGCATCTTGCCAGATTTTATTTTGGATACAGGCTGTCCGCAGCACCCATTCGCCAATGGGGATAATTAATCCACTTTCTTCGACGAGGGGAATGAAGACACTGGGTGCGACCAATCCCATTTCTGGGTGTTGCCAGCGTAACAGAGCCTCCATACCAGTAATTTCTCCTGTGGCAATGTTTATACGAGGCTGATAGTACAGCGCAAATTCTTGACGTTCTAGGGCATAGCGCAAACTCTTTTCTAAAGTCAGAAGTTCGGGATTTTTGGCGCTTAGAGAAACACTATAAAATTGGTAGTTATTCCGCCCTTTGTCCTTGGCATAATATAAAGCGGCATCTGCGTGCTGAATTAGTGTTTCGGCATCAGGACTGTTGTTATCAAGCAACGCAATACCGAGGCTGGCAGTCACATAAAGTTCATGCCCTTGAAGATGGAAAGGATCTTCTAAGGTTTGTAAGATTCTGTACGCTACCTGCGTTACCTCTTCAATATCATTGACTCGCGGGAGTAAGATAGTGAACTCATCGCCTCCCCAACGGGCTATGGTGTCTCCGCCTCTAAGTAAATCTTGTAATCTTTGAGCGAGGCTTTTTAACAATTGGTCTCCCAAAGTGTGCCCCAGTGTGTCATTAATGACCTTGAAGCGATCCAGATCGAGGAAGATCACAGCTAAACTTTCGCCATTTCGAGTGGCATTAGGCAGAGTTTTACTGAGCAGTTCGCTAAATAGTAAGCGATTGGGCAACCCTGTCAGCAAGTCATGGAGGGCTTGATAGCGAATTTTTTCTTCTACTTGCTGACGCTGCCGCGCACCAATGATACTGGCGGCCATTGTCAACAGGGTAGATTCTTCATGCTTTGACCAATGACGCTCAAAGGTGCAGTCTGCCAAGCCAAGATACCCCCAGCACTCGTTCTCTAAGCGGAGAGGCACCAGGAGAAGGGATTGAATGCCATCTCTG
Organism: Nostoc sp.; assembly: GCF_036917455.1. Lineage (GTDB taxonomy): Bacteria > Cyanobacteriota > Cyanobacteriia > Cyanobacteriales > Nostocaceae > Nostoc. The sequence goes on along the minus strand of NZ_JBALDK010000076.1, from coordinate 1,590 downwards.
ATCAGAAATTCTTGTTCGGCGACAGGAAATTCTGAGGTGAGTCCGCTAATCGACTGGCCGCTAGAGAGAACAGCGTGCCAACGGGCTAATCCAGAAGCTTGATAAGGTTGATTCTGCCAATGGTGGTGGGTAGATTCAATTACAGATTGCGTCCATTCAAACCGGAGGCTGACAGCTATTTCTCCTGTAGCAGGATGGAGATGGTTTTGAAAGAGATAGGCTCGATCTGCCTGGGCAGCTTCACCCAGTAAAGCTAAAGCTCGATCGATACCAGTTTCATAATTCATTTCCCCCAGCAAATAATTGGCAGCTTCTGCAACAGCTTGTAGTAAACGATCGCGCTGACGCAGTTCGGCTGTAGCTTGTTTTTGCTCCGTAATATCTCTAATAATAAATGTTCTAATTAAATCACTTTCAGGCAGGTAGAGAACGGATTGCTCAAAAACTTCTGTACCTACTTCCACTTCGCGCACAAAAGAATTTTGTTCTAGATTCTTAACTGTATTCAGGAGTCCCGCTAATATTGGGTGTTGCGTCCCAACTTTTCTGAGGTTAGGAAACTTGAGAGCTGCGGCTGGATTGAGATAAGTCACAATTCCCTCGAAGTCCATCTCAATAATTGGATTGGGGATAAGTTCAGGGAACGATGCTAGGCGAGCTAAGGCAGACTCACTAGCTGCTTCAAAACCAGGATCGATAGCTAGGGTTTGAAAAGGATTGGCAGGACTGGCTTGCTCTGATAAGAAACCAGATAAGTCTTCAACATCAAAAGATTCAGAAAATGCTTGTTCTGAAATGTTGGAAATCGCATAATATTTAGCCTGAGCTTGATTACTGCCAAAGGCGATAGTATCTCCATTTCTAAGATTATGAGAAAAGCATTTAGCACCATTTATAAATAAGCCATTAGTACTTGCTTTCCCCTTATAGTTACCATCAATAATCTGGAAGCCATATTGGTCAGTCTCTGGAACAGTTACTCGCAATAAAATTGCATGTTGCATTGATACTGACCGAGAAGCCAAGATAATAGTGTTTGCAGGATGCCGCCCCAGAGAATAAGTAGTCTCTCGCAAGGGGACAGTTCGCCGCCCTCGGAGGTCTTTGATGACCAACAGATGGCGTATTTTTTCCCGCTCATTTCCTAGCATGGCTGTTCCTCAAATTCTCATATATTTATGTTTTATTCTGAAAAATAACATTTTCAGAAGATAGTCTGAAAGTCTTAACTTATAGGAAAACTTGTTTAATCAAAGTTGTCACTACCTGCGATCACAAAATTAGTGTGAATTGCAAACCAGCGCTTCTATTCATGATTGACCTTATTGAATAATATGGCTAATTGTTGAATCAGTTTTTGTGGTAGAAGTTTTAGCTATTTTATCGACTCATTTGGACTTCCCAATAATAAATTATTCAGTACGGTATGTTATGGTGTTAAGCCTAACGCATCACCTACAGATAACTGGTGAATGCGCTATCGCGGTAACACACCCTACAACTAGGGAGCAACGCGAAAAAGTGAGATCATCGTCTAATGAGCAGGGGGAGCAGGGGAGGCAGGGGGAGCAGGGGGAGTAAAGAAAAAAC
>NZ_JBALDK010000075.1:0-5307 GCF_036917455.1 Nostoc sp. | reverse complement strand
ATCGCCAATCCCATATCTCAACCTTCACTGTTCAATAGCTTTAAAATCTGTAGTGCCTATCCCGCATAGCTTAGAGCTTTTCTTAGTGCCATTCGTTAATGAATCTAGTAGTCTATCAACTTAGTTTTGCGGGATAAAAAAACAACCGCAAAGGGCACAAAGATCGCAAAAGAAGAGAATCAAAAATTGATTTATCCATCAAAATTACCTTGATAGACTACTAGCACTGTGTTTATATCCCGCCCGGGAGCAACGCGAAAAAGTGAGATCCTCGTGAAATAGGCTCTTGAGGCAGGGGGAGCAGGGGGAGCAGGGGGAGTAAAGAGGCATTTTTAGTATTTTTTACTACCGAAACAGACTGCTTCTACACTTATTTCTTTCTCTTCCCCTGCCTCCCCTGCCTCCCCTGCTTACCCATCTCACTGTTAGAGCATTGCTCCCATCCCGCCCTGAGTCTTCAGTTCAGGGCGGGATGTCGATGAGTGTAAAAGTTTCACTTTTTCCCACGGGCTGCTAGGAGTTCTAGAATTACTCCATTTGTCCAGCCAAAGCCAACTTCGTTAGAACTGTATCCAAAGGAAATATCGTCAGAAACGTTGGCAGAACAGCGTTCAACATCATATTTCTCAACTAGGGTGTTATGACGCTCGAATTCTTTAACCACCATAGCCAGAAATTTATTGGCAATGCGATCGCCTTCTGTATGAAACCCGTAACGGTGAAGTCCTTGCACAGCAATTAATGTCAATGGTGCCCAACCAAAAGGTGCATCCCACTGGTTTCCGGTGACATGAGTACTGGTAAGAATTCCGCCTGGGGCTTCAAACAAAGAGAGATTTTCCACGACGCGCTGGGCTTGGGATTGAGAAGAAATTCCTAACCACAGGGGATAGAATGTGGTAGCAAATTCGTAGCAACGGCGTTTTCCACCCTGGAAGTGATAGTCGCAATAGAGTCCTCGTTCTTCATTCCAGAGAAATTTATCGATCCGATCGCGCCGATATTCGCCGCGATCGCGCCATTGTTTTTCTAGTTGTTCGTTGCCCAAAATATTGTTAATTTGCGCCAAGTCTTGTTCTACCTGATATAGCAAACTGTTGAGGCACACAGGAGCGTAGTGGAGGATATCAGCACTGAAGGGGCCAAATCGGTTGGTGATATCAAAACCGGACTCGCGCATGGTGCGATCGCCCTTGTAAAATAGGTGGGTCAGTTTGTCATTTTCTCGATCGTAGTAAAGATCAACGTCGTAATCTTCAACCTCATAGGTTTGGTAATATTCCTTGACGCGATCGTAATGGCTTTTTCCCTCCTCATCGCGCTCGGAAAACACAACTTCTGGCGCGGCACCTTCCCCAAAGGCATAAAATCTGGATAAGCCGGTTCCGGGATTCAAATGGGGCGGTACTACCCAGTAATAGTAAAATTGTTCTAAAAGGGATACGGTTGTCCTCAACCACTCTTCATCCTGGGTGTGCTGGAATAATGCCAAAACCATCATGCTGAGGACAGGGGGTTGCGATCGCGACAGCATATAAGTCCGGTTGGCATTGAGGATAGTGCCGTAATGCTTCACCTGGTACAATAACTGATCTACCTGGTTTTGTGCTAGTTCCCATTCTCGATCGTGCAAAAGTCCCAGTAATATAAAGTAGCTGTCCCAGCCATACATTTCGTTAAATCGACCACCTGGTACGACATAAGGCCCTGGTAAGTATAGTAAGCCATGCTTTTTAATCGCTTCGACTTCGGAGGGTAAAGTACGAATTTCTAGCCGTTGCATATCTTTTGCAGATAGCGATCGCTCTAACACACTTTGAATGTTGGGACAATCTTCTAAGGGGGAAATGTAGACGAGCCAGGGAGTATCGGTTTTGTGGTCTAGTTTGGTATCCTTGGCAGATTGTAATAAGTGTTCGTGCGATCGCGTTAAGGTTTTCCAAGTCTTTTTGATATGGGCCCGCACGTTGTCAATCTGCGTGGTGGTAAGTGCTAGGGGAGTGGTCATAATTTAATTTGACAGGATGTTGAGGAGTTTGGAAGAATTTTTTAAACGCAGAGAGACGCATTCGCGTTGGCGTAGCCTCTCGTAGAGAAGAAAACCGCAAAAGTACATAGAGGTTTTACGGTGTTTTCTCTGCGTGAGACAGATTCATCATAATTCGTAATTACTAATGACGCTTGCGGACTCACAGAGAGCTTTATTACGAATTACGAATTACGTTAGCGTAGCCCATTATGAATTACGAATTATTTACTCGGCACTACTAACCAATAGAGCAACTGGAAAATGAGCTAGGGCAGATCCGATAGATAATGTTTCTGTTACCTCTAAAGATTGCTGAGTGAGAACGTTTTTCCAGCTGAGGGAAGTTCCAGAGGGTAATAGCAGGTGTGTATCTTGCCAAACTGACTCACCCAAGGGGTTTTCTTCAGGCTGGATGAGGCTGGTTAAAAAGCGAGGCGCGATCGCGATCGCTGTTTGATTCCCTTCCTGTCGCGCAAAGGCGATAATCTGATTGGCGTAGGTTCCCTGAACTTCTAACGGCAGATAATTGCCATCCTGAAACAATGAAACATAGTTTGTTCTGGCTTGGAGTAATTGAGCCGTTAAAAACAGTTTGATTCTACCGTCTGTTTTGTCGTTCAGTAACTCCTGAATCAGTCCGAGAATATCTGTTTTCACTTGTTCGCGGATGGCGCTTAAGTAAGTACGTCGCTGTTCAAAATCCACGGGACGGCGATTATCTGGATCGACTAGGCTTAATTCCCAAAGTTCTGTTCCTTGATAAAAGTCGGGTACGCCAGGTGTAGTAATCTTCAGTAGAGTTTGGGAAAGGGAATTGAATATCCCATAGTCTGCAATTCGCTGTTGAAAGGGATGAAAGGCTTTTAGAAATTCCTCGGAGATGGAAGGATCGAGTACCTTCTCAATAAAGGAAGTACAAGCTTGTTCGTACTCGCTATCAGGTCGCAACCATGCTGTATGCACTTTTGCTTCTCTAATTGCCTTAATTATATAATCTTTCACTCGTTCCACGAAGGATGCGTGTTCTTGTTCCGCAAAAGGAAACGCCCCTACAAAGGTTTGATAGATAAAATACTCATCGTTGCGATCGGGCATAGCAAACCCGTGGCGATGACTGCGATTTCCTCGATTAATAGCACTCCAGGTATTTACCTGCCGATCCCACTCATCGGGGATTTCTGACAACACATTCAACCTGGCCCGCACATCTTCGCCGCGTTTGGTGTCGTGGGTAGCTGTGGTGTTCATTGTGTGAGGCCAAGTTGCTTGGTGCTGTTTGTTAAAAGTATGAAATTTGGCTAATTCAATCCCAAAATGACTGGGATTTCCCCCGACTTCATTTAGCGACAGCAAGCGATTGTAAACATATAATGTGGTGTCTTCTACACCTTTAGCCATTAGCGGCCCGCTATATTGCTGCATCCGCAAGACAAAGTATATCCACTGTTCCCGTTCTGTTTGAGTCAGAGAGTTATCAAACTCAAGCAGCATTAACTTTTCAATAAAGGTCAGTTCGTGCTGCAACAGGGGCGTTTGTTCTTTGGCTTGGTTAATTACTTCGTGAATGGTGGCGCGATCGCTATCCCCAATTCCATCGGAGGTAATATAGGTACGGTAAATTGGGAACAGGGTTAGAACTTCGGCGATCGCTCTTTTCAAACCATTCAGCGTAAAATCATTGCCATAACGATATTTACTGGAAATGTTCTTTAACAAAAGAGCCAAATTGTCAATATCACCCGCTAAATTCTTTTCTAGTATCAGGTGCTTTTTATCCTTCACTACTGAGGCATAATCTGCTCTTGAACCAATAAAATTCTGGTAAATTTTATCCAAGGATGATTCATTTTCAGTTTGACAAAATACGCCATTTACATAGTTAAGAAAGTCATATCCCGATGTCCCTTCGATTGCCCAGTTTTCTGGCAATTCTTCAGTGAGTTCTAAAATCTTCTCGACCGTAATATAAACATCTCCCGTTTTTTCCCGCAGCCTTTCTATATACTGGATTGGGTTATAGAGTCCATCAATATGGTCAATGCGTAAGCCGGTAAATTTCCCTTCTTCAACTAGCTTTTGAATTAGGCTATGAGTGTTATTAAAAACTCGCACTTCTTCAACTTTAACGGAAATAAGTTCGTTGACGGTAAAGAAACGGCGATAGTTCATTTCTTCCGCCCCGACTTTCCAGAAGGCAAGACGGTAAAATTGATCATTTAGTAATTCATCTAGCAAGTTAAAGCTTTCTGAATTACCTGGTTCTCCGTTGAAAGTTTGGATATTTTCGTCAATGAACTCGTGGATGGCATCATTTGTACTGTAGAGTTCCCAAACCAATCCTTTAATAAATGCGATTTGGTCTTGTCGCTGTTTTCCCGCAACTTCTGAAGGCACACTTTTGAGAATATACAAAATCCCTAATAGTTTAATAAAATCGGGATGATTGCGTCCGAGTGTGCGTGTGAGTTTGCCCAGATTATGGGTAATAAATTTTGTATAAGATTCTAATCTTAGCGGCAGTTTTAAGCTGTAATAGTTTACGGTTAAACCGTTTTGTTCGTATTGAAGTTGAATATGTCCGTTTTCTAGGGATGCACCATAGAAATCTCCTAGTAGCGGTGCGAGGATTCGCTCTTGGCGATCGCCAAAGGGAGCATTCCAAGAAAGATCGAAGTAGTCAGTATAACTGGAATCTGGCCCGTGTTCCAATATGTCCATCAAGTAATCGTTTTCGCTGCTATAGGCCATGTGGTTGGGTACAATATCTTGTAACCAGCCCATACCTAAAGATTGGACTTCGCCAACTAAGGCATCAAAGGATTCATTCGTTCCCAGTTCTGGGTTAAGTTGAGTGGCATCTACTATATCGTAACCGTGGGTACTCCCAGATCGGGCCTTGAAAATGGGGGAGGCATATAAATCGGAAATACCCAAATCTGCTAGATAAGCTGCGATCGCTTTAGCATTGTCAAAACCAAACTGGGGTGTAAACTGAATTCGATAGGTGGCGGTAGGAATTCGCATGAGTTTGTTGTAATAAGAGATGGGGCGATACGGTTTGGTTAATATGTTTGTCTCTCGGAGATCCCCCCAACCCCCCTTAAAAAGGGGAGCTTTTCCCGATTTTTACCCCCTTATTAAGGGGGTCGCCGCAAACGGGGGGATCTTATCTGAAACCTATTTAGGGACTTCCAAATAAAAAAATACTCAAAAAACTGACGAAAAAACTCTCTCCTCCTCATTCCTCTGTGTTCTCTGTGTCTCTGTGGTTCGTTTCA
>NZ_JBALDK010000074.1:0-46884 GCF_036917455.1 Nostoc sp. | reverse complement strand
CTACTGATTAGAGAATTAGGTGTTATAAAGTATTAAAACATATAAGTATTTCAGCGATCGCTCTTTGGAGAAAAACTTTTTGGTTTACTGTTAATTAACTCACTGTGAGTCACTTCTTCTTCTGCAAATAATCTGTAGGCTGCTCTGACTTCATTCCAACCTGACATGATATTTGGCAGACTGGCTTCGGGATTAGCGGCAATTGCTGCTCCCACAGCGATCGCTCTTTGTGTGCGACGACTATCCCCCAACTCAGCATCTTCCCATTGCTCAACTGCCCAAGCATTGAGGTCTGTGAAATTTTTCAACTTCATACTCTGACTCTATTACACCCTTACCTCACTTTAAAAGATGTTGGTAATGACAAGGGCTATAAGTCAGGGGTTTTTTCGTTTGGATGCAAGATGCGCCCAAAACTTTAAGGTCATTTAAATTTATCTAATAATCGATAGTCCTGAAGGCTGAGTGGGAAACATAATACTCAGTTACTCAGGACTTTTGCTATTTCCAGGGGATGAGGGAATCAGGGATAAGGGGGACAAGGTAAAATTTTTCCCTCTTCCCCATTACGCGGTGATACTACCAGAAAATAAAACTGCATGGAACTGAAAAATCACTGGTTGGCTGTAAATAAAGTTGCTTTACCACGACTACTACAGTGGGTGAATCTCCGACCAGAGGAGAGCGAACGAACTCAGATAATGTTTATTTTTTACACAACTGTGTGTGTAGGATTGCGGTGGGCAGAAGACAGTACGGTGGCGCTGTTTTTAGATGAATATGGGACTCATCTCTTGCCGTGGATGTATATTGCCAGTGCCGCAATGAGTTCAGGACTGGTTTTTTTATACTCTTGGCTGCAAAGAATTTTTCCCTTGCGTCGGGTGATTGTGGCGATCGCACCTTGTATGTTGATGCCATTACTTTTATTAGTTGTATTACGTTGGGGAGCGCATATTTCCTACCTGGCAGTTATTTCGGCCTTTCTGCTGCGGTTGTGGGTAGATGCCCTTTATGTAGTTAATGACCTCAACACCTCCATCGTTGCTAACCAAATATTTAATATTCGGGAGATTAAACGCACTTACCCACTGGTGAGTAGTGGTCTTTTGGTAGCAGATGTGATTAGTGGTTTTAGTTTGCCTTGGCTAGTGGAATACACCTCACTAAATAAGATCATCTTTATCGCCTGTCTAGTGATTTTCTTAGGATCGGGGATTTTACTCTATTTAACTAATCGCTATCGAGCGGCTTTTCCTGAAACCCCACAAAAACTAATTCCTGAAGAACAAGTTTCACGAGAGCGTTTCATTAAAAGTCCTCTAAAGCGCTATGTTTGGCAATTGTTTGCCTTTGTCGGTCTATTGCAAGTGATTGGGTTGTTAATAGATTTTCAATATCTGCGCGAACTCCAATCTAATTTAGGCGACCGAGAACTCGCCAGTTTTTTGGGTCTTTTTGGTGGAATGTTGGGACTGTGTGAATTGTTGTTGCAATGGTTTATTTCCAGCCGACTCATCGAACGGATGGGAGTATTTTTCACAGCGACCCTTTTACCAATCACTGTAGGCATTGCACTACCAGGAGTGTTGGTATTGTTGAATTTAATTCCAGCCATCCAATCGCAAAGCTTTTTCTGGGGTTTGATAATTGTCAAATTTTGCGATGAACTTCTCCGCTACACCTTTGTCATGAGTAGCGGCCCCATCCTGTACCAACCGATTCCAGAGGCAATTCGCAGCCGGATGCAGACTTTATCTGGTGGAACCGCCGAAGCGATCGCTACAGGTTTGACAGGAGCGCTAATTTTTGCAACTATATTGTTTTCTGGGCGGTTTGTACCCGTACCACTACAAAAGTTGGTGTTAGTAGCAGAAACAATGTTGATAGCTGGCACCTGTTTAAAAGTAGTTTGGGAATTGCGATCGCGCTACGTTGAACTGTTAGTTTTAAGTGTGGCCCGGGGTCACTTGAGTGCAACCAATGTCGGCTTACGATTCTTCAAGCAAGGCGTAGTCAAAGCTTTAGGAGAAAAAGGCAGTGAGGCTGATAAACGCTCTTGTATTGAACTTTTAGCCCAAATTGACACCCAAGGATCTGCGGAAGTTTTAGCACCTCTGTTAGTCAAGTTAACCCCAGATTTACAGCGCCAAAGTTTGGAAGTCATGCTGATGGCAGGTGCAAATCCCGCTTATCTATCCGCCATCCGTCCTTTGTTAGAACAACCCCAAGAAACTAACCCCGAAGTTTTTGCCTTGGCGCTACGCTACGTTTGGCTGGCTGAACCAAATCCCAATTTAACCATCCTAGAAGAATACCTGAACCCCCGACAAAACTCACTCATCCGCGCCACCGCCGCCGCTTTAGTCTTACGCCAGGGAACGCCGATGCAAAAGGTAGCAGCAACTAAAACCATGCGCCGAATGTTGACTCATAAGCAAGAACGAGAACGGGTGAATGGAGTTAGAGCGCTCAGAGAAGCAGTTTATTTGCAGGCGTTGCGGATTCATATCCCGAATTTGTTACAAGATGAGTCGTTACGGGTGCGCTGTGCCGTATTGGAAATGATTGCAGCAACCCATTTAGAAGAGTACTATTCAGCACTGATAGCAGCACTTTATTACAAATCAACCCGCACTACAGCAATGTCAGCCTTAGTACGACTAGAGAATGAAGCTATAGAAATGCTGTTGCGGTTAGCTACCAATATTTACAAACCAGAAGTAGTGCGGATGTACGCTTGGCGTACCATTGCTCAAATTGGTACTCAACAGGCATTGGAGACTTTATGGGAAAACTTGGAGACATCTTGGGGAACTACGAGAGATCATATACTTCGCAGCTTACTAAAAATACATAAACAACCAGGAATTAGAGGTTTAGTCGATCGATTTTATGAAAGTCGGGTAGAAAATTTAATCCAGCAGGAATTAAAGTTTTTAGGCGAAATTTACGCCGCATATATAGACTTGAAAATATTAGACGAAAAAGAAAATCATCAACCAAGTGAGAGGATTGTGATTGTCTCAGAGTTACTGCAACGCGCCCTTTTAGAATTGGAATTGGATGTTAAAGAGCGGCTGCTACTATTATTGAAACTGCTTTACTCGCCAGAAAAGATGCAGGCAGCAGCATTTAATCTGCGATCGCTCTCAGTGGTAAACTTAGCGCGGGGGTTAGAAATCCTAGAGCATACCGTAACTTTGCCTTCAAAGTCTCTGTTGCTGAATATTTTAGATAATCGACCGCAGGCAGAAAAATTGCAACATCTTGTAGAAGCCAAGATCGGAGAATATGAAAATATGGTAGTTAGCGATCGCCTCCACAGATTGCTAATGCTGGGTAACTTCCTTTCTGACTGGTGCCTAGCTTGCTGCTTTCATTTTGCTCAAGTGACTCGCACTAGACTGACAAGCTCTGAGATTTTAGTCAGTTTGCGTCATCCAACAGGCTTTGTTAGAGAAGCTGCGATCGCATATCTAAATATGGTTTCATATCGTGTTCTCCTGCAAATCTTACCCCAGTTGCAAAAAGATCCACATCCTTTGGTGTCTGCTCAAGTTAAAGAGTTACTCAAAAAATACCAATTCAAAAATTATAATTGACTTTGAAAAAGAGTTTTAGCCTTAATCCAAGCGGATTGATTTATAAAGTAAAAATAAAATTAGCGGCGGGTGTATTAAGTACATATTTCTAGACATCGAGCGCAGAAAATGTCATCAAAGCGCCTAATCCACTGTGTCACATGGCGGTGCATTAGGCTAAAGCTGTAACACACCCTAAATTTTGATTACTTTATAAATAGTCTCTTACTGTTAATAAATCTCACCATATTTCAGGGTGTAAAAAGCAAGGCACTACAATAATTACCAATTACAAGAAGCAACCAAGCTAGCCACTATCTGAACTAGTTCTTCTGGATCGATCGGTTTCGATACATGAGTGTCAAAACCACCTTCTAAGGCACGAATCCGATCCTCACTATCAGCATAAGCTGTTAAAGCAATAGCGGGGACTCGTCCACCATTCTTTGGGTGAAGCGCACGGATTTTGCGAATGAAGGTGTAGCCATCCTCACCAGGCAACCCAATATCAGAAATTAACACATCGGGCTGCAATTCAGATAATACTTTGCGTGCCGCATCTGCCGATATTACTGGTATAACTTTTGCTCCATCCATTTCCAACACAGTAGTAATGAAAAAGCGAGTATCATTATCATCCTCAACTACCAGGATATCTAAACCAGCAAGAGTTCCAGAAGTTTGCATAATAAAGTTTTTAATTAAATGACGAGCTTTGTACAAGTCCAAGTCGTAGTCACGGGGATGCTTGCAGTTGCGCGTGGGCGGAATCACGCCTGGATTTGCAGGTGTTAAATCACGCGCACATCAGCATCGTATCCTGGTGGCATGGTGTTAGCAACAACAGTAGGTAGCAGTTTATCGAAACAGAATTCAGGAGTCAGGAATCAGGAGTCAGAATTCACTTGGGTATTCTGACCGAAAAAGCGGATAACGGAGCGTAAAGCCTAGGTATAGCAACTCTTAGAGAGGCTGCGCCAACACTTAGAGCGAGTCCGCAAGCGGATGAATAAATGGGTTTAAGATCCCCATAAAACAAGAAAATTTGGTGGTCATCAATCAGTCGCGGGTCTGAATCCCCGACTGTAAGCGTTGCGTTAGCTCATCCTGGAGCATCTTGATTCTGACAGGAGTTGATAGGAAACGTCTCCGGCTCCGCTCCTGTTAGCGGATAGCTAAGGTTTAGCCCATTCTGGCGTATCTGCTTTCTTCTTCAACCGCTCCATTAGCGACAAGCCGCTAAGAGCATCTACGGGTCTGGAATAAGCCTTACCAGGGAGCAATGCGATTTTGTGAGCAGGGGGAGCAGGGGGAGCAGGGGGAGCAGGGGGAGCAGGGAAGGCAGGGGAGGCAGGGGAAGAGAAAGAAATAAGTGTATTTATAGCTATAAAGGTCGTAAAAAATACTAGAGTTTTCTCTTCACTCCCCCTGCTCCCCCTGCTCCCCCTGCCTCAAGAGCTCTTTTCACGAGGAACTCACTTTTTCGCGTTGCTCCCGCCTTACCATAGCTTCTCTACAGATACTGCTGTTACCTGGCGCAATTGCCACAAACAGGAAATTAATTAGTCCAATAATTTGATCTTAACTTTACAAAGGTGAGAAAATAGTAAAAATTTATTCTTGAATAAATTTTCAGCTTGCGTAATAGAATTTATAAATAGTAAATTTATCAAACAGAATTCAGGAGTCAGGAGTCAAAATGGGCGTTTAGCCTATTCTAGCTTCTTAATTCTTCTTCAAGAAAATATTTAAACCGAGATTGTACTGAAAGTTTTACTTTTAAAATTACTTGAGCTAAACCATAAAACTCAATGCTGTACCGCAATTTTCAAACTCAAGCCGACCTAGATTACCAGTACAATCCCAGCGAACTAGGTCTTGATATACCTGGATACATAAATTTTTATGCCACAAACAGTGCTCGAGTGCGTGAAAAACTGCGTTGTCATCTAGATGTTGCTTTTGGCTCTACCCTAGTCGAACATCTAGATATTTTTCCCGCAACGCAGCCACAAGCACCAATTTTGGTATTTATCCACGGTGGCTATTGGATAATGTCCAACAGCAAAGATTTTAGCTTTGTCGCCCAAGGTCTTGTAGCTGCCAATGTTACAGTAGTAGTGGTTAACTATGCCTTGTGTCCAAAAGTAACCATTGATGAGATTGTCCGTCAAAATCGTTCAGCGATCGCCTGGATTTATCATCATGCTGAAAGCTTTGGTGCAGACCCCAATCGCATCTATGTAGCTGGTCACTCAGCCGGTGGTCACTTAACTGCGATGCTCATGTCTACAGACTGGAAAAACGACTATGGACTACCAGATGACATCATTAAAGGTGGTTGTGCTATCAGCGGTTTGTTCGATTTGATGCCATTTCCTTACACCTGGCTACAACCCAAAATACAACTCACCTGGGCTGAAGTTCTTCGCAATAGTCCTATCCGTCATCTTCCTGAAAAATCTGGCTTTCTACTTGTAACTTTTGGTGGCGAAGAAACTTCAGAATTTCAACGACAATCGCTAGATTTTTTGGCTGCATGGAAAGAAAAAGAATTACCTGGTGAATACTTACCACAGCCTAATGAAAACCACTTTACGGCAATCAATGGTTTTTTAGACACTGACAGTACACTGTGTACAGCAATTTTGAGGCAAATCAATAAAGCTACATGATATTAGCATTGATACATAACATACCCTTTTAAAATACCTAAGATAAAGAGAGCTATTGCTTTCTCCAGCTTTTAGGCATTACTAGCTAGTATAAGGTCATGCACTTTATAATTGCACGGGTGAGCAAAGCTTACTGTGGTTATGTTCCTATTTGAAGCGCCATATCTGCACCCAAATTAGGTTGATTTATTTTACTTTCCAGAAAAAGCGGTTTATCTGCTGTAACTTTGAGTTATAAACTTTTTCAATTCCAGCTTTTAAGAAGTCAGATGGCTCGTACAATAACAAAAATATGTCACTAAAGCCATTAGCAATCTCTGGTAACTGATTTTTTTCTACAATTTGAAATCGCACTTTTGGATCGACTAAGTGCCCAAGTATTTGTACTGGTGGAAGTATGTTATCAGTATTACTAATTAACAGTGGTTTATCTCCTTGACTAATAATATTAGCAATTTTTGGAAATTCTTGGTATTTTTCTGGATATTTGTTCCACCATATCTGGGCTTGAGAGTTGATCGTACAAGATATAATTCCGCTCATTATTAATATCAATGTTACAAGTGACCAGAACTTTTTCTGCCAAGCTTTGGTATAAATAGACGTGAGCTTGGTGGTCAATAAATAAGCAACAGCTAACTGGATACCTAAAACGGAGGGAAGTGTATATCGACTAGTAGCATATCGATCTCGAAGGACGAAATCCGCTATTAGTAGGGGAAGACCTACTGAGCCAATTAAGGTTAAGACAAATAACCAAACTCTTTTAGATGTTCTTCGACAGAGAACATAAATTGAGTAGAGCATTAAAACTAAAATAATTAAAATAAACGGAATTAAGGCAATCTTAAGTTTTCCTGGATCGCTAGGACTAATACCTAAATCAAGAAACGTCCGACTAAATATACCAGCCCATCTTGCAGCTGATGCAAATAATGTTTGTTTCACACTCGCCCAACCTACTGATTCTGGTTGAGGATTGGTAATAATAATCCAAATCCAAGGTACAAAAATTATAAACGCTACAAAGGATGATATCAGATAAGAAATTAATGTTTTGCTCAATCGGAAGCGTTCGATTGCAATTACATAAATTCCCTGTGAAAAAGCAACTAAGGTAAAAAATATGTGGGTATAAAACCCTATTAATAATGTTGCTGCATAGATGAACCAACTAACTTTTGTTTTAAGGCGCATGGCTCGCAGCAGTGCTATGCTCGATGCTAAAATGGTTACTATCCATAAACTGTATGCTCGTGCTTCTTGTGCATACACCACGTCAACAGGTGAAACGGCTACTAAAGCTATAGCTATCCACCCTATTAGTGAAGACTCAAATAATTCTTTACATAGCAAATAAAGAAAAGGAAAAGTCAGCAGACTAATGAATGCCGAGAAACTTCTCGTTACTGCTACAGAATTACCAAATAATTCTACCCAGAACCGGGTTATCAAAATGTATAGCGGCAAAATCTGTGAGTCTTCTAAGATAATTCCTTTAACTGTATCAGTTGCATTTTTATCTGGGTTGGGATACTGATATTTCTGCAAATCCTCTGTGCCGAACACACGACCATTACCTAACTGCTTTCTCATTTCTGACTGCATATAGCCAGATATGCGTAATGATGAGAAAACCTCATCACCCCAATAAAGTTTTTTGTCAATATTAACGAATCGAAAAAATATACCTATAACTAATAGGATAATTACTACAAAGCGTAACCAAGATTTAGAAATATTCCAGTTCTCTGACAATTGGTTATTCATAGATCAATAGTGATATCAGCAAAAGTTCAAAATAGTTTTAATCGCAGTTTATCTAAGATTGGTGTTTAGCATAACAGGTATAAGCCTGCAAGTAAACATCTGAATAATCATCTCAGATTAACAGTTAACCAGGATCGAATTCTCTATAAATCTTTGGGCTAAAGGTATTCTATGTCAACAAAATAAGTGTCAAAACATTTGCAGATTTTAGCAATGAAATACCACAATAAATACAATTTTTACTTGACATGGTATAGTATAAATTAATATAAACATAAAAAACTTGTGTTAAAAACAAAAATATTTGATAAAGTTTATACGAAGATACCATAAATACGCCTTCGGGTAGGATTGCAAGCAAAGGGACGTTAACGTTTGTTTAAACTCAACCTTGCAGTAGTCGAACCTTGGTCTGGTTTATTTTTTAGACTAAGCTAGCGATCGCTGTTGCGATATTTGCGATCGCGCCTACTAACCAGAAAAAGAAATAATGTTTCCTTGTTTAGAGCCTCTTTGCCCCTTTTTGACGCAAATAAATATGGCTATGCCAAGCTGCGCGAACAGAAATCAAAGCGGGCTGTTATAGATGTATGTCATTTTGCCACCTCCTCGACTTATTGCCATCTTCCAGTAATAGAATTAAAAGTGAAGCTTTTGTAAAGCCTTCAACTATCCAAAGATAGAGCTTTAGTAGCAGATTTTACCAAATGTTAGTAAATCAAAAATCTGTATCTAAAATGGGCTTGTAGCATATATAAACGCTTGTAAGATTTTTATGACTTCCCGTATTCGCTTTTTGATGTGTCCTCCTGACCACTACGATGTAGACTATGTGATTAATCCCTGGATGGAAGGGAATATTCATAAATCATCGCGCGATCGCGCCGTGGAACAGTGGCAAGGATTACACCAGATCCTTAAAGAACACGCCATTGTAGATTTAGTACCACCCCAAAAAGGTTGGCCTGATTTGGTTTTTACCGCCAACGCTGGCTTGGTACTGGGTGATAATGTCGTCCTCAGTCGCTTTTTGCACAAAGAACGTCAGGGAGAAGAACCTTACTTCAAACAATGGTTTGAGGAAAATGGTTATACAGTCAATGAACTTCCCAAAGATTTGCCTTTTGAGGGTGCAGGAGATGCACTGCTAGATCGGGAAGGACGCTGGTTATGGGCGGGATACGGTTTCCGATCGGAATTAGATTCTCACCCTTATCTAGCTAAATGGCTGGATATTGAGGTTCTTTCACTACGACTGATAGACGAGCGTTTCTATCATTTGGATACCTGTTTTTGTCCCTTAGCAAATGGCTATTTGCTGTACTATCCTGGCGCTTTTGATTCTTACTCTAATCGCTTAATTGAAATAAGAGTCGCACCAGAAAAGCTAATTGCAATTGCTGAAGCTGATGCAGTCAACTTCGCTTGTAATACGGTGAATGTGGATAACATTGTGATCATGAACAAGGCGAGTGATGCTTTGAAAACCCGCCTTGCAGATGTGGGTTTCCAAGTGCTGGAAACACCGCTTACTGAATTTCTCAAAGCTGGTGGCGCAGCTAAATGTTTAACTTTGCGAGTAACGGAACCAGTTAGAGATGAAATTCATGCCAATGTCTCGGTAGAAAGCCGCATCATTCGCATGGAAGGACACTTACTTGATGCTGGCCTAATTAACCGCGCCTTGGATTTGATTATAGATGCTGGGGGAAGCTTCCAAGTCCTGAATTTCAACTTGGGAGAACAACGGCAAAGTACCTCCGCCGCCGAGGTGAGGGTATCAGCACCATCCCATGAGGTGATGGAAGAAATCATCTCTCTATTGATTGATTTGGGTGCAGTAGATTTACCCCATGATGAGCGTGACGCAATTTTGGAACCTGTAATCCAAGATGGTGTAGGGCCTGATGATTTCTACGTGAGTACAATTTATCCTACCGAAGTCCGAATTAATGGACAGTGGACAAAGGTAGAAAATCAGCGCATGGATGGCGCGATCGCAATTACCCAAACTCCCACTGGCGTAGTAGCTAGGTGTAAAATACTCCGCGATTTAAAAGTTGGCGAACAGGTAATTGTGGATGTATTAGGTATCCGTACCATCCGCAAAACAGAATCGCGCGAACTCCGCAACACCCAAGAATTCAGCTTCATGTCGGCGGGCGTTTCCAGCGAACGGCGCGTGGAATTGGTGGTTGAACAAGTAGCTTGGGAATTACGGAAAATCCGCGATGCTGGCGGTAAAGTAGTTGTCACGGCTGGGCCCGTGGTGATTCACACTGGTGGCGGCGAACACCTAGCGCAACTGGTTCGGGAAGGATATGTACAGGCGCTGCTTGGTGGAAATGCGATCGCAGTTCACGACATCGAACAAAATATTATGGGTACTTCCTTGGGTGTAGACATGAAGCGGGGTATCGCCGTTCGTGGTGGACACCGCCATCACCTCAAGGTAATTAATAGTATCCGTCGTTACGGCAGCATTCCAAAAGCTGTGGAAGCGGGGGCAATTAAGAGTGGCGTAATGTATGAGTGCGTCCACAATAATATACCTTTTGTGCTTGCGGGATCGATTCGGGATGACGGGCCTTTACCTGATACCCAAATGGACTTGATTCAGGCGCAGGAGGAATATGCTAAACACTTGGAAGGGGCGGAGATGATTTTGATGCTGTCATCGATGCTGCACTCCATTGGCGTGGGAAATATGACTCCGGCGGGGGTGAAGATGGTGTGTGTGGATATTAATCCAGCTGTGGTGACTAAATTAAGCGATCGCGGTTCTGTGGAATCGGTGGGTGTGGTGACGGATGTGGGATTGTTCCTTAGTTTGTTGATTCAGCAGTTGGATACGTTGACTAGTCCTTATGTAAATAAGGTAGGTTAGGAGAACGAACCGCAGAGGCGCAGAGGACGCAGAGAAGGGGAGATGGGAAGAGTAGCTTTCGGTGAAGAGTTGCAGGTTAATTGGGTCAGTTTGATTGCTGATTTCTTGTTGGTAGGGATGGTTTTTGGCCCGCCGATTGCTCCCTTTTTGGCTGCGTCTGGAGTGTCTTTGCTTCCTGGGATTGCGGACATCATTTATTTCATGGGTAATCATGTATGTCCGCAACCAAATATGGGGTTAGATTTAGCACCACCGTTTATCATGGCTGTGTGTATGCGTTGCTACGGCACTGTCACGGGTTTGTTGATTACTCGTCTGCTGTATGGGATAAGTGGTGGTAAGGGATTTTACTGGTTAAGTCAGTATGGCTGGAGTGGTGTGGCGATCGCTAGTGTGTTAATGATGGCTTATCCTTTGGAATTGGCAGCACAAGTTTTCGGTTGGTGGAGTTTTAATAATTATCTGGTTACGCCTTTTGGGTTGATTACGGGTTTAGCGTGGGGATTGTTTACTATGCCCATTTTCCACGGGTGGCGGGTTGCAAAAACTAGCTTGGGGACTTCCAAATAAAAAATATTCCAAAACTGACGCAAAAATCCTCTTAATCTCTCCTCTCTCTGTGTTCTCTGCGTCTCTGTGGTTCGTTTTTTGGGACAATTTATTCCTTGAAAATCCCTTGGATAAATTGTAAAAGCGATCGCCTTAATCGCCGCCTCAAACATTCTTTTATCGACTCCACTTAACCCTGTCAGCCAGAGGATTAGCCCTTGATGGTTCATAACTCGCTTTTTCTTTCATTTGTGAAAGTGTGCGATCGCCACCGGAAAGACCGAAAAGTTTACCATACTTTTTCCCATTCTTGCGGATCTGGGTGGATGCACACCTTGGACATTTCATGGCGATCGCTCAAATTCATGCTTCAATTATGTATGCAACGCCAAATCTTTTATAAGTAGGACTTACGCAGCCTCTCATACCCGCATTTCTCACAAGCTTAAGGGGAAGGATGGGCAGAGGGGCAGAGGAGCAGAGGGGAAAGAACTTGGTATTTGAACTCTCCCCTGCTCCCCTGCTCAAGCGCAGGCTTAATCGAGATGTGGTGAGAAATCCGGGTCATAGAGTCTGTGCGAAGGCGAAGCATATCGTAGAGAAGGATTCTTAATGCTTTCGCAGTTCAATAAATTAAGATCAAGAGTGATTTCTTACGTAAGTTATAATAAGATAAGCTAATGAATTATAGTAAACTTGCAATCCTTCCAAGTGTGTAAAGCTATAGATTACAAATCCTGGTTAAAGTGATGGTTATGAGTGTTCGCACCATGCAACTCACCTTCAATAGGAGTGTAGCTATCAGTATTAAATTACCTAGGGCGAACGACGGGACTCGAACCCGCGAATGGTGGTACCACAAACCACTGCCTTAACCACTTGGCTACGCTCGCCATTCAACAATCTGAATTATAGCAAGAATTTCGCAAACGATCAAGAGTTTGTGTTCAAGGAACGGACTCAATTGATTTAGAGTCTCTGAAATCTAACAATTACAACGAATTTTACTTGGTGAACATGAAACCCCTAACCATCATTGCATATACTGGAGCCGCAGCAGGACTCGCCGCCTTGGGTGTGACAATGGCGAAGACTAATCCCAGTCAGGTTGAATATGAAGAATATGCAGTGCAACGGTTGACAAAATACTTAAAAACAGATGTATGCAAAAAAACTACAAATATTATAGAAAATTTAATCCATTTTAATTGCGATAAATTGGTTGACTCTGCTAACCCGCAAATCCAAGGAGTTATTGCCAGAACTACAGAAAGACAAAATTACATTATTTTTAGCATTTACCGTACAGATTTAAAAATAAATTCTTGGATACCTTCTTACAAATTTGAAACGGTGGGAGCTTTTAATCAATTTTATACTTACACTGCCGAAGAACAATAAGACAATCGGCAGTGAAATGATAGAAAAGTGATTTATAATACTTGCATTTAGTAATTGATAATAGTTTTAATAATCACTAGAGTACTTGTTACTACCAGCTTAATATTAAGTAAAATATGAGGATTAGTTACTGAGAGTTCAAGCTTTGCCGATGTCATCTGCCTATCTGCTAGTGTCTCACGGAAGTCGTGACCCGCGCCCAGAAGTTGCTATGCAGCAACTAGCTAGGCTGGTATGTCACCAATTGCCAAAGAACTACAATGCATTAAATAGCGAACATTTGGTTGGCATAGCTGCTTTAGAAATGAGTCCTCAGCCTTTACATGAGCAGATTCAACAATTTGCTAAGAGGGCTTTTGGTAATCGCAAACCATCTCAAAACCAGAATCGCCTCAAAATTGTACCGCTATTTCTGTTGCCGGGAGTGCATGTGATGACAGATATTCCAGCCGAAGTAGCGCTAGCACAACAGGCAACTGGTCAAGATATCATGATTGAGTTGCAACCATATTTAGGTTCTCACGCCAATTTAGAGAAATTACTGGCCAAGCAAATAGCTACTATAAAAGCAGAAGCATGGATTCTCTTGGCTCATGGTAGCCGTCGCCCAGGTTCTAAAGAAACTGTAGAAGCAATGGCGGCGAGTTTGTCCGCAGTGGCTGCTTATTGGTCTGTACCTCCTAGTTTAGAATCACGGGTGACAGAGTTGGTAACTGCTGGTTATAAAGAAATTGCAATCTTGCCATACTTTTTATTCGCTGGTGGAATAACCGATGCGATCGCAGCCTCCATAGAGGAGCTAAAATTACAATTTCCTGCGGTGAATTTCCAATTGGCGCAGCCACTGGGAGCAAGTGCAGAACTAGCCGAGCTAATTTGGGATTTAACGGATAGATGAACCGCACAGAAAAACAGGAGAACAAGTATTTGGGAAAGGTTTATTTAGTAGGTGCGGGGCCAGGAGATCCAGGACTAATAACCCTGAAGGCGAAAGGTTTGTTGGAATGTGCAGATGTTGTTATCTATGATGCCTTAGTCAGTCCGGCAATTTTGGCAATGATTAATCCCCAAGCCGAACAAATTAACGCTGGTAAGCGCAGGGGTAAGCATTCATTATTCCAGGAAGAAACAACTCAATTGCTGATTGAGAAAGCGCAGGATTATGCAATTGTGGTGCGGTTAAAGGGTGGCGATCCTTTTATCTTTGGTCGCGGTGGCGAGGAAATGGAAGAATTAGTCAACGCTGGAATATCAACTGAAGTTGTGCCCGGTATTACATCGGGGATTGCGGCTGCGGCATACTCCGGTATTCCTTTGACTCATCGACTGTATAGTTCTTCAGTGACATTTGTAACTGGTCATGAAGCGGCAGGTAAGTATAGACCGAAAGTGAATTGGAATGCGATCGCACACGGTTCCGAAACCATTGTAATTTATATGGGAATTCACAATCTGCCTTATATTGTAGAACAGTTAAGCGCAGGTGGGTTGAAGGTAGAAACACCCATTGCTTTGGTGCGCTGGGGTACGCGCCCAGAACAAGAAGAATTAATTGGAACCTTAGAGACAATTGTAAAGCAGGTAGAGCAAACTGGATTTGGTGCGCCTGCGATCGCAGTCATTGGACAAGTGGTTAATATCCACAGTATTTTGTCTGGTTGTCGTCCAGTTTAATGGCTGGCGAAAATCTAAAATCCCCTTTCTTTAAGTTTCTCGAATCCAGAATGCCAAACCTCCTGCACGGCCGCGAGCCGCAATCAAATCTTCCCTCACTAAAAAGAAGGCAAAGAAGGGCTGTTGAGCTATGGACTGGTTGTAGAAATCTTCTGTTTTAACTTTGCCAGAACGAATTGGTCTGTTGTAAACAATACGACCAAACAAACTGATAATCATCTGGTTAAAGTCAAACGCTAATAAATTTTTCTTACTTGTATATTGTACTGGCCCGGTGAGCTTCAATAAAACTGGCCCAAGTTCAACCTGATTACAAATTTTACCCCTATCTGAATCCTCTTCTAAAGTCGCATTAAAGGAAACATGGATTTTGATAAACTTGGGTACATAAAAACCCTTCCCTAATACAATTCCTCCGTGTTCTCTGACTTTCTTAGTGCCAGTAGCAAAACAAAGTTGCCATTTACCTAGAAGAGACTCAAAGGGATAAGTTAAATGTTGCTGCTTGGCAGATTTTTCTGATTCCAGTAACGCATTGACTAATTTTTCTGCAATAGGGCGTGTATCTCTTTCTCGTCGATATGCGGCCGCGGCCTGTGATAGCACGGTAACAAAGTCAAATTTGGCTACAGGTGTCAAATTAGCTGTCATAATTTAACTATTTCTTATGCTTTTCTGATAGATTGTAGCGCTATAAGGGGTCAGGAGTGCATAATTAGTTGTCAAATTTTTTCAAGATTGAGAGTCTTCCCTAAGATAGATTCGCTACGCCTAGCTAGCTTTTGAGTAGCGTCAGGGCGGGCTATGCCACCACGACCTCCTCTATTAAAGCTCATGTTAATGACCAAATTCTGTGACAATAGTTAAGAATCTGACAATTCATGCAATGGGAAAAGTTAACACGAAACCTAATCCCCCTAATCTTCCAGTCCCGAACTTTTGTAGGGAATGGAGAGAATTCAAAGCTTCTCAAGAGCAGGAAAGAGGAATAGAGGTGAGGTTTTCCCAATCCTATGAAAAGTCAGAGTTAACAATAAGCCGGAATCTGAATCTAAGGTACTCATGAGCCAGAGTTCTCAAAACAGCCCTTTGCCACGCAAACCTGTTCAATCATATCTCCATTGGTTATACGCTTTCTGGAAATTCTCTCGCCCTCACACGATCATTGGCACAAGTCTGAGTGTGTTGAGTTTGTATTTTATTGCCATTGCTATTAGTAATAATACTGATTCTTTATTTCCTAACTCTTTACTTCCCGTCTTCGGTGCATGGATTGCTTGTTTATGTGGCAATGTTTACATTGTAGGGCTGAATCAATTAGAAGATGTTGATATTGACAAGATTAATAAACCTCATTTACCGTTGGCATCAGGTGAGTTTTCTCAACAGACTGGGCAATCAATTGTCGCATTGAGTGGGATTTTGGCGTTAGTAGTGGCGTGGCTAACTGGGCCATTCTTATTTGGGATGGTGGCAATTAGTTTGGCTATTGGTACTGCTTATTCTTTACCGCCAATTCGCTTAAAACAGTTTCCATTTTGGGCGGCGCTGTGTATTTTTTCGGTGCGCGGCACGATTGTTAATTTAGGATTGTATTTGCATTACAGTTGGGCGCTGAAACAAAGCCAAATAATTCCGCCTGTGGTATGGGTGCTGACGTTATTTATCTTGGTGTTTACCTTTGCGATCGCCATATTTAAAGATATCCCCGATATAGAAGGCGATCGCCTTTACAATATTACTACTTTCACCATCGAGCTGGGGCCCCAAGCTGTGTTTAATCTGGCTCTTTGGGTGATAACTGTCTGCTATCTGGGAATAATTCTAGTTGGGGTGCTACACATCGCCTCAGTTAACCCCATCTTTCTGGTAATTGCTCATTTAGGGCTGCTGGTTTGGATGTGGTTGCGGAGTTCGACGGTAGACTTACAAGATAAAAGTGCGATCGCTCAATTCTACCAATTTATCTGGAAACTATTTTTTATCGAATATCTGATTTTTCCTATCGCTTGCCTTTTGGCCTAGACAATGCTAGAAACCTTTCCTACCAGTTCTATTATCGCTGCTCTTGTTGTTGTTTTGAGTTTGTCAATCCTGGGCTATTTCGCTTGGAAAACTTTGATTACCTCAGACTTGTTTCAAAAAGGAATCAATCTTGCTCAAGCAAAAGATTACCAAGGTGCAGAAGCAGCCTTTCGCAAAGTGATTTCCCTCAACTCTACTAATGATGTAGTGCGTTTGTTTTTGGGAGATGTTTTAAACCAGCAAGGCCAAGTAGAAGAAGCAACAGAATTATTCCGGGAAGTAATTCACCGCAGTCCAAAAAATCCTGATGCTTACTTGCGTTTGGCGAATATTCTCATGCAGGAAGAGCGAGAAGAGGAAGCTAAAACCAACCTGCTACAAGCAAAAAATTTATTGCAAAAACAACGCCAACCTGAAAAAGCTCAAAAAATCGCTCAACTGTTAGAGAAAATGAGTATTAAGTCAAGTCAATCTTAAGTTGAGTAAGAATTGCAGAGATTAAATTTTCCTGTTTCGTCTCCTAACTTTTTTACCATTCCCATCATTCTTATGGTGAGAATGGTTTTTATTTGGAAATTTTCCAGCAATTGCCTTGACTGCTTTTGCTAGAAACGATGATCGGGAAAAAGCATTAAAAGCTGGGTTTCAAATACATTTATCCAAGCCTATCAACCCAGAGGAATTAATTGCAGCCATTGCTCAACTTGTTGAAACAAAAGTGTCAGCAATTATCTAGAAAACGACTTTTTATTCATAATAAAACTTTATCTATTATGAGCGGATACTTGTATCAAGTTAGGTTAATAACTTATAATTTCTGCTAGAGCTACGCTTTTGCTGCCCTACTGTGTATACACAAGTCGAAAAATCCTCTAGCCATATTTTTGTCAGAATAGAACTGTTGCACTCACCAACATCCCTTCTAGACCTGAACAAGGCTGATAGCGAAAGTCTTGTGTGGTACAGTATAACCCCGCAAAAAAAGGAGGGGCTGAGAGTGTCAAAATGGCAATTAGCCGAACTCAATATTACATATAAACCAAGCAGATAAGGTAATAAAAATGCTGAAAAACAAGAATCTACTGGTAGCGGCTATTATCTGCTTGTGTTTGAGTAATGAGAATGCTGCCTTTGGTAAAGATGTTGGCATTGTTTTATCAAAAATTCCAGACTCAAATCGAGCAGCACTTCCTGGAAACAAAAATGCAGTTGCTAACTTTGAGCAAGGAACCAATCTCTACAAACAAGGAGATTTCAAAGGAGCAGAAGCGGCTTTTCGGAAAGCAATTGAACAAGAACCCAACTTTGTGCAAGCTTATATTGCTTTGGCAAATACTCTCGACGATCAAGGCAAACCCCAAGAAGCGATCGCACAATATAATAAAGCCATCAGCCTCGATCCTCAAGAGTCTGGAGCCTACTTTAATTTAGGTTTGACTTTAGCAAGACAGAATCAGTTAGAAGCTGCGATCGCCCAATATAAAAAAGCTCTCAGCCTCGAACCAAATTATGCAGACGCTCACTATAACTTAGGAAATGCCCTCTACGCTCAAGGCAAGTTAACCGAAGCAATCACCGAATATACAGCAGCTATTCGCCTCAAACCCAGTTATGCCCCAACTTACACGCGTCTGGGAAATACTCTGTACGATCGAGGTGAGTTAGAACAAGCAATTACTCAGTACAAAAAATCCATTAGCTTTGATTCCAAGTATGCAGACGCTCACTATTATTTAGGAAACGCCTTATATGCTCAAGGAAAACCAGCAGAAGCGATCGCGGAATATACAGTAGCCATTCGCCTCAATCCAAAAAATCCCGCAGGTTATAATGCCTTGGGAAATACCCTCTATGCTCAAGGCAAACTAGAAGAAGCGATCGCCCAATATAAGAAAGCCCTCAGCCTCGCTCCCAACTATGCAGATGCTCACTATAATTTAGCAAGCGCTTTTTACGCTCAAGGCAAGCTTGCAGAAGCGATCGCAGATTATACCGAAGCGATTCGCCTCGATCCAAAACACGCACAAGCTTACACGGGTTTGGCAAATGCAATGGACGATCAAGGTAAACCCCAAGAAGCGATCGCACATTACAAAAAAGCCATTAGTCTTGTACCCAACGATGCCTTCACTTACTATAATTTGGGAATCACTTTAGGAAGACAACAACAGCTAGAAGAAGCGATCGTTAATCTCAAAAAAGCCAGAGAGTTATTCCAAGCTGAAGACAACAAGGAAATGGTTGAGCAAGTTAATCAGCTAATCCAAAAAATTAATATCCGAACAAATTGAATTAAGGGGACAGGGTATCAATACGGTTCGGTTAAGATCCCTCCGCCTACGGCGACCCCCTTAAAAAGGGGGTAAAAGATGGTTATTTATAAACCCCTCTTTTCAAGGAGGGTTGGAGGGATCTTCGAGGAATAAACAGGGTATCGGGGATTGGGGACTGGGAAATGGAAAGAAGTAAGCAATGACAAATGACAAATGACAAAGATTAAAGAAAGGGGCAAAGTCTACCTTGTAGGTGCTGGGCCTGGAGATGTGGCATACCTAACGGTAAAAGCTTACAATCTCTTAGCTGCTGCTGAGGTTTTAGTCTACGATGCGTTGGTAGATGCTCAATTATTGCAGTGTGTACCACCTGATTGCTTAAAGTTAGATGTTGGGAAACGCGGTGGTAAACCTAGCACAACCCAAGGTGAGATTAATCAGTTACTAGTAAAGCATTGCCAGGAAAGAAAACAAGTTATACGGCTTAAATCAGGCGATCCGTTGATTTTTGGGCGTTGTACTTCCGAAATTGAGGCTTTAAAGGCATCTGGTTGTGATTTTGAACTAGTACCAGGAATTTCTTCAGCCCTTGCAGCACCGTTGTTAGCAGGTATTCCCCTCACAGATCCGGTATTGAGTCGTTGTTTTGCAGTGCTTACTGCTCATGAACCAGAGGTTTTAGACTGGGAGGCACTCTCACGCTTAGAGACCCTCGTAATTTTGATGGGAGGGCAACATCTGTCAGAGATTGTACATCAACTAGTGCGAAACGGGCGATCGCACTTAACACCCATTGCGATCGTTCGTTGGGCTGGAACTCCTCGTCAACAAATTTGGATAGCGCAATTGGGCAATATTTTGGAACAAACCACCGGATTATCACTTTCCCCGGCGGTAATTGTAGTTGGCGAAGTTGTTGGGCTAAATAAGTACTTACAACCTGAGAAAATAGATTGTCAGGATTCGACTACACCCCAAACTCCAATGTCAAGCAACCTCTCCGCCTCTACCCAACCTCTCATTGGCAAAACAATCTTGGTGACACGTTCAGTTGGACAATCGAGTACATTTAGCGATCGCCTCATCGCATTAGGTGCATCAGTCATCGAAATGCCTACATTAGAAATCGGCCCGCCCTCCAGTTGGGTAGCTTTGGATGATGCGATCGCTCATTTATCTCAGTTCGACTGGTTAATTCTCACTTCTACCAATGCCATAGATTACTTTTTTGAAAGGTTAATCACCCAAGGTAAAGATACCCGTGCCTTAGCAGGTGTGAAAATTGCTGTAGTTGGCGAGAAAACAGCCTATAGCCTCAAACAATACTCTCTCCAAGCAGATTTTATTCCTCCCAACTTTGTTGCTGATTCTTTAGTAGAAAATTTCCCAGAGGAACTGGATGGTAAAAAGGTTTTATTTCCCAGAGTCGAAAGCGGTGGAAGAGAAGTTTTAGTTAAGGAATTAACTCTCAAGGGAGCAAAAGTAATTGAAGTTTCTGCATATCAATCTTGTTGTCCTAGTGGTGTTCCACCTGCCGCAGAATTAGCTCTCCAAAACTGTAAGGTAAATGTAATTACCTTTGCCAGTTCTAAAACTGTGCAATTTTTCTGTCAGCTTACTGACAAGATATTTTCCAATAACTCTGATGCTAGTGAGTTATTAGAGGGCATTTGTATTGCCTCCATCGGGCCTCAAACCTCTAAAACCTGTCATACTTTATTCGGGCGTGTAGATGTAGAAGCCCAAGAATATACTTTAGATGGTTTAACCCAAGCACTAATAACATGGGCAACCAATTCTTAATATCAAATATTAAATATCCAATGACAAATGACAAAACGTATAATCGGCTTAACCGGAGGTATTGCCACAGGTAAAACTACTGTCACCAATTATTTAGCTAGCGCTTATAACCTACCGATTCTGGATGCAGATATTTATGCAAGAGAGGCAGTATCTTTAGGTTCGCCTATTCTTGGTGCGATCGCTCAACGTTACGGCGAACAAATTTTACTTCCAGATGGCAGCCTCAACCGCCAAAGACTAGGCGAAATTATCTTTAATCGTCAAGATGAACGCAACTGGATAGATAATTTGATTCATCCTGATGTGCGCGATCGCTTCCTCACAGCAATTGCTCTATCTTCCTCAGAAACACTGGTGTTAGTAGTGCCTCTATTATTTGAAGCAGGAATGACTGATTTGGTTACAGAAATATGGGTAGTGCGTTGTTCTCAAGAACAACAACTACAAAGATTGATACAGCGAAACCATTTAAATAGAGAACAGGCACAAGCTCGAATCAATAGCCAATTATCTATTGAAGAAAAAGTGGCTTATGCAGATATAGTTTTAGATAACTCTTCTACCCTAGAAGTACTACTGAAGCAGATAGATATAGCTCTAAAAAGCACACGTAAGGAATAAATTCTATTCATCGTCACAAATATACATAGATGGAATTTTTAAGAGATAAAATCTTTACAAATTTAAGATTATCTAGTTAAATAAAAGAATGTCATATCTGACCTAATCTTGTCTAATAATTCGGTGATTTTACAGTTGAAGCTGCGATTGATAGTACTGTAAATTTAGATGTTGTTGGTCAAGAAATATCAGGAAGTAAAATAAAACATTAACTCAAGCATTAATAACTAAAATTAAGATTTAATGAAAATTAATTGGAAATTATTGATCTTCTTTTAAGATTATTATTAAGTACCTTCTCAACGAACTGCTTAATTAGACATTGGGTGATAGAATTGCCTTTACTAGCTGTCAATGTGGTTGATTACTAACTAGATTGTTCACCTGTTCGATTCTAGATTGGTGATTAGACCTCTTGCAAAAATCCTTGAATTACCCCTCCCCAACCCTCCCCGATGTGTTGGGGAGGGCGCAAAATTTCAAGTTTCCCCCTTTTATAAGGGGGGATTAAGGGGGGTCTATTCTACTTATGCAAGAGGTCTATTGAAAGGGATTGAGATTAACCTTGAGTCCAGAACTATTTGTTATAGATTTCTTCTTTGGGAAAACTCACTTATGTTTTTGATCGGGACAGGTATGAACTTAAGTTTTAGTTTTTTAAGTAAGTTAGCTCTAGTTAGTTTTCCAGGAAACGAATTAAAGCAGAAGAATAAAATACACGATTATAGCCAGCTAGTTTATGGAAGCGACTACGTATTTGAGCGCATCAATGAAGGAATGGTAGGATACATGACTGGAGTAAGTAAAGGCATTAAACCTTGCGATCGCATTATTCTACAAGAAGGTTGTGAATCTTATCAATATCAAGTTGAAGAAGTTGATTATTATTCAGATCCGTCTGATATGTGGATAGCTTTGCTTAAGCAAGTACCAATTGACTAAATATTAAAATTAACCACTCACTTCAATTCCATGTCTGAAGATTTTCCTTCTCTTACTAGAGAATAAGAGAAAAGATTTATAGTGGGAACTTTAGTCCTCATAATAACGTTTTACGCCTCAGACCAGAACTCTGTTTACCCAATCAAGTGAGCTACTTCCCTTAATTAGATACAGTCGAACTAAGCTGTCGAAGAAACTCAATATTCAAATCTAGCTTTTCTCCTAACCATAAAGAATAAACCGCGTGGTCTGCGACAGCATCGCCTGTCTCAGGGTGGACGAGGATATCCAATCCCTCACGATTGAGCATTAACCAGGGAACGACTTTATCAAACTGATTTGGTAAGAAAGCAACTTGATACATCCCTTTTGGGTGTGGGCCGATGGGCTTATCAAACCAGCGTCCGAGTTGCACCTCAAACCTAGCGCCCAATCCTTCACGTACATGCGCGGCTACATCTCGACTCGCAGTATCGAAGTAAACATGAGCATGAAAACCAGCGATCTCGATAGTATCTTCTTTCATAGATCTACTTTTCGCTCTCAACTTTAATTTTGGATAGCAGACTTTTTCTTTTTCACTAAAAAAGCGATCGCTCCATCTTAGCCCAATACCGTGCCGTTAAGGATAGGCTGTGGCGATTTGGCTCTATAGAGGTCATTGATTGAAGTAACTAGATAGGCAAAAATAAACATTTGGCTAGCTATGATTTCCGCAATGTTTAGTAGTCTGTCAAGTTTCAATTGATAGGTAAGCAAGTTCGTAGTAAGAATTAAAGTCTTAATTTTATAAGCGCTTCAGTGCTTACTACGAAACTCCAAAACTAGTTTGAAAAGTAGTACTTAGTTAACGCTTAAAGTACTTGTAGTTTTTTTAACAACTCCATCTGTTTTAACAGCAACTGAAAGATGCAAAACATGAACTGAACAAGGAGCATGGTGAAGAACGTAGTTACTCACACTACCGAGAAATAGTTCCATTAGCCCAGAATGACCCCGCCGCCCCATAACAATAAGGTCAGCACCATAACTATGGGCTAAGTCACAAACAACCCGGCCAGGATTACCAACATTTTGGATAAATTCTATACTTACTCCTGCTGTGTTCGCTTGGGCACAGAAAGATTGCAGCATCTGGATTCCTAAATTTTTAAAGGTATCCCACTGCTTTTGGTATAACTCAAAGCTTTGACTGCTCAATCCTGGATAGTAGTCAAAATTAGACAATACAGGTACGTAAGGGCTACCGTCTTCTTCTGGCGATAAGACATGCACTAGCATTAAGCTAGCTTGTGTTAACTTTGCTAAACCCAACGCTTCTTCAAAAACCTGTTGTCCTATTTCCGAGCGATCTAATGCAACTAGAATCTTTTTAAACATCATAATAGACCTCCGATTTTGCTGGTAATTGGTCTTTACGGTTTCGGGTTTCCAGATGTTGGATTGTCAAAAACGATCGATCCCTCAACTATGTTTAGCGACTTTTGAATTTTAAATTTCTTAAAGATTTTCGCCCTATATTTATACTTATAGCAAAACAATTTGAGGAACTTGTTAAGAAAGCAAGCATCTTGAGTTATGAAGCGATCGCTTGTTTTTCTGCATTCTTTTTCTGCACTTTTTAGCTTTTTTGTCAACTCATAAATTATACAACTAGCCATTTCAAGGCGACTCTTAAAATCTCTGCGTTCTCTGTGTCTCTGCGGTAGAAAAGTATTTTATTAAACCACAGAGGCGCAGAGAACACAGAGAAAAGAGCTTACAGAGGAATATTTTGACCAAAACTTTTTACCCACCTTGAAAGGGCTAGTACACGGCGGAAATAAACCACTTTATGAAACGTCTAAAACCCTTACGCAATGGTAATTACGAATTACGCATAGCGTCTACTAGAGAAACGGTACTAGTTATTACAAGGATGGAGCATACAGCTTATCGTCAATAATCCCGCGAATTGTCTCTACTAATTGGGTGTATGCAAAGTTAGATAAAACTGGTGTTGTTCCTTGCAAGTCAATTGGTCTATCTAGATCAATCCATGACTTACAACCGCCGTATTTAGGATAAAAAGGAATTTCTTGCTCTTGGGGTAGTTTATATGTCCGCAGGAGGAGAATATAAAGGGGCTGGCGTGGTTTCCATTTGAGGCGATCGCTAATAAAATGCTCGTTCCAAATATGGAAAGGAAGCAAGGCGTTGACAAGAAATTCGTCACTAACTGGCAAAATATCGGTAATTTCAGCCCAACTACCGATACGAACTGTTTCAGGATGCCAACCTGATGTTACTGGATAGACACGATTAGCGTACTCCGCTTTCAGCATGAAAGCTTGTTGATGTTCATAAGTAGGATAAAGCAAAATTTGCCTGTGGGCAACTTGGAAATGTCCATTTCGTTCATGGATACCACCTTTGCGGAGCAACATAATTGTTTTGCCACTTTCCAAGGCGTTTATGGTGACAGCCCATTCTTTAAGGGCATGAAAAGTTGTAGTCAATTCCATCAGCATCTACTGTAACTCTGATTTATCGGACTAATCTGTGCGCTCGTATTTACTATTTTGAAGGCTTATCTTCTCAAACTGCGGGGGTCAAGGGCATCTCTTAGCCCATCACCGAGTAAGTTGAATGCTAAGACTGTGAGGATAATCAGTACAGCCGGCGGCCAAATTAACCAGGGTTGCAGTACCAAAATTGAAGCATTGCTAGCGAGAGAAAGCATATTGCCCCAAGAAGGGTCTGGTTGTTGAATTCCCAAACCAATGAGACTCAATATTGCCTCTGCACCAATAAAGCTGGGAATTGCAAGAGTAGCAGAGATAATTACATAACTAGCGGTTTGCGGCAAAACGTGGCGGAGGATGATATAAATGGGGTTTCCACCCATCGCGCGTGACGCTTGGACAAATTCTCGCTCTTTAATTGATAGTACCTGCCCTCGAATGACCCGTGCTAAACCAGCCCAGCTAATAACCGAAGTAATCACCACAATTAGCAAAAAGCGCTGGGTACTGCTTAAACCAGCTGGTAAGACTGCTCCTAAAGTCACCAAAAGATAAATACTAGGGAAAGTCATTAGCACTTCTGCCAAACGCATGATGACGCTATCAGTCACACCGCCGAAATAACC
This sequence comes from Nostoc sp., assembly GCF_036917455.1. Lineage (GTDB taxonomy): Bacteria > Cyanobacteriota > Cyanobacteriia > Cyanobacteriales > Nostocaceae > Nostoc. The sequence goes on along the minus strand of NZ_JBALDK010000074.1, from coordinate 21,547 downwards.
GGAAATTCCACCGATGAGCAAACCGAGGGGATAGGTAATAATAATGCCAAAAATCCCGATAAACATACTAATGCGACCGCCATGCAATAAGCGGCTAAACTGGTCGCGTCCTTGGTCATCAGTGCCCAAGATGTTGATTTTTGCGCCAGTTGTTGTGCCAAATAAATGCCAATTTAAGGGAATACCGGCAAAGATTGTGACTTCATCCCACTTCGGAGGTAATGGTAAACTCATCTGTAACAATCGGTATTCTGGCCCGGAGACAAATAGACGCAGGGGTGATGGCTTTTTGAAGTCTACAATGAGTTTGCGATCGCCTGTTTCTAAATTTGTGTCTCCCTGAGTCGTGGGATACACATGGGGCCCGATAAACTGTCCTGACTGAGAAACCCAATGTATCTGAGTTGGTGGCAGCAGTGAACCATTGGCCTGTGAGGCGTAAGGGTCATAAGGAGCCACGAAATCTGCTGCAATTACTGCTATGTAGAAAATTAACAGTAAAATTGCCCCAAATTGTGCCAAAGGATTTTTCTTTAATCGTCGCCACCAATCCATAGTAGTTAGGAGTTATAAGTTATGAGTTATGAGTTATTAAAGTTTTATCTTAATTCATAACTCATGATTAATAATTCTCAACTCCTAACTCCTAACTCCCAACTCTCAATTCCCAACTCCTAACTTCTCTAAATAACGCTGCTGTTCTTGCTGTTGTTTTTCGTGTTCTACAACAAATACGTTTGAGTAGAGATTAGCCAGAATTTGTTTGCCCTGTTGTGTCAATGACAGATAATGCAGTCCGTCTTGGATATAGGGATAGACACCATTCCAGTAAAACTTAGCGTAGTTATTCCGTAAATCGGCAGGGGTTTGATAGCCCAAAACCTTATTTACACCAGTTTCTTCAAACTCGTAAAATAAAGAAGTAATTTTTTTCAGATAACGCGGGTCGCTTAGTTGACCAATCAAATCAGCCGCCCGAACTAATCCGGCAAAGCACTTTGTATCTTGATGATCTTCTGCCGCAGGCACAGGAAACCGAGTCAATTCAATATTGCTCTTAATTGCCTCAGCATCTATTAACTTGTGACCTCCAAAACGTTCATCAATAAAAAGCTTGGCTCTATCAACATGATACGGCGTGAGACTGGCATCAGAAGCGCCAGGAGCTACAGAAACCATTCTGCCATTTTTACCTGTGGAATATAAACCTGCTCCTTCTTGATCTTGCCGGCAAACTCCTTTAACGTAGCCAATATCATGGCTAACCAAGGAAATGATACAATGCAACCAGTCTTCACTGGAAACACCGCCTTCTCTAATGTGTTTGCCACGTAAGATTTCTTGCCCGACAAGGGTGACAAGAACGGTATGTTCAACATTGTGATAAAGAGCATCACTATTGGCAATGTTTTCCAAAGCCATGTTACCAGCCCAGGCGATAATATCCTGATAATCATTTTTGAAGCAGCCATAAGTGCGACGGTAGCCTTCTCGTATTTCATCTACAAAGGCATCAATTAAAATTTCAGTGGCATTGAACATATATGGTTACTCTGGTAAATACCAATTATTTATTGATTTGATTTCAAAATTCCATCATCAGGGCCACCCTGGCTGGAATTATGGAGTTTGCTCTTTTGTAACTCACGTGTAGCTGTGGACGCTAGCTCAATCTATGCCTGGATGCATGGCTTTCTGATAACACAAAGGCTTTAGAGGAATTAAAAGTTGCGTAGACAAAATAATTTGCTAGTTTTATAAAATACATCGATTGTTCAGATTTTAATTAAATTAATCTAGATTCGCTTTATTCAATTTTCCATATTTAAGCATTGGTTGACGGTGATCTAAATGCATATAGTATGTGATTTAGAATAGCTAGATGAGATGAGATCATTTTTTGTATCATGATCTACATAAAATCTTCAAGAATTTATTCTTAGTAATTACTCTTAATTAAAAAGTATTATTATATACTCAATTTAACCAAAGACATTTACTAGGAAATGCGTCATAGTTGATGGGAAGTAAATAAAGTTCAAGTTTTCTTAAGAAAATACCAAGATTGGTATGCATAGACAGAAAGTGGAGGTGGGACTGTGAGCGATGAAAATGTTTCAGAAGTAGAGGTGGAAAAACCCGTAGCCTATAAAGATGCTAGCTTTTCGAGCAAATCAGAGCAAAAAACAACCATGCCCTGGTTGAAGCCATTATTCTTGGGTGCTGGTTTAGGAATTGCGATCGCCTTTGGTGGGATGGGTGTATTAAGTCGTCTTCCATCCCGTCAACAAAGCACGGTAGCAGATAAACAAGTTAACCCATCGATGACAGTCACCATCGCCACAGTAGAAACCGCCCGTGTTGTCCGTACCCTTAAAACTACTGGAACTGTAGCCGCGAGTGATTTAATTCCGGTTTTACCACAGACAAACGGCTTACAAATCAAAAGTATCCCAGTAGATGTCAAAGAAGGGGCTTTTGTCAAAAAAGGGCAAGTATTGGCGGTGTTAGATGGTTCCATACTACAAAATCAAATTAGCCAAGCAAAGGCAGATGTGGAATCAAAACAAGCCGATGTGGAATCGAAACAAGCAGATTTGGCATCTAAGCAGGCAGATTTGGCATCAAATAAAGCCATAGTTCAGCAAAAACAAGCAGATTTAGCTCAAGCTAAAGCAAAGCTAGAAGAAGCAGCCAAGAATTATCAGCGCTATCAACAACTCGCTGACTCTGGAACGATTAGTAACCAAGAACTCGATACTCGTTCTTATGCTGTGAAAACTGCCATACAAGTTGTGAATTTATCCCAAGAAAATCTGCGTAGTGCCCAGGCGAATATTGGTAGCGCCCAGGCAAATATTGGTAACGCCAAAGCCATCATCAACAAAGCCAAAGCGGATGTCCGCAGCAGTGCTGCTAGGGTGCAACAACTCCAAACTCAATTGGGACAAACTGTGGTCCGTGCGCCGGTTGCAGGAGTAATTGCTGAGAAACTTGCTAGAGTCGGTGATGTAACTGGTGTACCACCGCAAACCCAGGTGGGAACTGTGATTGGTGGCACACAAAAGCTATTTTCGATTATCCGAGATGAAAAGTTAGAACTTCAGGCGAAGGTGCCCGAAATTCAATTAAATCAGGTGAAAATTGGCGCATCAGTGCAAATTACTTCAGATGTCGATCGGCGCGTGCGATCGCAGGGACGAGTCAGAGACATTCAACCACAGGTGAACGATCAAAGGCGTGAGGCTACAGTCAAAATTGACTTACCGCCAACAACTTTACTTAAACCAGGGATGTTTGCTAATGCTGCAATTACTACTAACTCTGGGATGACGATGGTAGTGCCGCAAAAAGCAGTCCAGTCTCAAGCCGACTCAAGTGTAATTGTATTCACCTTATCAAGTGGAGATATAGTCCGCACCCAGAAAGTAGAGTTAGGAGATCCTACAAATGAGGACAAAGTAGAAATCAAGAGTGGTTTGCAATTAGGCGATCGCATCGTAGTTGATGGTGCAGGCTATCTCAAAGATGGCGACAAGGTTCGAGTCGCAAAGTAAAAAGGAATGGGGAGATTTGGGAGAAATAACCGATGACAAATGACAAATGACTAATGACTAATAACAAATGACAAATCTAAAATTTCCTCATGTCCTTTAATATTTCAGCTTGGTCGATCAAAAAACCTGTTCCCACGATAGTTTTATTTTTAATTTTGACAGTGGTGGGCTGGTTCTCCTTCATCAGCTTGGGGATTGATATTAACCCAAATATCGATATACCAACAGTCTCGATCGAAGTCACCCAACCGGGTGCAGGCCCCGCCGAACTGGAATCCCAAGTGACGAAAAAAATTGAAGATGCCGTCGCGGGGTTGGGTAATATCGATTTTATGGTTTCCACTGTTAGCGATGGAAATTCTAAAACGACAATCAACTTTGTTTTGGGCACAAATAGCGATCGCGCCACCAATGATGTCCGCAATGCGATCGCTCAAATTCGTCAAGATTTACCCCAAGATATCAACGATCCAGTTGTGGAACGTCTGGATTTTGCCGGCGGCCCAGTGATTACTTACGCAGTTAAATCAGATCGGCGTTCTGTAGAAGAATTAAGCAATCTTGTCGATCAAACCATTAGCCGCGCCTTATTAGGAGTCCGTGGTGTGGCGCAAATTCAGCGGATCGGTGGAGTTGACCGAGAAATTCGGATTAATCTTAATCCAAACCGCTTACAATCTCTGGGTATTACCGCTACCCAGGTAAACGACCAAATCCGCACTTTGAATATTAACTTACCTGGTGGACGGGCTGAAGTTGGCGGTAGCGAACAAAGTATCCGCACATTAGGAAGTGCCACCAGTGTGGATATTTTGAAAACTTACGAAATCCTCTTACCACAAGGTGGTTCCGTACCATTATCTAGTTTGGGAACTATAGAAGATAAATTTGGCGATGTGCGCCAAGCCGCCACCTTAAATAATCAACCTGTGGTAGCTTTCCAGGTGTTGCGTAGTACTGGCAGCGTTTTAGTGACAGTGGAACAAGGAGTGAAAGCCGCAGTTAAAGAACTGGAAAAAACACTTCCCGCAGATGTCAAGCTGGATTTAATTTTTACTAGAGCTGATATTGTCCGCCAATCTTACCAAAGCACCATTGATGAATTAATTCAAGCTTCGCTGCTGGCTGTCATCGTTATTTTAGTGTTTTTGCGGGACTGGCGAGCAACATTAATAACGGCTGTTGCCTTACCTTTGTCAATAATTCCCACTTTTGCAGTGCAGCAAGCCCTTGGTTACACCCTCAACAACATGACTTTGTTGGCATTAGCGTTAGCGGTGGGCAATTTGGTAGATGATGCTGTTGTGGAAATTGAAAACATGGAACGGCATATCGCTATGGGCAAATCAGCTTGGGAAGCCGCTTTTGAATCTTCCGACGAAGTAGGATTAGCAGTAATAGCAAGTTCAGCAACGATTATTGCCGTATTTATGCCTGTTGCTTTTATGGGTGGAATTCCGGGGCAGTTTTTCCAACCATTTGGTGTTACCGTTGCCGTTTCCACAATTTTCTCAACTCTTGTAGCGCGGATGGTTACGCCGATGATGGGAGCGTATCTGTTAAAGGAGGAGAGTAGAGGGGTAGGGGGAGTAATCAAAATTTTTAATTTTAAATTTACACTTCCAGGTGGTGGCAATAGAAGTAGAAAACTTGGAGATGAAAAGCATCAAGGCTTTCAACCTTATAGATCCCTCCTCCAGTGGGCGTTACGCCATAGATTAACAACAATGGCGATCGCTTTAGCTTTCTTTATTGCCAGCCTGATGCTGGTTCCCTTGATTCCCAAAGGTTTTGTTGATGATGGCGATTTCGGTATTTCTAACGTATCTATAGAACTACCTCCTGGTTCTACATTGTCAGATGTTAACAAGGTAGTCACACAAGCCACTGACATCATCCGAAAAGACCCAGTAGTTGAACGCGTACTAGCCACAGAAGAGATCAATTCTGCAACCCTTTCCATTAATCTCAAACCCAGAGAAGAACGAAATATTTCCCAAAAACAGTTTGAGGATCGAGTCCGCCCTAACTTTGAGCAAATACCAGGAGCTAGAATTAGTTTTCAAAGTCAGTCACCAGGGGACAGTCGCAAAGGTTTATCAATTGTTCTGAGAAGTGAAAATCCCCAAGCATTGACTCAAGCTGCTGATGCCTTAGAAAAGCAGATGCGATCGCTGCGTGGATTGGTTGAAGTGTCTTCGACTGCGAGTTTGGTTAAACCAGAGATTTTAGTAATTCCTAACCCGCAACGGGCAGCAGATTTGGGAGTGACAGTACAAGCGATCGCTCGGACTGCTTCCCTTGGAACCATCGGCGACAATGAGTCCAACTTGGCAAAATTTAATTTAAGCGATCGTCAAATCCCTATTCGCGTCCAAATCGACCCCAAAGCCCGTGCTGATATCAACACAATTACCAACCTCCAAGTCCCCAGTCAAAATGGCAGATTGATTCCCCTGATAGCAGTTGCAGATATCCGCTTTGGTAGCGGCCCTGCTACCATCAACCGCTACGATCGCGCCCGTCAAATTGCTGTAGAAGCCAACTTGCAAGGGATTTCTTTGGGAGAGGCTGTAGAAACAATCAACAAACTACCTGTGATGCAAAACTTACCACCAGGGGTAGTACAGCAACCTTCCGGTAGCGCCAAAATTATGCAAGAGATTTTCGGGCGCTTTGGTGGCGCTTTGGGGCTGGCATTAATGTGTATCTATGCAATTCTGGTGCTGCTGTATAACAACTTTCTTCATCCATTATCGATTATGGCTGCCTTGCCCTTTTGTTTAGGTGGCGCACTGGTAACGTTGATGGTTGCTCAAAAACCCCTGGGACTTTATGCCCTAATTGGTATCATCCTGCTCTTGGGAATTGTCACCAAAAACTCGATTCTGCTAGTTGATTACACAATCATAAATATGCAGCAAGGCAAAACCCAGCGTCAGGCACTCATAGAATCGGGCGTGTCACGTCTGCGTCCAATTATGATGACTTCTCTAGCAACGATCGCAGGGACTCTGCCCCTAGCATTGGGAATTGGTGCGGGTTCTGAAGTTCGTCAACCAATGGGAATTGCTATTATGGGCGGCTTCACAACTTCCACCCTCCTAACACTGGTGGTAGTGCCAGTCATATTTAGCTACATTGACAACTTTCAAAGTTGGATTATGGATACACTGCATTATGGCTTTGGTAAAAAACCATCGCGCCCATAATGCCCAATCAATTTTGGATTTTATAATGCTTATCGGCTGAGTTCAATACTGACCTAAACATTGTAGTATTGGATACAAGACTTACGTACTGTACAAAATAATTATCTTGTGCATCAAGGTAAATACATTGTTTCAGGCTTTGCTCAATCACCCTTGATTGGGTGCGATCGCTAAAATATCATTGAAAAATCCAGCTATAAGCCTTGAAAACTATACCTGTTATTTTGGCTTTTCTGTCAATGCGTAAGTCCTAGGATAGTACACAAGTCTGAAACAGTTTACTTATCTAGGTTTAAGCGTAAGTTTTACCCCTCCCTAACCCTCCCCTTGCACTAAGTCTTCTAAACCCTGAGAAATTAAACCTCCAACCCATAATTCTTTGGGATCAATATCTCCTACTTCTACCTGTCGCACTAAGTTTGATACTGACATATTTCCCAGTTCGTCTTGCTCAAAGCAATATAGAAAACGAGGTGAAAAATCATGTGTCCATCGCAGTACAATACTTTCAGGGGAGAAATCATACAAAAAGCGGGCATGATTTCCTGCCACTTCACCAATCGAAACCAAACCATCTAGAACAGCATGGATGCGAGATTTATCTTTAAGACTATCGGGTGTCAATGCAAAACCATATTGATAACGAGTAGCATGAATCTCTGTGCCATAAAGAGAATTTCGTCCCTTGACTCCACTAACAGCATTAAAGGTAATGTCTCCCGTAAAGGGTATCATTGAGACTGCACGAGTAACTTCTAATACACCTCGTCTAGCAGTTATTTTCCCTTTAGGCTTTTGCTTGCCTTTACGTGGAGAAGTTTGCTTGTCCTTACCTTTAGAACTTTTTTTATTATCATCTTGAGATGTTTCCTCTACTTCACCTTCAGCCTCATCTGACGCTTCCACTTTTGCTGCTTCTGCCTGCATAAATCCCAAAATATCATCATCAATGAAGCGAATATCATCAAAGTTGGGGTCTTGCCAAACATGATTCGCTACTGGTTGAGCATTCTGATCCCAACGTCGATTCACCGGATAGCCAACATTTTGCCAGTAGTACCGTAATGCCCAACGAATTGCTTCAGATGAAATAGCAGTATGAACTTCACCTTTCCAAATTAATTTTTGTAAGGTAGTTATGTTCCCTTCATTTTCCCCACGATTATTAGCTGCGGTTCCGTAGGTTGTCAAAATATTGCCGAATAAATGAAACATTTTAAAGTTAGCTAAAGGATTAATGTAATCAATTCCAAAAATACATATTTATTCATTGTCTAACTCAGCTTTTTCTGATATTTTTGTATTTATATTCTTGCTTCTTGGATAGCTAGCAATAGCGATAAAAGTTAAATCTCTGGCAACCTTCTAATCCATTATTCCCGATGTCAAGGGCAGTAATTCTTCCCAATGTTCTTCTAAAATTGAAAGCTGTCCCGCTCTTCCCCAGAACTCTGCAATAAATTTGCGGAAGTTTTCAACATTCGTGCATCGTCCTAATTGCGATAAAATACGTATATTTTCTCGTTCAATTTGAGCATATTGACCTTTTTTTGTTCGGTCATAAATCTTAGCATATATCTTTTTCAAGGCTTCATGGCAAGCTTGAATAAATAGCTTTTGAGCTTCTATATCCCATTGAGAGTGTTGAATCATTTTGTATATTCCTCTATCTTCGGAAAGACTTACTTTTAATAAATTTAAATTTAAAATTTTTATATATAAATCATTCCACCAGAGAAAACCTTTCACTAAATTATCAGCAATTATTCCTTTAATCGCATTCCTAATAATAAAGTTTTTATTTTGATAATTAATAACTCTGTACTCTGGAAAGTAAATGCAACTAAGCTTATAGATCATATCAATTATTTCAAATGATTTCTAACCCAAAACCCACAACCGTAAAGCGCTTGATTTTGATACTTCTACGTTTTGGGCTACCATCAGCATTTTTAGTAATAAAGGCTTTCCCCTGGATACCCAGTTGTTCTAACTGACGCTGTGCTGCTGCTAAAAACGACTCTGGTTATTGATAACCCTGGATAATCACTATACGCGATCGCAGTTTCTCAGCAGGCTCAAGCAAATGAATTTCAGGAATCCCCAAACGAATTGTATGCTTGCCAATTCTCAGGGGCTTACCTGCTAACGGATAAACCAAACGCACTTGATCCATCGGTAGCCGAATCCGAAGCCTAGAATTTTTAGTTAGCTGAATTACGCCTTCCTTGGGAATACCTGCAATGGTATGAATTCCAACTGCATCTAATTTATGAAGTTCGGGTTCAAAATGAGCGATCGCAGAAAATAGCTCATAGCCGTGGTCGAGAGGTACTGTCTCACCAATCAGGTTAAAAATTAATTCTATGTATGGTAACTGAGACGTTAAAAGCTTTCTTTGCTTTGTTAGATTTAAAGGTGACTCTGGAGGAATCTGCGTAGGTAAGCTGCAATCAATAATCATCTTTCTCACCCTATCTTTAAGCAGATACACGATATTTGAGGCAACTAAATTATTATTTAGACTACCTTAGTGATTAATGTGAGATTACTTTAAAACGACAAGCAAACATGATAATTTTTATTAATTTTTTATTACTTTATATTAATATATTTAAAAGTATATGTGAACTTTCCTACAGAAAAAATACTTCTATAGAATTTGCTAAATATTTTATTATCAAGATATGGGTGATCCGGTCAATTGATGGATTTAAGTCACATCCAAGCAAGCAATGGGAGAAATATTTACCTTGATGTTGGGTTAACTTTGGATTGAGAGCTTCTAAAGATTCTTGACCATAAAAATCAAATATAAGCTTAGAAAAACCATATTCGTCAAATTTAAACTTCCCAGCAGGAAAGATTTGCAATAGCCCTTTACTCACTAAGTAACGCTGGTACTGAGCGCGAAGCCAAGCCAAGCCTTTAAAGGCAAAATTACTATGAATCAGCAAGTTAATATCATTTGTCAGCGTGAATAGTGTTTTTAAAGTCTGATTTGCCAAATTTTTTATGTCAGTAACTACTAAACAATTATCTAAACTTGCAGCATAATAATGTATGCCTTTAGATTCAATTGCATATTCAGGCTTGAGAACATTCCGAGCCAGATAGCCAGTCATTATAAGCGCACAAATTCTCTTCTGTAATTCAACAGTTTTATTTTGGGGATCGAAGTATCTAGAAAGCCTCTCAATGCAATGAAATCTATAACGAGCTTCTAGGTTTCTCTCTTCATCATCAAAATCTGGCGTTCTTGTTACTTTATCTATAAATTCGTCTGCTGAAAGGATAGGAGGTAGCGCCTGAATCAATGGGTTAGCGTTATACTCTGGAAGTTTTTGGTCTATGTATTTAGCAATAACCGCTAATTTTCCATCAGGAATCCTAACAACTTCACCCTCATTATTCCTGTCCACGTTTTCGCTCCTGTCTCTTGCGTCTTAGTAAATTCATATGGTCAGGCTGCAATGATTTTGATGCCTCTGAATCTTCATCTTCAGCCAAAGGCTGATTATTTGCAGCCTCGACAATGTTTTGTTTTTCTTGCTTTGCTAGCTCAAATCTCTCACTTTCACGCCTTTTGTCTTTCTCAAAGGCTCTATTATCTCCGATACCAGCAACTTTTTTTCTGTTACTGATTTTGTCATCTAAAACTTCTTCAGTCTCTTCTTTAGCTTTACTAACTATGCTTTCTATATTTGCCATTAAATCTACTTTTCCTTGTAGCTGTTTACCATAATTTTTTTGTTTTTGCAGTTCTTCAGATGCCTGTAAATATTCGATATCATGTAAACTTTTATCAGAGTATCTTTGTTGTGAATCTAAAAGAAAACACTTCTCAAAATCTCTACCATCGGGAGAGCGCACATAAATATAGTTGAGTTGGCGAATATCATATGAAACATTCAATGATTTTTCTGATTTAGAAAGCAAACCACTTCTAGATTTTTCAACCCAAAATTCTTTTCTTGCTTTATCACAGGTATAGAATATTCCTTTAAATTTAATACCACGAGCAGTAATTGTTGCTTGCCCTGTTGGCATTAGGTTTAACTTGATAATATCTTCTGGAAAAGTTCTGAGTCTACCAGAACGATTTGCTATTCCCCACTCCCACAGTTCTCTGGGTATCGGATTTATATCATCAGCAATCATCATCTCATCTCTAGTGTAATTACTTAAATAGTCATGATTGTTCCGTTGGAAAATTAAAAAAATAATTATTTTAGTAAATTCTTCTATATCAAGTCTGCCATTAAGGCGGTAGTCATGCCCTCCTCTCTGCCTAAAATCTGTGTCTATATAACCGGGAACAAATGGTTTTACATACCCATGAATAATACGAAATTGTCTTTCAACTAAACCTTTCCAATCTGCTCGATAAGGAGCAGCATTTTCAATGCGAACGTTTAAATTAGGGATTAATGTTTCTACCTTCATGCCTGCTAATTCACCTCGATTGCCCAAAATAGCATCAGGAACATGCTTGCATGGCCAATCACTTTCAGAAATTTCAATACCATATTCTCGGCAAAACTCTACCTTGTCTGTAGCGGCATTGGCTAAAGCCATCATGGCTCCTGCCCAAGATGGTCCTTCCAAGCCAACATAAACACCCGTTATCATACGGCTAAAAACATCAATAACCACATAGATAATAGGTCTACCAATAATCCAGTTGCGATTGTATTCTGATACTAAGTATACATCTGCAATCGTGGCATCAATTTGATATCTCGACCCAGGGCCCATTGTTTCCATTTGCGAGGTTCCTGTAATAGCTCGATGCTCAAGAGCATACTTTCTAGAACCTTTACGAGATATAATAGTCTTCCTAATATCAGTTTGTTCTACTTCATACCAATATTTAAACTGAGTAAAAGTAGGTTGTTTATCTGGAGGAATTAAAATGCTTTTTTTGACTCCACTCTCATCATAATAAAAATCCTCATAGTAATATTTTTTTATCATCAAATCATAAGCAGTAGTTAAAAAATTCTCTTTATGATTGTTGTAGAAATTAGTAATTGCAAATCTAAATATTTTTTTATCCTCCTCTGTGACATTTACTCCAGGGCCAATTTCTTGGTCATGTGCATATTTTCTTGGTCTTCCTCTCTTCTTGTCTCCTGATGCTTTAGGTTTTCCTCTACCACCAGAATTTGCATAATCAGGCAGAAGAGCATTTTTATTTTTACCCCTCTGCCAAAATCTTCTTAAATATTTATAAACGCTTATTTCTACTAATTTACCTTTACTTCTGCCTGCATTATATTTTTCAATAGTCTGCTGAACTAAAGCACCTCTATAATCTCGGTAGTAAACCGAGGGTTCTTGAGTAATAATAAATGAAATTATTTGCCAAGCTCTATCTCTCAGTTCTTTTTCCTTCTCAGACAAATCTTCATCTCTGACTATCCTTGCCCACGGATCTGATTTAAGCTTTAATGCACGACTATCAGAAATAGCTTCTGTAATATCTGAAATTTTTTTAGGTTCTGGAAATCCTGTTTTAGTATTTATATCAAAAACGAAGGCTATAGTATATCCCTCATCAATCCAAAGAACTCGTTCTACGAAGTTATTACCTGATTCATCAATCCATTCAATCAAGTCATTGACAAATAATTTATTAATCATGTAATGCACCCCGTATTTTTTTAAATAATCTTTTTAATTACTTTTGAAGAAGGGAAACTAGATATTTTGGATAGTAGCATATCCATAATGATTTCTTTCCAAGCGATAAGGTGTATAAAAAGGTAGAGGCATGTACCAGGCTCTATATTCATGTCTTTATCTAAAGCCGTCGTTATTCTATTGATGCTTGAATCACCTTCCTGAAGCCTAGACTTTAAGATGTTGGCAATGTTACGTAGTTCTTCGAGATTTATATCTGCATTCTCCTCTAATTTATAAGCAGTATGAACCCACTCAATGTTTTCCGCTAATTGCTTAGGAACTTCTTTTTCTGTAATTATTCCCCAATCAATATCTTTGGCAGCATAGTAACGCTTTTCTAACTCAAATTTTTCAGCTACAGAGTTACTTCCCAAATCCTTAGCTAGCTTAAATGTTCGTGCTTTCTGGACTATCTTTTCGCCTTGCCTAACAGAAAGCATAAAATCCGTGCTTAAAGGATAGGGAGTATTACTTTGAGGGTCTTTGGGATGGTTAATAGCCATTTCTTCTGCGATACTCATTGATAAGTCAAGGTCAAGTAGAGGAAACTGCTCTCTTATATCTACAATCGCATCAGACCACTCAAATACATAAAATAGCCGCTTCTCGTTATCAGAAAACAGATGATGTTCTCGGTTTGTTTTCCAACCTGGAGGTCTGGAAACACGACCCTTTGAAGGAAAATCCTGAATCTTTATCCAAGGCTGATAGTCTTTACCACTACCCTGACCACGCCCTTCCTTGAAGTAACGCTCAAACTTTGCTTGCGTCCAATCTTGATTGCTTCTAGCCATAAAAACTCCTGTAGATACTCACATACGCACCTACAGGATAAATTGTACAACTTTTTTATGTATTGTATAACTTTTTTATTTGTTATACGACTTTATTATTCCTCCACACCTCCACAAATCCTCCACAACTAATAGTATTAAATTACTCCACAGTTACAGACTTAGCTAAATTTCTCGGCTGGTCAACGTCTAAACCACGACGGGCGGCAATATGATAAGCCAATAATTGCAAAGGAACTACTGTGAGAATCGGAGAAAGTAATTCTTCTACATGAGAGACGGGAAGAAGATCGTTAAAGATTTCCGCCGCTTCGCCATCGTTGACGGGAGTCACGCCAATTAACCGAGAATCTCTAGCTTTGGCTTCTTGGGCATTAGAAATAACTTTTTCATAAACACTACCAGGGATTGCGATCGCAACTACTGGTACTTTCGCATCTAAAAGGGCGATTGGGCCGTGTTTCATCTCTCCAGCTGGATAGCCTTCGGCGTGAATATAGCTAATTTCTTTTAATTTCAATGCCCCTTCCAAAGCAATGGGGAAGTTAATTCCTCTTCCTATAAAAATGAAATCTTTGGTTTCAGCAAATTCGTGGGCTAACTGTTCGGTTAAACTTTCTTGATTTGCCAAAGTCGCCTCAATTTCTTTGGGAATCTGCCGCAACCCGTTAATAATTTTATCTAATGTGTCTTTTGAAACTGTCTGACGACGAGCCGCTAAATCCAATGCCAAAGCATAAAATGCCATCAGTTGAGCAGTAAAAGTTTTTGTCGCCGCTACCCCAATTTCAATTCCCGCTAGGGTACTGATGACATGCGGCACTAGATGACCGAGGCTGCTTTCAGGTCGATTGGTAATACCCAGTAGTCGCGCTTGATATTTGGATTCTTTCCCTTGACGACGTTCTTTTTCCATTGTTAAAGCTGCTAGGGTATCAGCAGTTTCACCTGATTGGGTAACGCCGATAATCAACGTGTTAGCTGTCACAGGTGATGGTGCATAGCGATACTCAGAAGCGTAATGTACTTGAGTTGAAATTCCTGCTAATTGTTCGAGTAAATATTTACCGATCAATGCTGCGTGCCAACTAGTACCACAGGCGAGGATCTGAATTTGTTCTAAATCAGTGTAGAAATCCGCAGGTAAACCAAGATTGATTGGTAATTCGGTAGATTCGGCTGGATTAAAGTAAGCGTCTAAACTCGCTCTTACTACCCCTGGTTGCTCGTGGATTTCTTTGAGCATGAAGTGTTTGAATCCCTGCTTTTCTACCATTGCAGGGTTGAAGTTGAGCAGGCGGGGTTGTTTTTTCAACCTGTCGCCAGCAAAATTGTAAATCTCAACGCCCAAAGGTGTGAGGCGGGCAATTTCGCCATTTTCCAGAGGTAGCACCGCACGGGTGTAGGCAACGATCGCTGGCGTGTCAGAGGCACAAAATAACTCCCCTTGCCCAAAACCAATTACCAAAGGTGCTTGTTGGCGGACAACAATCAATTCATCGGGGAAATCAGCAGAAATAACTGCGATCGCAAATGCCCCTTTTAGGTGATTAACAGCTTGGCGAATTGCATCTAGTAAGGGAGATGAGGAAGATGAAGGAGGAAAATTCTTTAAAAATTCGGCTATTAAATGAGGAATAACTTCGGTATCGGTTTCAGAACGAAATTCGTGTCCTTTTGCTTTGAGTTCTTCGCGTAACTCGCGGTAATTTTCAATAATGCCATTTTGCACCACAGCCACTCGCTTTGCTGTATCCAAATGGGGATGGGCGTTGTACTCTTCTGGTTTACCATGAGTTGCCCAGCGAGTGTGACCAATACCAATTGGGGCAGGGGTTTCTATTTGTTCGAGTTTAGAACGCAGGTTATGGAGTTTACCCTTTGCCCGCACACAATTAACCTCACCTTCCCAAACAGTGGCGATTCCAGCAGAATCGTAGCCCCTGTACTCTAGTTTTTCCAGCCCAGCCAGTAAAATGTCTGTCGCCGCTTGAGTGCCTATATATCCAACGATTCCGCACATTGTTCACACCGCTTTTTTTCAGGATGATTAAATCCAGTATAGTGTCCAGCACAAACTTGACTTTTTGCAAATAAAAAAAGGGAGTAATATTACTCCCCAACCACTAGGTATTGTTATATAGTGTCCAGCACAAACTTGACTTTTTGCAAATAAAAAAAGGGAGTAATATTACTCCCCAACCACTAGGTATTGTTATGGATTTTTGATTTTTACAGCAGATTACCCGTCAGCTTTTAACCTGACGGCACCAAATACGGCTTTTAGGATTTGGATACCCAGAGATTCTTATCCCCAATCTAAAATTAAGATTTCGCAAAGTGGGTAGTATCCACTCAACGACGCTAAAGGTGCTTGCTATTGACACACTTCAAAGTCTTAAGTTCCGAGTTCCGAGTTCTGAGTGAAGAATCAAGAAATTAGTTTTTTTGATTTACTTCTTTTTGTCTCAGCACTCAGCACTCGGTACCAGCTTTTTAGTAAGCCAGACCCATACTGCGAGTTGTTTCAGCGCCCAGGTAAACCCGGATGCTCAAAAAGTCAGTGGGACAAGCGGTTTCGCAGCGCTTACAGCCAACGCAGTCTTCTGTACGGGGTGAAGAGGCAATTTGAGCAGCTTTACAGCCATCCCAAGGAACCATCTCAAGTACATCAGTAGGGCAAGCGCGGACGCATTGGGTGCAGCCAATGCAGGTATCGTAGATTTTGACAGAATGAGACATTGAAAAAACGGCTCCTTTCGAGTGTTCTTCTCTGCGAAAGAATCATAATCAACGCATAGTTTACCGCAGTGGTTGATAGGCCGTAATCAAAAGGCTACATAACTTCAAACAATGTAATGAGCACCCTTGGTAAGTTGTTTTTCCGAGATTGCCCCTATTGCCCTATTTATTAGCAACATCAGAGAGCGGATTTTACTTACCCTTTACCATAATGAGGTTTAATCGTAAAGACAAATGAAACAAAAATAAATTTTTAAGACTAAATGCATAAAATATCTATGGTATTTATTGATTGGCAACTATAGCAATCCTAAATTTTAGCTGTAACAAAATACTATATTTCTGGAGTTTGTTAAAATCAAAAACTTGACAACAAATCAATTAATGCTTTGACATTGATACCTCTACCGCAAGTCAAGAAGCGGCAGTCCCCTCATCAGGCATTCCCAGTCAGAGACTGGGAACGAGAGAAACGAGAGAATCTATAAAAGCTGTATATTTAACTTTTTAAATCTGTCAAATTCATCATTTTTACTTTTACATATCAGAGAATTTCAGAAATTGCAAACTCATCATTTACCACAGCAGTTTCTGTTGAGATATTTGGCTCATCAACCATCACTTGCAGTTGTTCTTCAGGATTTTTGGTATCAGTCAATTGTTCTTTTGTATACTCATTTTCTCGGATTTGTCTAGCAATACTTTCTAGCAGCCAAAGTTGTTCTTCCACAGACAAGGCACGGACGGAGCGTTCAATTTCTAGTAAATTCAGTGATATCATTATGCTTCTGATTCCAAGCAGGACGTATTTTTCAAATATATTATTATAAGTCAGTCTATCTGGTTAACCTAGAGCATCGCAAATTCCCCATTATTTTCCCCAAGCATATCTTTTCACAAATCAAATGAGATTGCTATAAATAACTAGAAGCCAATTTTATGACTTTTTAATTAAGTATTACTGCTGAAGCAAAATGTACGCTAAACTGACTACATGAATTACGAAACAGCTCGGAAACTCCTCATAGATCAGACAATTACAACCGAGGAAAACCCAGATGCGCTGTTAACGCGTATGAAACAGGGAAAACCGCCGGTACCCGGTCAGATCACCTCAATTTTGTTGGCATTGAAAGTGGTGTTTGAAGCCCTTAGAGATGCCAAGACCCTAGACCGAGAACTGGCTTTGGCCCTTTATCAGTTAAGCATTAAGGCACAACAGCTATTTGCCGCAGGGCGTAAAGCCGGCATAGATTGGCCGCCACTACTAAAGGAAGATTTGCTCCGAATTTCCTTAGCATCTGAAAGTATTTTTTCAGGTATATGGCAAACTCTAGCTCCTATAAGCTTAGGGAAACTATAGAACACCATTTCAGTAATTTTTGAATGAGAAAGGATAAGGGGCAAAGAAAGATGAGACAGTGAGGGAGAATAATTAATACCCAATGCCCAATGCCCAGTATCCATTAACGGACTTGCAGTTCATTTTCTAACTTGTCTAGGTCAGTTTTGAGCAAAACCGTCATTTGACCGGTAAAAGCTTTGCCAGTCTTGGGTTGGGCAATTTCCACCCAATATACATAGCGATCGCCTACTCGTAATTCTCCCTTTAAAGCTTCCCGAATCGGAGTTTTGGCAAGACGCGCCGAGTTAACCACCTTCTGGTTAGGATACTCGTACACAACTTGGGCGCGATCGTAGTCTTGATAAATCTCCAAGCCATAAATTACCCGCAAGGATTCTTGGAGACGCGCAAATGACATGCCGTTAATGGCATCATACATGGAAATACGCTCACTGCGGATTGTGCCACGGTCTTTAGAAAATTCCACTCTACCAGGGGGCAATACCGATGCTTGAAAAGTGAATCTTTGAGCAGCAGTATCAGTCTTTTGCACAAATAATTTTTCCCCACTCCTCGGCTGGAGTGTCGGATGTGCTTTAATCCAAGTGCCTACTTCCTCTGTACTTTGCCCTGGTAAAGCATCCGCGTGGGAATTACCTAGTATTCCCATAGACAACCAGGGAACAAGAGAAATAGGCAAAATCAAACAGTTAAGCAGAGATTTATTAAGCATTTTGCAGTTCAGGTTTTTCATGGGAATTCCCTCATTAGGGAGTAACCATAGTCTTCCCGTTTTTCAGCAAGATTATTTCAAGCATCAACCCAACTTAATAGATCAGGGATATTACTTATCACAGCTCTATCATAGAAAAAACCAAGAAATAGAATCGTTATGAGCATTACGTTCAGCCCAGAGCAAGAACAACTAATTCAAGTTTTGCTAGCAACCGATAGATTTAACAGTGTTGATTCCGAGCAAGAATGGTTTGAAGAAACTCGCATCAAGATTCATGAAGGGATAGCATCACTTGAAAGGCGAGAAAGAATTGATGGTGAAACTTTTGTGAATCAGCTTTTAACACAGTTGAAGCAAGCAAAAGAGGCTTAGGTCTGTCGGAGTTCCGCATTATTTTTTAATGGCTTCTGTTCGCTAATAAGTAACTCAAAGGTAATTTTGCTACTAACAGTAACAGCGCTGTTTACATAGACTCAGATGTATCATGAAACACTATTTTAAAGGTAAGTTTTATGTAGTTTAGCTGTTCTGTGTTAACAGTAATACTTGTATTTCGTAAACATCCACTGAATAAGCTGAGTATTGCACCAGGGCGGATCTTGAAGCGGACATAATGTAAAACCGTGTCCTATTTGGGGTAATAAGACACGGTTTCATAAAAGTATTTAGTTATAATATTACAAAAATCAAAGTAAGATTTGATTTATACCAAATTAATCCATCTACTGAGATTTGTTTTCTGGTTGATTAACTTTCTCTGTTGTCGGAAAGATTTGGCGATCGTAGCTTGTCTTTTCTTGAGTTAGGGCGATCGCACTAAAGAAAATAGCACTTCCCACAGCCAAGGCTACCATCGGGCGCTTGAGCAAGACAAAATCTCTGAGAATCCTCGCTAAAGGTCGGCTTTGACGACGTAGCGAGGAAGCAATCATCAATTGTCTCCAAGTAAATGGATCGCGGACATAATGACCGCTTTGACAAACTACTAGCCGTTCCTGACAATAGGGGCAACAAAACAAGCCCATGCGCGTTTTAACTGGTTTGGGTGTAGCATTTCTTTGGCAAATTGGGCAAGTAACATAATGATTATCAAAGGTGTGTATATTCATTTACCTCGTCCGCCTAGTCCATTTACTCGCTCTATAACAATAGCTATATTGAATTCCGATCGATACTTAGCAGATTTTCAAGTATGGTCTGACATCAGCCATAAATCATACATACATTGTATTACTACCAAGGATGGCTCAATGGTCGCAACACGAGTATAGCTAGATTTAAGCAAGGATGACTCCTAGTTAATGTTTGCGGGTGCGTTCACCCAGCCCACAAAAACTTTGTTGTCTCTAGAAAGAATAGTGTTCCCCACTAGTCGCAGCGATGTCCAACTAAGGTATCGCTGACCCTCAAATAACAATTGTCTCGCATTTAACCATTCTCCCCACAAAAATTTTGCACAATGACATTTTTGGCTAAAACTTTGTAAATCAAGCAAATAAAGTCTACTTGTCTGGTTGCTAAATAATGGCTCACAATGATAAATAACAGATAAAAATTTAAATTTTTTCTTACATTTACCCCGCCTCTCAATGACTCTCTTGCCTCCCACTCAACTGAGGAAGGTAACGGAACAACCTGCCTTTCCTACACCTTCCGCTCGTTTAGCTCAACTCATTAATCGTTTTCAACCATCGCCAGAAACCGTTGTCCTGTTTTTAGCCATGCTCATTGGCGGTGGTGCTGGTATGGGTGTAGTCACCTTTCATTATTTAATCCAGTTGATTCACCAGCTAATGCTGGAAAATTTAATGGGTCAAATCGGTGTCTGGGGTGCTTGGACTTTAGCCTGCGTTCCCACCCTTGGCGGGTTAATCGTTGGCTTGATGCGATGGCGCACTCAAGACTTTGGCCCTGGACTTTCATCTCTCATCGCCGCCTCTCAGGGAACAGAGATTAAGCGACCACTACGACCAGTTACAAAAATGCTGGCCGCATCTGTTTCTTTGGGGAGCGGTGCTTCTTTGGGCCCAGAGGGACCGAGTGTAGAAATTGGTGCAAATTTTGGGATGTTGTTCTCTGTGATCCTCAATGTATCTCAAGAGCGACAACGTTTGTTGTTGGGTGCTGGCGCGGCGGCGGGACTGGCGGCAGGATTTAATGCTCCTATCGCTGGAGTATTTTTTGCCCTAGAGGTGGTGATGGGAGCAACATCTTTCGCTACTTCTGCTGTGAGTGTGGTGCTGCTAGCGGCGGTGGTAGCAGCATTAATTGCCCAAATTGGTTTGGGGGCACAACCTGCTTTTGATTTACCTGCTTACCAAGTCCGCAGTCCATTGGAATTACCCCTTTATCTTGGCTTAGGTTTAGGGGCCAGCCTAGTTTCTCTGGCTTATACTCAATCCATTCGGGTAGCAAAAGCCTGCTTTGCTGGGAAGGTTCCAGGTTTTGCCTTTTTGGGACGAATTCCTCAGCCGATTCATCCAATTATTGGCGGCGTGATAATTGGCGCAGTTGCTTTGCACTTCCCCCAAATTCTGGGCGTGGGTTATGAAACTGTAGAAGCGATGCTTCAAGATGTAGAGTTTTCACTCTCCCTATTGGTGGTGCTGTTGGTGGTGAAGCTACTGATGACTGCAATTAGTGCGGGTAGTGGTTTCATTGGCGGTTTATTTGCACCAGCCATGTTTTTAGGTGCTTCTTTTGGTTCAGCTTACGCCAAAATTTTGGCTGTGATATTCCCGGCTATTTGCGATCAAATGGCAGCTCCCCCAGCTTACGCAATGGTAGGAATGGCAGCAGTGTTAGCTGCTAGTGTCAGAGCGCCGTTAACGGCTATTTTAATGCTGTTTGAATTAACGCGCGACTATCGCATTGTTTTACCGTTGATGGCAGCTGTGGGTTTGAGTGTTTGGCTCGTGGAAAGGATTAAACCAACTTTTAACTCTAACTCTAATCTACAACAAATTGGTCTTTCGGAATTGAAAGATGAAAAAGCAGATATTGTGCAGCAAATTTTGGTAGAAGATGCCATGCATCCTTCTCCAAAAAAGTTACCTGCAACCCTTGGAGTGTTAGATGCAGCGGTGGAAATGATTCGCGATCGCACCCGAAGTGCTTTAGTAATTGATGCAGCCGAGCAATTAGTTGGTATACTTTCTCTGGAAGATATTAACTGTGCCCTTGCTTTTTGGCAAACGTACCCAAATTCGCTAACTGAAATTCCAGATAATTTATCCAGTCAGACCCTAATAGACATTTGTACGACTGAAATCCTCTATGCATGGCAGGATGAACTATTATCTGAAGCTTTAGACCGCATGAGTCTTCGAGGTTTGCTTCAATTACCAGTAGTAGCACGAGACAAACCCGATCGCGTTTTGGGTTTACTAGAAAAAGAGCAAATTGCCTTGACCTGCAATTTAGCAGTTACACGCAAGGCACTTGGTCACTATTTACCAGTCTTACCCACCACA
>NZ_JBALDK010000073.1:0-68096 GCF_036917455.1 Nostoc sp. | reverse complement strand
GACCAACCTACGAATACGAAGCGATCGCGCTTGAGCCAGTCGTCTAGAACGTCAAACCACCCTCTACTGGGCGCACGTCCAACTGCGATGGTCATTAGAGCAAATCTCCAAATGTTTATAAGTACAGGTTGTATCTGTATTATAGATGGCTATATAAAAGCCTTCTATAAGCAGAAAGTTAACCGGGTTGTTAACCAAGTTTACAATTTTTTACACACCTTTAATAATATTAAGTGTAAATCGCTAATTTTTCTAGGGGTTTTTTCATAAAAATTAATTTTTGATCCAGATGAGGCTAGATCAAGATGTGGGGCAGGGGAGCAGGGAGCGAAGAGGAAAGAGATAATTTGAATTCTGCTCCCTGCCCTCTCCCCTCAGTTAAGTGCCCCTCTGCCTCTTCCAATGCCCATTTCCCTAGAATCAGTCAGCTGACGCTAAAATGAGTCCACAGTTAAATTTGATTATTGCTAAATGTTTACCATCGATTTAAGCATCAGAAACACTGCTTTCCCTATCTCGGTACAACGTAAGTCAGCTGAGGATGCTGAGGCTGTGTATCAGCTAATTTTGGCAGCCATCCGTTCTGGGAATCCTGACATTGTAGAACTCAAGTGTGAGGGCAAGACAGAGAAAAAAATTGCTGTCCGCGCTAGTGAAATTTCTGGGGTGCAGATTGTTCAGAAAGATGGTACAACCCCTGGTGGTGGTAGACCACCGGGCTTTTTCGCTGTAGCTGCTGAGTAACCAAGGTTGACAAATGGCTCAAGTGGGCATTGAAGTCAAGGATTTAAATTTCAGTTGGCCAAATGGAGAGAAAGTTATCAAATCTTGCTCTTTAGAAGTACCCAAGGGTGAGTTTTGGATGCTCTTGGGTACAAATGGCAGTGGAAAATCAACGTTACTGAGACTGCTGGCCGGGTTATTAGCTGCTGAATCTGGCGAAATTCGGGTTTTGCACCCCGTTGGCTTTGTCTTCCAAAATCCAGATCATCAACTGGTGATGCCAACGGTTGGTGCTGATGTGGCTTTTGGATTGGTGGAAGAAAAGTTGCCACCTGCTGCCACTAGAGCCAGGGTTGAGGAGGCGCTAGGGGCGGTGAATTTGCTTACCCTGCAACGACGACCTATATATGCACTATCGGGGGGACAGAAACAACGAGTGGCGATCGCAGGTGCGATCGCCCGTCGCTGTGAAGTCTTATTATTAGATGAACCTACTGCCTTACTAGATCCAGATAGCCAGTTGGATTTAGTTGCTAGTGTCCGTCGCCTTGTTAAAAGTAGAGGGCTCACAGCCCTGTGGGTAACACATCGATTAGACGAGTTAAATTACTGTGACGGCGCTTTTTTGCTAGAAAAAGGCTCTCTGGTAGATAGAGGTGAAACCCAACGTCTCAAACAACGTCTGATGGAGGTACACAGCGAAGCCTCTTAATTAAGTGCTGAGGGCTATGAGCTAAGTAAAGTAAAAAGTACTTAGGATTTCAAAATCCTAAGTACTTTTTACTTTACAGGTAGTCTTTTAAGTCAGTATTTTCGATTTTCGCCACTACTTAAAAAGAACTGCAACGCGCCTTTTAAACTAACTAAGGCGCGTTTTAAGTTAGTACGTCTATCTTAGGTTTGAGTTTTGTCAAGCTACTGTATTTTTTATCCTATGTAGCATAGTGTTACAGACAATGCATCAATTATTATAAAACTTATGAATGAATTTTGTTAACTCTAGAAAATTGTGATTAAAAATCATGTCCCGTTCCTTACTCCAAGCCGTTTTGTTAGTGGACGGCTACAATATAATAGGCGCTTGGCCTTGCCTTAAAAAAACGCGCGATAGCGTTGGATTGGAGGCTGCACGGGGCGAACTTGTGGAAGCAATGACTGGTTATAGTGCATTTCAAGGTTATGCAACTCAGATAGTTTTTGATGCCCAATATCAGAACACCTCTAGTAATAAAGAAATAATTACTGAGCTTTTATCTGTTTATTACACTGATTTTGGGCAGACCGCAGATACTTATATTGAAAAATCTTGTGCTTCTTTTCGCCACCAAATAGCCCAATCTTTGATTTCTCGTGTGATTGTTGCTACATCAGATCGGGCGCAGCAGTTGATGATACAGGGGTATGGGGCTGAATGGTTGTCGGCACAACAACTCTGTGGGGAAGTTGAAGCTACCGTCTGCCGGATGCGACAGAAGTATCATACGCGTAAACAATCAAAGAGTAGGTTTTTAGCTAATGCTATTGATGCTAAGGCACGGCAGCGTTTGGCTGAATTACGAATGGGATTATAGTAGATATTTGGTATTTAAGAGTCTCTGCTTAAGTTTCTGAATGGATTTTGGCTGCAAAAATTATCTTATATTAAGCATCTTAAAAAAATGTTGGCGAAAGTACTTGCCAAATACTATTTTTAGCCCTAAGATTATAAATCGTGAGTGGTCCTCAGTAGCTCAGTGGTAGAGCGATCGACTGTTAATCGATTGGTCGCTGGTTCGAATCCGGCCTGGGGAGTTTATTAATTTTAAATTTTGGATTATCTTTCAGATATCTATGGTCGCTTAACTCAATTGTGACGTTTCTGAATCATGGATATTTTGGTGCTTGTCCTAAACAAATGTTGGAATTTCAACAAGGTTTGGGTAGATGCAAAGCGGCTTGTCGTTAGACATCGCAGTTAGAACATGAACCTGTACGCTTTTTTGGTAGGGAGTGGGAACCATTACTAGACGATGCGAAAATGGCGATCGCATCTCGGATGAAGGGCGATCGGCCTACAAGTGTCAATATAGTTGGTGACAATTTGCGATCGCTGATGGATAGCAACGCCTTGATGCTAGTGGTGGCTTCTCGTAAACAAAGAATGTAACGCCGCGTTCGACGGCGGCCTGAAGAAGTACGGTCATTTCCTGTATGTCTTTAGGTGGGCATTCATAGTGTCTCTATCCCTGCCTTTTGTGCGATCGCTCAGGGTAGCAAAGAAGTTCTTCTAGGCAGCGATCGCTATCAGTACGACCCAATTCCGAATTTCTCACCACATCTTAGCTTGAGCAGGGGAGCAGGGGAGCAGAGGAGCAGAGGAGAGTTCAAATCACCAAGTTCTTTCCCCTCTGCCCCTCCTTCTCCTCAAGCTTGTGAGAAATGCGGGCCAATGCATTATCTGCTTGCTACGGTCGAACTGCCGATTGTCAGCCAAATTCTGGAAGCATCCAAGGAGCAGCCCTACCTTAGCCTTCGCCTCGATCTCGATCCCATCCTTTTACTTTGCCGGATAATTCATGGGGAAACTGCCACACCGCAAGATAAAGGTGTTGTCCGCAAACTAGCGCGAAAAGAAATTTTGACTATAGAAGGCAATGCTTTGGGGTAAAATAACTGTCATTATTCAAGACGGAGAATCATTTCATTGCAGCAAAAAAGTTAAACAATACTGGCAACGTTGGCAACAACAAGGTTTGTATATTTATTTTTTTCTGCTACTATACCCGCCTCAAATGAACCGTATTGAAGATGAGTAACTGCACCGGAAACGTCATCGCCTTTATTCACAGATTTTTTACGATGAGTATGAACTGGCGTAGGCGTAGCCCGCCGCAGGTATCGCCCTGATTCATGCTATTGAAAATCGTCCAAACAATGGTAATTACTCTATTGAACGTTTTAAATTTAATCATAATCTAGCTACTTATACACTCTTTAACAAAAAGTTGATTTTTATTTAGCAGTTATTTTTGACACATGTAATATTGTATTTTTCACTTAATTAAGTGGGTATAAATAAACATAATATCAAGATTCACGACTTCTATGGAAAGTTCTAAATCCTTATCCTGAGCGTTTTCTGTTTAATTTAAGTTTATCTACTTACTACAA
This sequence comes from Nostoc sp., assembly GCF_036917455.1. Lineage (GTDB taxonomy): Bacteria > Cyanobacteriota > Cyanobacteriia > Cyanobacteriales > Nostocaceae > Nostoc. Next base: position 64,223 of record NZ_JBALDK010000073.1, on the reverse strand, counting down.
TATGTAGCTGATAAGAAACATAGTTACTGAGTTGTCATCTGGTACTCAAATTTGTATATACAGGTAAATATTTATATTTATAAAAAATAAGGTTAAGAAAAGATAAATCATCAAAAAGATGGATAATTAGTTGTAGTTTTATAAAGTATGATTAAGAAAAAGATAAACAAATCTAGGCAGTAACAAATGCTAAAACTATCTTGAACAGTATCCCAAAAAGGCAGGGTTCGAGTTGTTTTAGATAAAAAACTACTGCTACCTTTTACCTGCAACTAACTTGTGGGTTGAGTAGAGAAACAACAATTGTAAATTTTTCAGTTGAAGGGCAAATAAAGGCGTGGGTCAGTATCAACCTACTCAGTTAAAACTCTATAATCCAGATGCGATCGCTCGCTATTATAGTTACCGTCCCTGGCTAGCATGGGGGCGAGTGCTGAGAATTATCTCCTCTTTTGCAGGATTTATATTTAGTCTCAAGTGGGACGAATGGCTAGACAAAGTTGAGCAAAACAAGGGTAAACGAGCTGTCCAGTTGCGAGAACTGCTCACCAGCCTCGGCCCGACTTTTATTAAAGTTGGTCAAGCCCTCTCCACCAGACCTGACTTAATCCGTAAGGATTTTCTAGAAGAACTGATCAAGTTACAGGATCAGCTACCACCTTTCGATAATGCGATCGCTTACCAGATTATCGAAACCGAGCTAGACCGTCCAATTCATGAAAGTTTTAGCGAACTGTCACCTCATCCAGTAGCTGCTGCTAGCTTGGGTCAAGTATACCGTGGTCGTCTGCTCAGTGGCGAAGAAGTGGCAGTGAAGGTGCAACGCCCCAACTTACGCCCAATTCTCACCCGCGACCTCTACTTATTGCGCTGGGGGGCGAGTTGGGTAGCTCCTTGGTTGCCTCTCAATCTCGGTCACGACCTAACTTTAATCGTGGATGAGTTTGGCACGAAGCTATTTGAAGAAATTGACTATATAAATGAAGGCCGTAACGCCGAACACTTTGCTAGCAACTTCCGCAATGACCCACAAGTTAAAGTTCCAGAAATTTACTGGCGTTATACCAATACCCACGTTTTAACCCTGGAATGGATTAACGGCTTCAAGCTAACAGATACTCAAAGCATCCGCCAAGCAGGTTTAGATCCAGAAGCGATTATCCAAATTGGTGTTACTTCAGGATTGCAACAACTCCTGGAACACGGCTTCTTTCATGCTGACCCCCATCCGGGTAATTTATTTGCTGTAACCGATGGTCGAATGGCTTATATTGACTTCGGCATGATGGATCAGTTGGAGGAAAACACCAAAGAAACACTGGTGGATGCGCTAGTACATTTGGTGAATAAAGACTATACCGACTTAGCCGAAGACTTTGTAAAATTAGGATTTTTGACTCCAGACACGAATATTTGCCCGATAGTGCCAGCCTTAGAGGCGGTGTTAGGAAACGCCATTGGCAAAAACGTCAAAGATTTTAACTTCAAAACGATTACCGATGAGTTTTCGGAATTGATGTACGAATATCCTTTCCGAGTTCCGGCGAAGTTTGCTTTGATTATTCGTTCCTTGGTGACTCAAGAAGGTATTGCCCTGAGCCTCAACCCAGATTTCAAAATTGTGGAAGTGGGTTATCCCTACATAGCACGGCGGTTACTGACAGGGGAATCGCCAGAATTACGGCGGCGATTATTGAATGTGTTATTCAAAGATGGTAAATTTCAGTGGCAACGGTTAGAGAATTTAATTGCGATCGCTCGCAGTGATAACAACTTTGACGTATTGCCCACAGCCCAGATGGGTTTCCAATATCTAATGTCCGAAGAAGGCAAGTTTCTGCGGCGACAGCTGGTACTGGCTCTCACCGAAGATGACCGCCTCCACACCGAAGATGTCCAACGCCTGTGGAACCTGGTAAAAGATGACTTAAAACCGGATCGTTTATTAAATGTAGCGATCGGCATTTTAACAAATTTATCTAGAGAAAGTGCAGCCGCTATTCTCCCAAAATCTGCATTCCTTGAGCCTTTTACTGGAAACCAATCAGTAATTAAAAACTAAAAAAATTTAATATAATCAGGAGTTTTAATGTACTATTTTCCTCTACAACCGCCTTATTTCCTCTTACTTGTTGGCTTTTTGACAGCATTAACATCTGGTTTAGCATTATCTGGTACTTTAAAAGTAATTGTGCAGAACTGGCCAAGCGAACGAGGAGAAAATACTAAGTCACGTTCCTCACTGAAACAATTACTTGTCCCATTTATCGGCATAACCGGTGGTACTTGTCTATTTCTCTCTTCCGGTTTAGAGATATTTGGCTTTCCCTCCACCTTGGCTTTAGGAGTTGGTCTACCAATTAGCTTGTTTACTTGTTTGCTAGTTTGGTTGCAACTAGGAAGTATGATGACCTTTATAGAACGTGAAGGTATGCAATCTTTAGATTTAGATGTTTAGATTCTTTTTCTTAGATAGTAGAACGCTTCACCAACATATAAATTACTGTAAATTCTCACCGCCAGCAATGATATCTACGAAAAATGAGATCGTTAGCTAGTGGTGAATACTTGTTTTTTACTTTACTTTACTTCAACTTCATAAATTAAAGATTTAATTGCGTTAAAATTACGTATAAATACTGAAAATTATATCAGCAGTATATCTACTCATTTAAGTAGAAACTATGATTCAAAGTATACTCAACTTTGTTTAAAATTTTGACCTTGCAGATTTTTATTTAATTAGAAGGAGCGTAAAAAGCTATGAATCAAGACAAAAAAGAATTTTGTTTTTGTACTTTAGCCTGTGGTAAGAACTATCGCGATCTTGCATTGTTATTAGCAAAAGATATCAAAAAATATTCACCTAATAGTTCTTTTATTGTTTTAACTGACTCTCCTAGCGACTTTAGCCAACAGTCTAACGTTTTAGCATTTCAGCATAAACAACAAAGTGTGAAGTTTTACCATGACAAAAGATTTGCAATAGCCAAGGGTTTATCTCTGTTTAATTCATGCATATTCATTGATGCAGATATGCGAATATTGGCACCAGTTCCACAATATCCGCAATGGATTTCAAGACCAGGAATAACGGCAAGAGGTTGTGAAAACATGCCTAAAAAGTATGCTAAAGTTCTAGCTGGTAATCCTGATGCCAAACTTTTGAAGGAGTTTCAAGTAGCTAAAAAGGCCGCTTCAAAGTTAAATCTAGAACTAGAAAATGAAAATATTAACTTTGTCTACGAATATTTATTTGCAGTTACAAAAGACTCTGGAAAGGAAATAGAATTTCTTAAACAGTGGGAAATTATCGCATCTTATTGTGAGTTAAACGGACTCTATGACTCCGAAGGAAATGCAATAGGTTTAGCCTCTGCTAAAGCTGGTTTACCTGTAAGATGGAGTGCAATGGAGGGTATCTCTTTCTTTAAGAATAGAGTTGAATTCGTCAGAATAAAAAAGGGAGAGTCGAAAATGGAGGACATGGCAATATATTTTGAGCAACAAGCAAAGCTAGAATACCCCGAACGCTTTATGGGAAAAAGAATTATACTTAAAATCAATAAAACTCTTAAGTATTTATATAATTTACTGCGTTTAAGAATTATAACTTTGAAAGACTTTAATTTTTATTACCGATAATTGAGCAATAAATTAATTACAAATTCAAAAAACTTTAAGTCTTGCCTTCCTTAATTATTTAGTAATTCTATTCTTAAAATTACGATAGTTAAGCCTAATATTGCTGACTTTTTGATTTAAAAAAATTGTAGTAGTCTTTTGTAGACGGATTAATGGACTCTGACGCTTAAAGCTTTTAGGTCTTTGTTCTGGTGACTTTAAATATCTATAATGCAAAAACACATCTCGATATGGGATATTAACATCTTCACCAGTGCAAAGCCTCGCGAAATCTGAAGAAGATACACTCATATAATGAATGTAAGTCAGGGGTTTTCCTTGGTCGTAAAGAACATTATCTACAACATCAAATTTAGAACTCCAGTGGTTCCCAGTCGCTGAAGTATGAGCAGCGTAATTATAGTAAGAGATCCCACTTCGTAAAACTAAATAGTTGAGAACTGTTTGATCGGAATCTGCCCACGCCAGTGCATCAGCTTCACCTGCTTGTAACTTTTCTAGTAAGTTTGCTAGCATTACATCATCAAACACACCCTTTTTAGAAGCAAACCAACCAGAACAAAAAACGTTCTTACTAATATTTTTGAGAGAAAAAACTTTTTCTAGCTTATCTTCTGTCCAGTTAAAAATATAATCCAAATCCGACTTATATTGAAAGTCATTCGCGAGCCAATCATATTCATCCAACTTTTGATAAACATCATCCAGTGGTTTCATTAACAACGTATCTCCGTCAAAGAAGATAAACTTGTTAAAAGGGCCATCCAGACAGCAAAGTTTTCGATGTCTTTCTACCCGATAATTCTCTGGTAAGCCATATTCTTGCCACAGTTTTAACGCTCTTGGATGAGCTTTCCAAATCCGAGAACCAAAATCTTCCCAGCGAGCAATGGAAGCATAATCTTCAAATAAGGTGACATTATCTCTAGCTGCAACCTCTGCTTTTACCTTGTCTAACCGCTCATTATATGGAATTACACAAACAGGAATTGGTCTACCAGCATTAGCTTCTATGCTATTAAGTAAAGCAACTAGTTGGTCATAGACAACATCATTCGCTAGGATGTAAATGCCATCAATCATTGGGATACTCCTAATATTAAGTGCGGGCAGCAACAAAGGGAAATAAACGGCGAGTCAGTTTGGGGATGAAAGCGAATTTGCCTTCATGGAGATAGCGATAGTGTTCCCACAATTGCCAATAGGGACTACCAGTTTTCATTTGCGTACCAGCCCAATGAAGATATTTTAATCGTTGTCCTCGGTCATAAAGGGCGTAATCTTGCTGCTGGAAATTTTGCGAACCAGCCCAACTACCAGGCCCACCCCCAGGAATTTTAACGAGATTTCCCCGTTTAGAAATTAGTTTGAGAACAAGATAATTTAAAATTGGTTGGTCTGTAACTCCTTCAGAAAAATCGAAATATTCACGATGCGCCGCACACTCTCGTAAAGCTTCATCCATTTGTTGTTCGGTAATAACTCCTTTTCTGGAAGCCCAAAAGCCACTGTTAAAAACGTCTTGAAGTTGGGCATCGGAAAAAATTTGCTGCTCTGTTACAAATGAGGAAAAAATATTTCGCAACTTGTCATTGGCATGATGGTAATCACAACAGAAGAAATCGACTTCTGAAAGTTTGTCTAAATTGTCGGCGATTTTTTCAAAAACGACAATATCTGTATCAATATAGATAAACTCATCTAAAGGGCCAAACCACGCCACAAGTTTACGCATCTTATTGGGTAAGGCGAGGAAATCTCTATCAAAAATTTCTCCGATGCGTTTAGTAAATTTATCAATAAGTTCTAAATCTGGAAAAATTTGCACGTTGTGTAAGGTAGCAACCTGCTCTGCTACCTTGTGATAATTTTCATTAAATGGTATGAGATAAATAGTTACTTCTGGGTCATAGTAACGAATGCTATTGAGTAAAGCGATCGCATTATCGATAACGCGGTCATTAGCAACAATATAAATTCCCCTGCTCATAAATTATCCTTGGTTGATTAACTTAAATTTTCGCAAAGCCCTGGTAAGTAAATTTGGTACTGGAGCGTCATTATAATTCTTAGGAGGATTTGTAAAGACTGGAGACTTCTTTGGTTCATGTAAGTAACGATAATAGAGAAATAAATCTCGATAGGGAAACTCAATATTTTCTCCAGCACAGACTGCTTGATTTATATGAGGAGGAATACCAATGTAATGAAGGTAAGTTAATCGATTGCCTTTGTCATAAAGAAGGTGTTCTCGTTCCTCGAAGTGCTTAGACGTAGCAGAACATCCGGTTTTTTGATTATCTGGCAGTTGGCGAGCAAAGTTATAAATAGAAAGATTAGACCTCATTACCATGTAGTTAATCAATGGTTGTTCGCCAGCACCGCCATACAATATTTCCGCCTCACCATTTTGTAAATAGGATATCAGTAAATCTCTTTGTTCTGAGTTAAATATTCCCCGTTTTGCGCCATAGAAGCCTGAACAAAATATTTCGGAATCTATGCGCTTTTGCTCGAAAGTTTCTTGTAATTTAGGAGAATTAACATTGTATATTTTACTAACGTCTTTAAATTGGAAATCGTAGACAACAAAATCATAAGTATCTAGCTTTTCAAACACTGTTGCTAGTGAGTTCATCACTAAGGTGTCTGCATCTAAATAGATAAATTTATCGAATGGCCCATCAAAAGCGCAAAAACGACGGTGAGCGCCATACAAACGTGATTTACTAGGATTCAATCGTTCTGGCGCTGCTGAGAGCATAAATTGATCCCAACGGTTGATCGATTCCTGATTATCGTAAATAAATACATTAGGGCGTTTAGCTATTTCATCAGCAATTCGCTGTGTCCGATCGTCAAAAGGATAGATACAAACAGGAGTTTCTGAGCCTAAAATAACATCAATACTGTTGAGCAAAGCCACCAGTTGATCGAAAACATAATCATTGCCAAGGGTACAAATACCATTCATAATTTATGAGTGTTGATCGACAAAGTTTGATAACCAGTTAAGCAAGTTTAATTTATGTAAAATGATTTGACGTGCTTCTGCGATCGCATCTTTGGCAGCATACCAAGCATCAGGTGTAGCTGTAACCTCTTTGATGTAGGCAATACCTTTTTCATCTAAACTAGGCAGCCGCAAAAAACTACCTGGTGGCAATAATTTATCAGCAGCCGGGCCACCATAGTAAATTGGTAAACACCACGCAAGTAAACTATCCCAAAGTTTCTCGCTCACATACCAATTATTATCAGCATAATTTTCAATTGCCAAATTGTAATAGTATGGAGCCATGCCATACCATTTGTTACCTAGTTCTCCTGACTTCTTAGCCGATTCTGGTAAGTTGCGCCCATATAAATCAAATTTAATGCCACTAGATTGTAGTGACTGCAAAAAGTCTAAACGCTGGCGATGCTTGGCTGTGCGGTTAATACCTGAAGTAATCCAACTACACGGAGCAACCTTTTGAGGCGGTGGCATTTCATTTAAATCTTGAAATGAATTTGAGTGATACCAAATAGCAGGCATATAGTCAGGAGTAGGAGCAAAATCATCGGGGCCAGAAATGTAGCCGCAATACTTCTGGGCTTGTTGATAATTATGATTAGTTATTTCGACAATTTCATCTAAAGGCGGTTCTCTTAACAAATAAATAATTCGCTCTTTGTTGACACCACGCAGGAGAGAATCAACATTTACTACTGATTTCTGGCGCTGTTTGCGAAAACTATCTAACCAAGATTTTTGTGGCGCTGCTTGGGGAAAATCAAATTGATACATCAGTAGAAAATCTGGCTTGGTTGCTAGTGCTTGCATTTGCATATTGCCCCAAACTCCAAATTGATGCGGGGTTTGTTGCCATAGCCAATCGGCTCTAGTTTCTAAACCTCGATAGCTGCTAATCATACCTACAGTTTTGATAGTCATTTTAGTTATTAGTCATTTGTCATTTGTCTTCTACATTCTTTTTTATGCGATAAATAGAGGAAGCAGAGATTCATCAACATAACTAAGGATTTTTGCCGCTCGATTTTCCCAAGAAAACTGCTTGACAAACTCGATACTATCTGGATAACCCTCTACTTTTCTGGGATGAGTTTCTAAAACCCGCTTTAGATTTTCGGCAAATTTGCTGGAATTATCTGGCTCACACCAAGCAGTAATAGACTGAGTATTTTGAAACTCAACTAATGATGGAATTTCCGTCGCTACAATGGGAGTTCCAGAAGCGAAGTAGTCAAATAGCTTTAAGGGAGACGTGAAAGTTGCCGCTTTTCCCGAACAATGAGGGTGAGCTAAAACATCAGCTGCTTGTAGCAAAGATGCTAACTCATTATGCAAGATATAGCCCAAAAATTTAATATTATGAACCTGTTTTTCTTTTACTAATTGCTGATAGTATTCAACTTCTGCTGGCTTACCACCTGCACAGGCAAATTGCACATTAGGCATTTGATTAGCCACATCAATTAGTACATCAATCCCTTTAAATTGCTGCAAAGCTCCCGCATAAACTACCAAATATTGGCTTTCGTCTCGCAACAATTTTTTCCGCCATTCTGCCGCTTTTTCTGGTTGTCTTTCCATAAATAAGCGGTTAAAACCATTGTGTAGCTTAATGACTTTTTCTGGCGGCATCCCATTTTCAATCATGCTTTCGCGGATGGTGTCTACAACTGTAACAGCAATTTGCAAAAGTGGATTTGTAACAATTTCTGGCTCAAAAGGTTTCTCTTCATGGTGGTGGTGTTCATAAATTGCCGGAATGCCATTTTTGATGGCAGCTTTGATAAAATTCCAGTTGCGACTGTGGACAAGTTTAGTAGTTGGAAGTATATGAAATGGTAAATAATACTTGCTGGCAATGGTATTAGAGTCAGTAAATTTGCTCCTAAAATGGTCAATCGGCCAAGGCATTGGTAAGGGAGCAACTTTTAATTTGTCATGGAGATTGTAATATTGAACAAGTTCTACTGGTGTTTTTATCGGTTGAAAAGGACGTAATAAATTAACTGAATTACTAGCTTTTGCTGCTTTGTCATGGTATACCAAAACTGTTGAGTATCCCAAATTCGCGGCGGCATTAGCTGCATTTGTAGACTGTACTAGGTGAGCCTCTGGCTGAGGTAATTCTTCACCAATAAAAAAAATATAGTGCTGTTTTAAAGGAGGCTTTTTCATAACTTTAGACATTAATACTATTCTCAAATTTTCCTAAGTCATCGAGCAGATAGATAGCCGACTCATAACTTTCAGTAATTAAACCATTTTGTTCTTCTGTGGTGTATGTCAAGTTATCAGCTAGAGAGCGGAGAGAGCTAAGGATAAGATTGAGAGAAGTCCGAAACTCAACGGAAATTTGATTAAAAATTTGATAATGCTTACTGATAATATTTTGATTTTGGTCAGAGATTGACAGCATTTGCCCACTGATTTGCAAATTAATAACATCCTCAAAAACATCAATGGTGTTGAGAATTCTCAAAGCTGATTTATAAGAGTCTTCTATTAATTCGTGCCGTTCTTGGGAATCGTCTACTAAATCATCAAGTAATAAGCGGAGAAATCCAATCATCGAGTTCATCTGCGTCCGAATTTCGTGAGAAATGCGGAGCAAACTTTGATTGTGTTTAGTAACAGTTTCAGGACGTTCTGCAAATTGCATTGAGTACAAGCGTGAGTAGTAAGCACCTTTTTGTAAAAGTTCGTCATGGGTTCCTACTTCTACTACCTGTCCTTGATCTAATACGGCTATTTGATTGGCTTTTTGGACCGTGGAAAGGCGGTGAGCAATGACTAAAGTGGTGCGATCGCGGCTAAGATCATCAAGTGCAGCTTGTACTAAGCGTTCGGAAACAGTATCTAAAGCGCTAGTGGCTTCATCTAAAATCAGAATTTCGGGATTTTGGAGGAGGGCGCGGGCGATCGCTAATCTTTGCCTTTGTCCACCAGATAACATCACGCCGCGATCGCCAATTAGGGTATCAAATCCTTGAGGCAATTTGCTGATAAACTCATAAGCATTTGCCCGCTTGGCTGCTGTCAGAATTTCATCCTCACTAGCCTCTGCACGCCCATAGGCGATGTTATTTTGCACCGAGTCATTAAAAAGAAAGGTATCTTGACTGACAATGCCCATCCGCTTTCGCACGGTTATAAGATCGAACTCCCGCAAATCGGTGCCGTCAATGGTAATATTGCCAGCGATCGGATCGTAAAATCTGGGCAAAAGGTCTGCCAAAGTGGATTTACCAGCACCAGATCCTCCTACCAATGCTAAGGTTGTACCGCGCGGTAAATATAAATTTACGTCTTTGAGTACCAACTTTTCATGACCAGGGTAGGCAAAGCAAAGAGAATTAAAAGACACTCCCTCTTCTAATTTTGTGTAGGGAAGTTTACCCTTCTCCATGAAAGGTTTATCGTGGAGGCTTAAAAATTCATTTGTCACATCTACACTAGCGGCGGTACTGGCAAAGTTGCTGCGAATAGTATTTAACTGAGAAATTAATGGCAGCACTCGTAGCAGCACTAATAAATATGTCAGCAGTACGGTAGAAAGAGAAGAAACTTGGTCAGCAAAGAAGGTTTTGCTCAAAAGTACAATCAGCAGTAAAGCTGTAATACCCATTACCTCACTCAGAGGTGTAATCACTTCCGAATTAACCTGAGACTGAAAATCTGCTAACTCGCGATCGCGAATTAATTTTTTAATCCGTTGATATTCTTTTTGTTCATTTCCAGTCGCCTTTACCAGTCGGATTCCGTTCAAAGTTTCCAGTACAGAGACTGAGTATGCTCTAGACATCTCACTAAGCTGTTTGCCAAAAGTTCTCGATCGAGAAATGGCATACTGATTTACTAACGTCACCAAGGACAGCAAAAGCGTAGCGACAATTGTTAACTGCCAAGAAATTGACAGCAATAAAGCGACAAAAACTAAAACTGTGATTACCAGAATAACTATCTTGACCGTACTACCTATAGCACTTGCAGCCCTGCCAATTTCTCCACCAAGACGGTTGATTAAATCACCAACCTTTGTCTTTGCATAATAATCTAGATCAATTTCTAATAATAGCCTTAAGCCAGTTTCGCGCATATCAGATGTCAGCTTTCGGGTTAAAGAACTCGATGCTAATGTGCTGGCATAAGTAGCTAAATTCTTTAAAAGAATTGTGAATATAATTGCCCCAGACATTACTCCTATTCGGTAAGCTTCTGGAGTATTATCAAAGGGAGATATCAACCTTTTTAAGATGGGAGGGGCGGTACTTAAATCTACTTCTTGCCCCACAATTTTTAAAACCACTGGCACAATTAAAGCTGTGCTGATCCCATTAAATAAAGCTCCAGAAAATCCTAACAATATTGTCAGCAGAATCAAACCTGGATAGGGTTTAGCGAATCTTAGTAGTAGTTTTCTGGTAGACATTGGATATTTTTATGCCAATTTCACTTATTAATATTATTCACCAATTAATTGCTAAAATAGCTAATTCTCAAATAAATCAAACTAAATAATCTTCATCTCTCAACTCCGTAAAAGCACAGCTACACCTATAACACCAGTTTCTATAAATTTTTCCAGATAAAATACCAGAGATGCTTTGGCACAAAGAGGAAATGAAAATCCCTTTTTAAATGCATCACAACCTATAAATATTCACAACCGAGCAATTACTGACTTAAGCACAGAAGCCATAGCCTCTATGCTATAGTGTTCCACACATCTTTCTCTTGCCTTAATACCTTTCTGATTTGCTGACTCTAAATTCTCAAAAATCAATTGAATTTTTTCAGTAATCTGTTCAGGACAAGCAGGCTCGACTAAATAACCAGTATCGCCTAAAATTTTGGGAATATCTCCAACACGTGTTGATAATACAGGTTTAGCCATTGCCATTCCATCTGTCAACTTCAGGGGAAATTGAGCGCGAGTTTCTGGGGTATCTCGCTGGGGAACGACTACAATGTGAGCAGCTGCTACCAGATCGGGCATAACATCAGCTGGATACTTTGGTAATTTGATAATCCAGCGTCCCCACTTTTCTTGAAGTTGTCGATCGTAATCATCATAAGGACTGCCACCGACAATCACTAGTCTTAAGTCTGGTTGATTAATTTTATCGAGTGCTATGAGAACATCTTCTAGACCTTTATAGGGTCTTGGCGCACCAGGAAACATTAAAATACGATATTCAGATAAACCATAACGATTTCTGCTGGACTCAGCATCATATCCAGAGGGATCGAATAAAGTAGTATCTTTACCATTGGGGACAAATGTACCGCCAAAACGCTGCTGCAAAAAGTTAGTATGCACTGTCACAGCATCAGCATGATTTACCAAACCTTCCATCCATTTCACGTACAAAGGATGATAAGGATTTCTGAGTGCGCCGTTTGATTTCAACAAGTCTCTGGCTAATTGTTTGGGTGTAAGGCTATAATGCCAGTCGTCGCCACCATACCAACTGAGTTCCCAATCATCTATGTCTAAAATTAACGGGTTGCGGCTAAAGATTTTTTTTAATAAGGCAACTCCAAAACTTGCTATTTGTGGTTTTATTGCATAAATTATATCTCCATTAATTTTTGGTAAAATTTTTTGAATTTCTCCAAAAAAATCTGGAAAATTTTTGCCTGGCAAATTATAAACGTTTAATTCTGACGGTAAATTTCGATATAAGTTATTTCCAAATAAAAAACCGATAATTTCAACTTCATATTCTAAATTTCTCAGGGCTGTTGCTATCAAGTATGCACGCAAAATAGCTGCACTTGATAAATCAGAAACCAACAGCGATATCTTGGAAAAATTTTTCACTATTTTTATACTTGTTTTTATTTAATTCGCCAAGGATTTGTCACTTGATTCGGTAAAAATACTTTAGCGAATCTGTCGAAAAGCCTTGTATACAATGAACGACTAATATCTTTAGCATACTGAGGTCGATAAGGATAAGTACAGTGAAGAACTTTAATTTTATCCTGAATATCATAAGCATCCTGCCACTTACTGAGATAATTATAGGTAGGTGGTAAGATTTTCATGTAAGGACGTACAGATGCGATCGCAGAAGCAAAAGCTCCTTGATCTTTTAGGAGTAATTTATCTTGGTTATTTTTGACAATCTCAAAATACTGTTTAAATTCTTCAAACAATATCTTGGTTACTTCTGTTTTCCGAAAAGCCATAAAACCGCCATTATATTGCACACTATCTGCTTGTAATGGTAATCCTACTGATTGCAGAATTGGCAAAACATTTGGCAAAAGGTCTTCTTGTTTACCACGTAATAAATTTGTGGCTTTTAAAATAGAAGGTTGAACATCTTCAGTTAGCAAAAAGTCATATTCATCTAAATAGTCAAAGACATCATTGATATCCGAAAGTAAACAAATATCTGAATCTAGGTAAATCGTTTTATCAAACTCAGAAGCTGCATATAGAGCTAGTTTTGCTTGCCGCGATGCTAAAACAGTATTTTCATTCGCAGGTGCTGGCTTTAAAATTACATTTTTGAATGCCTTGAGCAAAGGATAAAGAATTATTGGTACTTGGTCAATTAAAATAATAATCGGCTCTTGATGAAATTTTCTAACTGCCGCTAAAAAATGAATACAATCTTGAAAAGAGTAGAGTCCGGTTAAGATTGTAATAAAACCTCTAGTTTCTGTCTTCATAAATAAAACAATTTAAATAATTATTACTTTTGTTCCTAGTATACCGAGCTAATTTAATGTGTCCATTCCCAAACACTTTTACTCCAGTCCTCGTTAGGGTAAAAAACTCCTTGCCATTCATAAAAGTGAACAAAATCTTCGATTTTTAAGGTTTTATTTACATCCCTAATCATATAGAGAGGCCGCTTACCATAAAATGATGCCCACATGCTATAACTACTAGGCGGGCCAATAATATAATCACATTCTGCTAAAGAATACATATCCTCAATTATATGATTGTTGCCATAAACATAAGATAAATGTTGTAAATGATCTTCCTTTTGCTTCTGATTTGAGCAAATCAAAAATGTCACTTTTTTGTTAGGAAATAGTGCTTTAGCTGATTCCATAACCTTTAAATAATCTTCAAATGAATAAAAATATTTGCCGTTTTGATGTTCTTGGTAATCCCCCTGACGGATATGGACTCCAACGATCGCATCAGTCTCACTACGTATCTGTGATATTAGATTTGCTACATTAAGCTGATACTTCTTTAAAGGTTGAAAGTAAGCACGAATTTTTTCTCCATGTTTTTGGAGATTTGATAGATCGTCTACAAACCATCCATCACGAAACATCCATCCTTGAAAAAAGTTTAGAGAGCCTGGTTTCAACTCTTTTGTAATAATTGAATTACTCCAATTAAAAGGCTGATTACGCTTAATATTAATTGTCTGAAAGCGGCCGCTTTCAGCTAAAAAGCGATTAAAATTGTAGTAAGATTTGCGTAGTAATTTGTTTCCTGAAATTGAAACTACTGGAGGAGGATAGCAAGATAAAAAGTCTTGAGAAGTTGACAAAAAATAATCAGCATACTCTTCAAAAGCTGGGTTTATAACTGTGAGATTATTTTCAATTGCAAATGCTATAAAATTAGCAAATGACAATAATCTGTTTCCTAGCTGTCCAGATTTTGCAGAAATAACTAACATACATAAAGCCTGGAAAAATTAAAATTAATGATATTGGGTAAAGCTTTCAAAATTCAAAATTATCCACATAAAATTAATTTTAATCAATTAAATTAGATATATCCAAAAAATAAATTTTTTTGTATCCCCTTAGCAGAAAATTACAAAATGAATATAACTTTGTCTTTGCGGTTATTACCAGAGAAAATTCACTGAGAAATTGCGATTTATTTTGGTTATTTTAAGTGTATTTACCAGAATAATATATTTGTATATATTATAATTACTAGTAAATTACAGTTATATTGAATAAAGTATAAATACTGGATGTGGTTTGTGCAAGTTGCCTTGTTACTGAATACCAAACATCTGTTTTAAGTAGGTTGCCGTGAATATTTATCATCAGGATTAGGCAGGAGGCACGAGGGAAGAGGGTTTTAGTCTAATTTAATTTTGTTAACATAGTTTGGTTTTTCCCAGTCGTTTTACTAATAATAGAGGCAGAGATAATGCAGGTAATCCGTCTGGAAGCACTCTCAGACAACTATATATTCTTGTTGCATGACGAGAAACAAAATATCGCGGCTGTTGTCGATCCAGCCGAGTCTCAACCAGTATTAAAGAAACTAGCAGAATTAAAAGCTGAGTTGGTAGCAATTTTCAATACCCACCACCATAACGATCATGTGGGTGGTAATAAACAATTAATCGAACAATTCCCCCAACTGATAGTTTATGGAGGAGCGGAGGATCGTGGGAGAATTCCTGGACAGCAAGTATTTTTGCGACAAGGCGATCGCGTCCAGTTTGCAGACCGCATAGCTGAAGTTATCTTCGTTCCTGGACATACCCGCGCTCATATCGCTTACTACTTTCCCCCCGAAAAAGCTAGTGAGACAGGCGATTTATTTTGTGGCGATACCCTATTTTCTGGCGGTTGCGGTCGCTTGTTTGAAGGAACACCGACCCAAATGGTAGACTCTTTAAGCAAACTGCGCTCTCTACCGGATAATACATGCATTTGGTGTGCCCACGAATACACCTTGAACAATCTGCAATTTGCTCTAACTGTAGATGGTGACAACGCGGACTTACAAAGACGCTTCAATGAAGTAAAAGCTTACCGTAGTCGAGGAGAAGCTACCATCCCCTCGCTTCTGGGAGTGGAGAAGCGCACCAATCCATTTTTACGTTGGGATCAGTCATCATTACAATTAACTGTTAAGAGTAGCGATGGGGTGCAAACCTTCGCGCGGATACGGGAAATGAAAAATAACTTTTAGGAATTGGGAATTGGAAATTGGGAATTGGAAATTGGGCATAGTTATTCTCCTTGTCCCCCTGCTCCCCTGCTCCCCTGCTCCCCTGCTCCCTGCCCCATTCCCCATTGCTTCAATTTTTTAGTGGGAATAGTTGCGATCGCACCCTTCCTTTCGCTACGATCTGTAAGCTTTAGGGTGTAGGCAAAGAAGCTTGGAATACAGCAGTGACATTGTGAGCTATCAAGCCTTACCCAAATTAATCAGATTTTACAGGAAAAACGATGGCGAAACGCGTACAGTTGGTTTTAAATCAGGATATCAGCAAGCTGGGGAAATCTGGCGACTTAGTGGAAGTCGCTCCTGGCTACGCTCGTAATTATCTGATTCCCCAGAAATTGGCAACTAATGCCACTCCTGGTATTCTCAAGCAAGTAGAACGCCGTCGTGAGCAAGAGCGTCAGCGGCAATTAGAACTCAGACAACAAGCTCTTGAGCAAAAAGAATCTCTTGAAAAAGTTGGTAGCTTGACAATTGCCAAGCAAGTTGGTGAAAACGAAGCAATTTTCGGTACTATCACCACCCAAGATGTTGCAGATGCAATTAAGGCAGCCACCAGTCAAGAAGTGGATCGGCGTGGAATTACCATCCCTGATATTAACCACCTTGGTACTTATCAAGCCGAAATCAAGCTGCATTCTGATGTAGTAGCACAAATCGATATTCAAGTCGTCGCTAGTTAACTCAGAAGGGGGACGCAAAGATGAGGGGGATGAGGGAGTGAATAATATTCCTAACTCCTCTACAGACGCGATTAATCGCGTCTCTAGCAAAATCGTCAAAACTAAAATCGTTTATGGCTGAAGAACTGAATTTTAAAGGCGATGGTAGCGATCGCCTCCCCCCACAAAATATTGAGGCGGAAGAAGCGATTTTGGGGGGTATTTTGCTAGATCCAGAAGCGATTAGTCGAGTTAGCGATCGCCTCCTTCCTGAAGCTTTTTACATTAGCGCTCACAAAGATATTTATCAAGCAGCTGTGAGGCTCCACACCCAAGGTAAACCCACAGATTTGCTCTCAGTCACAAGTTGGCTGACCGACCATGAAATACTTGCTCGCATAGGTGGCAGAAATAAATTAGCAACTCTGGTAGACCGCACAGTGTCAGCTGTGAACATCGATGCCTTAGCAGGGTTGGTAATGGACAAATACCTGCGGCGACAGTTAATTAAAGCTGGCAATGAAATTGTACATCTTGGTTACGAGACAGAAACGGAATTACCAACTGTTTTAGATCAAGCAGAACAGAAAGTATTCGGTGTGACTCAAGAGCGTCCCCAATCGGGTTTAGTTCATATTTCTGATACTCTAATTAATAATTTCCAGGATATTGAAGATAGAAATCAAGGTATCGCTTTACCTGGAATTCCCTGCGGATTTTACGATTTAGATGCCATGACCAGTGGCTTTCAGCGTTCTGATTTGATTATTGTCGCTGGTCGGCCATCAATGGGGAAAACAGCATTTTGCTTAAACCTTGCTCATAACATTGCCGCTTCTTATAAATTACCAGTTGCTGTTTTCAGTTTAGAAATGTCTAAAGAGCAACTGACGCAACGACTATTAGCTAGCGAAGCGCAAATTGAAAGTAGTTATCTGCGAACTGGTCGCCTCAGCCAAACACAGTGGGAACCTCTAAGCCGTGCTATTGGTATTCTCTCCGAGATGCCGATTTATATTGACGACACGCCGAATATTACAGTTACACAAATGCGTAGTCAGGCAAGAAGACTACAAGCTGAAGTTGGAACTGAATTAGGATTAATTGTAATAGATTACTTACAATTGATGGAAGGAGCAGGCGATAATCGCGTACAAGAATTATCAAAAATTACCCGTCAACTTAAAGGTTTAGCGCGTGAATTATCTGTACCAATTATTGCTTTATCTCAGTTGAGTCGCGGGGTGGAAGCGCGTACTAATAAGCGTCCCATGTTATCTGATTTGAGAGAAAGCGGAAGTATTGAACAGGACGCGGATTTAGTAATAATGTTATACCGCGATGAATACTACTCTCCCGATACACCCGATCGCGGCATTGCAGAAGTAATCATAGCTAAACACCGCAACGGGCCTACAGGAACTGCGAAACTTTTATTTAATCCACAGTTTACAAAGTTTCAAAATTTAAAAATTTAGCCTTTGAATTGGGAATGGGAATTGGGAATTGGGAAAAGAGATAATTTTAATTCTGCCCCATGCCCAATGCCCTAGTTTATTACTTAACTCCGAGCAATTCCACATCAAACAGCAGAGTGGCGTTAGGTGGAATCACGCCACCAGCACCACGCGCGCCATAGCCTAACTCAGAGGGGATGATTAACTTACGACGGCCGCCTACTTTCATGGTGCTAAGTCCTTCATCCCAACCTTTGATTACCTGTCCAACGCCAATTTTAAAGCTGAAGGGTTGGCCGCGATCGCGTGAACTATCAAACTTAGTACCATCTTCTAAGGTGCCAACATAGTGAACTTCAACCGTTTGTCCTGGTTGAGGAGTTGCCCCAGTCCCTTCTTTTAACTCAACATACTTTAATCCAGAGGGAGTGGTTACGGCATTAGCATCAGACATAGCATTACTCGCAATTAAGATATTGTTTTCAGTTACAGTTGTGGCCTCTGGCGGCGTTTGGGTTAACTGAGCAGCAATGGCAGTATTCTGTTTACTGCTTACTTGCCCTACAACCAAAAGCACAACACACACCAGCATGAACGCCACGCTGAGGAAAATTGGTTTCAAAATCAGTTCTCCTTACTTAGGTATCCTGGCAAAAAGATTACCAATAGGACACAATTAGTTTAAATCACAAAGGACATCTTAACGCCAAAGCTTATTTTCTAAATCGCGTAATTGACGCTCTAAACGGTCAATTCTACCGCGCAGTTCGTCCACTTCCGACTGGCGAGCTACCCCCAAATCTTGCATCATATTTCGCATTTGTCGTTGCATTTGGACATCGAAGTTTCCTTGCTCTGACTTTAACTGCTGGGCAAGATCGTCTATAACTGCCTTGGCTTGCTCAGGATTGAGCTTACCGTCTTTAACTAAGTCATCACTAACTTGGCGCAGTTTGTCTGCTACTAAAGACGTTGTACCAAGACCCACCATCATTAACTGTTGCAACCAGTTGCTGTTGTCCATATTCCTTTCCTCTTACTTATTTCAAACCAGCCGACTCTTGCTCCTGAGTGTAGGCAATCAAGCTATGCTAAAAGCCTAGTTCTTCTAGCCTACATCTCTATTTTGGCAAATTAGCAAACACAGAGATTACAGGGTGTGATTGTAGAACTACTCAAGTTTCAGGATGCCCCAGATTTAGAAGCAGGGAGCAGGGGGAAGGGGGAAGGACAGTCGTAGTGAAGTCTAGAAATGGGATAATTTATTTTTTGGAGTTCCCTAAAGAGGTTGGCAATAGCCGGAACCCTGATTTTTTATTAGGGGAATTCATGAATTGCCCCTAGTTGAACAGCTTGTGAAGGGTATTTTAACTTCTGCCACAGTGACTCGTGAAGCGATCGCCACAAAAAATTATGGCAATTTAACTTGACTTTTTGTTAAATTTGTGAACGCCATTTCTGAAAGGCTATTTCGTAATCTTCTGATTTACTCTGATAAACACCCCACCAATGAAAAAATAGTCCTAACCCCCATCCTAATACTGGGAAAATAGCCCAAAAATAACTAGGACTAGTGATGAAATTCAAGATAATAAGGAATAAATTCACCGCTAGGAATGAAACAAAATGCGTCCAAAAGCCTCTGCGTCGGAAAGTATTAAATGTGTGTAGCGAACGTTCCTCTTCTTGTTCAGCGAACCACTTTTTTTCAGTTGTTTCTAAAATATCAGAAGAAATACCTAACTCCGATGCCATTTCTAGAAGCTGTTCTCGTGAAAATTTACCTTCTTGTTTGCGAGTTAGTGCTATTTCAAGGATTTTTTGTACATCTTCTGAATCGTAAGTCATTTTAATTACCTTATAAGTTTGTGTGTAAATGCGCTTTTTATTTCACGAAGTTTTTAAGAGACTCCGTTCAATTCAGTTAGCGATCGCCTCCACATTTTGCACCCAATACCTAGTGATATTCACAACCTTATTATTTTCTCATAACTAATTTAGGGCTACTGTATTTGTCAATACCTCTATATTGATTTTATAAAGTTGAATGCTAGTACTATCAGAAACAACCACAAAAGATGCCGGAAGCTGTACCCACAAATCAGCATTGTGGCAAAGTTTTAGTTGCATTAGACTATCAAATTTGAGTTAACTATAGAAACAATAGAGCGATCGCACCTTTTCCATTAAGATTGTGTAGCGATGTCTAACGACAAGTCGCTATGCGTCTACGCTCTATTGTTTTCCGAGAGTGACAAAAAAGAGCTATTCTTTTTAGCTAATTGCCTTCCTTCTCTTCAGGTATATTCCCAATAATCCAGCAGTAACTGCTATTCCTCCAATAGCTGATGGTTCAGGCACAGGTTTTACACTCACACTATCCAAGTATAAAAAACCATAACTAGCTCTACCACCCAATTTCAACTCTGTAGATGATTTTGTGGCAACAAAATTCAAGTCATATTGTGTGAAGGGATTTCCAGCAGTATTTATACTATTTGTTTTCTCAAAAACTTTATTTTCATCGATAAATGCCTGAAATATATTATCAACTTGACTGCTATCTTCATCCGTTCCTAAAGAGAAACTGAGATTATAGTTACTACCGATAGTCGTAGCCAGATTCTGGGATATGTAAGCAGGATTTACAAATGAACCAATCGCTAAACCTTGATTACCACTTTGGGGAAAATTGCTAATTTTAATTCCTGATGTATCAAAGGGATCGCCAGATTTATTCCATCCTGTAATATTGGGATTTGTAGTGTTGGGATTATTAGGATCTACGAGGGGGTCGAGTTCAAATCCTCCGTTAAAAACACGGTCTTGAGGATCTACAACATAGTTAGGATTATATTGTTGTGCTTGTGCTACTGGAATATAAGTACCGATAATCATAGCAGTGCTGGCTAAGGTAGTGGTAAAACTAAAAACAATAATTGAGAGTTTTTTAGTTAACTTCATGAAAGTTTACTCCAAATAATTCCAAATTCCGACAATTCAAACAAGTTGATAGTTACATTTATGCTGGCTCTAATTGGTGTAAAAAAAATAAACACTTTATCTATGTTGATAAGAGTTACTATTCACCATAGATAATCTATCCATAAACCGATGATGGAGTTTTTTAATCAGATAAATTTAAGTGGCATTCTCAACACTATAGAGCCAGATATCGCTTGGGATTTTAAGAGAGGAGAGTGATGGTTAGCTCGCGCTCTGTGGCTTATTAACTCCCAGGAGCGTCACATACAGAGTTTTGCCCTAGTTGATCTGTAGATTTGAAACTCACATCATCCAAATATAAAAATGCATATTTGACTCTGGAAGCAAACCTGATTTCGGTGGATGTTTCTTTGGCTTGAAAATAAAACGTGTATTGTGTGTAGGGTTGGTGAGAAGTATTTGTTTTCGTACAAACCGGCTTTTCACGTATAAAAGCCTGAAATTTATTATCCAGATCGGGTGCTTCCTCTGTGGATGCTAAATAGAAAGTAAGTCGGTAGTATTGATTAACGACTGTAGGGACATTCTGTGATATGTAGCTCAAGTCTGAAAATCCACCAAGCGATAAACCTTGGTTACCACTGTTAGCAAAATTGTCAATCCTAGTACCCGACGTATCTACCGGATCGCCATTTTTAATCCATCCTGTAAGATTAGGATTTGTAGCATTGGGATTATTTGGATCTACAAGAGAATCGTTTTCAAATCCCCCGTTGGTAATCAGTTCTGCTCCATCTGCTTGTGCTGCTGACTTATAAGTATTGGTAATCACAGCAGCATTAAGGAGAGCAGTAGTCAAACTACAAAAAATAATTGAGAGTTTTTTATTGAACTTCACAAGACATAACTCCAAATAGTTCAAAATTAACGACAGCGAGTACTTGATTGATTTACTTTGTGGTGATTAAGGCAAGATAAACCCGTAAGTATTTTTGAAGATATTCTGGGCAGTAGTACCACTTAAGTAGGTAGAAAAACTCTGTGCTGTCGATAAAACTGTAGTGTTGGCGAGTATGCCCAGTGGATAGACAATCGGATCGCTCTCTGTTGTTAGGGCAGTTTCTACAACTCTTACCTTGCTAGAAATTGCAGCATCAGTTTTGTAAACGGCACCTGCATCAATAGTTTTACTTACGCCTCCAACTACAAGAGTTTTATTTTCAACAGCAGTTAAGACATTACGCACATTGCTAGCGAGGTATGTTTTAGGACTAACAGTAGTGAAAATACCTCGGCTAGTAAGAACTTGTTTGGCATAATTTCCTGCTGGCACAACTGGCGGCGTACCTGTGTAATCACCTATGGCAATACCAGTAATGTTGGCATTGGTCAAACCATTGAAGCTAGTTAGAGCAGCACTACCAGCACTAACAGGAGCTGTCGTAGGGGCTATCAAAACTAGACGGTTTTTGACAATGTTTTTACGGCTACCTGCAACCAATTTACTTGGGGTTGCATTCTGCAAGACATCCATTTGGTCGGTGGCAGCAGAAATGAAAATATCTGCTGTTGCTCCTGCTTGTATTTGGCTAAGTAAGGTACCAGAAGCACCAAAAGTATAGACAACATTAATACTTGGGTTAGCACTTTGGTACTGAGTCTTAATGTCATTCATCGCGTTTGTTAAGCTAGAAGCCGCAAACACGTTAAGGGTAGTTGTGGAGTTTGCTGGCGATAAATTGACAAACTGGGAGCCTATTACCAGCATCATGCTGGTGACTGCCGTAGCAATCCAAGCGATAAGTCTTCTTCTGTTCATGAAAGTTATAGTTTAAGATGAAATCCCATCACTCGCATATATCGATACATGGAAACAAAAAACCAAGTCGGAGTTACCCAAAGCGTTTCCGACGATGGAAATTGATAATTTTCCAGTATGTTTACTTAAACAGAGAGTAAAAGGGAGAGAATGATGAGATTGTACCATTAAAGTAGGTAAGCAATAGAATAACTACCAAACAAATTGGTAAATAAAGCCTGATATGACAATTAAAATATAAAAAATAAATTATCTGTGATTTTTAGTAATGATTCAGGAGTCATAATTCTGGATTCAGAATAATTAAATAATCAGGGGGAAATTTCATAAATCAATATAACAATTATCCTAAATTAATTTTATATTTTTACTTTTAAGTGCTGAATTTTTACCTTTTACAATAGGGGGAAAAATGACTATTATTTTCAGTGTATAACCTATAAAAAAATTGACTGACCTTCTCCTTCTAAAGATGCAAGCGCGAACATCCGAAAAAGTCACTTTTATATTGTTCACGCCTTGCATCTCTCCAAGGTAAGTGGATTTAGAAAACAAGGCTGGTTACTTTTTTTGCTCTAATGCACTAGCTAATTGCCTTCTTTTTCTTCAGCCATAATCCCAGCAAGCCTGCAATTGCTATTCCTCCCAGATTGAATGGTTCGGGCACAGGCTTAACACTCACAGTATCTAAGAATAAAATTGCGCGTCTATCCACAGCTCCAAACTTTAACTCTGTGGATGATGTGTCTGCTGTGAAATTGAACTTATATGGCGTGTATGGTTGAAAATCAATATTTTTTTGATCGAAAACATTTTTTCCCCCTACAAATGTTTGAAACTGATTATCAATATCGGGTTTTTCAGCTATAGATGCTAAATAGTAACTCAGTTCGTATTCTTGACCAGGTTTTGTAGAAAGCGTCTGTGATATGTAGCTGAGGTCTATAAATCCACCAATTTTTAAACCCTGATTATTACTTTGAGGGAAGTTGCTAATTCTAGTCCCTGATATATCTATCGGATTACCAGACTTAGTCCATCCTGTAATATTAGGATTTGGAGCGGTGGGATCGTTAGGATCTACGAGGGGGTCAAGTTCAAATCCTCCGTTAAAAACAATGTCACTAGGATCTGGAACCCAGTTATGATCGTAATTTGCTTGCGCTACTGGAATATAAGTACCAGTAATCACAGCAGTACTAGCTAAGGTAGTAGTAAAACCAAAAGCAATTATTGAAAGTTTTTTAGTTAATTTCATGAAAATTGACTCCAAAATAATTCCAATTTACGGCAATTGCAACAAATTGATAGTTACATTTATGCTGGCTCTAAGTAGTGTCAACAAAGCTGAAATTTGACTCTAGTTTATAAGAGTTTGCTATTGATATAAATGATGATTCATATACTTTAAGACAATCTCTTTGTAAACTCATGATTGAGTTTTTTATCAGATAAATTTCAGTGGCATTCTCGACACTATAGAGCCAGATATGGCAGGTCTATGGTTTAGTCATCCTGCGATAGTTTTATCCTTAAGGTTCAGATACAGATTTGACACTCACATCATCCAAGAATAAAAACGCATACTTGACTTTGTAACCAAACTTTATCTCTGTAGATTCTCCTTGCGCTTTGAAAGATATGGTTGTTGGCGTGTATGGTTGAAAAGCAGTATTTTTCTCATTACCAAACTTCTTCCCACCAATAAAAACCTGAAATTTATTTTTCACATCAGGTGCTTCTTCTATGGATGCGAAATAGTAAGTAAGTGTGTAGTACTGACCCTTAACTGTAGGGATAGTCTGTGATATGTAGCTAATCTCAGGAGATCCAGCTATCGAACTCAGCGATAACCCTTGATTACCAAAGTTAGGAAAGTTACTAATTCTAATACCCGATATATTAACCCCAGGTGTGTCCGCCGGATTGAAAGGCTCAGACTTAGTCCATCCTGTAATATTAGGATTTGGAGCGGTGGGATCGTTAGGATCTATAAGAGGATCGCTTTCAAAGTTTCCGTTCGTAATCAGTTCTGGTCCTCCTGCTGTTTGTGCTACTGCTTTATAAGCATTGGTAATCACAGCAGTACTAACTAAGGCAGTGGTCAAACTACATACAGTAATTGAGAGTTTTTTAGTGAGCTTCACAAGACATGACTCCAAATAGTTTAAAATTCACGACAACGACTACTTGATTTGCTTTGTGGTGATTAAGGTGCAAGAAACCCATAGGTGTTTATGAAGATGTTCTGGGCAGTACTACCACTTAAGTAAGTAGAAAAAGTCTGTGCTGCTGTGCGAGTTGTACCTGTACTTCTGGTGAGTATACCCAGTGGATAGACAATAGCCTCGCTGTCTGAGGTGAGGGCAGTGTCTACAACTCTTACCTTATTAGAAATAAGAGCATCAGTTCTGTAAACAAAACCTGCGTCAATAACCTTATTGTTAAGAGTTTTGTTTTCAACACCAGTTAAAACAGTACGCACATTGCTTCCGAGAACCAATTTGGGCTGGACAGTATTGAAAATACCTCGTGTTGTAAGAACTTGTTTGGCATAATCCCCTGCTGGTACAACTGGCGGAGTACCTGTATAGTCACCTATAGCAATGCCTGTAATATTAGCGTTGGTTAAACCAGGGATGTTGTTGAGAGCAGCACTACCGGGACTAGGAGATGTCGTCGGGGCAATCAAAACTAGACGATTTCTGACAACATTCTTACGGCTACCTGAAACCAATTTACCCTGACTCTGCAAGGCATCTATTTGGTCGTTGGCAGCAGAAATGAAAATATCTGCTGTACCTCCGTTTTGTATTTGCTGATACAAAGTACCAGAAGCACCGAATGTATAA
Source organism: Nostoc sp. (assembly GCF_036917455.1). Taxonomy (GTDB): domain Bacteria; phylum Cyanobacteriota; class Cyanobacteriia; order Cyanobacteriales; family Nostocaceae; genus Nostoc. The sequence goes on along the minus strand of NZ_JBALDK010000073.1, from coordinate 38,867 downwards.
GTAATGGTGATACCTGGATTAGCATTTTGAAACTGAGTTTTAATGCTATTGAGTGCATTCGTTAAGCTGACAGCCGCATACACGTTAACGTTGGTTGCAGATGCGGCTGGTGATAAATTGACAAACTGCCAGCCTATTACCAGCATCATGCTGGTAACTGCCGTAGCCATCCAAGTAATAAATCTTCTTCTGTTCATGAAATTCATAGTTTTGGGAAAATAGTACCTAAAAGTTTGATTGTTGACATACCTGACTTAGGCACAGGCGAGCGAAAAAGCATATAAATGGCAGAGGTAGAGAATATGGATAAATGGGAGTTAGAGAGGCGTTTAGCGTAAGTCTTACGCACAAGAAATTCTTGGAAATAAATGGCCGATCGCAATTGCTAAAAGCATTGGTGTAATGAGCCGTTTATTATTTCCAAGTAGAATCACACAAACAGCGAGTGAAATGTATTTAGTGATGAAATAATATCAGTTAAATACACTTACTACCAACAATTTTGGTTAGCAAATCCTGACAAAAAGCTAGCTAAGTAAGCACATCTAAATTTTAGAGATACCCTGAAATGGTTGTTTTATATAGGTTTTTTGTAAATCTATCAGACAATGAATAGATATCTAAAAATTTATTATTACCAAGAAAACTATCCTACTTGTCTAACTTTATTGGTAGTTTTAGGACTGCGTTGCTACTAGTGAACTGCGATCGCACCTATTGATGTGTAGAAAAAGGAAAAAGGAGCCTTGGCTATTGCCATATACATATAATTCTCTGTTTGTATAAAAATATATATAAACTTTTATAGTATCAATAAAATATTTTATTTGACATACATCTAACGATAGATAGATTTTATGAATAAATAGTTTAAATTTGTAACAAGTTACACAGAACTAGGTAAAGCACATGGCCAACATAATTGACACTGCTAATAACAATGGTTCTTTTAAGACACTAGTTGCAGCAATCCAAGCGGCTGGTCTGGAAGGTACACTAAATGGCAATGGCCCATTCACCGTGTTTGCACCCACTGATGAAGCATTTAACAAGCTTCCAGCAGGTACAGTAGATGCATTACTGAAAGATATTCCCAAGCTGAAGAAAATCTTGACCTATCATGTTGTCTCAGGAAAAGTACTGGCTGCTGATGTAGCTAAACTGAAGACAGCTAAAACAGTTGAAGGTTCAGATGTAAAAATTGACGCTTCTAATGGCGTTAAAATCAACGATGCAAAAGTTGCAACAGCAGATGTTGCTGCTGATAACGGTGTCATCCACGTAATTGACACAGTTTTGATTCCTGCATAATCAAACTTCAGAATAGTAAACGCTATTTCTGAGACTGTGACTACCTATAGTCGTATCTTAATTACAATCTGGTTGGATATTTTACAGTAAATACCAACTACCAACAAATCCATCTAGACAGGATCTAGATGGATTTATTGTTTAATTAGGTGTAATCAAATCTTTAGTTTTGCCAAACCCAAATAACGGATACCTTGGGGGGAAATGTCAAAACGGCAAGGTAAGACTTCTAAACCAAGAGCGATCGCATCTCGCAATAATTTACCATATACAGGATCTGTGCGATCGCTAGGTGAGAACTCTGTACAATCACCACGATTGATAAAGTAAAGCATCACTGCACGATTTACAGGTAGCAGCGCCATTAGTTCCCGCAAGTGCTTTTGTCCTCTTGTAGTTTCTGTGTCAGGAAATAAAGCTAATCTCCCCTCAGACAAAGTTGTATTTTTAACTTCTAAGTAAATCGGGCGTTCCTCATCACTCCCCGTCAAGAAAAAATCCACTCGACTTTTTTTATCTAACCCATAAACCACCTCTCCCTTAATTTGGCTATAGTTGGCCAATTCTGGGAAAAGGTATCTTGCCAAAGCTAACTTTACCACCCGATTGGGCAAAAAAGTATTTATGCCTACCCAAGTTGGCTCATTGTCATGTACCTGAATTAGTTCTAAAGTGTAAGCCAATTTGCGGTTAAGATTATCACTTTTGGAAAGCTGTACAGCACTTTGAAGAGTTGATACTCCAGTCATTGGCCCTGTGTTGGGACAATGTGCTGTCACTATTTCGCCAGAAGTAAGTTGAACGTCAGCAAAAAACCGCTTGTAACGCTTGAGTAAAATGCCGGAATACAAAGGTGGGTAACGGTAAAGCCAATCTATCATTATAAAACCTTGTTGCTGGTAGTAAATATACGTCGATTCCTTACCCACCTAACTCCCAACAGCAAATCTTTTCAGCAGCTACTTTGCCAGATGACAGAAATCAAGTAAATTCACATATCATAAATTGCCAATTTTTGTAGTTAAATTGACAACATAGTAATAAAAAGTAGCATATACTAAGTGTCATCAGCCTCCCATAAACAATCCGGGAGACTTTCAACGTGCAAGGAGGTAAATCCTATGCAAAAAGTGTGGACACCAACGGAATTAGAATATGCTTTTCTGTTTACTCTCAGAAAAGTAAATTCAATCGAGCCAGAAGGTTTCAAGCCATTTTTTAGTAATATGCCTATAGATCCTTACATCAAAGGCAACTATCGTTCTAGAAGATTATCTCGGTTTACAGTTTCTGGAAACCAGTTAATCAAATTACCTCATGGCTACCTTTTTCAAAGTAAAGAGTATAATCCATTAGTGGGTGACATAAAAAGAGAGTTTGCAGAATTAGATGATGCACTCATAGAACTTGATATTTTTAGAAATCTTGTCTTAGCATTTAGTGATTCTTGTAAACTTCATCCTGAAGCAGAAATCGGAGTTCATCAAATTAGAACTATTTGTTCGTCAGATAATTTGGGTAATCCAGCACCTGAAGGTATCCATCAAGATGGTACTGATTTTATTGGCATATTTTCAGCATATAGAGATAATATTCAAGGTGGAGAAACACATTTATATACTGCCAAAAAAGAAAAACCTGTGTTTAGCAAAGTTCTAAATCCGGGAGAACTATTATTGGTAAATGACCATGATTTTTTTCACTTTACCACTCCGATAAAACCACAGATTGATGCTCAAGGAAGTAGGGATGTTTTTGTCCTGACTTCTCCTAGTTTGCTTTCAGAATAATTTTAGTTCACTGTAAATATTTTACAATCTACGAGATATGGGGAATTGAATGTAGTCATTTCCCCAGCTTTTTTATTTGGAATTGGAAATAATCGAGCTGAGAGTGGCTTATCTAACTTAATAGCCAAAGTTGCCATATCAATTAATAAATCTGCAATTTTTTCTATGGTTATATCACCTGGAATCGGAACTGTATCTAGTCCACAGCCACAAACTGCTGAATATAATAATAAATTTGTAATATCATAAGTTTGCTCGTTAGCTCTGGTAGCTAGTCCCACATCTTCACAAACTGGAAGCATCAGTCCAGAGTAACCACAGATTTTTACTGAGACATTTTTCAATACACGAGTCAGCATACCAGAAATGGTGAGAGTTCCCGAAGCTCCAAACTTGCCACTCATCAATTTTTCATAAGCAAAAGCAATACTGTTTTTCTTATTTAAAGATGGAGCTAGAGAGGTATCAATTCCTGTATATACAATCCCAAGTTTATCAGATATTTTTTCAGCAATAACGGCGATTTTATTTAATTCTAATTCTAAAAGCGATTGGAGGTTTTGCTCTGCTGTGATAATATTTTTATCTTGTGAAAATGCTTGCATTACCAAGTCGCCTAACTCTAAACCTATAGCAAAAGATGTATCGCCTCTATGGTAGGCTGTAGGAAAGAATGGGATACCTGGCTGACAGTTTGCCCATACACAAAATCGAAAGTTTCCAGAACCATTTTCAGTTTCTTGGGAAACACGTTTAATAGCTTTGGCAGATTCTCTGGCATTTTCAAAGTTTATACCAGTTTTCCTGTTGCCAATTTTGCTTGAGCAATAAATAATCGATGTATTTTTGTTGATATCTGGAATTATATTTATATTTTCGGGTTTACTGGCATAACCAATATTGAAAAAGCTGATATTCAAAGTTTGGCAAAGTTGTTCTATAATTTGAATCTCATTGAGAATTTCAATTTTTGACAAGTCTTGCAAATATTCTTCCCAGCTATTAGTAGCTATTCTAGTTGTTTGTACTTCATATCCTTGTTTTTCAAAGACAATCTGCGCTTGCTGATTAAACTCAGCAGCTTGCTTAATTTTTTCCCGATCTTGTAAAGATTGAAGTGATATACCTGTTGTGATAGTTCTGATTTTCATTGGTAGAAATTATCATTCATAGGACTAATGAAAGTTTGAGTCGAAATTTGTACTAAATTTAACTCCACAAACTGGAGGTGTACAATACTCAATTGGGTGAATCCCAGTTATAAAATTTCCGGTGTATCTTCGTTTTAATTCACTGCAAATCCGAAATGAAGCAAAACCATGCTGAATACTTAGAATATTAAGGGTGAGTGGATAAGTTAGGCTACAAAGCAAGCTTGCTGGAATTCAACTAACTGAATCAACCAAACAAATGCTATGAATGACGAATTTTACAATAGAGGGTTGGAAAAAGCTAGGCGAAAAGACTACGCCGGAGCAATTGAGGAATTTAACCATGCTTTACAACTGACACCTTACTTTACTGAAGCTTACTTGCAACGGGGTTTAGCATATTACGACTCAGGAGCAATTCTTAAGGCTGTTTCAGATTATACCGAAGCCCTGAAGCTAAATCCTGAGAGTATAGAAGCCTATTATTGTCGTGGATTAGCTAGGGTGACGCTGAAAAATTTACCGGGGGCGCTGGAGGATGTTGAACGCGCTATTCGTCTCAATCTGAATTATGCTGCGGCTTATAATCTGCGAGGGATGGTGCGGCGCAAACAGGGTTATATTCAAGATGCGATCGCTAATTTTAAAAAAGCTGCACAATTATATTTAGAACAACAGGATAAAGAAAACTGTCGCCTGTGCCTGGAACGAATTAAACAGTTACAACCCCAAGAATTACCTGTTGTAGAGCAATCGCGTTCTACCAATGCGCCAATTTTATCCACCAATAATTATTTCACGCAATTATTAGAAAAGGCGGAAAAGGGAGATATCCAAGAGGCACTGGCAGATTTAAGCTGGGTATTAAAAGCCGATCCGCAAGATGCCCAAGCCTACTGCTGTCGTGGAGTTGTGCGTTGTAAAATGGGAAATTATCGAGAAGCGATCGCAGATTTTAATCAAGCATTGCGACTAAATTTTCAAGATGCCATTGTCTATCGCAATCGAGGTAAAGCCCGTTCTATCTTGGGAGATCATCAAGGTGCGATCGCGGATCTTAACCAAGCGCTCCAAATGCAACCACAAGATGCCTTAGTCTATATAGCCAGAGGTAATGCCTATCGGACAACAGGTAACTACCTCGGTGCAATTCAAGATTACACCCAAGCGCTGCAAATAAATCCTAATGACGCTCAAGCTTACTACAATCGCGGCATTGCCTATACTTGTTTAGAAGAAATTCAAAACGCCGTGGAAGATTATCAACGGGCGGCGAGTATCTTTTGCGAACAAGAAGACTGGGGAAATTATCAACAAGTCTTGAGTAGCCTAGAAAAAATCCAAAAATTTAGTCCGAAGTCAAAAAAGCAAAAATATAACCTGTTACATCAGCGACTGCTGCGAATGGTTGGGGGATATTGGGAAATAGCCGAAAGATTGATTCAGCAAAAGCAGGATTATTTTCCTGGGATGTCAGACGAGTGGTATTTGCAAAAAGTTATTGATGATTTAGAACGCGATCATGATAGATAAATAAAGAGGCAGGGGAGCAGGGGAGCAGAGGAGCAGGGGAGCAGAGGAGAGTTCAAATACTAAGTTCTTTCCCCTCTGCCCCTCTGCCCCTCAAGCTTGTGAGAAATGCGGGTTGTCAATTTCTGTCGTCAAAACACTTAACTGACTACCGCTTCAGCTTTTTCTTCAGCTTTTTCCTTCACTAGCACATAAGGCTGTTCAGCACCTTGTGCTAAATATTCAGCTAGCTGACTTTCAATTTGATCGCGCACAATTTGCCGATACTCTAAAAAATGCTCGTTATGGGCACAAGCAGAGATGTAATGCTCAATAACTCCAGGGTTATGCTTGAGAATGCTAAACAAATGATGCCAGAACTTCCAACGGGTTTCCCGTTTAATTCCCTGTCGCCAAATCACAATTAGTAGTGCTTTTACAACAATCCACTCTGGCATTTTTGCTGGCGCTTTCCAACTTGGCAAACCCATCATCAAGAAACAGCGATAGGTGCGATCTAAGTAATTTACTGGGTCGTATAAAGTACAAAAGGCTTCAATATATTCTCTGGCAAGTTCTTCTAGGGAACGGGTGGGAAGGAAGTTCATCAATGTTGTCTGATTGATGTTGCCATCTTGATTTTCCCGCAGTCGCCCTTCTTTTTTCAAGCGATGCCAAAGCGCAGTGTTAGGTAACGCTTGCAACATGGCAAAGGTAGTTGAGGGAATTGCTGCTTGTTCTGCAAAACGGACAATGCGATCGCCTGCACCTGCTTTTTCGCCATCAAAACCGATAATAAACCCAGCCATTGGGCGTAATCCAGCTTTGGTGATCGTTTGCACTGCCTCAGTTAGAGAACTGCGAGTATTTTGAAACTTCTTGGTCATTTGCAAACTATCTTCATCCGGCGTTTCGATTCCCAAAAACACCGCCGAGAAACCGCACTCAACCATCAACTCCAGCATTTCTGCGTCTTGCGCTAAGTCAACTGAAGCTTCAGTGTCAAACCGGAAGGGATACTTGTGTTCTGCCATCCAGACTTTTAACTCTTTCAGCAACAATTTTACATTTCGCTTGTTGCCAATAAAGTTGTCATCCACCATGAACACACCCCGCCGCCAACCCAATTCGTAAAGGTAATCTAACTCTGCTAAAAGTTGTGCTGGGGCTTTGGTGCGTGGTTTGCGCCCGTAGAGAACAATAATGTCGCAAAATTCGCACTGGAAGGGACACCCACGCGAAAACTGCACCGACATCATGTCATAAGCATCCAATTCCAATAAATCAAAGCGGGGTATTGGTGTGCTTGTAACATCAGGTTTTTCTGTGGCGCGGAAAGTTCCAGAAGTTTCACCCCGTTGAATTGCCTCAATAAACATGGGCAGAGTGATTTCTCCTTCATCCAGAATCAGAAAATCTGCGCCAACATTTTCAACTTCGTGAGGTACAGATGTGGGGTAGGGGCCGCCAACTGCGACTAACTTACCACGTTTTTTTGCTTCCTGGATTTGGTCAAGTAAATCTTGCTTCTGGACAATCATCGCAGAGAGAATTACTACATCTGCCCATGCCCACTCTTCTTCTGTTGCTGCACGAATATTGCGATCGACTAGCTTGAATTCCCATTCTTGGGGCAGAATCGCGGCTACTGTCACTAAACCCAGAGGTGGTAATAAAACTTTGCGATCAACTAATTCTAAGATTTTTTCATAAGACCAAAAGGTTTTGGGAAATATTGGATACACTAACAAGATTCGCATGTAGTATCAATCCTCACACTTTGATTGTTATCCCACTCTAACGAAAATAAAGAGCTATTGACTTTTTATTAAAGTTGTTTTATTGTGCCATTCATATTTTTATCTCAAATGGGCGACTGTAGCAGTTCTCGTTTGGATGCAACAATATGTTAGAGGCGGAGCAATGCTTTGCCCCTATGAGTAGTCTGTATTAAAACCTTGTTTCCAGCCAGAGGCTGAAAATGCTCCTCATTGCGTCTGCTGCAAGTCAAAAAATTAGTACCAATCTCATTTATGTAAGTAAGTTGGTATGGAAATTTAGAGTCCCAAAACAGCTATTAGTTACTCATCTTCATCGGGTTCTAAATCGTCGGCTGTCAATTCTTGATGGGGGATGGCGGCGATAATCGCATCTATGACTTTAGATACTGGTAATATCTCAATATTTAAGTCGGGAAATTTTGTCCCTTTTGGCACGATTGCTCTTTTAAATCCCAACTTAGCAGCTTCTTTTAACCGCAGTTCCATTTGGGAAACCGATCGCACTTGTCCACCTAGCCCAACTTCACCGATTAATACTGTACCAGGATCGACGATGCGATCGCGGAAACTGGCAACAATTGCGATCGCAATTCCTAAATCTACTGCTGGTTCTTCCACATTCAACCCACCCGCAGAAGCAACGTAAGAATCTAACTTAGACATGGGAATTCCCACCCGTTTTTCTAAGACGGCGAGGATTTGCACCAAGCGGTTGTAATCTACGCCAGTACCAGCCCGCCGGGGTGATGGGTAGCTGGTGGGACTTACAAGAGCTTGCAACTCTACAACTATCGGGCGAGTGCCTTCGCAAGCAACGACAATAGCCGTACCAGGAGCGGGATCGTCACGGTTGCCTAAAAATAGCTCTGAGGGATTAGAGACTTCTCGCAATCCCTCGGCCACCATTTCAAAAATACCGATTTCGTGAGTTGCGCCGAAGCGATTTTTGACTGTTCGTAACAACCGATGAGAGGCAAAGCGATCGCCTTCAAAATACAACACCGTATCGACTAAATGTTCTAAAACTTTTGGCCCAGCGATCGCTCCTTCTTTGGTGACATGTCCCACAATCAGCATGGTGACATCTTCATGCTTCGCCACCTTCATCAGTGCTGCTGTACATTCCCGTACTTGAGCCACCGAACCAGGGGCTGAAGTCAGCGCCGGGAAAAATACTGTTTGGATACTATCAATTACTGCCACGTTTGGCTTTAGAGAATCTATTTCTCGTAAAATTTCTTCTAAATCTGTTTCTGGCAGTACATATAAATCTGCACCGATACTGTCAGGGTCTATAGGAAGTGTCGGATCTACTACTACTGTTATCTCCTCTTCATTCACCACACTTAGAGGTTTTGATACTCCCAAACGAGAAGCTCGTAATTTTACCTGCTGTCCCGATTCTTCACCAGTTACGTAAAGAATGCGATATTTCTGTGCTAATTGATTTGATACTTGCAACAATAAAGTTGATTTCCCAATACCCGGATCGCCACCAATCAGCACCATAGAACCGGGGACAACTCCACCACCAAGTACCCGATCTAATTCTCCATAACCAGACTCCCATCGAGCTATTTGGCGATCGGTAATTTGATCGAACGTTAAGGAGGCTCGTGCTTTAGCTGGTTTAGCGTGAGACTTACCATTGCCTTGAGCTGATTGCCAACTACTAACTCCCCCCCGGCTGGGTACATCTACTGAAGACTGAATACTGATCTGTTCTTCTAAAGAGTTGTATGTGCCGCAAGCTGGACACTTACCAAACCACTGGGGCGATTCTGCTCCACATTCGTTACAAGTGAAAAAGGTTTTTGGCTTTGCCATTCTTAAATCTTATTAAATATTCTTAATATTTACTTAATTCTTGGGAAAAACTAAAAACCAATAATAGTAGTATTTAGAGCTTTTTCCAAATCAATTCATGGAATGATATCTTAATATTATGGTATTAAAAATTAATCATGTAAATTTTTAGTCAAGGAGCATTGAAAAACTTGGAAAGCCATAAAGAAAAAATCTTGGTGGTAGACGACGAAGCCAGCATTCGCCGGATTTTGGAAACGCGCCTTTCCATGATTGGCTACGATGTAGTGACTGCTGGCGACGGGGAAGAAGCTTTAGAAACTTTTCGCAAAACTGAGCCTGACTTGGTAGTTTTAGATGTAATGATGCCAAAGCTAGACGGCTATGGTGTATGTCAAGAATTACGAAAAGAATCAGATGTCCCCATTATTATGCTAACAGCCTTGGGTGATGTCGCCGATCGCATCACCGGGTTAGAATTAGGGGCTGATGACTATGTAGTTAAACCATTTTCCCCCAAGGAGCTAGAAGCCCGGATTCGCTCAGTACTGCGGCGAGTAGACAAAAACGGAGCTTCTGGAATTCCCAGTTCTGGGGTAATCCATGTTGCTAATATTAAAATCGATACGAATAAGCGACAAGTCTACAAAGGCGATGAGCGCATTCGATTGACAGGTATGGAGTTCAGCTTGTTAGAGTTGTTAGTCAGTCGCTCTGGAGAAGCTTTTTCTCGTTCGGAAATTTTGCAGGAAGTATGGGGTTATACACCAGAACGTCATGTAGATACCCGCGTAGTAGATGTGCATATATCCCGTTTGCGGGCAAAGTTAGAAGACGATCCGAGCAACCCAGAATTGATTTTGACAGCGCGGGGTACTGGTTATCTTTTCCAGCGAATTATTGAACCAGGGGAGGAGTGAGAGATGAGGGGGGAGGGAAGTAGGGGGAGCAGGGGAGCAGGGGAGCAGGGGAGCAGAGTAGCAGATAATTCTTTCTAATCCCCAGTCTCTTGTCCCCAGTCCCCAATATACAAATGACAAATGACAATGACAATCGAGTTTTGCGTCGTCTACCCATTGTGGTGGGTGGGCTAGGCGCAGTGCTTTTGCTGATTAACCGTTTATTGACACCGGAATTAACCCAGTCGCAATCGCGTGGTGATGTGGTGGGCGTGATTTTGAGTGCGGTGTTAATTTTAACGGGTTTAATTTGGCAGCAAGTTCAGCCGCGATCGCCTGATATTGTAGAACTAATTGGAGAAGAAGGTTTTGTATTAGCAGCAGATTTACCCGAAGCCGTGAAAACAGAGCTAGCCTGGGCATCTCATTTATTGTTGACTAATACAGTAACGCGATCGCTAGTGGTTTATTATCAAGGTAAAGTTTTGTTGCGTCGCGGTATTTTGGGTACTAAATCTGAAGTTGTACCAGGAGTAATCTTAAAACAAGTACTCGAAAAACAAAAGCCAATTTATCTAGTTGCTCTAAAAATATATCCAGGTAGGCTTGAATTTGACTATTTGCCAGAGAATACTCAAGGTGTAATTTGTCAACCGATTGGCAACCAAGGTGCGCTAATTTTGGGAGCGAATGCTCCTCGCAGTTATACCAAACAAGATGAAAATTGGGTTGCGGGAATTGCTGATAAATTAGCCGTTACTCTTAACTCTACTTTATCCAACCAAGCGACGTAAAAGTTTAGCTTAATTGTCTGCGATCGTAACTCGTAATTTGTAATTATTATATTGACTTGCTTGTATCTATAATTAATTACGAATTACGAATTACGAATTATTAAGTCACCAAGAAGTTAAAAAATTCCACCCTTCCTTCTCTTCTGGTGTCTTTTCTTCTTTTTCTTCTGATTCTTCTGATTTTTCTAATATGTTTAAATTGTTCTGTTGAATTAAATTATCATAAGCTCCAGAATCAACCCATTTTAATAATTCACCAGCCCTCATAACTACCCAAGAAAGCCCAGACTCTGTATAGCTTAATATTTTAGTGACTTTATCCACACTATCAAAGTTATTGGATGCAAACTCACGCGCTTGAACAACGAAATCTTCGATGACAGCAGTAGTCAAGTACTCATCTGGTATACCTGCGAGTTTCATCAGTGTAGTAGTTGCTACGTCAATATCTTGACACGCAAGCATTGCAGCCCGATCGGCAGTAAACCTAGCCATCATTCGCCAATTATACAAACCTAGTTCCATTCCACCAGCTACCAAGCCACCTACCCCCAGTGTGGTACTGCTCAACAAATTTTTTAAAGTTGGCATCACGATTGCCATTTGGTGATAAACCATGTGTTGACTTTTGATCCGAGCAATTTCGTGTCCGAAAATGTAAAACAATTCATCCGTGTCAAGCCACTCCATTGCATCTAAATTGATACTAACAAGGGGTTTCTCCACCCCAACAATGTAGGTTTCAATGTGGCCTGTGCCTTGAAACAGATACAATTCAGGAAGTGGAGCAACATCAAGAATTTCGCAGGTTTCTACAAATGCTTGATGTAATTGGGGAAAATTACGGGGCGAAATTCTGATTTCACTACCAAGGCTTTGTAATCTGAGTAGGCGATCGATACCGTATTCGTTAATTTTTTTTAGTAGCAGGGAGACACCAGGCATATTTTGCAAAGAAGCCAAGGCTTTGCGATCGAAAGGGTGTTCGTAGGCTGCTGAACTCAGTCCAGTTAATATTTTTCTAGTCATTTTTTTAAGCTTTATTTTGGAGTTTTTGAGAAGTTCAGTTACTGAGTACGAACGGCTTATACTTTCACTACACCTGTGATTAGGGGTTTTGGTTATGGCACAGTAATAAACCACTTTCGTCATCGCGCAGCGTCTTTGCTAAAAGAAGAAATTTTAGCTTGGGTTTTAGGAGACTATAGTACTGAAACATTTAAACCTTTGTGCGGCATTGTTTGCTACTGGCAGTGCTATTTTTATGTTACCGATGGATGTATGTATTGTTGACTCTAGTTTTCTTGAGGCAGGAGATCGGATCGTCAGTAAAACATATATGACTAGAGTAGAAGGTGAAAATACACGTTTACGTCACGATCTGGCACGCCTACATTGAAGAAGCAACAAAAATGGGGCTGCCCGTAACCGTCGGACTGCCCCATTCTATTTACGATCTCATAGATTTGTACCCACAGCCACAAGGAGACTGACCCAGTGTGCAGTACATTCCCATACTTTACAATGACCGCCGTTCCATTCTACCTACACCCAAGGGCAGACCCTTAGAAAAACCAAATCAGATGACTTGAAGGGCTTTGGGGTAGGGGTTATTTGTGGCGATTAGGGTGTAGCTGTTGGTGTAGCCGTTGGTGTAGCTGTTGGCGTAGTTGTTGGTGTAGCCGTTGGTGTAGCCGTTGGTGTAGCCATTGGTGTAGCCATTGGTGTAGCCATTGGTGTAGCCGTCGGTTTAGCAGTCGGTTTAGCCGTCGGTTTAACCGTTGGTTTAGCCGTTGGTTTAGCCGTTGGTTTAGCAGTCGGCGTAGGTGATGGTGTAGCCGTTGGCTGACTGAAGACTGTCTTGGCTTCTTCATTCAGTTTTTGGCGGAGTGCTAAATTAGCAATTCCAGTTTCTTGCAACTGATATTTCTTTTGATACTCCTTCACCACTACTTCGGTGCGGGAACCGTAAAAATGATCGCGTGGGAGGGGAGGATTAGGCTTCACCACTGCATTCAAATTTGTGTGCAGAATTTGAACGATGTTAGCAGCATAAGCTTGGGTTTTTGGCCCTGCTATCCCATCAACTGGTTTTAGCTTATAACCTGTCTGAAATTCACGAATTGCCTTTTTAGTTTCCTCATCCGTCAAAGCACCATTCGTTACCTTGACGTTATAGCCGAATCCTCGCAACACAGCACGGAATTGCTCGGGCGTATAGCTACGTTGAGGAGCTGCGAAACCTGTGTCTGCAACTACCACACTAGCTGTTATCAGGCAAGTAACAGCAAAAGTCGCGCTTGATTTTCCAAATCCACACCACATATTTAAAACTCCTTTGGATTAAATCAGCAGGATTATAAATCTTAACAGCTGCATTTTAAGTTTGTTTAATAACTTTTTTCACGATTTTTAAATAATTTTTGAATAAATTTTGCCTATGTAGCTACATATATATAAAGCAATTTATGTCATCTATCAAAAGAAGTATCTTGTGTTAGCCGAGATCCAGAGGTTATCATTTGAATCGAATACACCCTTTGAATACTAAATTACGAGATTAAATGCATATATATGTATTGATGTCAACTTAAGCCTTGGTGAAGGTTATTCGCGGGTATACGAACCAAGCCTCGCAACTTGGGTTAAAAAACAATTAACAATGGGGTAAAGCTCATTGCCTCTAGTCCCTCTTTTAATATCAAGTTGACATAAATGCTCATATATGCATGAATACTGAAGTCTACTCAACTGCAAATTCGTGTACTTGGTTAGAAAGAGACGAAAATTAATAGATGAAAGAGTTTATATTCTAAATATCCAAAAAATGAAAGACATAAAATCTTCTAAAAAGCGGAATCTTTGGTTTGAAAGATTTATGGCAATTGCTGCCACTGTAAATTTAGGTTTAGTTTTGTTTAATTTAAGTTACGTACCTTGGCGAGATTTCTACTTGCGAAAACTTCCCCAAGTTATTCAGATATACGATCCAATAAAAGGTATCGAACCCCATCGAGACACAAAAAATTATTTAGACACAATAGACGCATTAGAAGAACAAGTCAGACAAACAGGGTTAGAGTCGTCTCAGGTAAATAGCAGGCTAATACAAATAAGTCGTCTTAGCAGCGAGATGATTGATAGCAACCCGTTTGCGGGAGCCAATAAGAGTGGTACTCTAGAAAAAATCAAAAAGCGGATGCGATCGCACATCGGTAACGAATCTGCAAAACAGTCCTTTGCCACTTTCTGGAGTCAGCCTTACTTATCACAAAATGGCTGGGTTAAAGAAATAAATTTTTTTAACGAAAGCATTCGCCCTTTGATTGCCACAAACTACTACCGCCAAATCGGTGAAAATGGCGATTTTGTTGATAATTTTTGGACTCTTGACTTACCGTTTGTGATGTTATTTGGCGTAGAATTGCTGGGACGTACCTTATTCATCAAACGCCGACATCCTGGTTTAAGCTGGTTTGAAGCAGTATTGTGGCGTTGGTACGATCTATTTTTAATACTACCATTTTGGCGTTGGCTACGAATCTTACCTGTATTAGTCCGCCTCGATCGAGCGCATTTATTGAATCTTCATCCAGTGCGAAAGCAAATTCATCAGGGAATTGTCGCCAATTTTGCTGAAGAACTTACAGAAGTAGTAGTGGTGAGGGTAATTAACCAGATTCAAGGCTCAATTCAGCGAGGTGAGTTAACACAGTGGCTCTCACAACAAGAAAATTTACGTCCCTACATAGATATTAATAATGTGAATGAAGTGGAAGCGATCGCCAGTCTTTTGGTCAAAACAATTGTTTACCACGTGTTACCTGATATTCAACCTGCGATCGTTGCCATTTTGCACCACAATATCGAAACCGTCTTCCATCAAGTCCCCATTTACCGCAACCTCCAGAATCTCCCTGGCGTAGGACAGGCCCAAACCCAGTTAAGCGAACAACTTGCGACCCAAATCACAACTAATCTTTACAAAACTTTAGTTAGCGCTGTAGAAGACCCTGTTGGCGCAAAACTTACCAGTCAACTCGTACAAAGGTTTAGCGAAGCCTTGGGATCTGAAATAAAGGAAAAACACGTACTTTCCGAAATTCAGAGTTTACTCTTTGACTTCTTAGAGGAAATCAAAATTAACTACGTTCAGCGTTTGTCCCAAGAAGACATAGATCAAATTATCGAGCAAACCAGGCAGTTACGCACACAAGCATCCGTTCCATCAGTGGTTAAAAAAAGCACCGCTCTTCCAGAAATACGTGAAGGGTAGAGAGAGTAGAAGAAGCCCGATAGCAGGGAGCAGGGGGCAAGGGGGAGAATAAAAATTACCTCTTTCCCCTCTGCTCCCTGCTAAGTGCCCCTCTGCCTATTGTAGCCAATGCCCCATACCCTATACTCGACTATCCATTAAATGCGCTAAACTCGTATGAGGGCGAAGCATCATTGGTTCGTCACAAGACTTCTTGGAAGATATACCTATCGCAGGAAGTGGGTCAGCGCCCACTTTTTTTATTGAATTCTCTCATGGCTCATCCTTTAGTTCCACAAATTATTGATTTGGCGACACCAGTAGCAGAAGAACTGGGATTGGAAGTGGTTGGCGTGGTTTTTCACACTCACCAAAGTCCACCAGTGTTGCGGGTAGACATTCGCAATCCTCAGCAAGACACCGGATTGAATGATTGTGAGAGGATGAGCCGTGCTTTAGAAGCCTCTTTAGATGCTGCGGAAATCGTTCCAGATGCTTATGTCTTGGAAGTGTCTAGTCCTGGTATTTCGCGACAACTGTTAACGGAGAGGGAATTTATTTCCTTTAAAGGATTTCCTGTCATTATCTTCACAACACCCCCCTACGACGGACAACAAGAGTGGATAGGTCAGTTGATTCGCCGGGATGAGACAACACTTTACTTAAACCAAAAAGGTCGTGTAGTCGAAATTCCCCGCTCCCTAATTACGAAGGTGCAACTAGACGAGTGCCGATAAACAAAGGGCTAGGGCTTAGGAGTTACAGACTAGAGCAGCTTGGCTAGAGGCTAGAGGTTACGAGCTAAGGGCTAGAGGTTATGGACTAAGGGCTAGAGGTTAGGGATTAGTGGAAAGCTATTCTCTAATCCCTGGCTTTAATGCGTAGTTTTCAGTCCCCAGTCCCAGTCCCAGTCCCCAGTCCCCAGTCCCCAGTCCCCAGTCCCTGATTTTTAAAGGAGATTGCTTATGTCAATGGTTACTTTAGCTGGATTAAAAGAATTAATTGAAAGTATAAGTCGTGAGCGGAATTTACCCCGTCTTGCAGTTCAATCAGCTATTAGAGAAGCACTACTCAAAGGCTACGAACGTTATCGTCGCGCCCAAAATTTAGAGCGCAAACAGTTTGACGAAGATTATTTTGAAAATTTTGAAGTAGAACTCGATATTGACGGAGAGGGATTTCGCGTTCTTTCCACCAAAACTATTGTTGAAGAAGTCAATAACACAGACCATCAGATATCCTTAGACGAAGTTCAACAAGTAGCTCCCGAAGCGCAATTAGGGGACTCTGTGGTGCTTGATGTGACTCCAGATCAAGGAGAATTTGGTCGGATGGCAGCGATGCAAACTAAGCAAGTATTGGCGCAAAAATTACGGGATCAACAGCGCCAAATGGTGCAAGAAGAGTTCCAAGATTTAGAAGGAACTGTTTTGCAAGCAAGAGTCTTGCGGTTTGAGCGGCAATCAGTAGTTTTGGCAGTTAGCAGTGGCTTTGGTCAGCCAGAAGTGGAAGCCGAATTACCGAAACGGGAACAACTGCCAAACGATAATTATCGGGCAAATGCCACCTTCAAGGTATATCTCAAAAAAGTCTCCCAAGGTCAGCAACGAGGACCACAGTTGCTTGTGTCTCGCGCTGATGCTGGTTTGGTGGTTTATCTGTTTGCCAACGAAGTCCCAGAAATTGAAGATGAAGTGGTACGGATTGTTGCCGTAGCTAGGGAGGCAAACCCCCCTTCCCGTTATGTCGGCCCCCGGACTAAAATAGCAGTAGATACCCTCGATCGCGATGTAGACCCAGTTGGTGCTTGTATCGGAGCCAGGGGATCGCGAATTCAAGTGGTAGTCAACGAATTACGCGGTGAAAAAATAGATGTAATTCGCTGGTCGCCAGACCCAGCAACATACATCGCGAATGCTTTAAGTCCAGCCCGGGTAGATGAAGTACGCCTCATGGATCCAGAATCCCGGCAAACTCACGTACTCGTGGCTGAAGATCAACTTAGTTTAGCCATTGGGAAAGAAGGACAAAACGTCCGTTTAGCAGCCCGCCTGACTGGTTGGAAAATAGACATCAAAGACAAAGCTAAATATGACTATGCCGGAGAAGATGAGAAATTTACAGCTGTCAGGGCTAAATATCAGTCAGAGCAAGACGATCTTGACTTTGAGGAAGAATTAGAGGATGAAAATCAGGACGAATTAGAAGAAGAGGATAGTTTTGACAATAACGATGACGAGTAATTGATCAACCTTGTAAAGTTTTGATAATGTGGATTGTAGTCCAAGTCTGAAGGATTATTTCCTGAAAGACACCTTGGTATAAGTAAAAAATAGTAAAAAAACTTATTTTTACACCCACAATGCTGGACTGAGATCGCACAAAACTGATGAAACCAAATTATCGGCGCTGTATCAGTTGCCGGAAAGTAGGCTCAAAAGATGAGTTTTGGCGGATTGTCCGCGTCTTTCCATCTGGAAAGGTACAATTAGATCGGGGCATGGGGCGTTCCGCCTATATTTGTCCGCAAACGAGTTGCTTACAAGCAGCTCAGAAAAAAAATCGACTAGGGCGATCGCTACATGCATCAGTGCCAGAAACACTGTACCAAAGCTTGTCGCAACGTCTAGCCATCAGCAATACCCAAAACCAAATTTAATTGGAACAACTTTGTGACGTTATCACCAGAGGAATTGTGCAAAAGCCGAAGTCGTGCTTTTATCACACCCCCTATCGATCGTTAAGGTTAGTGCCAAAATAGTAAATGGGTGTAAAAGCCATTCGGCTCTCCAATAATTAAGAGAGGCGAGGCAAGATTCCCAGAACAAGATGTAATCAATTGTGTTGTGGAAGATTCAGAATCAACAAAACAAGAAACTACAAAATGGCAACCTGGTAGCGCTCAGGCGCAGTTCGGCATCAGGGGTTCCTATAAAAATCTTTTATTTAAAAAATTTTTATGGGTGTCCTTTAACCATCATTACTGCTGGGGATGCCATTATTAAACCGAAACATCTCTCTTTCCTGATTGGAGGCACCGGCAAAAACTAAACGGCGGTCTAAAAACAGTAATCCAAGGATGGAGATGTCGCAAACCAGGCAACCATCCGCTAAAACTGTAAATTAAAGGGGAAGAGTGGATGAACAACGGCAAAGTTAGAATTTATGAATTATCAAAGGAATTGAATTTGGATAACAAAGAGCTATTAGCAATTTGCGAGCAGCTCGACATCTCAGTCAAAAGTCATAGCAGCACGATTTCAGAATCCGAGGCAGAAAACATCCGGGCGGCAGCAGAAAAGCTTGCAACTACGAATGTGTCGGCCAAAAAGGAACTAGGTACAACCAGCCATAAGCCAAATTCACCACCAAACGGCGGACGTAACCGACCTGCTGCACCCCACAAACAGCAAATTTTGGAAATACGCAAACCCACAATATTGAGAAATACTACCTCCAACGCCCCTGATGCGTCAGTTGCCAACAATACCCAAGCTGCCTTGTCTGAAGCTAATCCTCCCTCACCTCCACGGCCTTTTGCTACACCAGTCTCACCCATGAAGCCGGCAGCACCAACTAGACCTGTGCCCCGGACTCAATCTGAGACTCAAGAGCAACCTCCTGTCACCAACTTGGAACAAACGCCTAATCAAAATCAGGCACAGGAAAAAGTAGCATCGCAAAAACCGGAAAAAGTAGTTCCACCCAGACCAAAATCGGAAAAACCTCAAAAACCACAATTAGTTGCCCCTCCGTCAAGACCTGCAACTGAAATTGCCGAGGTGCAAGATGAGCAAGTGTCTCAAGCAGATAAACCAATTCTCATCAAACGCGACCAACGGGTAAAACCTGTTGAGGGCGATCGCGAACAAGTTAAGCCGAGAGTTGCCAAACTCCCAACTGACCAGCCTGCACCAGGTGCACCACAAAGACAGGCTCGCTCCACCCCTGCACCCACCAGACCAGAACAGAGGGTCAATAGACCATCTGCACCATCAATAGGAGACGGGCCAAGACCAAGACCAGCACGTCCTGGTGAAGGTGTAGCAGCCGCAATGCCGATCGCTACTCCACCAAGACAGATGTCAGGAATAGCGGGCAAATCTCAAGGATTAGGTGATGAGCCAGTTGCACCACCCGATCTCCTCGACTTGAAACGCCCAAGTCCACCTCGTCCAACCAAAGGCGGCAAAAAGTGGGTAGAAGAGGAAATAATCGACGAAGTTAAAGAGAAGGCTAAAGCTGGCGTTAAAGGCAAGCGGATCAAGCCGATACTAGACGATGAATTTGAAGAAGATTTGCTGGATGATGACGATATCGACTCACCAGCTACCGTCCAAGTCAGCCTTTCCATCGCCCGCCCTCCCAAGCCAAAAGCGACTCGACCTGTACAGATGCCAGGTGCAAGCCTTGCTAGCGCCCCAACTGCTAGAGGAAGTAGAAAACCTGGTTCTAAATCTGGTTCTGGCCGCGACCATCACAATAATCGTCGCCAACAAGAGGCTGATACAAAGCGCGATCGCCCCGAAAAGGTGACGATCACAGGCCCATTAACTGTGCAAGAGCTGTCTGACGTTTTAGCCGTTCCTGATACAGAGATTGTGAAAATCCTGTTCCTCAAAGGCATGGCCGTGAGTATCACCCAAAATCTGGATATTCCCACAATTACCCTGGTAGGAAAAGAACTAGAAATAGAAGTCGAAACCGTAGAGCGAGAAGCAGAAGCTCGGAAAATTACGGAAATGGTCGGCGCAGAAGACCAAGAATATCTTCATCGCCGTCCGCCAGTCGTGACAATTATGGGTCACGTAGACCACGGTAAAACAACCCTCCTCGACTCAATCCGCAAAACAAAAGTAGCTGCTGGCGAAGCTGGTGGGATCACTCAACATATTGGTGCATACCATGTGGATGTAGAACATGAGGGCAAACCACAGCAGATAGTCTTCCTAGATACTCCTGGTCACGAAGCCTTTACAGCGATGCGGGCTAGAGGAGCTAGGGTAACAGATATTGCCGTGTTAGTAGTAGCTGCTGATGATGGTGTCCGTCCCCAAACCATTGAAGCCATTAGCCACGCCCAAGCTGCGGGAGTGCCAATTGTTGTTGCAATCAACAAAATTGACAAAGAAGGGGCACAGCCAGAGCGGGTTAAACAAGAACTCACTCAGTATGGTCTGACCTCAGAAGACTGGGGTGGTGAGACAATTATGGTTCCGGTGAGCGCCATCAGAGGTGAAAATCTGGATACGCTCTTAGAAATGATTCTGTTAGTAGCAGAAGTTGGAGAACTATCTGCTAACCCAGATCGTACTGCCAAAGGAACTGTAATTGAAGCACACCTGGATAAAGCCAAGGGAGCAGTTGCTACCCTGCTAATTCAGAATGGCACCCTGCATGTGGGAGATATCTTAGTAGCTGGCTCGGCCTTCGGTAAAGTCCGGGCGATGGTAGATGACAGAGGTAAGAGAGTAGATATCGCTTCTCCTTCCTTTGCTGTCGAGGTACTAGGTTTAAGTGATGTGCCAGCAGCAGGCGACGAGTTCGAGGTCTTCCAGAACGAAAAAGAAGCCAGAGCGCTCGCTAGCGATCGCGCCGATAGACAACGCCTATCCCGCTTGTTACAAGGTCGTGTTACCCTTACAACCCTGTCGGCTCAAGCTCAAGAAGGCGAGTTGAAAGAACTCAACTTGATCTTGAAAGGAGACGTACAAGGTTCTGTGGAAGCCATTGTGGGAGCGCTCAAGCAAATCCCGCAAAACGAAGTCCAAATTCGGATGCTTTTGGCTACTGCTGGGGAAATCACCGAGACAGATATCGACTTAGCAGCTGCCAGTAACGCTGTAATTATTGGCTTCAACACCACCTTTGCCAGTGGCGCTAGACAAGCCGCTGATGAAGCAGGTGTCGATGTTCGAGAATACAACGTCATTTACAAACTCCTAGAAGATATCCAAGATGCCTTAGAAGGTCTTTTGGAACCAGAGTTGGTGGAAGAACCCTTGGGTCAAACCGAAGTCCGTGCCGTCTTCCCAGTAGGTCGCGGTGCTGTTGCCGGTTGTTACGTTCAATCTGGTAAGCTAATTCGCAACTGCAAAGTCAGGGTGCGACGCGGCGGTAAGGTGATCTTTGAAGGCGTTCTTGATTCCCTAAAACGGATGAAAGAAGATGCTCGTGAAGTTAACGCCGGTTACGAATGCGGTGTCGGTATGGATAAATTCAATGATTGGGTTGAAGGTGACATCATCGAATCCTATCAGATGGTTACGAAGCGCCGCACTCTCACCTTAACGAGATAGTGTTAAGGGTAAAATGGTTAGAAGTTAGGAGTAATAAATTAGGAGTTAGGAGTTAAAGGCTACTAATTCCTAACTCCTAACTCTTAACTCACAACCTTTTATAATATGCATTCATTTCGCTCTGAACCTATTTTGTGGATTCACGTCGCTGGATTAGCGACGTTGCCTGTTTTTTTAGTCCTGTGCTTATTATTTTTGTCTGTAGGCGAGCCGTTTTTGCCAGTCTGGATGGAGCTATCTTTAGTTGCTGCCATTGGTATTCTCCCCCTGCTATGGATGCAGTTACGTCGCCCTTTTTATATATTTGCTCTTTTAGGAATAGCCCTAAAGCCAGAAAATCTGACTGAACGGCAGCGAAAAATTCTCTGTTTAATTAATACAAAGTTAAATCGTATTCTGGCATTAGTGGCAGCAGTATTGTCGGTTTGGGTGCTGTGGCATCTCTACCAAATTGCCCCATTAGTAGCCAATTCGGCTAAATTTCTTCCTCAATGGCGCAGCGTTGCACTAGTGCTTGCGGGGTTAGCTTTTTTGGGAAGTAATCTATTTTTACAAATACCTGTGAGTGTAATGCGAGTTTTAGTGACTAATGACACAGAATTCGCTGGCATTGAACCATTATCTTTAGAAAAGATTAAGCAAGATTTTACTATCCTAGGGGTACGGGTTAATCAAATCGTCCCCCGATTGTTGCAATCCTTGTTTAGGATTAATGCAGATTCATAACAGCCATGATGTAATTACTAATTCGTAATTAAACCGATAGCGCAGCGTAAAGCCTACGGCATGGCTTCGCTTAGAGTGAGTCTGCAAGCGTTGGGTCAGAGTCCCTGACCTCTCTATAGGTCTTAACCTAATTACGAATTACGAATTGTTAATGCCCAATACCCAATTACCCTTGAAGTTAAAACAAAGGAATAAGGAACTATGGCTCAAATTCCAGCTTCTAGCGATCGCCAATTTTCTGCTGATACTGAAATTTGGTATAGCCTCAAATGTGCTATATCCACTAGTTCTGGTTTCCAACGCTGGCAACTAGAACGTGATGCTCAATTACACGGAATTCGCCTAGAACAGCAGGTACAACGGTATCTAAGGGAAACTTTAGAAACTTTAGCTTACTAAATATAATGTTTGCCAGGGAGGAAGTTGACGGTATAGACCCTCTAAGCGATCGCCATCAACTTCCACTTTATTTGTGTAAATAATTCTTAATAAATTTAATCAGCAACACCTGCCTATCTTAATTTGCAGAAATTGCTAACGCGGCTCATAAAGCCTGCTGCCAAGACTGTGTATCAATAGCTTGACATAATTTTACTATTCATCACTCTATTCAAAAATACAGAGTTTACCGTTAAATATTGACAAATTGCTTTGGGATCTTGCCACGCCAAAGAATCTTCTGAATTAGAACTGACGCAAAACTACAGGCGTTAGTGGCAATAAGTAAGTGGGTACTTCGTTGGAGAACTCGTAGAGTAGGTACTTTGTGTCTACATAAATTTTCCTTACCTGAAAATCTTTATTTTAGGCTATTGTTTGCGTAAGTCCTGTGAATAATACTGATTCTTCTACGGCGAGGTAGCCCCTAAAATGTATAAGTTCTGTGATCTATCTAAGGAATTTAGCTGAATCAGTGATAATCATCCAGTATAGTTTTGCATGGGTTTTATAGTAGCTACAAGGCTGCTAGCTTCAACCTTGTTCGAAATACCATAATTAAGCACATCACAGACTCAAAAAATGAAATATCGGGGTTTTCACATTTCTATAGCGAAAAATTTTCGCCTTCTTTCTAGCAGTCATCTCAGATATACTTTACGCCTGGGAGCCGGATTAACGGCAATGCTTGTTGTTTATAGCGGGTCAATACTACTACCGAGTGAGGTTAACGCTGGTGCTACTCACTCAAAAGGTATTACCCCAACTCTCACAGCGCAAGTTCCGACAACCGCCGCAGCAATTTACGTTAATTCCGCAACTGGTGCAGATAGTGCTGGTCGTGGTACAACCTCAGCTGCACCTTACAAAAGCATCAGTTTCGCTCTCAGTCAAGCCCAAACAGGTGCAGTTATTCAATTAGCACCTGGGAACTATAACCAGGAAAGTGGCGAAACCTTTCCGTTGTTGCTTAAACCAGGAGTAACACTGCGGGGTGATGATGCTAGTAAAGGTCAGGCAATATTAATTACAGGTGGAGGTTTCTACACTAGTCGCACCTTTGCTAGACAGGACATTACCATCCTTGCCGAACAAGATACCACTATTACCGGTGTAAGCGTCACCAACCCAAATAGTCGGGGTACAGGTGTATGGGTAGAGTCAACTAATCCTACTATCAAAAACAGTACTTTTACTAACAGTGTCAGAGAAGGTGTTTTTGTTACAGGTACAGGCAATCCCAAAATTGAAAGTAACATCTTTGTGCAAAACAAAGGCAATGGGATTTCAATTGCTAAAGCTGCTCAAGGAGAAATTCGGGGTAACTTATTTCAGGATACTGGTTTTGGTCTAGCGATCGGTGGCACTTCCACACCCCTAGTTACAGAAAACCAAATCGTCGAAAACCAAGATGGTCTTTTTATCTCAGAGTCAGCCAAGCCCGTATTACGTAAGAATGTCATTCAGAATAATAAGCGCGATGGCGTAGTAGCGACTGTCAATGCTCTACCCGACCTCGGCACTAACGAAAATCCTGGTGGCAACCTTATCCGCAACAACACTCGTTATGATGTAAACAATGCTACTAAAACTAGTAAAATTGTAGCTGTTGGCAACGATATCGATCAGAAAAAGATTTTTGGCTCAGTAGATTTTGTTGCCGCAGCTGTTGATGTACCCCCTGGAGGGCCTGTCGCCTTTAAAGATGTGCCAGCAAATTATTGGGCAAAAACCTATATCGAAGCTTTAGCCTCCCAAAATATTATTGCTGGCTTTCCTGATGGCAGCTTTAAGCCCAATGAACCTGTAACCCGCGCTCAATTTGCCACTATTGTCACTAAAGCCTTAACGCCACCAGCCAAACGCGCAGGTACCAAGTTTAAAGATGTAGCAACAAATTTTTGGGCTTACGCTGCAATTCAATCTGCTTACCAGAGTCAATTTGTTTCTGGTTATCCTGATGGTACTTTTAAGCCACAGCAGCAAATTCCCAGAGTGCAGGCATTAGTCGCTTTAGCTAATGGTTTGGGCTTAACTGCAAGTAATCAGAATATCCTTTCCTTTTACACTGATGCTGCCCAGATTCCTAATTATGCGATCGCACCTGTTGCGGCTGCAACTTCACGGCAATTAGTAATTAACTATCCCACAGTGAAGCAACTCAATCCTAATCGTCAGGCGACTAGAGCCGAAGTTGCTGCCTTTGTTTACCAGGCACTCGTCAATGCTGGACGTGCCCAACCAATTCCTTCATCCTATTTGGTAACAGCCCAGTAAATGCCTAGTTAGCAAATTGGAAGCACCAAACTGATAATTTGTTAGTTTGGTGCTTCCAATCTCGCGAGTTTTATTATTTTTGGGGGTTTTTAAACATAAAACTTGAGTTCTTTAAATATATAGCAAGGGACTAGAGACTGGGGACTGGGTGAAAAGTCTTCTTGTGTCTAAGTTTCATCATCTGTTGATGTTCTAACCACCAAGACTGTTGCTATAGCTGACCCCGTTTCAACGAATTTCTAGTTTATTAGAAATTTTTGCAATCAGTAACTCACGATAGAATTATGCTTAGTACCGATCTAATTGATGAACTATTTCCCCACTCTCAAAGGTTTGATTAATGTTCTTTAAATTGCCGTAGTCTGGGCGTTGTTGCGATAACGTTAACACAGAGTCATCGATGTCCAGTTTGAATTTCAATTAGTGGGATTTGAATGTGGCAAGTTAAAATTTATTCCTTCAGGAATTAGGATTTTTACCCGATTGGGGGCGTTGTTGCCGACGCTGTTCCCAGCGCCAGAGGAAGACCATTAGGGCAACGATTCCTAATTGGAGAGCGAAATTAGGCAAAGCGCTCTCAACATCGCGTCCGGCAAGGACTTGGAAGAAAAAGACGAATGCACCGAGTGAACCAGAAGCACCGAAAGCGATATAGAAAAATTGTCGTAACCCGCGATAAGGAGCGGCTATTTCTGCTTTCAGGCTGGCATACTGTTCGGGATTAAGGCGATTTTTAGGGTTTTGATCTACCATGATTAAATCATGTTATACTCTTAGATTGTGTACGCCGATGTGGCTCAGTGGTAGAGCAGCTGATTCGTAATCAGCAGGCCGTGGGTTCAAATCCCATCATCGGCTTTAGTGAAAGTATTCCTCAATATTATTAGAGTTTGATATAAATCAAGCATCTAGCCAGATGGGTCTGAAAACAATACCTACGGTGGCACTGAGTATGTCGAAGTGTAGCAAGCAAGCTATGACTCCAATTAACTAGATTTTATTGTGCCTAGTAAATGAGGTTTGATGCTTCACTCAAACTCAGTTTCACAGAAAGCTTTTAACAAATCAATACAATTAGCGATCGCCTTCCTCGTAGAGACAACCAAAAACTATAATGAATTCAATATACAAGCAAAGTTAGGAGAATCTAAATAATGCAGGCTCATAGCAGTTCAGAGCAAAGGTTACTTGGAAAAATTCAAAAGTTGCCTCCCGAACAAGTTTTGCTGGTTGAAGATTTTATTGATTCTCTGGATATGCAAAATACAGAGTATAACCTTACCTTTGCAGCAGCAAAACTTTCTGAACCAGTTCTGCTCAAAATTTGGGATAACCCTGATGACGCAGAATATGACAAACTATGAATTTGGTGATGTTGTTTTAGTGCCATTTCCTTTTACTGACCAGACTACTACTAAAAAACGTCCAGCAGTAGTTGTGAGTTCTAATAGCTATCAACGTGAGCGTTCGGATTTAATATTGATAGCCATTACCAGTCAAGCAAATCCAGCGACTTCCTTTGGTGAAATCACAATTACTGAATGGCGAACATCTGGTCTTCTAAAACCTTCAATTATCAAACCAGTTTTGACTACCATAGATAAAGGACTAGCGATCAAAAAGTTAGGGCGACTTGGGGAGCCAGACTTTCAGGCTTTGCAAAACCTTTTTCTGGCTATTTTGGGTTGATATACGATGGCTCTTTCGATTCAAAGCTTGGAAACATCACTCAAACTCAGTTTCGCAGAAAGCTTTTAACAAATCAATACAATTAGCGATCGCTCCTAAATGAGCAATTTCATAGCCATGTGTATTTTGGGTAGGAAACGCCAAACACGCAGCACGCGCTACATGGCCAAATTTCATCGCAATGGAAGCATCACTACCAAATTGGCTCAGTATCGTTAGCTGCACTGATATATCGAGTTGCTTTGCAGATTGGCGCAGTTGTCCATTTAGCCCCTCATCATATATCCCATAAGCATCTTGAGATAAAAGTACAGGATTTTCCCCATCTTTAACAGGATATTCCTCGGATAATGGACAAATTTCTAAAGCAATCAAGGCATCCAAACGTTGATTTTGGGTGAAAAATAGTGCCCCAATTGCTCCTACTTCTTCTTTAGCCGAAGCTACCAAATAAACATCAACAACTGGCTGTTTCAGATTTTCAGCCAAAGCCAGCAAAATGGCAACAGAGGCTTTGTTATCCAAGGTGTAACCGGCAATATGATCCTTTAACCGAATTGGACGCTTGCGATGCTTGCCGATTACCATTTTAGTTCCAGGTCGAATGCCAGCTGTTTCTAATTCCGCAGATGTTAGCTTCGTTTCAATCCAGGCATTTTCCCACTTCACAGTGGTATCTTCCTGCTGCACTTTTTGGGGCGATTCGTGGGAAACGTGGCGGGAACCAAAGCTGAGAATACCGCTTATGGTTTCGTTATCTCCTAATAAATCAACAACACCTTCGCCGTAAACCCACGGGAAAGAACCGCCGAGTTTACGGACTTCCACACGACCTCGATCGCCGAGACTCTTGACAATTGCGCCAATTTCGTCTTTGTGTGCAGTAATGGCGATCGCCCGGTCTGGATTTTTCCCTGAAATCTTCGCAATAATATTATCGGCGCGATCGCACCACACCTGTACACCCAGCGCCGCAAATCGTTGCATCAACAACTGGTTAATCTCAGCTTCTGCACCACTAGGAGAGTGGTGCATGATTAATTCTTCAATAATTTCAAATAAGCGATCGTAATCCCACATCAATACAGTTAGTTTAATTTTCAACTGTTGTATGAGACAATTGTGCATCAACAACGCGACCTGCTGGTACAAGTGCTGACCTTTTTTGTTGACGCTTTAGCACTCCTACCGCACCAAAAGCACCAAGGGCTAAAATCCCCAAGTTTATTGAGGGTTCAGGTACAGACTTAGCATCAATCGCAGCCAGTGCAGTGTCTGCTACTAACTTATGAGCAGCCGTCGTTGGGTGGACACCATCCCAGATAAGAAACTTGTTGTTTCCTGGGTCACATATATCTGGTCTAGATAGACAAGACTCGGTTACATTCGTAAAACCCAATGCACTTGCTTGATTAAATAAAGAATAAATATCAACAGAGACGATGTTGAGATTCGGGTTTTGGTTCAAAGCGCTCACAGTGTTTGCTAAATCCAAGTCAAACTCGCTACTCGATTTGCTAAGGAGTGTAGGGTTGCGACCATTGGTTTTAGCTGCTGGTAGCTGTCCCAAATCTGGCAAATTAAACACCAAAATATTTTTTGCGCCGGCTCCGATGAGAGTATTCAACGCCACGGATATATTACTGATTGGATTCTTGCTCGAGTTTGGGGAGTTAGCAAAAAGCAAATCATTTGCACCTCCCCACACTGTATAAAGTGCATTTGGATCAGCAGTTTGATTATTTGCTTTCAAAGTTTCAGCAAAATCACGGACTTGTCCAAGTACTCCCGGTAAATTTGGATCGGGAAGGACAGCATTACCTAAACCAGAGCTAGCACCACCGATAGCGAAGTTTATTCCTTGGGTAGGAGGTGCGGAAGGAATAGTAGTGAATAAAGTAGGCTTTAATCCTAGCTGATCTCCAAGATAATCCACCCAGTTCGGCCCATCAGAAAAACGTCCTTCAAAGTAAGGTGGGTTTGGAGGGTATCCTTTCTCAGTAAGATTGTATATATTGCCTGTATCGGAAAGACTATCGCCAAATACATAAAGTTGATCAAAACTCGCAGCCGAAGCTTTGGTTGGCAACATGAAAGAAAATAGAACAAATCCTGCCGCTACAGCTTGTTTTTTCATATTTTTTTTACCCCTGGTATTTTTTAATCTGTTTAAAAGTAATCAAGGGGCAATATGACAACTAGTCTTTTCTTGAGTTACTTCAAAACCAGGCATATTTAATGAGTTAATTTGCGTTATTACACCTAACTATGCCTTAAAAATTCATCATACACAAATAAAAACGCTGTAAATACTTAGATTTACATTTTCTTGATAAAAATAAGTGTATTAAAAAAGAAATAGCAAAGTTTTCATCCTAGATATAGAATTGCCCACTTTTATGCAGGCTGGCTATCAACTAACCGCAACAGAATTGCGTAACCCTTGATAGATATCGCTTTAACTTCGCTTTAATTTCAAAGCCTCAGCAGCCGATACACCCTCACCCTGAGTGCCGAAATACCACAAAACTGTAGCAGCCTCAGCACGAGTTACTGATTTTTTGGGTTGAAACAGAGTCGTATAGCCAAATACCCGCCGAATATTCGATTGTTCAGCATTTTGGTAATCAGCCAACACTGCTCTTAAAGCCTTGGGGTCAATTCGAGCTGCATCTTGGAAACCCCAGGTTTGTTTAACCGTATCTAAGTTAGCAGAGGGTAAAGCTTGGCGAGTATCTAAAGGTAATTTCCACAGCAGCAACTGTTCGCGTGTTAGGGGTGCATCAGGACGAAACAAAACTACTGTAGAATCTCCAGACAAAGGACTGGGAATTAACCCAGCTTCGGCTAATCCCTGAATTGCTGGAAAATCAGGGTCTTTTGCGGTAACATCACTAAAAACGGGTTGAATGCTTTCTGATGCCAAGCGAATTTGTTTAGCTGGATTGCTGGTATACAGAGCATTATTAGCAGCAATTAACCAACGGGCGTATTCCCGATGTGTAACGATTTTACCGGGTTCAAACTGGTTATTTGTGGTAGTAGAATTACTCTTAGTTGCCTCTGGCTCTATAGACAAAACACCTAATTTGGCTAAGTCTTGGATATGTTGCCGCCATTCTTGCGGTACCTTATTCAGATCGTTAAATTCCTGAGATTCGGCTGTGGCTGTAGGAGTTGTTGGGTTATTAGCCGTATTTGGTGGCTGTGCTGCTAAGTTTGCAGGTGGTACTGGGCCTATGAACTGTGAATTTCCTGGTTGCGGAACGGCGTTACTAGTTTCGTTAGAATTTATAGTTGGGGTAGGTTGTGCTGTAACAATACTATTTGGTACGTAGTTAATCAGTAATTCAGTGGCGGTTTGGGGTTGATTGGGTGTGGCGTTAGTAACTGATTTAGGCTGAATAGAAACCTTCAACAGCAAATCGTTGCGACGTGCCTCAAAAGCGCCTCCCGCATCATCTGTTGGCTGTTGCAAAATCTGCCAGTTATTTGTTTGAAACTGGCTGCGATAAAAGCTAGCAATAAAGTTGCTGGGATCGGAAGTCAACCAGCGAGTTGAGACTTTGTTTTCTGAGCCGCTTGCAGGTGTAACTTCCTGTAGTTTGGCATTGGAATATAGTGGGATATCTTTAGGAAAATCAGATGGTAACTGAACTGCTGATGCGTTTGACTGTGCTTGTGGTTGGTTACTCTGAGATTCAAAGACAACTGGATTGGTTTGCAGCTTAGGATCTGCCGCCAAAGATTCCTCAAGATTTTTGGCGACTGGACTATTAGCACAGGCTGTTAAAGAAGTCAGTAGAACAGCCCAAATTAGAAATACAGCTGAACGTTTACAGGGAAGCACAGGAAATCACAAATTGAGTTTCAATTCCTACCCTAGCGCAGACTGTTCATTAATTGGGCATTGGGAATTTTCTCTCCCGGCTCTTTTCTGCTCCTTTGCCTCTCAATATCATCCAAAGACACTACCGACTCAGCACTTCATTCTTAGCAAATATCTCTGTTGGTAAAGATTATATCTCTAGAAATGAGTAAACGGTAGCAAAAGCTACCGTATTGTCTTTGTTTTACAGCCATTAGGTTTTGATAATTCCCATGCTTATTTATAGAATTCCCTAAAATTCTGGCAAACTAACATTTTTGGAAAAAAAATAGAAATAAATCTGAAATACTTGCTATACAAGAGTTTTATCAAACAGAATTCGGAGTCAGGAGCCAGAATGGGCTAAAGTACTAAATTGAGAATCCATTTTTTAGATAGTTCTGGAAATATTCAATTGGCAGAGGGGAGAACTGAGTGAGAATTCGCCAAAGAACAGTTTAGCAACCAAAAGCTTTGATCTACTTCTAGATGCACTAGCTTAATGCGATCGCCAAGCAACTGAAGTGATAGACTAGGGCTAAAGCCCCCCTTAGCATAACCCAAGGAGGGGAACAAATAGAGTTTGCTAAATATTGGCTTACAATCGATTCTGGAAATTATTCATCTGACGATGGTAAGCTGAATAAGGCAATAGCTGGAAAGTGCCAGTGTTAAGCAATTCCCGGAACTTGGCGTAAGTTCGTTCTTATTGGCGACTGGGGTTATAGGCAAAGCAGTCAAGTGTCGCAGCAGTTTCCCTTATATCTATAAATAGATTTCCTGGGGAAAGTGTTACTTGTCCTGTCAGTCAAGAGCTTCCTGGAAGTCTCGAAAGCAGTGAGTACTAACTCTAAAAGTGCGATCGCCTCAATGTTATCCCAAGCTTTCTCTTAGGAAATCTCTCCCTTTTCTTCTGGGATAGGGTAGCGGTTCTTAAAATAAAAGCTAGCTACAGAGTATGTTTCGCAAGTTATAGAGGCAGTGCAAAGGTCAGCTATAGCTGTTTTCTCAATCTTACTAATGATTGGGTAAAGGCAAAAAACACTTCATCTGATGCACTGGCGGTTGAGAATAACCATCTATAAATTTGGTCTGAACAGTCAACAGCTTCCTGATAGATTAGATACAATTAGCATCTGCGTTTGGTTGGGCGATGGCTTGTTCAAAGCGAGTACTCAAATTGACATGCCGATCGACTAGCTGATTTGACATAGTATTAAGCTTTTCACGTGCTAGCTCTAGCGAAAAATTTTTATCTAGGGCAAATTAAGACTTAGATTCAAGGACAAGGGTGTTTTTTGGAGACGAAGTTACCTAATAAAGCGCAAAAGGCTGAAAAGATATGTCTTATGTCAAAGCGCACAACTGATAAGAGGATTAAAAATCTAAAATAGATATTAAATTGAAGAGAAAACAACAACCATTGACAACCGTCAGTCCATTTTACTTTCTGTAAAGCGTCACCGGGTTGTTACCAGTGCTGAAACACGATTACATGCAAGTTTCCCAGGATCAGCCTATTTATTCTGAGGCTCCACTCCAGCTGTTACTATTTGTCGATGGTCGCCCAAAGTCCCGACAACAGGTGCAGCGAATACGCGCTTACTTAAAAGAATTGCAGGCTAAGTATAGTTTTGAAATTCAAATTATTGATGTTGGACAACAACCCTACTTAGCAGAACACTTTAAGTTGGTAGCAACGCCAGCTTTAATCAAAATCCATCCTGAACCACGGCAGGTTTTAGCTGGGAGTAATATCATAGCGCAATTGAAAAACTGGTGGCCTCGCTGGCAAGTCGCTGTAGACGCTTATTCAAAATTACAGGAAGACTTGCAAGAACGTATGGACGAAAATGGTCGGGTGACATTACCCAAATCCACTATCCATTCAGTTGCTGTTTCTGCTGAACTAATCCGACTTTCAGACGAAATTTTTCGCTTGAAACAGGAAAAAGATAATCTCCAAGAGCAGCTACAGTTTAAAGATCGGGTGATTGCTATGCTAGCGCACGATCTTCGCAATCCCCTAACTGCGGCCGCGATCGCAATTGAAACCCTCCAATCTAATTATAATCTAGAGACAGGGCAATTTCTGCGCCTCAAACCAACGATGACGGCGCATTTATTAAAACAAGCCCGCAATCAAACTAAGATCATTGACCGAATGATTGCCGACCTTTTGCAGGTAGGTCGTGGAAAAGATACAGAGTTTCCCGTTCTACCACAAAAGGTACAACTAGGTAAAGTATTTTTAGATGTACTCGAAGAATTGTGCGATCGCTACACTGCCAAAGCCCAAGAGGTAGAAACAGATATTCCTAATGACCTACCTTATGTATATGCTGACCCAGAACGCATCCGCCAAGTGGTAGTGAATCTGTTGGATAATGCCATAAAATACACGCCAGAAGGTGGCAAGATTAGCGTAGCCGGATTGCACCGCACTACTCAAAAAGTTCAGTTTAGTATTGGCGATACTGGACCTGGGATTCCTGTAGAGAATCGCGATCGCATTTTTGAAAACCACTTCCGCCTGCAACGGGATGAAGGTAAAGAAGGTTACGGCATTGGTCTTTGTTTATGCCAGCGTATTATCTTGGCACATTATGGCCAAATTTGGGTGGACTCTGCTCCCAATAACGGAGCCTGGTTCCACTTCACACTGCCAGTTTATCCTTCTTAAGTAAGGATTAGTCATTCACAAATGACAAATGACAATTAATCACTTGAAACAATGCGATCGCGTCCTCCTGCCTTTGCTTGGTAGAGTGCTTTATCTGCTTGCACAATTAAATCTGAAGGTGAAGATTCCCAAGTAGGGACAACAGTCGCCACCCCCATACTGAGAGTGACATACTGACTCACGGCAGATCCATCATGAACAATTTGCAAATCCTTGATTCCCGCCTGTATCACTTCGGCCACGTGAACTGCACCAGAGGCATGGGTGTATGGCATAATTACAGCAAATTCCTCGCCACCATAACGTGCGACTAAATCTTGATGTTTTTGCGCCTTCATGTTTAAAACAGCACCCACCTTTTGTAAACAGATATCCCCAGCAGGATGGCCATACTTATCGTTATAAAATTTAAAATAGTCGATATCACACAAAATCATTGACAAAGGAGATCCCTGCTGTACGAGATTAATCCACTGAGTATTGAGATAATCGTCAAAACGGCGACGATTAGCCAACTCAGTTAAGCCATCTACATTGGCCAGGTGCTGCAAAGCTTGGTTTGCCGCCCCTAATTGCTTGTATACTTGCGCTTGCTGTAGCAATCGCCGCAACCTTTGACGCAATACAGGCCAGTGAATTGGCTTAGTAACATAATCAGTTGCCCCTGCATCAAAAGCACGGTTTACAGAGTCCTCATCGTCCAAGCATGTGATCATCAATATGGGAGTACGCTCCCATATTTTGGAGATGACAGTATTATTAAGGGTCGAGTCAGTATCAAAGGTTGCAAGAGCTGAGATTAAATTATTCCTGGCAATTTGGAGCAAGTGCTTACAGCACGTAAAGCCATCCATGACAGGCATTATAGCATCTAGCAAAACTATATCAGGTCTGATAGTCTCGTAAGCATCCAAACATTGCTTACCGTCATTGACCTCAACCACTCGATAACCTTCTTGTTCCATAGCTTTACGCAACAATACTCGGATGGCCTTGTCATCATCAGCCACTAAGATCAGTGGTGGTTGCTTAGAAACAGAAAATGGGCTTATGCCTGACATGAGTTGCCTTCCAATTGCGGGATTATTCTGAAAAAGGCTGTACAACTCAATCGCATGGGGGCGATCGCTCTTTCCGTCAATGCCAGGATTTGCGGCAAAGGTGTGTCTGGCTTCAAAATCAACTGTTGTTTGACAATAGACTGCTCAATGTTCTTGAGCCAAGTAAGCGGTAGATAATTAAGTTGCATAGACAATCTATAATTGGAACACGAAGGCAATTGTTACCTTTTTGTTCGGCTTTGATTATGGGAGAAAATGTTACTTTTATATTTCCCTATTGTTAAAGTTAAATTACAGTTTTTTTGAGAATTGCAAATACACACCTTAATTATGTAGTTCTGTAATTAGTTTATAAACCTCGTGAGGCAGGGCAAAGCCATTGCCAAAGTGCGCTTAGAAGATAGCTAATACTAAATACTACTCTCACTTGACTCAAATTTATTTAGTTTATTAGGTAAGGTCTATGAAAGTTTAGTATAATTACATAAACTTGGTATTCTGCTTGGTGCAAAGCTTACTTTAATTTATTCTTTATTGTTTAATAAGTTTAGCAAAAACTATTATTTAATTCCAGTAAGTATATGGGTTGAATTATTAAAACAATAAGTTTTTAATAATTCAAAACAGCAATTTATTAGCTAAAATTAGATAAACATCCTAAATACAGATCAATAATTTTCAACAATTAAATACTATAATTAATTTACAGACACTATATAAAATTAAAATCGCCATTTTTTGACCACGCCAACAACCAGAAGTTCTTACAAAACAATCAAAATATATTTACATTTACCAAATTCTTAAAAATGCCAGATCCATTAATGTATCACCAAGATAATTTTGTTGTTCTAGAAACAAATCAACAAGAACAGTTTTTAACACAGCCTGAGTTATTAGAGAAACTTAAAATAACTCTCCAAAAGCTCACAAGTCAAGACTTACCACCTGATGTGCAAAAATTTGATACTTTTGAAGCTCAAGCACAGTATTTACTAGACACAAGTTGCGAATTAGATATTGGTACTGGGCAATATTTGCAATGGTATGCAGTTCGCTTAGAAAAGTAACTCTTTAGTCAATTTGTTGTTCCTGTTAGCGAAGTTGAAAAACGTCGCTTAACTAACGATTCTCCATTACTCCGGTCAAAGAAAAATTTCAGCTAACTTCTAATTGGTAAATATGAAATTTTTTATTTATTGAACTGTAGATATCTCTTCCAAGCATCACGAAAACGATTTGACCATTTCCCAGGAAAACAGTTTCTTTTATGCCACATAAATTCTTCTGTCCGCAACTAACTTTGTTTTTTCATCTCCAATATAAGTTCTAAAATATAGGTGTGGCGTTTGCTATAAACAACTCTTTCCTTGATGTTTAAAATAAATGTTCCATCATCCTTCAAAACTCGCTTCAATTCCTGAGATATGGGTAAAAACCATTCCACATATTTATCAGGATGAACCTCCCTCCATACGTATTTTTTTTCCTATCAGCATCAGGAGGCGAGGTGACAATATAGCAAGGGACTGGGTACTGGGGAACTCGGGGCCCCCTCTGGGGATTAGGGGCGATGGGGACTGGGTGAAAAGTCTTCTTGTGTCTAAGTTTCATCATCTGTTAATGTCCTAACCACCAAGGCTATTACTATAAGATCAACAATATTGGAAGGGACAGATTGTAGTATATGCAAACAGTCGCCAAGGATAATTTTATTACCCCAATTCCCTAAATTTTGAGCAGATTGATTCTGGTCTGAAACTGTAGATATTTCTAGGGAAATACTTAAACTCATTTTTGTAGTACACACAAAATTTTAGAAACTTATTAATAGCATTATTTTTATACTCAATGCATGAAAATAAAGCAGAAAAATTTTGTAAGTTCCAAAAACCTTTGGTAGCTTTACAAGCTTAATATGAATAAAAACTTTAATTTTGAGTAACTAAAGCCCGTGACGAGGATTGAACTCGTGACCTCACCCTTACCAAG
Source organism: Nostoc sp. (assembly GCF_036917455.1). Classification (GTDB taxonomy): domain Bacteria; phylum Cyanobacteriota; class Cyanobacteriia; order Cyanobacteriales; family Nostocaceae; genus Nostoc. The sequence continues at coordinate 2,538 of NZ_JBALDK010000073.1, read as the reverse complement.
GGTGTGCTCTACCACTGAGCCACACGGGCGAAACTATGATCTAATTTTATCAGCTAAAAGTTAAAATGCTGGGGGTTTTGATGCTCACCCAGTCATTATAACTTATAACTTCGTAAGTGGTGGGCCGGGCTGGATTTGAACCAGCGTAGGCGCTAGCCAACGGATTTACAGTCCGTCTCCATTAACCACTCGGACACCGACCCGATTTGTCTCACGATTTAAAATCTTAGCACCACCTTTTAGAAATAGCAAGTGCTTAGAAAAAATAACTTATGGGTAGAGATCGCAACAATCTTGCGTCTCTACCATCTGATAAAAATAACTAGTTACACGCTCATCTCCAGCATTCGTTGCATTGGTCGCAGTGCTGCAAGGCGGATATCCTCTGACATGGTAATTTCGGGAGTACGATTTTTCATTGCCCAGTAGAGCTTTTCTAGGGTATTTAACCGCATAAACGGACATTCGTTGCAAGCGCAGTTATTCATCGGCGGTGCAGGGATGAAGTGCTTGTCAGGAGCTAGTTTTTGCATCTGGTGAATGATTCCCGGCTCTGTCGCAACGATAAATTCCTTGGTGGGGCTGCTTTGACAATACTTGAGTAAAGCGGCTGTGGAGCCAATAAAGCTGGCGTGGCGCAATACACTACTTTCACATTCTGGGTGTGCGATCGCCTCTGCTTCTGGGTGGGCAATTTTTAACTGGACAATTTTCTTCTCAGAGAAGGTTTCATGGACAACACAGCTACCTTGCCATAGCACCAAATCTCGTCCCGTTTGTTCCATGACGTACCGCCCCAAATTCCGATCTGGGGCAAAAATAATCGGCTGTTCCTTTGGTATCTGCTGCACAATTTTCACAGCGTTGGAACTGGTGCAAATAATATCGCTCATCGCCTTAATATCAGCAGAGCAGTTGATGTAAGACACCACCAAATGATCTGGATGCGCTGCCTTAAAAGCTGCAAACGCTTCTGGTGGACAACTATCTGCTAAAGAACAACCAGCATCCAAATCTGGTAAAAGTACTAATTTATCGGGATTAAGGATCTTTGCGGTTTCTGCCATGAAGTGAACACCAGCAAAGACGATCGCATCTGCATTGGTTTTTTCAGCGGCTCTTGCTAGTTGTAATGAATCCCCAATAAAATCGGCAATATCCTGAATATCTGGCTCTTGATAATAATGTGCCAGGATAACTGCGTTGAGTTCTTTTTTAAGATTCTGAATGGCGGCAAACAAATCTAGTGGTAGTTCACCCAGTTGGGTGTTTTCTCGTTGAGCTAGTGCAGTAGTAAACACAGTTTAAGGGTGCTTTATGTTGCAAATGTATGTCCTGTGGATTCAATTATAGTAGTTTTTACCAAAAATAGTGGACGGTTGATATTTTGGGATTGTGTCCAAATCCGGCTGAGTTTCATATCCTGGAGATAGACGGCAAGGAAAGTGGCATGACCAGTCAAGAAACTCAATCGATAACCCTGAAAATTGCTGTAGTTGGAGATATTCACGACCAATGGGAAGTGGAAGATGGCGTTGCACTCAAGCATTTGGGTGTTGACTTAGTGCTGTTTGTCGGGGATTTTGGCAACGAGTCGGTGGAAGTGGTCAGAGCGATCGCATCCCTCGATATTCCCAAAGCAGCCGTAATGGGCAACCACGATGCCTGGTATAGCGCCACCGAATGGGGACGTAAAAAGGCTCCTTATGACCGCTCTAAGGAAGACTGGGTACAGGAACAACTAGATTTATTAGGCCCGTCCCATGTCGGTTACGGTAAGCTGGATTTTCCCGCTTGGAATTTAACTGTAGTGGGCGGTCGTCCCTTTACTTGGGGTGGCCCAGAGTGGAAATTCGCGGAAATCTGTAAAGAACGTTATGGTGTGACGAGTTTGGAAGAATCTGCCGATCGCATCTTCAAAGCAGTCAAAAGCGCCGCTTACGAGACGATTATATTTTTGGGTCACAATGGGCCTAGTGGGTTAGGCGATCGCCCCGAAGACCCCTGCGGCAAAGACTGGCATCCAATTGGCGGCGACTTTGGCGATCCAGATTTTGGCGAGGCGATATCTCTTGCCTTGACTGCTGGTAAAACTATTCCCCTAGTAACATTTGGTCACATGCACCGAGATTTACGCCATACCAAGAAGGTGCAGCGCAAGCCCATCTTTAGAAGTCCAGAGGGAACAATTTACTTAAATGCGGCTAGTGTCCCCAGGATTGTGGAAAATGACGGCGAGAAGTTGCGTAATTTTTCCATTGTCACCCTAGAGGCAGGTGTGGTTTTGCAAGTTTCCCTAGTTTGGGTGGGGAATGACTTTCAGGTGGCTTCAGAGGAAATTTTGTATGAGCGATCAAATCCAGTAGTGCAATCTGCGTAGATGATAGGGTATAGTATTATCTGTCAGCTTTTTTGCTAACCAACAAAAGCGCCTAAATAGCGTTTGAAAGTAGGGTACGGCACAAGTTTGACAGATTTACTGGAGAGGTGGCAGAGTGGTCGATTGCGTCCGACTTGAAATCGGATGAGGCTAAAACC
>NZ_JBALDK010000072.1:0-21507 GCF_036917455.1 Nostoc sp. | reverse complement strand
CGGTGACGGGAAACTAGACTTGGTTGTTGCTAACTCTGATGACAACAATATCTCGGTGCTGCTGAACGATGGCAGTGGCGGCTTTGGCACACCCACCAACTTTGCAGTTGGCACAAGTCCCCGTTCCGTTGCCGTGGCAGATTTTGACGGTGACGGGAAACTAGACTTGGTTGTTGCTAACTCTGATGACAACAATATCTCGGTGCTGCTGAACGATGGCAGTGGCGGCTTTGGCACACCCATCAACTTTGCAGTTGGCACAAGTCCCCGTTCCATTGCTGTGGCAGATTTTGATGGTGACAGTAAAGTGGACTTGGTGGTAGCTAACTCCACTGACAACAATATCTCGCTACTACTAAATAATTCCAATTCCGATCCCACAGACTTGATGTTGAGTGCTTTAGCAGTGGATGAGAATGTGGCTGCGGCAAGCGAAATTGGTACTTTCACCACCACTGACCCAGACACTAATGACCAGCACACCTATAGTTTAATAGCTGGTACTGGCGATGCTGATAACGCTCTATTCACCATTGTCGGCAATAGCCTACAAATAAATAATTCCCCTGACTTTGAAAGCAAATCAACTTACAATATCCGGGTAGCTAGCACCGACCTTGGTGGACTCTCCTTTGAGAAAGAGCTAGTTATCGATATCAAAGATATTAACGAAAAGCCCACAGACTTGGAATTGACTGCTGTAACTGAAAATGTAGAAGCAGGAAGTGAAATTGCTACTTTCACCACTACTGACCCAGACGAAAACGATAAACACACTTATAGTTTTGTGGCGGGTGTCGGCGATACTGACAATAATGCATTCATCATTGATGGAGATAAGTTAAATATTAAATCTGATGCAATTAAATCTAGTTATAAAGTTCGCGTCCGCACCACTGACCTTGCGGGACTTTCTTTTGATAAAGAGTTAGATGTTAAGATTGATGGTTTTGGGTCTACTACAAATACCCAGATAACAACAATTTTCCAACTAGTTAACATTACTCAAAATATCTTTATAGTCGATAGTAAAGTTAAGGGTAAAAAAGGAAAGCTCTCTCTGAAGATTAAAAACAACAATGCTAAAGAGGTGAATGAACTGTGTGTATTTGCCGTTGACGATGATGAAGGTAAAATTAACGGCATAGCCCCTGGTGCAGAGGGTTATACCAAAGTTGCTCTAGAGCGTTCTAAGGTGATATTGTCCTCCATTGCTAAACTGCCCAAGGGTTTTAAGAACGAAGACCTGAAAAATATCTTAGAATTCGAGTCTGGTACAAAACTCAGATTCTATCTAGTATCCAACAGTACTACTCAGGCTGTGCTATCTGGAAAAACTTCTTTATCAAGTGTCGTTTTTTCCTCCGCTACAAATAACAGCACCCAAGAAGAAGGGTTTTCTCTCAACTTCCAGGATTTTGTTGTGACGGTTCAGGCAACAGGAGAAGAGGCATCTTTAGGTACTGGTCTACAAGGCAAATCTCAAGGTGAACTGATTGATTTACGAAGTGTGACACAATCAGTAACAGCTGAGTTTGCAGTCAACAGAGAAGCGTATTACAACAACTTTGTCGGCTTCTATCAGGTGGCTGATGAAAATGGTGGTATTGATACTAATGGTGATGGCAAAGCAGATATTCTTGTTGGGCAAGCTGGTTACGCCGAAGCTGCTGTGCGTGGGCGCGTTGCAGGTGTTGACTTGGCGGTGGACAACCAAGGTACGGCAAATTACACTGGCACCTTCGGGCCGAATTCTTTGTTTGCACCATTTATTATTGTCGATGGTAAACCCGATGCTATTCTCAAGGGCAAGGATAATAAGAAGGTTTACTTCTCATTCTTGGGTGCTAACTCAGATAAGGTAGATCACATCCGACTGTTGGGAAATAATACCTTTGGTTTTGAGGATCTACCAAATGGTGGTGACAAAGATTACAACGATGTGATAGTACAAGTAAAATTGAGTGTCAGTGCTACGGTTTAATATTAAATGCAAGTAATTACTTAGCAAAATCAAACAACCTCATCCCGGTTGCGGGGTGGGGTTGTTTGATGTGTAGCGATTAAAATAATTCGTAATTCGTAATTCGTAATTAAGTAATGCAACTGCGATTTAGACCCCGCTACGAAACAAGACGTTGTTAGTTGTGGGGGACTTAAACCCCCCCACAATTTGTTAAATAGACTCGCTATTAATTAAACTAGTAAATTTACTGAAGGCAGTTATTGTCTTTACTTCATAAATTTAATAGTTGATTCCTCTAGGATTATAAAAAATCTTCACCTTGACTTTTCTAGTTAATTTTGATGAAATTAAGCTACTAAAAAGTGATGGAGAATTCTTTCATAAATTGGGTAAGGAAAGCTTACTATCTTCCACCATAAATGATATTGTCAATCCCTATATTCAAGAATTTGGGGACTTCCAAATAAAAAATATCCCAAATCTTCTTGTGGGACGGGCAAGATGCCCATTCCACAAAATGGATAATTTATTTCTTGGAAAGCCCTTGTCAAAAATAATTCAGAAATTTAAAGTTTTTTTATTACATAATTCTGAATTAGGGTATTTACTTAGGAAAGCATCTGTGATACTTTCAAGTTGATTATCACAAATTAAAATATGCAACGCTAAATGTAACAACCGCGTTTATGTGTATTAGTTTGAGAATAAGTATCTATCTTGCATACTTGCAATGCTAAATATTGATTTTAAGTTTGTATAAATTATGTGCCGTTAACCAAGCGATAACTTGTCCTCGATCCATTTACACTATGCTTTATTTTGAAAAACGCATAACAATCCTAACCATGCGATCTAAAGACAGGTCTGTAATTAGACGAACTCACCTCTGTGATTTTACATATTTAGGTACTTGGATTACACAGAAGTCTTGCCACTGCTGGCATAAAACCAAACATTGCCACTGTTAGTAAAAGAGATACTCCCTAATATTTTTGACTTAATTCCTCACTTTTACCTTCGACTGGTTTTATATGACTTATATTAAGAACACTTTTCTTGAATTTATCACCACCTTAGAAGGGTTCGATCGCTTACCCGATGGAGCGATCGCTAATCTATCAGACCAACTGCAAGCATTTCGCTATCGGATCGGTCAGAAAATCATCGGTAAAGAAAGTCTCCCAGAACGCATCACGATCATTTATGAGGGACAAGTGCGCCTGTTGGGATACGATCCCCAGACGCAAATGCCAATCACCCTAAAGTTGCTACAACCGGGAGAAATTGTCGGTGAAGTTGGTTTGTTGCGCGATGTCGCTTGTGAGACTGCGATCGCCTCCACCGAAGTAGTATGTTTAACCTTGAGTGCATCGGCATATTTTAGTTTTCTCGCTTCATACCCAGCTTTTGCCGAAGCCCGCAAGAACCGCAGTTATTTGATTGAAGTTTTCGATATTCTTTGTTCCTATTGGCAAAAGCAAGCGATCGCTACTTTAAATCTCAGAGAACTCACAGAAAACGCCTTACCACAGGCGAAAATCCATTACCTCCCACCAGGAAAAACTGCATTCAATCAACTGGATAGCGAAAGCGTCTGGTTTATAAGTGGCGGTAGTACAGTAGCGAATTTATCACCTGGCGATCGCCTAGAATCAGACGATGACAGAGACAAGATTCAGGTTATAGGTCAAAACCCCGCCCGGTTGGTTGGTATACATCCGTCAAATTTGCTCTTAGAAGATAGTCATGAAATAGTACTTGCGGTAAGTAATACCCAATTAGATAGCCAAGATGAAGATGAATTAGATATCCCTTACGCATCAGACGAAATAGTTCCCCAGACAGCCCCCGATACCTCAAAGAGTTCGTCAAAACAAAAATACCCGTTTTTTAGTGGTAAGGGAGAATTAAATACAGCCTTCGCTTGCTTCCAAATGATCGCGAAGCATTTAGAAATGCCATTTCGTCGAGAAGTGGTTCGCCGCATTTTAACCGAGCAAGTCAAACGTCAGGGGACTATATCGTTTCAAGTTACTGCTTATCTGGCAGAATTAATCGGACTTAAGGCGCAGCTCATAGAAATACCAGTCGCCTCAGTGACGCGCATTCCGACACCAGCATTGATTCGCTATGGTGATAATTTTGCAGTTTTATATGCAGCAGATTCAAATACTGTGGTTGTGGGTGTCCCATCCAAAGGAATTGTGCGCTGTAAACCTGCTCAATTGGTTGAACAATTAGATGTCGATCCAACCAACTTTCCACCCCAAGCTAGAGTATTACTGCTCAGTGCTACCAACCAAACACCCCAAGAACGTTTTAGTTTACGGTGGTTTCTACCCTATTTGTCCCGCCACCGTCGAGTCCTGATAGAGGTCTTTATTGCCTCCTTCTTCGTGCAGTTGGCAGCATTGGCAAATCCTCTAGTGGTTCAGTTAATTATCGACAAAGTTATCACTCAAAATAGTATTGGCACACTACATATTTTGGGAGTTTTGCTATTAGTAGTCGGACTATTTGAAGCAGTACTGACAACCTTACGAACCTACTTATTTGTCGATACCACTAACCGCATCGATATGGGTTTAGGGTCGCAAATTATCGACCACTTATTACGTTTACCACTGCGCTACTTTGAACGCCGACCGGTGGGTGAACTTTCAACTCGCATTAACGAATTAGAAAATATTCGCCAATTCTTGACGGGTACTGCCTTAACAGTAGGGTTGGATGCTCTGTTCTCGGTGGTTTATATCGGTGTAATGCTAATTTACAGTTGGCAACTCACTCTGGTAGGCTTAAGCACAATTCCCATATTTATCGTAATCACCTTAATTGCTTCTCCCACCATTAGCAGACAGTTACGTGCCAAAGCCGAACGCAACGCCGAAACTCAATCTTATTTAGTAGAGGTGATGTCAGGAATTCAAACCGTAAAAGCGCAAAATATTGAATTGCGATCGCGCTTTTCTTGGCAAGAACGTTACGCTCGGTTTGTCGCTGCTGGCTTTAAAACGGTTGTAACTTCCACCCTCGCTAACTCCACCAGCAACTTTCTCAACAAACTTAGCAGTTTACTAGTTTTGTGGGTAGGAGCTTATTTGGTACTGAAACAGGAATTAACTTTAGGCGAACTAATTGCCTTTAGGATTATATCTGGTTACGTCACCAGCCCAATATTACGTTTAGCTCAACTTTGGCAAAGCTTCCAAGAAACAGCCCTGTCTCTGGAACGTTTAAGCGATATTGTCGATACGCCACAAGAAGGAGAAACAGACCGCTACAATATCCCCTTACCAACGATTAAGGGAGCAGTAAAATACGAAAATGTTTCCTTCCGATTTGGGACAAGTGGGCCTCTGCAACTTTCCAACGTCAACCTCGAATTTCAGCAAGGTAAATTTATCGGCATCGTCGGCCAAAGTGGATCTGGTAAAAGTACGATGATGAAATTGCTGCTGAGACTTTATGAAACCGAGTCCGGCAGAATTTTGATTGATGGGTATGATATAGCCAAAGTGGAACTTTATTCACTGCGACGACAAATTGGCGTAGTTCCCCAAGAAACCTTGTTGTTTGACGGTAGCGTTCAGGAAAATATTGCTCTGACGAATCCCGATGCGACAACCGAAGAAATTATCGAAGCGGCTCAGGTTGCGTGCGCCCACGAGTTTATCATGAACTTGCCCAACGGTTACAACACGCGGGTGGGAGAACGGGGTTCTGCACTTTCAGGTGGACAAAGACAAAGAATTGCGATCGCTCGCTCTGTTTTACAACGACCAAAATTATTAGTTTTAGATGAAGCCACTAGTGCCCTAGACTATCCTACAGAACGGCAAATATGTCTCAATTTAGCCAAAGCATTTAAGGGAGATACAGTATTTTTTATTACCCACCGATTAAACACTGTGAGTAATGCAGATATGATTGTTGTGATGGATAATAGCAGGGTTATAGAACAAGGTAGCCATCAAGAACTAATGGCTACGAAAGGTCATTATTTTTACTTATATCAGCAACAAGATGTGAACTTATAATTAGTCATTGCTGCGGGCATAGCATCAAAGGATTTTCAGTTTGACCAATATTTCAGAGATGTAGCAATAATAGTAGGTGGGTATATTAAAATCAAGCTTTTCGGCATCAGTAAACATTGCACATTCTACAAAAAATCCAACATCCAAAATCATTATGACTCAACTTAATGGGAATCACCTCAACGGCAATCAGAAAAACGGTAATCAGAAAAATGGAGTTAAACAAGATTCACCGATACTTACAAAACAACAGAAAGCTGCTCAAGAGTCTTTAATTAACTCAAGTAGTCAGGAATTTGAGCAATCAATTGTCTTGCGCCAATCTCCAGTTTGGTCGCGGACAATCATGATTACTCTGATGGGGTTAGCCTGTTTTGGAATTGCTTGGGCTTATTTTGCCAAAATTGAGCAAGTAGTGCCAGCAACAGGACAATTAAAGCCGGAAGGGACAGTTAAAGAAGTCCAGGCTCCTGTTAGTGGAGTAGTGAAAACGGTTAATGTTAAAGATGGACAAGTAGTAAAGGCAGGAGATTTATTGCTGACTTTTGATTCTATTGCCTCTGTTGCTGAATTAAATTCTTTGAATAAAATTCGCGTTGCATTAATTAAAGAAAACCAGATTTATCGCCGATTGATGAGTGCAAGTACCGCCACAGGAACAGAACTGTTATATTTGCGCGGTAATTTACCACAAGAAACTACTTTCCTGCTGAAAAGTCGGGCAGCGATAGTATCAGAAAATGACTTATTACGGACTCAATTAAGAAATTCTGGTCAAGATTCTACGCTAGGAATTGATGAGCAACAACGTCTACAAGTTGCCAAAAAAGAGTTAGATTCTCGGTCTGCTGCGGCGCAATTGGAAGTAGAAAAAACCAGGAAACAACTTAGTCAAAATCAATTTAAGCTGGAAGATAGTAAATCAAGTTTAGCTATTCAAGAGGGGATTTTAGCGAAACTGAAGATATTAGCAGAAGAAGGCGGTATTTCTCAACTTCAGTATCTCAATCAGCAACAAGAAGTACAAAACCGCACGGCGGAAGTAGCCCAACTAGGTGAAGAACAAAAACGTCTCCAGTTTGATATAGAAAAAGGACAACAAGAGTTAAGCAATACAGTGGCTGTTTCTGATAAAAACGTTTTGGATAAGATCGCTGATAACAAACAGCGGATTGCCGCAATCGATAGCCAATTCATGAAAGTTATTCTAGATAATGAACAGCATTTGGCAGATGTCAATAGTAAAATATCTCAATCACAGTTAAACGTTAAATATCAAGAACTCCGTGCGCCTGTAGCCGGAACAGTTTTCGATTTACAAGCAAAAAACCCTGGATTTGTAGCGACTCCGACGACAAAACTACTGCAAATTGTCCCGAATGAAAATTACATAGCTGAAGTTTTTATCACCAACAAAGATATCGGTTTTGTCCGAAAAGGCATGAAGGTAGATATAAGAATTGACTCCTTTCCTTACAGCGAATTTGGCGATATCAAAGGGGAAGTTATGGGGATAGGTTCAGACGCATTACCACCAGACCAAACACATCAGTTTTATAGGTTTCCGGCAAAGCTGCATTTGGATAAACAATCTTTAGTAATTAAGGGTAAAAATGTGGATTTGCAATCAGGTATGTCAATCAGCGCCAATATAAAAGTACGCGAAGAACGAACTGTACTTAGTTTATTCACTGAGTTGTTTACCAAGCAAATTGATAGTCTTAAAGAAGTACGTTGAAAAGGAGGCAGTGTTGCTACTCCCGCATTTCTCACAAGCTTGAGGGGCAGAGGGGCAGACGGGCAGAGGGGCAGAGGGGAAAGAACTTGGTATTTGAACTCTCCCCTGCTACCCTGCTCAAGCGCAGGCTTAATCGAGATGTGGTGAGAAATGCGGGTACTGCCTCTCTCGTTATTTTGTAAAAGTAATGACTATGATGGGCTATTTGGTGATGTAAATTTATTGTTCGATCGCTATCTGTAGAAGTATCTTCATCTATCTTTCTGAGAGCGATCGCTAAATCCCAACCAGTCGCCCAATATTTTCTCTAGGCTAATGCCGCTACCTTCTCTAGCAAGCCCTGAAACAACCTCAAGCCATCACTATTCCCTAACATCGGGTCAGATGCCCTTTCTGGGTGCGGCATCATCCCCAACACATTGCCCTGACGATTGCAAATCCCGGCAATGTTGTTCAATGAACCGTTGGGATTCTCCCCTGCATAACGAAACACGACTTGCCCGTTAGCTTCAATTTCAGCGAGAGTGGCTTCATCAGCGTAGAATCGACCCTCGCCGTGGGCAATGGGCAAAGTAATAACTTCATTAGTGGTATAAGCTTGCGTCCACGAGAGATTGGTACGCTCAACTTTCAAGGGGACGCGATCGCAAATAAAATGCAAATCCCGATTTCTGGTTAGCACCCCTGGCAATAGTCCAGCTTCAGTTAATACCTGAAAACCGTTGCAAATACCAATGACAAACTTATCTTTTTGAGCATGTTCCACAACCTGCTGCATCACAGGTGAAAAACGTGCGATCGCACCGCAGCGCAGATAATCCCCGTAACTAAAGCCACCAGGGACGATGAGGACATCCAAATCAGCAATGTCTGTTTCTTGATGCCAAACCATGCGAGTTGGTTGTAAGAGCAAATCTCTAGTTACATAAGCAACATCGCGATCGCAATTAGAACCCGGAAAAACAACAACACCAAATTTCATGATTAGGGAATGGGGAATTGGGGAGCAGGGGAGCGGGGGAGCGGGGGAGTAGGGGAGCAGGGGAGCAGGGGAGCGGGGGAGCGGGGGAGCAGGGGAGAGTTGTAGTAATGTTTCCCCAGTCCCCAGTCGCCAATCCCCAGTAGCCAATCCCCAGCCCCTAAAAGACTCCCGTTTGGGTTTCGACCTCAATCAACTCAAAGCGGTAGTTTTCAATTACGGTATTTGCTAGCATTTGGTCACAAATGCGATCGAGGTCTTGACGCGCTTTCTTTTCTTCAGTCGAGGTGATGGTGAGTTCAATGTACTTGCCAATCCGCACCTGTTCAACGTTATCGTATCCCAGTTGCTGAAGACCGGATTGTACAGCCACACCAGCAGGGTCTAAGACTGAAGGACGAAGCGTAACAAAAATTTTAGCTAGATACTTGGTTTGCACGGCTTTTGCTGAATGCTGCGATCGCTATACTATAACTTTCTGTTCCAACTGAGTGAAAATAAGATTACGAAGCGGTTAAAGTTAATTGATCGATTAGCCTATCTAACAGCTTCAACTACAGTGGCATATTTAAATAATTGTCTATGAGAGCTATACGCACCCGCAGTCAAGAGCGTATTTTCAACTTACTGAAAACCATCAAGAAAGGTATTTCAGCCCAGGATATTTACGTGGAACTACGTAACACCAATCAGAGTATGGGTTTAGCAACGGTTTACCGCTCTTTAGAAGCCTTAAAACTCGAAGGCATGGTACAAGTGCGGAATTTGGCTAATGGTGAAGCCCTGTATAGTTTAGCGCAGCAAGACAAACATCACCTTACTTGCTTGCAATGCGGTGTCTCAATTCCGATTCATCAATGCCCCGTCCATGACTTAGAAGACCAGTTAGAATCCAGCCATAAGTTTAAAGTTTTTTACCACACCCTGGAGTTTTTTGGGTTGTGCAGCCAATGCCAGGTAAATCAAACTAATGCGATTGGTCAATAGTCATACCAATTCTATGAGAAGAATAAAGCGTGTTTTACTTCAAAAGTATGACTCCTAACTTATGCTGTAATAAATGCTTTATTCAAACAAAACTCAACCAACTAAATACGTCTCCAACTGTTAACTGCAAATTTTCCAAAATACTCAAAACGGGTAAAATATCTTGATTTTCTTTTAATTCTGGTAATTTGTTGGGTTCAAAAATCATGATTGACTCATCAGCAGAATCAAGCAACCAACCTAGCTTCGCTCCATTTTGAATAGAAAATGTGATTTTGTGGATAACTCGGTTGGGTGATTGCTCTGGTGAGAGAATTTCAATTATCCAATCTGGGGGGATTTCAAATTTATTTGTAATTCTTCCATTAGAAAGCAATGGAATTCTTTGCCATTCAAAAACTGCAATATCTGGTACTATTGAACAGCCTTTAAATGTACAGCGTAATTCAGGAAAGGCATAAGCAATTTTTTGTGGTTTAGCAATCTCGTTAATAGCTGTGACTAAACTGCTTTGTAAAGTACTGTGTTCTCATTGTGGCATAGACTTTTGGTATATTTTACCGTTAAAATACTCACTTGCTGGTTTTGTTTCTGGTAGTTGTAAGAACTGTTCTACATTTAGGACTGTGGTTGGCTGAATAGATAATGTCATAATTTACAACTTATCAAAACTTGATTATTTGATGACGAGAAGAATTTGACGAGTAGTGCGTAGGCATAGCCTGTCATTGACATTATGAGTAATTTACTTTGATTCCTGAAATTATTTGCGTAGGTAGGGAACAGGGAATAGGGAACTCTTAACAGAAAAGAAGGGTATAATAGTTAAGAATCTTGACTCCTAAATGTTCCAGCATCCTCTCTATTTGGCAATGGCGAACCAAGGACACTGAGATTGAGAACATGACCACCAGTAACTAAATAAACAGTTTCGCTAAATGTAGCTAACTGGCGCACTAATGAACCCAAGCGATCGCGGAACATCCTCCCCAGGGGATAAGCTGGTACTACACCCCAACCTACCTCTTCTGCTACAAACACGATATCAGCAGCAACCAGATCCACTGTCTCTAATAACTCCGCAACGATATTTTCCCAGCTAGATTTATCCTCTTCTAAGAGATTAGCAACCCAAGTTCCTAAAGAATCAACTAAAAGGCAGGTATAGGGTTTGGCATCAGCAAGGGTAGCAGACAGTTCTATAGGTACAGATAGAGTTACCCAATCTTGGGGACGACGTTGTTGGTGTTCTAAGATGCGTTGATGCCATTCTTGGTCATCTGTGTTATCGGTGGCTGTTGCTACGTAAACAACTGCTTTCCCTGAGTGCATAGCCAGAGTTTCCGCCCATTCACTTTTACCAGATCGTGCTGGCCCTGTTACTAGGATGATTTTACCCAAAGTTATTTTCTGAACATTTTAACAATATATAGACTTATACAAAACTTCATCCGGTAGGGGCAATAGCCTACGGAAGCCGCTTTGCGTCTAAATAAATTGCCCCTACCTAAAAATCAGGGTTTCGGTTATTCTTTGCGTAAGTGCTGAATAAGTAGCTAGTTGCAATTTATCACCACAGTTTTTACTTCCTCGCTGAGATTTTTGGTTTCAAATAACTTTTAAGAGATAAAATTAGCACCAGCACCATTCAAAATTTATAGTTCATAATTCTGTTTCATTCAGGATTTAAATCCCACCGCAAACGGGACTACCGTCATTACGCACCGGGTAAAAACCCTTTTTAATTACGAATTACGAATTACGAATTACGAATTGGATTCATGTCACAAATGGCAAAAGCCGAAAATCCCAACAACCCCATTCTTAATTATTCAACACCATCGGGGACAGCAAAATTTAGGATGTCTTTATGAACGCAGGCTTAAAACGCATAGAAGCAACTTTACACGATTTAGGGAATCGCGGCACTGCCTCTGCCGCCGAAGCAGGTGATTCGACGACAAAACGACCTTTTTCCTTTAGAATCAGTGTCGGAGCCAACGAATCCACAGAAAGTACACAAAGTCAATCATTTCAGGAAGAACAAACAGTTGATCTGGGCATAGAGACTGAGAGTGATTATCCAACTGATCAAAATTTCTTTCCTCACCATGACTCTGTGCAAACCTTTCAAGCAGAAGAGAATGGTGGCAAAACACCCAGCCTACCCAAGTTGAAAACTCCGAGCTTTAGTAACCATCGCCACGGAGCAAATCCAGCATTGGCGATGAATCTATTGCAAGAAATTCAGGAAACTGTCGCCGGTTGGCAAATAGAATTGCAAAATATTTTAGAGCAAATTCAGGATATTTACTTAGAAGGCCCAATTGTCAATGGCTGGTTAGAATCCAATCCCAGCGAACCAGAACCGGGAGGAACTGCAACTCTACGCCATGCAGAAGTTGACCGCCTGATGAACTACGTAGAAGAAATTTGCGCTTCTGGTGGGAAAGTATCTTATAAATCATCAATTACTGGCTACCGCCTCTGTGGTGTAGACGATGCAGGTAAAGTCTGGTCGCGCCCATGTCCGGCGGATCAGGTTCCGAATGTTAGTATGGCGATCGCCCGTTACCAAAAGTTACGTCAACTGTTGGGGCGCAAGCAATCTTTAGAAACCCGCCTGAGTCAACTGGCTCAAACACTTGTAGTTTTACACAGTCATATTCAACAAACGTAAAGTTTTAAAGATTATTTCCGAAGAAACTCGGTTGGTGGGTCGGTAATTTTTGGTTTAGATTAACTCTCAGCAGGTGTGCGTTGGATTTAAGATTTTTATCTAAAATCCCAAATCTCAAATCCAAAATAAAATCTATGCCAGACACCCAAATCTCTGCCATTATCTGTACCCACAATCGAGATACCTATTTAGGGCCTGCAATTGATAGTCTTTTAGCGCAGGATTTTGCTGCTGACTTTGAAATTGTGATAATTGATAATGGGTCTAGCGATCGCACCCGTGAGGTTGTAGAACAAAGGGCCCACAATCCGCGCCTGAAGTATGTATTTGAACCCACCATTGGTTTATCTGTCGCCCGTAACACAGGCGCAAAAGTAGCTAATGGTGATATTCTTGCTTATTTGGATGACGATGCTGTTGCTAGCCCTGGCTGGCTACAAGTTTTATATTTTGCCTATTACAATAATTCTAAACTAGCGATCGCAGGTGGCAAAGTCACTCTCTTATGGCCCCCAGGAATCGAACAACCACGGTGGTTATCTCCAGGACTAGCTGCAAATTTGGGTGCATACGACTTGGGTGATAGTAACATCTACATCGAGCAACCTGGCTTAACACCCAGAGGCTTAAATTACTCCATCCGCCGCAGTTTCCTAGAAGAAATTGGCGGTTTCGATCCTCATCTCGGTCGAGTGGGGAAAAATCTATTATCAAATGAAGAACTGCAAATGACCGAATTTGCCCTACAGCGTGGTTGGCAAGTCGCTTATCTTCCTGAAGCGCTAGTTGCTCACAATGTTGCCCCAGAACGTCTACAACGCACCTGGTTTTTAAACCGAGGCTGGTGGCAGGGTATCAGTGAATGCTATCGAGAACAACTCGCTGGTAAAGCTGGAATCGCTCAATTGCAGCGAGGTAGCGAACGGTTTTTGCGTGGCTTGTATAAAGCATTGCAATATTTTTCCGATCCAGCAGAACGGTTTGACAAACTTGTATATGCTTACGGTCAGATTGGTTACTTAAATGCTGCTATTCAAGGTCTTTTATTCACATCAAATAAGAAATAATCACTAAGATTTATCCTGTTATGTCATCTAAAATACCAGTTTCAGTACTAATTCCAGCAAAAAACGAACAAGCAAACTTGCCAGCCTGCCTCGCTAGCGTCAGCAGAGCAGACGAAATATTTGTAGTAGACTCTCAAAGTACAGACAACAGCATTGAAATTGCCAAAAGTCACGGTGTAAATGTCGTGCAATTCAACTTCAATGGACGCTGGCCTAAAAAGAAAAATTGGTCTTTAGAGAATCTCCCTTTCCATAACGAATGGGTGCTAATTGTCGATTGCGACGAACGCATTACCCCAGAACTTTGGGAAGAAATTGACCAAGCAATTCAAAATGAAGAATATACAGGTTATTATCTCAACCGCCGCGTATTTTTCTTAGGAAAATGGATTCGTTATGGTGGGAAATATCCCGATTGGAATCTCCGTTTATTTCAGCATAAAAAAGGTCGCTACGAAAACCTACATACAGAAGATATTCCTAATACTGGTGATAACGAAGTTCACGAACATGTGATTTTGCAGGGCAAAGTTGGGTATCTCAAAAATGATATGCTCCACGAGGACTTCCGCGACCTTTATCACTGGTTAGAGCGTCATAACCGTTATTCCAATTGGGAAGCCAGCGTTTATTTTAATATTCTCACAGGTAAAGACGATAGCGACACCATCGGCGCGAATCTATTTGGTGATGCAGTCCAACGCAAGCGCTTTTTGAAAAAAGTGTGGGTACACCTGCCATTTAAACCCTTTTTACGGTTTATTTTATTTTATATAATTCAACGCGGTTTTTTGGATGGCAAAGCCGGATATATCTATGCACGCTTGCTGAGTCAATATGAATATCAAATTGGCGTTAAACTTTACGAATTACGCAACTGTGGTGGTCACTTAAATACTGCAACTACTCCGAAGGAAGAAGCAGGGAAGCAGGGGAGCAGAGGAGCAGAGGTAAAGCTATTAACCATTGATTCTTGACAAATGACCAATGACCAACCTTTCGTAGATTTACGTAAATATGACCAATCTTGGTTTGATCGGGGGCGGCCAAGTTGGTATGTATTGTTATGGTGGCTTGTACAAGCGATCGCATTTCCCCTCACTCCTCAACCATTAAATATCCTACGTTGTGCCTTACTACGATTATTTGGCGCTAGCATCGGCAAAGGCGTATTAATTCGACCCACCGCCCGCTTCACCTATCCCTGGAAAGTTACTATTGGCAACTACAGTTGGATTGGAGATAACGTAGTTTTATACAGCCTCGATCGGATTCACATCGGTGAACACTGCGTAGTTTCCCAAAAAAGTTATTTGTGTACTGGTAGTCACGATATCCAAGATCCTGCCTTTGGATTGAAAACAGCGAGTATCACTATTAACAACGGTGCATGGGTAGCAGCAGATTGTTTCGTTGGGCCGGGAGTGCAAATTGGGGCTAATGCTGTGATTGGCGCTCGTAGTACTGTTTTGACTAATATGCCTTCTGGACAAGTTTGTTGGGGAAGCCCCTGTAGTCCCAAGACGAATCGGATAAAACTCGATCTCCCCACAAACCCATGATTATTATAAACAACAGTAAGGCAGCACAGTTAACTGTGCTGCCTTACCTTTTCTACTTTTCTAGATGGTATCGAACCCCCAAAACTTATCCCGCAATTCCTCTCTTTGCAACAACGAAGTTTGGTAAATAGAGGAATTGCGGAAGTCTAAATAGAATTAAGAGTGACTTTCTTGGGGGTTAGCAATGTATTTGAATGTTGGCTCAGAATTCCAAGGGCCACGCTCATCTTTACCATCACCATTTGTAGATAGGTTGTAGTAGAGAGCAACTGTTTCATCTGGCTTAACATTACCAAAGAATGGATCTGTCAATTTACCCAGCGAATCTAGAGCTTTCATAAACATCTGGGTATGAGAAATTTCTCGTGTTAACAGATGGACTAAAGTCTCTTGAGTTCCTTTGTCAGTTGCTAATTTGATCAATGATTCGTAAGTCTGACGAGCGCCGGCTTCTGCTGCAACGTTAGCTCTTAGATCGCGCACGACATCTCCACCCTCGTTCAAGTAGCTTGCAGTCCAAGCAATACCCTGGCTATCTAGAAAATGAGGTCCAATTCCTCGAACTGCAAACAGAGTACTCTTATAAGCCTCGGTTTGATCCACATTTTTAGTATGAGCTTCAATGAGTTTACCAACCATTTCTAAATGGCTGAATTCCTCGATTGCAATGTCTTGGAGCATGTCTTTAATTCCAGCATTTTCTACATGGAAAGATTGCACCCAATATTGCAGGGCCGCACTAAGTTCTCCAGTAGCTCCGCCAAACTGCTCTAGAAGTAACTGAGCAAAACGAGGGTTTGCTTCACTAACATTAACTGCATGAATAGGCTCTTTTTTGTGAAAAAACATAGATTTACACTTCCAAAAATTATGATGTTAGTAAAGTGGATTATTGGTCTTTTCATATTTTCCAGTGAGAGCTAATTTGATGTTTGATAGCTTCTCAACCTGGTGTACTAGAAGACCAATAAAATACAGTAGTCATTTCAGTGATGGTAACTGCCAATAACTACCTCAACAATCTCACTTATATCTAAGTTACCAACTCTGATTCCAGATTCTTTCTACCAGATGGGGTAAATGATAAATCCAAAAGTTAGACAAAAGAGTTTACATCAAAATTTGAATAGAAATTTTGCATTTATTGGTTTAGTCTTCGTAGCATAAAAATGCTCAATGATTTTTTGGTGACAAAATAAATCGTAAATTATTGATTTTCTTATCTATTAGGTTTTACTAAAGTTTTGAAGCTAACACAATTTCCGATTTTTGATAGAAATTTTTAATCTTAATTCAGCTATATCTATCTGAAGGTGTGATTATATTATCTAACTTTTTGAAGATGTAGAAAAAATATTTAGTCATTAAGTTGAGTAAAATTTAATAAAATTTATTTTTGATCCTTTTTATTTAAAAATTAAATGAATGCTGTGATGCTAAAAAATTAGCTCACCAACTTCTTTAATAAGTCGGCGAGCTAAAAACTGTAAAATTTCACCAATGATTAAGTAAGGTTATGGCTCAATACAGTTCATTTAGCGATGTTTTGCCTTGGAATATCCCTTCAATATCTCTTTTTAAGAAGGGTTAGGCAGAATCAACGACTGTTTTAAATAGCACGGGAGAATTTTGTCTCTCGCATTTTAGTGTGAGTATCAAATATAACGGCAATATTTCTGACTAGTAATCTACCGATGTCTGTAATCTGGATCTGATTTTTTGATAAACTGACCAGACCATCAGCTTCTAGTGGTTTTAACGCCTCTAGTTCGTCAGAGAAATATTCATCAAAATTGATCTGATATTTGTTTTCAATATCTTGCTTATACAACTGGAAGTGAGACATAATCCCCATGATTACATCCCGCCTGATAATATCATTTTGAGTCAGCTTGACACCTTTGCTAACAGGTAAATGACCTGATGCAATTGTCTGATAATAATCCTTTAATTCCTTGTGATTTTGAGCATAAGCATCTTCTAACATACTAATGGATGTAGAACCAAAGCCAAATAACTCTGTCTCTGCGTGGGTAGTGTAGCCCTGAAAATTGCGCTTTAGAGTGCCATTCCGTTGAGCGATCGCTAGTTCGTCATTAGTTTTAGCAAAGTGATCCATTCCAATAAAGAGATATTGGTTATTGGTCAATTCTTCAATGGTCATTTTCAGAATATCTAACTTTTCCTCGGCTGGTGGTAGCGCCTCTTGAGGAATATTTTTTTGTGTCGGTTTGAGCCACGGAACATAGGCAAAATTAAAGACAACAATTCGGTCAGGATCTAACTCAATTGTCTTCTTCACCGTTTCTTGAAATGTCTCGCGGGTTTGATAAGGTAAACCATAAATTAGGTCTACATTCACACTTTCAAACTTAGCTTCTTTGACCCAACTCATGACATCAAAGAGCATTTCTTCTGGCTGAACACGATTCACAGCTACTTGAACTTGGCGATTAAAATCCTGAATGCCGAAACTAATGCGATTAAACCCAATCTCTCTCAGAAAGAAAATGTAGTTTTTATCAACATAGCGGGGATTAATTTCAATTGAAATTTCTGCTTGTGGATCAATGTTGAAATAGCGATTGATGTTTTTCCATAAAAATTCTATTTGGTGATGCTCCAAGTAATTAGGAGTGCCGCCTCCCCAATGGATTTGCAACACTTTTCTGTCGGAATCGATTAAAGCTGCGGTATTTTTAATGTCTTGTACCAAAGACTCCACATAAGGTTTAGCAATATTTTTGTTGTTAGAAATTACTGTGTTACAGCCGCAGAAGTAGCAAGCACTTTGGCAAAAGGGGATGTGGAAATATAAACTTATAGGAGTTTTGCGTTGATTCGATGCTGCGATCGCGGCCTTAAAATCAGTTTCAGTGAATGTTTCGCTTAACTCTGTAGCGGGCGGGTAACTGGTATATCTAGGTGCGCGAGTGTCGTACTTTTGAATCAGATTCAGATCAAACTTGACACCAGGTAATAGAAAAACCATTGAGTTGCTTTCCAATGAATGTATGGGGAGTAGGAAGTTAGGAGTTAGGAGTTAGGAGTGGGGGGAAATAACTAACGCCCAATGACAAATGACCAATGACCAATGACCAATGACCAATGACCAATGACCAATGACAAACTTAATTAGCCGCAGCTATTTCAGTGCTACCTGAATTTTGGGAACGAGTTAGACTATTAAACAGGACTTGGCCGAGTGCTTTAATTAAACTTCCCTCTAACTCTTGAGCCATCTGCAAATTGAACCCAAAGGCATTATTCGCTTCTGCAACAATCCGTTCTGCTGTTATATCATCAACGGGTAATGCATTTAATGCCTGACGATACTTATCCTTAAATGCCTTTTTGTCAGGAATTTGCTCAAAATTGTAAAAAGACGTGCCTTGGTAGCCAGAAAGCTTTAGGGCTGACTGAGCAACTTTTTGTAGCATTTGACCCCCAGAAAGATCGCCCATGTAGCGAGTGTAGGTATGACCTAGCAATAAGGCCGGTTCACTAGCAGAAATTTCCCGAATGCGGTCAATGTACTTTTGGGTAGCGGATGAGGGTGTAATTTGCTCCCTCCAATTATCCCCATAATAGAACACCATATCTTTTTCGAGCGAGGATTGGCGATTAAGTTCAGGAAAGTAAACTGCACTAATCACAGGATGTTTTAGATGGCTATCTAATGCCGCTTCTAGTTCGCTGTAGACGTAATACAAGTTGCTTAAGAACTTGGCAAAGCAGTCTCTATCCACAACTCCTTGCAAAAAACATTTCATGAATCCCACATTTTCTGCTGATGTGTGGGCTTGTTGAGTTCCAGAACGCAGTTTAATGGCGAGATTGCTACTCATTGTTGCTTCCTTCATTTTCAAGCACAAGGTTTCTGGACAGTCACGCGACTCAGGATGCCTGCCAGTTCTAGCTAAAAGATTGTTATTCTAGGTTTAGAGAGGATCTGCATCGAATGGCACTAAGAAAAGGGAAAATCGTTGAGGCAGCAGGGGTGCAGAGGAGCAGAGGAGCAGGGGAGAAAGAAGAAGTTTTAGGTATTGCGTTCGGATATTTAGAAATTCCCCTCTGCGCCCCTGTCCCCTGCTCCTCTGCAATCCTTACGCTGCATACCCTTCAGCTTAACTTAGTGCCATTCGTATCTGCATCAGTCTATCCAGCAAATACCACTGCCGATGTAGATCCAGGTATTTTTATTTCTCCTAAGATTATTTAACTATTAATTTATATATAACTATAAAGATATTAGTATTTATTTATGTTTTACTGATGCTCATGTTCAAGCACATTTCAGTTGAGTAGTAATAAAACTGATTTTGGAATAGGCATTTTAACTCTCCTGAAACGATGAGCAATAAGTTTATTTATCACAATTTGCTTTCAATAATTTAACTGATGCTTCCAAATAACTATTTATGCTTATATAACGCGATCGCGGAGAAACAGATACACCATGCTCATTAACCATCAGACTGGAGCGATCGCACCGCTTAATAAATCAATAAATATTGATATTTCCTCTTCTCAATAATTCAAGCAATCTTATACTCCTGCAAATCTAATCACCACACGAGCAAGGCTAATAAAAAAATTCAACACTTTCTCTACTTGAATTGCAGCATCAATATCTTGTTTGATATCTCGCAGCTCGGCAATAATTTGGTCGCGATCTGGACGGATCAAGACTTGTGTGAACAGAGCCGCTCTCACTGCATTGAGCGCATCCTGACATTGTTCAATAGCTTCGTATAGGATATTTCCAAGTTCCCAATTTTCTTCATCTTCTGCTTGTAATAGTGCAAATTGTAATCTGAAAAGAATGTTTTTTAGGTTTTTTTCTGCTTGTTGAAAAACTTGTAGATCGATAGGTTTACCAGAAGGCAACTTTGCTATCGACTCAATGCTATTAATAATCTGGTTGATTTGTTCTTTAATCTTGTTTAGGCTAGTTGAAGTAATCATTTTGAACTATCTCCTTATGATGAACAGTCGAGAGGTTGAGATTCAGAAGTTGTAGGTGGGAGATTCTGTCTTTGTTTGTTTAACATATCGTTTAGGATGGGATCTTCCTGAATTGCTGTTTTAATCTCTTTGATTCTTACATTTACAGCAATAATATCTGCACCAAAGCTAGAGGCTATTCCTAAAGCTGTAGTGATTTTTGCAACAATTTCGTCAAAGCTTACATCATTGTATTTTTCAATGACTTGGGAAAGCTTTGCTCCTGTATCGGCTGTCAGCAAAAGTTTAGCTCTGGCTTGACAAATCATTGTTTTATCTTCTATATTGACGCTGAGTAACTCATCTAAAAGTTGCTCCGCCTGATTTGAAATTTGTGTTTTTTCTTCCTCAGAAGTAGCATTCTGAAATTGCGTTCTGAGTTTGCTAAACCGAAAAAGAATCACAACTCGATCTGGATTTTTCGGTGAAGGCGGATCTTGAATAATCAGTTCAGCTAGAAGTAGCATTTTGACAGTTAATTGCCTAGAAGGTTTAGCTGCTCTAGCAACTGCACCTGCTTCAGTGGCTAATAATCCTGCTTGTTCAATGTTGTTAAAAGTCTCGCCTGCTACGATATATTCTTGCTTAAGATCGTTGAGAACGTTATTAACAGGACTTGGGCGGGTATTTGTTTGAAGTTGATTTTCAATTATATTCGATACTTGGTCTATATCAGCAAAGTCTATATTGCGATCGCTTAAGAGACTTCTTACAAGTATTTGCCGCCGTTCAGCTGTTGAGCGTGGTAGAGGATTGAGTTGATAGATAGTTTTGACAGATTCAATCGCATCACTTGCCTGAATTTTAAAGTTCAGTGCCGTCAGTCGCAGTACCGCTCTCCTCTCTGGACTGCAACCGCTTAGAGCAATACTCATTATCAAGAAAAGCAGCAAACTTTTTAATTGAACTGGATTTTTCATCAAGTAGCCTCAGAGAGTGTTGCAAAAGTCAACCAGAGAGATAAGGAATGGCTGAACCAGAGTTCATATTTACAAAGCAAGCGCTAATAGCATTCTAAGAGGATGTTTGAAAAATCTTTGGTAATGTATCAAATACTTTTAGATCCCCTTAAATCCCTTTTAAGGGGGACTTTGATTCCGTTTCCCTCCTTTTTAAGGCAGGGCTGTTTCATTCCATTTCAAAAAGGATTTGTCAAGATGGTTAGCGAGAAAATTGTAAGTGAGGTTGATGAGAAGATGAACTTTTAAGCACTTGAACAACAGTAAAATTGTTCATTCTTCTTGGCAATATTTTCTACCTCAAAATTAAAATTATTGAGAATTGCTTAGTGATTCATTTCTTTGATAAAGTGCAATGGCTACACCCGTCAAAAGCATCGCGTTTTATAAGATGATATTTGAGGGCATATTTAGCACAGTGAAGCATATAAGTAGCTGGGCGGGAAAATTTATAACTATGTAACGAAAAGTTAATTAGAACGATTAAAGTCAAATTTGACACGTTTTGTACTGTAGTTTCCT
>NZ_JBALDK010000071.1:0-31556 GCF_036917455.1 Nostoc sp. | reverse complement strand
TCCCTTTACCGTACTCAAACCTCAATCATCATACTGGAATTGGACTTCTAGTTAGCTTCTTATAGATAAAATTCAGCCCAGTATGCAGGAACCTTCACTCTTGGGTCTCAGTAAGCTTTTGTTGATATTTTTTGTACTGTCTGTTTTTATGCTGCCAGTATTTATCAACTGTTTCTTTGGCAGCGATGGCGCTATCATATTCATCTCCACGTTGGCTTAATAATCGTTTTAATTAACTTTATTCCCAAATTATTAGCAGCAACTTCTCAAAAACGCCACCAAATTTATCGCACTTTGCTAAAAGTTATTGCTCACAAAGCTGTGAGCGATCGCCCCGCAAGAAGTGAACCACGAGTCCTTTTACGTCGCCCGAAAGCTTATCCCTTAATGACCAAACCCCGGCACGAATTACGAAAGCAGTTGCTAACTGCTTAATCCACAAGCGTTTCGGCTTTTCTTAGTGCCATTCCCCTCATAATCTTTTAGGTAAAACCTGTAAACCCTCTCCTCTGCCCCTGTGCTCCTCTGCTCCCCTGCTGTCTCAATGTGCAAATTATAAAACACAACAGCTTATCACTGATGGTTTATTGAGTAGCACCAATAGCAGATTTTAGTTGAAGTTTAATATTTGTACCTTTCTTAAGGGCAACTTCTCCACCAGGGCTAGACAAAACGAAAGCAGCCGCAGTTGCACCACCTGCTAGCCCACCATGTTTGAACTTGGCTTGATTACCAAGAAAATGACCTGCAATTGTACCGCCTAAAATAATCCCTGTATTTTGAATGAACTTACCTTTGGTTTTTGTTTCTAGCTTGGTGTTTACTAAGGTTGCATCAATGGGATAAGATGAACCATTTTTAAGCGAAATATCATCAAAAACTAAGTGTAAACTTGCTTTTTTTCCTTTAACAGCTTTGACTACATCTTCCAGGTGTCCCTGTATTTGACCATCTTGAAGAAGTTTATTAGCTCCAATTGAGGAATTTTTCGTTTCTAAAACAAAGCGGTCATTATTTTGGCTTTTACCCGTAGATATCTCTTGTTTAAGAACAGTCTCAAAACTTGTTCCAGCAGGAATCAATATTTGTTGATTATTTGGCTGACTAGGTGTACCTTCAGTGATTGCAGTTTTGTTGTTACTAGAAGAGCTGTCAGTCTGGGTATTAGTTTTATTACAAGCTGTTATGCTACTTAATAAAATAGCACTCAATAACAATGGGAAAAGATTTTTCATGGCGACAGTGTTGATGCAATGAATAATAATACCAGAAATGTTCCATATTCAGAAAAATCGGATAAAAATAGCCCCAAATATGGTAATTTTGGGCACAATCGTAATTATAATTTTAGCTCAAAAATAATGTCTAATTTGCCCACAAATGCTGTTGGGGTAATGAATAAGGGATTTGCTGGGTTGAAATTTATTCAAGACTTGGCGCAAGAAAATAAATATTTCGTTTTGCGGATTAAAAATAATTGAAAGCTAGAATTTTCTTATTTACACCACCCCATAAAGAACCATCTTTAGCTATTGAATATCAAAGATTGTTCATACTTTTGGGATGCTTCCGATTAACTCAGCCCTGTTGTATTATTTTGCATTGCTTAGTCTAAACTCCAGAGGAAAGATTCACTACCCTTGTGTTTGATTGCGTTCCTCCTGTTCTGCTTCGAGAATCGCTAATAAAAGAGCTTCTTCCTGAATTTCAAACTCTTCTTCAGGAATTTCTCCCATATCAAAAGCAAGTTGGAGTGCAAGAAGTTGCTTGCTGAGATTTTCTTTATCATCAATTTCAGTACTCGCCTGTTCTAAAATTTTTTCCCCAATCCACGTTACCCCCATTAATGGGCCAGTAATCGGTAGTAGTAAAAAGCGCAGAACCATATTAATTTTCACTTGTGTAGATTTGTTAAGGCTGTCTCACAAGACCGTAATCTTGCTGATGACATTATATTAAACATTACTTAGTCTTATGTTGATACCAAAATGTGTTGGATTTGAGTTCAGTTAAGGCTTATTGACATCTGTATTTTATATTCTCGATGTGCAAAAAATTACTTTTACATAAGATTATTACTTACGAGGTACTTAAAGCTTGACAACAGTATTAAATGCATCTCCCCAACGATTTGTCAATACCCCTGATGTTCAACGGATCGCTCAACGTGCTTTGCGCTATCTACAGTCGGGTTTTTCAATACATTTACGTGGTTCAGCCGGAGTCGGAAAAACTACTCTGGCAATGCATCTAGCTGATTTGCTCAACCAGCCGATCATCTTGTTATTTGGAGATGATGAGTTTAAAACCTCAGACTTGATTGGTAATCAAGTAGGTTATACCCGCAAAAAGGTTGTTGATAATTTCATCCACAGCGTTGTCAAAGTTGAAGATGAACTTCGACAACATTGGGTTGATGCCCGATTAACCCTAGCTTGTAAAGAAGGATTTACGCTGGTTTACGACGAATTCAATCGATCGCACCCGGAGGTAAATAACGTTTTACTCTCCGTACTTGAGGAGAGGTTGTTGGTATTGCCAACAAATCAACAGCGAGCCGAGTATATCCGGGTTCATTCTAAGTTTCGGGCAATTTTAACATCAAATCCTCAAGAGTATTGTGGAGTTCATGCAACTCAGGATGCTTTGATGGATCGTGTTATTACCATCGATATGCCTACACCTGATGAACTGAGTCAGCAGGAAATTGTAGTTCATAAAACAGGCATAGATTCTGAGAAAGCAGAAGTAATTGTCCGCTTAGTACGGACGTTTTGGAGTCGATCTAGCTCGGGACAGGGTGGTGGATTGCGTTCCTGTCTGATGATTGCCAAAATCTGCCACGAACACGAAATTTCCGTAAACCCTGGAGATCCTAGCTTCCAAGATATTTGTGCCGATATCCTGCTTTCTCGCACGAATCAACCTCTTATGGAAGCAACTCGGCTACTGGAAGAGGTTTTAAGTGAATTTTATCATCGTATAAATACTCAATCTCAGCCAACTGAGACAATACCAGACAGCCAAAATCAGATTGTATTGGAACAACGAGTACCTTACGAGCATGAAGTCTACAACTACCTGTGTAATTCTCCAGGAAGGCGTTTCTCTGAATTGGCAGTAGAACTAGGGATCGATCGCAGTCAAATTGTGGCTGCACTCAAGTCTCTCAGGGAGCAGGGAGTATTAGTCCAAATGCAGAGCAATGCCGAGCCACCGAACGTATTACAAACAGTTGCTTTTGATTCTGGTCATTTAATAAACAAATGAGTACTAATATTAATCGGGGAGCTATCACTACATCAACTCAAGGTTCTACTTTGGCAGATATTCTAGAACGAGTTCTAGATAAAGGCATTGTAATAGCAGGAGATATTTCTATTTCTGTAGGCTCCACAGAACTGCTCAACATTCGGATTCGTTTGTTGATTTCTTCTGTTGATAAAGCCAAAGAGATTGGAATTAACTGGTGGGAGAGCGACCCCTATCTTAATAGTCAAACTCGCACCTTATTAGCAACTAATCAACAACTTCAAGAGCGTCTTGCCAGTCTAGAAACAGAACTGCAATCGCTCAAAGCACTCAATCCTATTAATCATCAGAATGCAGGGGATTAGCAAATCAAAAGGTTCCGATTCCGGTTTAGCGCCGTTGTTACTGACGGTTGTTGAACTGATACGCCAACTCATGGAAGCTCAGGTGATTCGGCGCATGGATGCTGGCAACCTCAGCGACTCTGAACTAGATCGAGCTGCCGAAAGCTTGCAACAGCTTGAACAACAGGTTGTTAAGCTTTGCGAGATATTTGATGTTGACCCAGCCGATCTAAATATTAACTTGGGTGAAATGGGAAATTTACTTCCCCAATCTGGAGGATATTACCCCGGTGAAACCTCTAGTCAACCCTCTATTTTAGAACTTCTCGATCGCCTATTAAATACGGGTGTTGTGGTTGAAGGTGACTTGGACTTAGGACTGGCTCAATTAAGCTTAGTTCATGCCAAGTTAAGATTAGTACTCACTTCTAAACCCCTGTAACTTTTTTATCTACATTCTTCTTGGTAAGACATTCTTATGAGTTATGGCTTTTACATTTATGGAATTTTGACCTTGCCTGCTCCACAAAATTTAAATTTAGAGGGCTTAGATCGGCAACCTGTACAAATTAAACTTTTGGATGATTTTGCAGTCATCTACTCGGAAGCACAACAAGAGCGTTATTTGGCCAGCCGTCGTAACCTGCTAAGTCATGAGAAAGTCCTTGAGGAGATCATGCAAGGAGGCGATCGCTATTTACTGCCCGTGCAATTTGGACTTTTGGTTTCAAGCTGGGAAACGGTTTCACAGCAATTAATTCATCCTCATCAAGAAGAATTGACGCAATTGCTTGCGAAGTTATCGGGTTGCCGAGAAGTTAGTGTCAAAGTTTTTTGGGACACCGAGGCAGAAATTCAAGGACTATTGGCAGAACATCCAAATCTCAAAGCCGAAAGGGATAAGCTAGTGGGTCAACCCCTGAGTATGGAACGGGTAATCCAAATAGGGCAAACCATCGAACAGGGAATGAGCGATCGCAAGCAAGGGATCATCGATGTATTTAAAGGCACGCTCAACTCCATTGCGCTCGAAGTGGTAGAAAATACTCCCCAAATGGACACAATGATCTACAATTCAGCCTACCTAATTCCTTGGGAAGCAGAATCACAATTTAGCGGATACGTTGAAGCACTCGATCGTCAATTTGAAAACCGTTTGCGAATTCGTTACAACAATTTCACTGCCCCGTATAATTTTGCTCGTCTTCGATTAACCACTTCCAACTGATTAATTCTTCTCGCTGTGAATAGCAATAAAAATTGAGAATCAAAAATTATTTAAACTTTTAATTTTTCTCTGTCTTTTATTTAAGAGGATGTTTGAAAAGTCCTCTTGTCGATAGCAAAACGTTATAGATCCCCCTAAATCCCCCTTGTAAAGCTACGATGTACACACAAGTTATGCGAATCACTACCAGTCATTGAATTACCCCTCCCTAACCCTCCCCTTGTAAAGGGGAGGGAACTAGATTTTCCGGTTCTCCCCTTGTAAAAGGGGGGATTAAGGGGGGTAATTCGACACCGTAGCTTTACAAGGGGGGGTTAGGGAGGATCTAAAAGTGCCCAAAATCACAGTGCAACACTTGTTCATTCAACCTCTAAGTTAAATCAATGGACGACATATTTAAAGGATTTGAACACCTATTAGAAATTGCCAAAGCTTTAGAAGAAAAAGTAGAGAAAGGGGAGTTAAAAACTTCTATTGAAATTCGGTCTCATAATATCAGTAGTATTCCTCGGCAAGGCAATATTCCGAGAACAAGGAGTTCCAGCCGAGTCAGTTCCAATTCCACCGATGCAGCTACACCAATGGATGATGCTGATGTCACACCCCCATCAGCTAATAAGAACTCAAAAACTTCTTGGCAAGGTATCGGCGGCTTGGCTGATGTTCTCCAAGAAATCAGAGAGTTAGTTGAAATTCCCCTTAAACGTCCAGATTTATTGGTGAAATTAGGGTTAGAGCCTCCGCGTGGGGTTTTGCTCGTTGGCCCGCCCGGTACGGGAAAAACTTTAACAGCCCGTGTTTTGGCAGAAGAGTTAGAGTTAAACTACATTGCCATCAATGGCCCAGAGGTGATGAGCAAGTATTATGGGGAAGCAGAAGCTCGTTTGCGAAGTATTTTTGAAAAAGCAACTCGTTCTGCTCCCTGCTTGATATTTATTGACGAAATTGACAGCCTTGCTCCAGATCGCAGCCAAATGGAAGGCGAAGTTGAAAAAAGATTAGTGGCGCAGTTGCTTGGGTTAATGGATGGGTTTGCCAAAACTGAGGGCGTAATTGTATTAGCGGCAACAAATCGTCCCGATTATCTCGATCCGGCGCTGCGTCGTCCGGGGCGCTTCGATCGCGAAGTTCATTTTCGGGTTCCCGATCGCAATGGACGATTGGAAATTCTGACGATTTTGACAAGTGCCATGCCTTTGGATACTTCAATTAGTTTAGGAGCGATCGCTGATTTGTCCGTCGGTTTTGTCGGTGCCGATATCAAAGCTCTTTGTCAAAAAGCAGCCTACATTGCCCTTCGTCGTCAAGTCCCCTCGCTCAACAGTCCCGTTCCTGAGAACATGACTGTTATGCAGCAGGATTTTCTAGAAGCAATTAAGGAGATAAAACCCTCAGTTCTTAGGTCTGTAGCAATTGAAGTACCAAGTGTAAGTTGGGATGACATTGGTGGTTTGGATGATATTAAACAAAAACTTCAAGAATCTGTAGAGGGCGCACTCCTCTATCCTGAACTATACGAGCAAACCAAAGCCAAGCCTCCTCGTGGGATTCTATTGTGGGGACCCCCGGGAACGGGAAAAACATTACTTGCAAAAGCGATCGCTTCCCAGGCTAGAGCCAACTTTATTGCTGTGAATGGCCCAGAATTACTAAGTCGGTGGGTAGGTGCCGCAGAACAAGCAGTCAGAGAACTCTTTCGCAAAGCTCGGCAAGCAGCTCCTTGTGTTGTATTTATAGACGAAATTGATACCCTGGCACCAGTACGAGGACGATTCACTGGTGATTCTGGAGTTAGCGATCGCGTTGTCGGTCAACTACTCACCGAATTAGATGGGTTACATGAATGCCCGAAAGTACTGTTAGTAGGAGCAACCAATCGTCCAGAAGCGATCGATCCTGCCTTGCTCAGAGCCGGAAGATTGGACTTACAAATAAAAATCGATCTACCAGATCGAGCCAGCCGATTAGCGATTTTAGGAGTTCACAATCTAGATCGTCCCCTGGTTGATGTCGATTTAGAAACCTGGGCGACAGTTACCGAAGGTTGGAATGGCGCAGACTTGGCTTTGTTGAGCAATCAAGCTGCTTTAAGCGCAATTCGTCGATACCGCGCCCAAGGATTGACTGAATCCAGCTTGATTCAGATTACAAATGATGATTTTCAAGTTACATATCAGATGCTTGCTAATCAGCATCAATGTCAATAGAGGGCAGGAGGTAGGAGGAAGAGGTAAGAATTTTTCATCCTTGATTGTGCCAAAACTAGGCATGAATAACTTACTTGAAAAAACCCAGAAGTTCAGAGCGGAAGCTACTTAAGTTATGTTACTAAAGTAAATTTAACTTAAACCCTCTTCCCTCCTGCCTCCTTCCTGCCTCATCCCAACTACAAATATTTACGCCGTTCTACGTTATGTCAATATACGCCTATGCTCTTCTAGTACCGACTCCATCACCACTTGTTCTGCCCTTAGGGATGGAAAAGAATATTGAACTCGTTTACTCTTCTGGTTTAGGTGCGATCGTAGAGCCGGAAATCTCACTGGAGGCAATACAGGCAACGGATGAGCGTTTACTTCAAGCTGTATTAAACCACGATCGCGTAATTCGAGAACTTTTTCAACAAACTCCCCTTCTTCCCCTACGCTTTGGGAGGGGTTTTACCTCGCAAGAAAAACTGTTGAATCATCTAGAAAAGCACCAAGAGCAATATCTAGAAGCCCTAACTCAGCTAGCAGACAAAGTTGAGTACACCTTAAAAATGACACCCTGTGATTTGCTTGACGATTCTGAAACTATTAATGCCAAGGGAAAAGCCTATTTATTGGCTAAAAAACAACGCTACCAAACACAGCAAGCATTTCAAGCACAACAATGCGAACAATGGGAACTTTTGAGCCAGTTAATTCTCAAAACATATACAAATGTTATCTGTGAAACTCGACAGTCAGATGTGCGGCAAATCCACTTTTTGGCACAGCGCAACGATTCAACGCTCAGTACGCAGCTGTTTTCCCTCTGGCAGGTACAATGCTCGCACTGGCAATTGGCACTCAGCGAACCTCTACCACCGTATCATTTTCTAGAAAATACTCTCATATAAATTTATAAAAAATAATATTTAAAACTTTACCAGAAAAAATAAAGATGAGATAATTTTTTCTTTATTTTTTTATTTTCTTATATTTATCTTATATTTTTGGGAACACTAAACCCAGGAAGAATAAAACACATTGTGTAAGTTTTACCTGCTGCTCAATCAGAGCAAGATGAAATAAATAATTAGAGTTGTGAGAGCAAAATAAAATGGCTGTTGAAAAAGTTAACTCATCTTCAAGTCTGGCTGAAGTTATTGACCGCATTTTGGACAAAGGAATTGTAATTGATGCTTGGGTACGTGTTTCTTTAGTTGGTATTGAACTGCTATCAATAGAAGCTCGGATTGTGATTGCTTCAGTTGAAACTTACTTAAGATATGCCGAGGCAGTTGGTTTAACATCTCAGGCTGCTGTTCCATCTGCTGCTTAACACCACATTAGAAAAAGCGAGTCTTTATGGCTTCTAAGCTGATGCGCGTCTAAAGTATATAAACACTCTTGATGGTCGTTGACTGATGATTGTTGACGGTTAACTGTTAACGGTTAACAGTCATTAGTTAAATGTACAAATTAAATGCGTAACAGCCTATTTAATATAGGACTCATATTTTATTCTTGAACAAAACTCAGTACAACTTGATTCTTTCTCAGTAAAGAGTCCCTTACCTCTACGAGTGATTCATAAATCAAATCGGATTGCTACATTTCTAGTTAACAAAATAGGAGATATCATCTGATGGCTCTCAAGGATTTATGGGAACAAGAGCGATCGCAGCGATTGCAAATAACTGCTGAACGCCGTCAAAAAGTTAACCAGTGGAAACAGCAAACTCAACAAGAACTTCAGATGCAAGCAGATTTGCTTCATCAAGAATTGAGCAGTTTTGTTACCAGCCTTCACAACGACAGAAAGTTACAACAGCAGGAATTTCAGCAAGAGATTGTCGAGCGGCAATTGGAAATATTGCAAATAAAAACAGATGTCTGGCAACGCCAGCAAGAATACCGCCAACAGAGGTCAGCAAAGGCTCAGGCATTATTCCAAGATTTGCAAAATTTCCGGGAAATCTTACATAACAGTGTTTGGGGCGATTACACTCACGAACAAGCAGTTTCCCCGACTCCTGCTAAAGAAGAGAAATTAGTTGTAACAGTTCCAAAATTGTCAATTTCCCGTTCTGCAATTAAAGCCACTGGTTTCCGTCCTTCCGCCAATACCATGACTAAGAAAGTGCCTGCCTCGAATGCAGATACTGTTAAATCTAAAGTGCAGCAATACATTCAGCAAGCTGAAGGAGCTACTCTGATAGAAATTGAAGAAGTGATAGGCTTAAGCCGGGTGCAAACGATTGATGTCCTGCGCTCCTTGATCAAGCAAGGTGTACTAGAACAACGCGATCGCCAATACTTTATTCGGCAACAAGCAATTTCTTGACAAACTTACATTCAAGCTGATTTTTTGTATTTGCAGACTAGCTGTTGGGCGATCGCTTGTAAGCTGTCGCGCCTACAAGTTGCCTCATAATCTTTTAGGTAAAACCTGTAAACCCTCTCCCCTGCCGTCTCAATGTGCAAATTAAAAACACAACAGCTTATCTGTCGCCTTAAGCAGCATACACAATCGATAAGCATTAAAGCTGGTCTATGCTTTCTAGTATTCAACATTTCCATCTTTTTCCGGTCTGTATTGCAACTCCATCTATACAAGCAATATGCTCAGTAGATGTAATATTGCAAAAAGTTAACCTATTAATAATTAGGAAAAGAGCTTAAATCTTTGTTCAAACTTCCGACTTTGAACTTTAAAAATATCCAGATTGGAAAGGGATATAACAAGCTGGGATAGCTCAATCAAGATTTTGAACTGTGCTATTGGCAATCTCACAATGAAGTTAGTAAGCTGGATTGTTTGAGAAATTCTAATATAAATGCAAAACTCAAGATATATAAGGAGGTGCGATCCATTGTGAATCAATTGATCAACCAACTTCAAACTAAATTATTTACAGGTAGGCTGAATCTTGAAGCAAGGGATGGGCCGACTTGGACGCTATATTTTCGTTTAGGACGATTAATTTGGCAGGCTGGCGGTTCTAATGCCGATGAGCGATGGCGACGACACTTGTTGCGGTACTGTTCTAATCTGGATGTGACACAGATGGAGCGCCTTGTCTCTCCCCAGGAAAATTATCGCGAGTATTCCATTCTTGTTAAGTTGCGAGAACAAAAATTAATCGAACAACAACAACTTGTTAGCCTGATTACAAGCTCAATAGCTGAAGTCCTGTTTGATATAATGCAGTACATTGAAGCCAAAAAAAATGGCGACAATCCAGCAGGGCAGTTATCACATACTACCGTTGTTGGTGAAGTTCCTGGGGTTCTCCTAGCTGTAATACCAACTGAGGAAGTCTTGAAACAGGCTACACAAGCCTGGCAAGAATGGCGAGATGCAGGACTGGCTACTTGCTCGCCCAATTTATTTCCGATCATTCAAAAAATTGAGCTACTCCAAGGACAAGCATCCTCTAAACAGATTATTGCTCTAGTTGATGGCACAAAAACTTTACGAGGTCTAGGACAAAAAAGCGGTCGGGATGTCTTAGCTTTGACTCGGTTATTAATACCATTGGTAAAAGCAGGGGCGATCGCTTTTTCACCCACCCCAAAACTCAGGAAGGTTGGGATTAGTCAAGAAACTGGCAACCCATCCAGTGCAGTTAATAATTCCAATTCTTCACTAAAAACAGAAGAGGACACTGTTATACAAGTTGCACCCAATTTCAAAAAAGTTGCTCCCCCAGCGACTAGTAAAGAAATTGTTAATCAGTCCAGTGCAGTTAATAATTCCAATTCTTCACTGAAGAAAGAAGAGAACACTGTTATACAATTTGCCCCCCCAGCAGCTAGGAAAGCAATTATTGATGTCTCAAGACCTTTAGTAGCCTGTATAGATGATAGTCCGATGATCTGTCGCAGTTTGGAGGAAATTATGACCCATCAAGGTTATCGCTTTGTTGGCATTCAAGATTCCTTGATAGCAATTTTACAGCTAATCAAAAACAAGCCCGACTTTATTTTTTTGGATCTTTTGATGCCAAAAGTCAATGGCTATGAAATTTGTTCTCGAATCCGTAAAACTCCCGGTCTCAAAAATGTGCCGGTTGTCATCTTAACGGGTAAAGATGGAATAGTAGATCGGATGCGAGCAAAATTAGTAGGAGCAACTGACTTTTTGGGTAAACCTGTAGAAGCAGACAAAGTACTCAATATGCTTCAAAAGTATTTAAGTGTTTAAGTTGAAGCGGTAGTCATGTCAGTGGCTCCCCTACATCCATTTTCAAAACAGGTTTTTGATTGGAAATTGCTTTCTATAGGACTCATATTTGATTTTTGAACAAAACTCAGTACACCTTTATTCCTTCTTCGCAGTCCCCAGTCCCCATCGCCCCTAATCCCCAGAGGGGACCCCGAGTTCCCCAATCCCCAGTCCCTTACCTCTACGAGTGATTCAGAAATCAAATCGGATTGGTATACATCTGGGTTGGTGTTAATTCATTTGTCGCAATAATTTGTCAAATTCTAAATTAAATAATTAGAAAAAAATGAAAAAAGTTCTTTTAGTTGAAGATAGCCTCACAGAATCCGAAAAGATGACACGTTACCTAGAGCAAGGAGGATATTCAGTTTATGAAGTTCGCAGTGGTGAAGAGGCTCAACTCAGGTTGAAACAACAAAAACCTGACTTGATTCTACTGGATTTAATTTTGCCTGGCCAAAGTGGATTTGAGTTCTGCCGCAAATTGAAAGCCGATCCGACAACAAAAGGAATCCCGGTAGTGATTTGCTCAACTAAAAATACAGATGTTGATAAAACTTGGGGCAATATGAGTGGTGCCGATGGCTATTTGGTCAAACCTGTAGATGAAAATACCTTGCTCCAGACTGTTAATAAATTTATTCGCTAAAGGAAACTAGGGCAATGGTACAGGCCAATGATAGCTTTAGAGAGCTACCTATTAATAGCCAATTTCGACTTGAAAACTCTTCTCAAGGAAACAACCAGAGGTTTTTAAGATTTCCGTTGAATGGAAAGGTAAATGGGTTACTCCCATTAGCTGATTTGCGGGGAGTAATTCAGGTTGCGCTGACCGAGATTTTGCCAGTACCGCAGGTAGCAGAATTCTTATTAGGCATAATGAATTGGCGGGGAGAAGCGATCTGGATTCTTGATTTAGCAGCTTTGTTAGGAGCAACACACTGGTGTCGGCGAGAAAGTGTGCGTAACTCTGGCATGGCGATGCTTGTTCAAGTCCAGAATCAAACCGTCGGGCTGTTGGTAGAGCAAGTCAATACCATTGAAGTTCACGATCCCCAAGAGCGGTTAGAGATTTCGACATCGATGTTACCTGGCCGACTAGGCTCATTTTTACAGGGTTACTTTGTAGATTCTCAAGGTAGCCCTTTGATGTTACTTGACACCCAGATTGTGATTCAAGCCCTTCAGCCTCTTTAAAGTTCAGAGCTTCTTACCGAAGAAAGGCAGGAGGCAGAAGGCAGGAGGGAGCTATGCTTTGTATCTCGTGCTACGCGTCTCAATACAATTCTTTTTTTTAACTGTGGCTCAGACCTAGCCAGAAAAGACAGTTTTTATTAATACTTCTTTCCTTCTGCCCTCTGCCTTCTGCCTTTCTTAGTAATTAGCCTCCGCTTTGCATTCTACTTAATTAACTCCGACAACCTTCATAGCAAGAAAGATCATGGTAGCGCAACACAATCTTAGACCGAGCCAACCTCAGTCAAATTCCAGCAACGGTTATAAAGAAACTGATAACGGGCATACCGTTGATGTACCAGCAAAACAGCAAATCACCTCCGCTCTAGAAGAATTACGAACTGAACTGGATCAAGCTGATTGGGTAGAAACAGGGCCATTGCGAGACAGAATCCGCAAGTTAAAAGAACTGCTAAGTGTGTTGCCATATCAAGACGGAGGAGATGGATTAGAGGTAGAGCAAGTACAGGCGATCGCTAGCAAAATCCGCCAATTTTCCGATCTAGATACCTTGCTTGCTACTGCTGTCATGGAGATACAAAGCGCACTGCAAGCCGATCGCGTGGTGCTGTATGAGTTTACGAATCCGACGCTGGGGATAGTTGTTGCGGAGGCGATGAGGGATGGTTTTACCCCAATGCTGAAGGAAAAACTGCCCTCTGTCACTTTTGGGTTAGGTTCTGCCAAGCTTTATCAACAAGAAAAATTAGTTGCGATCGCAGATACCTACACTGCAAACTTGTCTCCTTACCAAAAGCAACTCATGGAGCGGTTTCAGGTTAGAGCTTGTGTGAGTTTGCCAATCTTAGTAAAAGATGAGGTTTGGGGTTTGTTGGTAGTGCAGCAATGCACTGCTACTCGCCAGTGGCAAAATGCTGAAATTCGCTTACTAAAATTGATCAAGCAGGAATTAGAAGCGCAACTGCAAGTTACCGTGATTCAAGCTACATTGCAACAAGAAGTGGAAAAAGACCAAATCCTTGTGGGTGTAGCGAATAAAATTCTCCAGTCCAAAGATTTGGATACCATCTTTCGCGTTGCCACTCAAGAAGTGCGACAGTCACTAAAATGCGATCGCGTCGCAATTTATCGTTTCCAGCCAGATTGGAGTGGGGAATTTGTCGCTGAATCTGCTGGATCTGAGTGGGTTTCTTTATTAGAAGAACAGCGAAACAACCCAGCAATTGTCAATAACGTTAACTATTGCAGTGTTAGGAACCTTGCAGACGAAGGGGGATTAGTTGGGACAACAGGGCGATCGCTCAATGCAGATAGCTACATTCAGCACACCCAAGGCAAAAATTTCCATCGCGGACAGATTTATCGAGTCACTAATGATATCTACAGTGCTGGTTTTTCTGACTGCTATATCAAAGTTTTAGAAACCTATCAAGCCAAAGGATACATTATTGTTGCCATCTTCCAGGGAGAAAAGTTGTGGGGCTTGCTCGCTGCTTATCAAAATTCTCAGCCTCGTCAGTGGAAAGATAGTGAAGTTCGACTAATGGTGCAGGTTGCAACTTTGTCTAGTATTGCTATTCAACAGGTGCAATATCAGCAACAACTTTATCACCGCTCTGAGGAGTCAGCCAAAATTGTTGAACGAGAACGTACTGTTTTCGGCATCATTGAAAAGATTGGGCAAGCAACGGATCTTCGCACCCTTTTCCGCACTACCACCCAAGAGTTACGGCGATTTTTAAAATGCGATCGCACAGTCGTTTATCAATTTTATCCAGACTGGAGTGGAGAAGTTATTGCTGAATCTGTGGCTGCTGGTTGGTCGTCACTGTTAGAAATGCAGGAAGAAGATGGCATTTTAAAAACAGGTTTGATATCTTCAGAGCGTTGCAATATTAAGGACTATGGCTCCTCTGCTAAACCTGATACAGATACCTATTTTAAGGAAACGCAGGGGGGAATGTACGCTAAAGAAAAGCGCTTTCGTAAAGTCAACGATATTTATACTGCTGGTTTTTCACCTTGCTATTTAGAAGCATTAGAGAAGTTTCAAGCCAAAGCATACATCATTGTTCCCATTTTCCGGGCTGGTAATCTCTGGGGTTTGTTAGCAGCCTATCAGAATTCTGATATGCGGAAATGGACTGAAGAAGAAATCGGTGCTTTGTTGCAGATCGGCGAACCGTTGAGCATTGCCCTCCAGCAAGCTGAATATATCGAACAGCTACGGTTAAAAAATATAGAAATGACCCAAGTAGCTGAAGTAGAAAACGCGATCGCCCGAATGGCGGAGAGAATGCGTCAGTCCCAACAGCTAGAAACCATCTACCGCACTACCTTGGCAGAATTGCGGCAGTTGTTCAAATGCGATCGCCTGGCAATATATCGCTTCAACTCTGACTGGGGTGGTGAGTTTATTGCTGAATCTGTAGGAAGTGACTGGCTACCTTTGGTTGGCCGCGATATTAAGACCGTATGGGAAGACGAACACCTACAGCAAACCCAAGGCGGACGCTATCGCAACAATGAAACCTTGGCCGTCAA
The DNA here is from genome assembly GCF_036917455.1 of Nostoc sp. Taxonomy (GTDB): domain Bacteria; phylum Cyanobacteriota; class Cyanobacteriia; order Cyanobacteriales; family Nostocaceae; genus Nostoc. The sequence goes on along the minus strand of NZ_JBALDK010000071.1, from coordinate 16,574 downwards.
TGACATCTATACTGCTGGTTATGCCCAGTGCCACATCGATTTGTTAGAGCAATTCCAAGTTAAAGCTTACATCATCGCCCCGATTTTTGCTGGAAACAAACTTTGGGGCTTGTTAGGAGTTTACCAAAATAGCGGCCCCCGCCAGTGGAATTCCGAGGAGGTGCGATTGCTGGCCAAATTGGGCATTCAGTTGGGGTTTAGTATGCTGCAAGTTGAGTACATCGAACAGCTGAAGATGAAGAATGCAGAGTTGGCGCGGACAGCAGAAGAGGAACAAGTGCTGACAGGGATGGTGGAAAAAATCCGTCAAGCTCAAGAGCTAGATACAATTTTCTTGAATGTGCTGCCAACTTTACGCGAACAACTACACTGCGATCGCCTTGCAGTATTTTGCTTCAATCCAGATTGGAGTGTGGAGTTTGTTGCCGAATCCGTAAAAGATCAATGGCTGTCTTTAGGGGGTTCCGACATCAAAACGATTTGGATGGACGAGCACTTGCAAGAAACTCAGGGCGGACGCTATCGCAATTATGAAACCTTTGTTGTCGATGACATTTACACTGTCGGTCACGTTCAGTGCTACCTAGAGATATTAGAAAAAATCCAGGCCAAGGCTTACACAATTGTTCCTATCTTTACTGGAAACAAACTCTGGGGCTTTATAGGAGCATACCAAAATACTGGCCCTCGGCAGTGGAAATCCAAGGATGTGCAACTGTTGCGAAAAGTAGCTGTGCAAATGGGTATAGGCTTGCAACAGGTTAGGTATATCGAACAGCTCAAGAAGAAGAATGCAGAATTAGCCAGAACCGCAGAAGGGGAACGAGCGCTAACAAGGCTGTCAGAAAAAATCCGCCAAGTTCAGGAGCTAGATACAATTTTCCGCAATGCCTTACCAGAATTGCGATCGCATTTGGAATGCGATCGGCTAGCCGTATATCGCTTCAATCCAGATTGGGGTGGGGAGTTTGTTGCCGAATCCGTAAGTCGTGAATGGATAGCTTTGGTTGGCCCCGATATCAAGACTGTATGGGAAGACGAACACTTACAACAAACCCAAGGTGGACGCTATCGCAACAACGAGACCTTTGTGATTAATGATATTTACACTGCTGGTCATGCCCAGTGCCACTTGAAAATTCTAGAACAATTCCAGATTCGAGCCTATATCATCACCCCGATTATTGCCGGAAACAAGCTCTGGGGTTTATTAGGAACATATCAGAATGACGGGCCGCGGCAATGGCAAGATAATGAAATCAACTTGGTAACGAAAATCGGTACACAGTTTGGGGTTGCAGTCCAGCAATCGCAATACTTACAACAAACCTTAACCAAGAATGAGGAACTGATAAAACTGGCAGAACGGGAAGTAGCAAACGCCCGATTTTCCTATCGCTTGCCAAGTCGGTTGACAGAGATGGCCCAAAGTCATGGTAATGTTTTGGAATTTGTCCAGTTTGCAACCCTTGAACTTCGTCAGCTACTCAAAGCAGATCGAGTTGGAGTTTACCGTTTTGAGCCTGATTGGTCTGGAGAATTTGTAGTTGAGTCTGTGACTGGGGATTGGCCTAAGTTAGTGGGAACTAGCCTTGCTAAAGTTAGAGATACCTATCTCCAGTACAACAAAGGAGGGCGTTATGTCCGCAAAGAAAGTTTGCGGGTTGACGATATATATAGTGTCGGTCATGACGAATGTCACATCCAATTGTTAGAAATGTGGGGAACTAAAGCCTACATGATTGCTCCGATTTTTCAAGAAGATCGGCTCTGGGGGTTGATGGGAGTTTATCAAAATAGCGCACCCCGCCAGTGGGAGCAATCCGAGGAAGATGTTCTCAACCAAGCCAGCGTCCAGATTGGTATTGCCCTCAATCTTGCAGATTACCTAACACAGGTGCGTATTCAAGAGCAGCAACTAGCAGAAGCAGCAGAGCGCGAACGCACCGCCCGCGAAAAACTCCAACAAGGAGCAATGCGCGTTCTCATGGCTTTGGAACCATCCTTCAGTGGCGATCTCACCGTTCGCGCTCCCCTATCTGAAGATGAAATTGGGACGATCGCTGATGGTTACAACACTACGATCCAAAGTTTGCGAGATTTAGTGCGACAAGTGCAGATTGCTGCCAGCAGGGTGAGTGAAACTTCCAGCAACAGCACCACCTCAGTAGTCAAACTATCCGATCAAGCTCAACAGCAGGGAGAACGGCTCGAACGCGCTCTGGAACAATTACAAATGATGGTAACTTCGACCCAGGTAGTCGCTGCTGATGCCCAAAGAGTCGGGCAGGCCGTTCAAGAAGCTAATAGAACCGTCCAAGCTGGCGATTCCCTGATGGAAAAAACCGTAGAGGGCATTTTGGAGATTCGGGAAACCGTGTCGGAAACAGCGAAGAAGATTAAGCGCCTCGGTGAAGCTTCTCAGAAAATCTCGAAAGTAGTGAGTCTGATTGAAAACTTTGCCACTCAAACTAACTTGCTGGCACTCAATGCGGCGATCGAGGCTACCCGTGCTGGAGAGTATGGCAAAGGCTTTGCGGTGGTTGCAGATGAAGTTCGTTCCCTGGCTTATCAGTCGGCTAGTGCTACCACAGAAATTGAGCGACTCGTGCAAGAAATTCAAAGTGGCACCAACGAAGTTACCGAAGCAATGGAAATAGGGATTACCCAAGTTGTCCAAGGCTCGAACTTGATTGATGAGACTCGTCATTCCCTGAGTGCGATCGTGGCAGCTACCAACGAAATTGGTGGACTGGTGCAAGGAATTACTCAAGCAGTTTCCACTCAAAGTCAGCAATCTCAGATATTGACAGAAGCGATGATGGATGTTTCGGCGATCGCCCGCAAGACTTCAGAAAGTGCCATGCACATTTCCGAGTCTTTTGAGGAACTACGGATGACTTCACAACAACTGGAAACCAGTGTTAGCCAGTTCAAAGTTGACTAATCTCGCAAAACATGTTAGTAACCAATACCGTTCACTTAAGCTTTTTTCTCTCCCCCTGCCTCCCCTGCCTCCCCTGCTCCCCCTACCTCCCCTGCTCCCCCTGCCCCCCCTGCCTGCCTTAACAGATAAATCTCCTTAACCCAAGCGTATTGTGTTATGAACCCCGATCCCAGTAATCAAGAGCAGGCTTTTCTTGCGGAAGCGGCAGAGTTGTTGCAAACCATTGAGCAGAATCTGATCGGTCTACTCGATGAAAAAACAATAGACAAAGTTCATGCCTTGATGCGAAGCGCCCATACTATCAAAGGGAGTGCTGCCAGTGTTGGGCAAGAAACTATTCAGACAATTGCCCATCATTTGGAAGATGTATTCCAAGCGTTATACGCTCCAGAACTGGAAATCGATCCAGAATTGGGTGCTTTGCTTCTAGATGCTTATGAGTGCCTGCGAACTCCATTGAGTGCAGCCTTGATGGGCTTATCCTGCAATGAGGCAGAAATACTCGATCGAACTGCCTCAATCTTCGCCCAACTCCAACATAAACTAGGTGACTTTTTTGGTCGTGAGGCTCCGCTTCCCACTTCGGAAGAACTTGGCTTTGATGTCGTAGAGTCAATCTTTTCCGGGAGTGTACCCCAGGATTTGCAACAACTTGAAGCTGACATCCAAAGCCAAGATCCGCAACAAATTCAAACAACACTCAACTCCCAAGCCGAATTTTTTGTTGAATTAGCAGCATCTTATGGCTTATCTGGATTGGAAGAAATTGCCCAGGCGATCTTAAACGCGCTCAAAGCACATCCAGATAAAGTATTGCAAATTGCTCAGGTGGCTTTAGAAAATTTTAAAGCGGCTCAAGCAGCAGTACTGGCTGGCGATCGCACTCAAGGGGGAGAGATATCTCCACAATTGCAACAATGGGCAGGAATAACCATTCCTGTCCCAGAACAGCAAGAGCAGCCAGTTGCGATCGCTGCTCAACCAACACAAACGACTACAACTGAGAATAAGCCATCCCCCCTTCTCAGTGCCAGCGAAGCGGAATCAATTTGGTCGTTTTTCCCGAAGCGGACTGATAACTCCGTACCGAAAGCACCGGAGGTACTGGAACCTATTTCTCATTCTCAGGATTCGGTAGTAGCCCCCTCTGCCATAGAGCGGATTTTACAGTCAATCTGGATCGGAGATCCACAGACATCCTGCCGATACTTAGACTCAGATCGGCCAGCCTCTCCACCACCAGCGCCAAGCCTCCAGGCTCAATCATCGGCATCACTTCCCAGTATCCGAGTCGCGATCAAACAACTCGATCGCCTCAGCCATACAATTGGGGAATTGCTAATCAGCGAAAACCAACAAAACCTGCAATCTAACCACATCCAGAAAGCAGCTCAAGAGACTCTACTACAGTTTTTGTACTGTCAACAACAACTTAGTAAAGTTTTTACTTGGTCGGATCGACATCTGCTGCTTCCCGAACGCAAGCAGCGTATACATGGATCTCCACGAGTTATCTCTGCTACCGAGGCACAATCCAATTTTGATGCCTTAGAAATGGATAACTATAGCGAGTTGCACATTCTCCTGCAAAATCTTACAGAAGACATGGTGCAATTAGGAGAACGGATTGAGGCTGTTAATGGCTTAGTGCAGCAATCTCGCTTCAGTCTCGGAAAGCGCAAGCAACTGCTTTCAGGAGCGCAGGAAGATTTGTTGCAAGCCAGAATGGTTCCACTGGGAACAGTGTTGAATCGATTACCGCGCCTCTTGCAACAGATGGTAGCAACTTATCATAAGCCTGTTGAACTCAAGCTTGGCGGTACGAAGGTACTGGTGGATAAAGCCATTTCTGAGCAGTTGTACGATCCCTTGCTGCACATGATTCGCAATGCCTTCGATCACGGCATTGAACCGATAGAAACCCGTCGCCAGCAGGGTAAAACAGAAACCGGAACAATTACAATTAAAGCCTATCATCAAGGCAACCGCACTACTATTGAAGTACGGGATGATGGTCAAGGCTTAAACTGGGAAGCAATCCGTCAGCGAGCTATAGAAAAACACCTGCTGACTCCCGAACAAGCCGCCTACGCCTCAGAAGACCAACTGGCAGAGTTATTATTTGAACCAGGCTTTTCTACCGCCAAGCAGGTTGGTGAGTTATCTGGCCGTGGTATCGGCTTAGATGTCGTTCGCACACAATTGCAAACTTTACAAGGTTCGATTGTGGTGCGATCGCTTTCAGGGCAGGGAACCACCTTCATCCTACAATTGCCCCTGAGCTTGACAACAGCACGCTTGCTCGTTTGTCAATCTCAAGGTATTACTTATGGCTTGCTGTCTGAAGGAGTTAGCCAGGTTTTATTACCGCAGCCAGAGCAGATTCAAGTCCAGCAATCTTTACACGGGCAAGGCAGCCAAAAATTCTGGCAGTGGGGAGAAGGGCAAAGTCAGCAACTAGTTCCCATCCGCTCGCTTGCCAATTTGCTGGATTACAAATATCCATTATTCACCCAAGACCACAATTTAAACCTAAGTCCTTTTCCTGTCAAACAACGGAACACCGTCGAACCTCTGCTGCTGTTGGAAACAGAGCATCAATACCTGTGTTTGCAAGTCGATCAGATTTTAGTCGAGCAGGAATTAGTAATTAAATCCCTCGGTAGAGTCCTAACTTTACCTAGTTACATCCAAGGCTACAGCGTGTTGGGCAATGGTAGTCTTACCCTAATCGTTGACCCGTTGGAGTTAGTTCGGCAAACCTGGGAGACAGATATGATGCCGACTTCCCCGGCATCAATTGCAACTAAACTATTGCCCGCGCCTGAGCCTGTTCTAACTCTAGAGGGGCAGCAAACCTTAACGATAACGCAACCGCAGCAACAGCCGATGGAAATCAATACAGCCGTTGCTCAACCTAACCGACTAATGGTGTTAGTGGTGGAAGATTCGGTTGTACAAAGACAAAGTTTGGTGCAGACGCTCCAGAAAGCCGATTACCAAGTGTTGCAAGCAGGCGATGGTCGAGAGGCGATCGCGCAAATGCTGCAACACGGTGATGTTGATTTAGTGATTTGTGACATTGAAATGCCGCAGATGAATGGATTTGAGTTTTTAGAACACCGTCGCCAAGACGAGCGTTTGTCCGGGGTTCCTGTCGTGATGCTAACTACCCGTAGCGGACAGAAGCACCGCCAATTAGCTTTAGCTCTAGGAGCAAAAGCTTACCTAACCAAACCCTATTCAGAACAGAATTTCCTCGCCACGATCGCTGAACTAGTTCTGAAATAAGGCAGGGGGGCAGGGGGGCAGAGGAGTAGAGGAGTAGATGGAAATGGAAAAAGAACCAATTAAAAATCATCAAGACTTGAAAGTTTATCAAATGGCATTTGATGCAGCCATGAAAATCTTTGAACTCTCTAAAAAGTTTCCTGTCGAGGAGCGGTATTCATTAACTGATCAGATTCGTAGATCATCACGTTCTGTTTGTGCAAATCTAGCTGAAGCTTGGAGAAAGCGTAGATATGAAGCAGCTTTTGTGGCTAAACTCAATGACTCGGAAGCAGAGGCAGCAGAAACACAAACATGGATTGAATTTGCTGTTAAGTGCAATTATTTGGATGTTGAATTAGGCAGAGAATTATATGGAATCTACAATCGGATCTTAGGTGGTTTGGTGAATATGATTACTGACCCCTCACCTTGGCTAATGAAGCGTTAATATTCTTTCTCCCCTACCCCCCTACTCCTCTGCCCCTCTGCCCCCTGCCCCCCTGCTCCCCCTGCCCCCCTGCCCCTCTGCCCCTCTGCCCCTCTGCCCCCCTGCTCCCCCTGCCCCCCTGCCCCCACCCGTAACCTCCTATGCTTAACACTCCCTTTCCGTTTAAGCGATTATCTGGCACTGTGAGCGATCGCGACTCCCTACGAGTCGTTGTTTTTGCGATCGCAGACTATTTATTTGCCCTGCCAGTTGGTGCAGTTCTCAAGGTGATGGCTTGTCCCCCGATTCGCAGTACGGTTGAAAGTGGTATCGGGATGGTTGATTTGGGAGCGCAAACGATCACAATTGTGGACTTGCGCCAGAAGTTCATTCAGCAAGTACAACCTCAACAGGCGGATCAAGTTCTCTCTGCGGTTGACACTTCAGGACGTTTCTTACTTCTGACTCAAACCCGGACTGGGGAAATTTGTGGCATTCCTGTAGACAAGCCCCCTGCCTTAATCGATATTCCTTTAGAAGCAGTGCGTCCGGTGCCGTGGTCTTATCGGCAAGTGGCGGAGTTAAGCTGTGTTAGCCACATGGCTGTTTTGCCTGTAGCACCGAACGAGGAACCACTCAAAGTACTTCTTTTTGGTATGAGCCAGATATTGGCTGATAAGTTGGGGTTGCCCGGAACAACCCAGTCATTGACTCCTGGGCTGACATCAGGCGAACAACGGCAAAGATTTCTCCGTTTTTCCTTGGGCGATCGAGGAAGTGGATTGCTACCATTCCACTCATTACAGGACATTATTCATCTCGCTAGCCAAGAAATTTCCCCAGCCCCGGCCTTACCAAGTTGGATTTTAGGTTTCTATAATTGGCAAGGACAGATGCTGCGGGTGGTTGACTTGGAACATTTGCTTGGTTATGCGCCGCTTTTGAAGCGGCAGTCACGACCAGAAAAGCCAATGGTTCTGGTTATCGAACTGCAAAATCAGGTAATCGGGTTTTTGGTGGCTCATGTCTACGATGTAGAGTGGCAGGATTTACAGCAAGCACAATCGGCACCAACCGACTTTTCCCCAAACAAACTACTAAATTTTGTTCGAGGTATTCTGCCAGGCGATCGCTGGATTTTAGACACCAGAGCGATCGCCCAGACATTACAATGGCAAACCCACTGATAAGAGGCAGGAGGCAGAGGGGCGGAGGGGAAAGAACTTGGTATTTGAACTCTCCTTTGCCCCCCTGCTCCCCTGCCCCCCTGCTCCCCTGCTTTTTATATTTGACTTGATGCTGCCAAGGAGTTTTCTGTGACGATCGCAACTTTAGACCCTAATTCTGAAACCCAGCCTGTTGAAAATGAAATCCAGATAGAAGAAATTTTGGCTAATGTGGCTCTAATCAAAGCAGTCTTTCAATCTGCTAAGGGGCCAAAGGTCGCTCAATTGCAGCAGAAGGTAAGTCAAATTGAAGCTTTTATCCAAGCTTTGGCTAAGGATTCGCCCAGTGACAACGATGAAAATGTTCGAGGGGCTTTTCAGCTCCAGCGAGAACAACTTGCGGCTATCGATCGGCAAATGCAGCAGACAAAAAATCAAACTGCACTTTTGGAGGTTACAGTTACCGCTCTGCGAGATGTTCTCAACGCCGATCGCGTTTTGATTTATCGTTTTGAGGAAGATAATCGCAGTCGAGCGATCGCTGAAGTTACACAAGCAGGTTGGACATCCCTACTCAACCAATCCCTACCGATAAATTTGTTTGTTAATAAACCCGATGTTAGTGACGGACAAAACTTACTCAACAACCTAACTGAAGTATTAGAATTAACTCCCCGCCAACAGCAATTTTGGCAACGCTTTCAGGTGCAAGCTAGCCTGTGCTTACCCTTAATTGTCAAACAACAGCCCTGGGGTTTTTTAGTTATTCATCGTTGCCTTGAACCCCGACAATGGCAAGAAGCAGAGCGCAGTTTGCTACAACAAGTAGGAATGATATTGACAATTAACTTGCGCTGGGCTGAAATAGTAGCTCCACCTGCTCAACAGGTGTCATCGCCTCCCCAAAAGGCTGATCGGTTAGAGTTACTAGTGCCATTTCAGCAGGTGAGCCAAGCTGTACAAGCAGGAGCCAGAATCGCCGAGCTTGCCGGCGAGCATTTAATGTGTATTCAAGATACTGTTGCTATTACTAATAAACAGCTGCAATACCTTGGTGAATTTTGCCAGCAAGCTTCTGGCTTTATTGATCTTGTGGAAGGCTTGAGTACCAAAATTCAGGTTTTGTCCTTGAATACAGCCATCGAAGTTACAAAAGCTAGCCAGCAAGAAAGAGGTTTGTTAGCTGCTGCCGAACAGGTGGAAATTCTCGCCCGTCAAGCCCGCGACAGCACCCTAAATATAGAGGAATGGTTCCAGGAACTCCAGGTGGCAGCAGCAGACGTTGCTTCTGCTATCGAACCGTGCGATCGCCAAATCAGTGCTGGGTTGGAGTCAATCGCCCAAATCCAGGAGCAATTCAAAGCGATCGCCGACATCGCGGCTTGTAGCCTCCAAACAATATCGAAGCCATAGAATTGTCACAAACCCCATAGAAACTGAGAGTTGTTCATGAGTACCGATTTTGTCCCCCAACCGCAGAACGACGATCGCTTCCTAGAAGAAGCGATCGATCTGTTGCTGTTCTTGGAGCAGGAGTTGCCTAACTATACAAAAGACAGTAACCCTGGTACAGCTTTGGCTCTCATGGAAGCTGCTAGCTCTCTACATTCGATTGCCATAGCAGCTGAGTTAGATGCCATTGCCATAGTTGCAACTGCACTAGAAGAGATTTTTCAGTTGTTGCATCAGTATCGGGCAACTGTCAACGCCTCAATCGCCTCCCTGTTATCGGAAGGATTAGATTGTCTACAGATGCTGTTGATGGCATTTTTAACAGCCTCGCAAATTGACGAAGTAGAAATTCTGGAGCGGATGTCTGCCATTGTTGCTCGTCTACAAGCAGAATTTGGCGATCGCCAGGAAACAAACTTTGAGACATCGATAGAGCAACCGCAGGAACATCAACCAGTTATTCAATTTGGCGATCGCTTGGCCAAGGTAGAATCTTCTGCGGAGCAAGTTATCGTTAAAGACAAGGAAAGTCTTGACAGGGAACTAATAGATGAAACTAGCCCCCAGTCTAGCAGCCTTGTTCACGTAGATACCGAGCAGCTTCCCATCAATGTAGGGGAACTAGCAAACCCGAAGGAGTATGACGAAGGAGATTTTCATGCTTGGTTGGGGGATTTTTCCCTACCTACTGAAACTTCTGTTGCATCCCTAGTTAAATCTGTTAGCGATCGCTATGCACTCTCTTTGCAAGAATCCATTTCTACCATTGTTGCAACAAGTATTCCAACCGCTACACCCATCAATATTAAGCATCTCGAACAACTAAACACGCTAGTTGCAACATTATTAACTACATATAATCAGCAAGCCTGTCAAGAAGAACAACAGCAACATACGATCGGGCGGCTGCTCCGACAAGTTAAACGATTACAACACCTGCTTGATAATCTACAGGAATGGTCAGGACGTTTAGCAGCAATTTCAGATACCCTTTCTCCCCTAGCTGCTTCTCGCTCTCAGCAATTATACAGTACTCTGCAATCTGTTTTGGCTGAAGCGTCTCAGGTGGCATCAACTGTTGATTCGCTGAATAACAATCATCATCAACTCAAACAAGAACTGATACAGCAGGAAAATTTACTTAAGCATTCTTCCAATTTAGTCAAAACAGTTACAACTATTCCTTTAAAAGTAGCCTTAGAACCGTTGCATCGGCTTTGGTCTCAGTTACAAGCTCTACAAGATAAGTCTGCTAGACTACATTTACAAGTTAGCGATATCCAAGTCAATCGGGCATTTAGCGATCGCCTCCATGCTCTCCTGTTGCATATAAGCTGCTATTTACTAGAGCAAAGTATTGAGTCTGGACAAACACGCCAACAGCTAGGTAAAAATAGCAACGGTATTATTGAAATTCAAGTTTATCAGCAAGGAAATCAACTGATTATTGATGGCTGTGATGATGGCGCAGGAATTAACTTATCTCAAATTTATCAAGAAGCTTTAGCCCAAGGACTCACCCTGACAAAACCAGGGGATATCTTACAAGAACTGGTAATCGAACCAGAGGTTTCATCTGTTTTATGCGATCGCGCTGCCTTAGAGTTAGGAGTAGAATTAACTGAAGTTTGTAAGCAATTAACAGCTATTCAGGGAAGAATAGTATTGAAGTCTAAAGCTGGACATGGTACAGCCTTCTCGCTCCAAATTCCCCTCGATCAAAAAATTGCTCAACTTATTGTCTGTCAAGCTAACTCCAGAGTCTATGCATTTGTTGCCGATTCTGTTGAGCAGATTTGTCTATCGCAGTCCGAACAAATTATCCAAACTCAAGCGGGACGCGTGTTATTTTTGCAGTCTTCTGGCACCAGTGGCTTCCTTGGTTGCGATCGTGAGGATCTAACAACAGAAATGCTCGTTCCTATCCACTTATTGACTGAGGTGCTGACTTGTCCTAACCAGCTTCCCACCTCAGTTACTACCTACAGCCCAGACACACTAAATGCTTTCAAGCAGGATAAGCCTTTATTAGTATTTAGTTACTTAGACAAACGATGTGCTTTAGAAGTAGATTGCATCATTGGCAAGCAATCCGCTGCGATCCATCCTCTGGGGGAAGCAATCCCAGTTGCTGCTTATATCCAAGGAACTAGCATTCTTGCCAATGGGCAACTTAGCCTGGTTTTAGATGGTCATCTTCTCACAAAATCTCTAACTTCAACTCAATCAGCGCAGTAAACGATTTCAGTTGCACGGTGAGGATGTGGGATGGCCAGTAATTCCCTGTTCCCTGTTAGAGGCTTAAACTGTTGTGTTTTTAATTTGCACATTGAGATAGCAGGGGAGGCAGGGGGGCAGGGGGCAGAGGAGAGGGTTTACAGGTTTTACCTAAAAGATTATGAGGCAACTTGTAGGCGTGACAGCTTAGTATTCCAATGTTAAGGTTTTGAATTTTGGTGTATTCTTCTCCAAGCCTGTATTTGCTTGCTGATGGGTCATGTTCTCTTCAGCAATTGTTTGACTATTTAAAATAGCAAGACGCTGCTGAATCTGATGTCGGCGTGCTTCGAGTTTCTCTAGTTCCTGCTCTAAACGCTCTTTCTCTAACATCATTTTGTAAGCATTTAAGTAAACTGTTGCTTGAGAACGTTGAGGAGGCATGGTGCTAAGTTGGGCTTGAATTTGTCTGCGGTTTGGAGTGCGATGCATAATAAATTTCTCTTTGGGTATGAAAGTATTTAGTCTAATTAGCTATTAAAATAAACAGCCGGCTGCTGCTTGAATGCGTTCTAAAGGCTGAACTGAGCGAGGAAGCATTGGTAAGCGAACTATTGTCAAACCTGGAAAATTTGTCTGGCAGTCATCGCAATTAATGGTTGCTGTAGAAGTAAAGCGGTTGAGAACAACGTAATTCTGGCTCACACCTATCTCTTGCAGAGATTTGAACAGGCGTTTTTGTTCGGCAAGTACACTAGCCTGGTTAAGTGTAACCCCAATGAACTCTGTTTGTTGTGGGTCTTTTAGCACTTTTTGAGCTTTGACTACGCGCTGTCGCAAAATTCGTAAACGCCCCATAAACTCTGTACGACCAAGGACATTCTGATACTTGATCCAGAGTTTGAAAATCCAAGCTAGCCAGTCTACCAGTGCAGTTGGCATTTCTAGAAAACGCAGAAGATGACCTGTAGGAGCAGTGTCTAAAATAATTAAGTCTTCTTCTTGTTGCTCTAGCAATTCCATTACTGTTAACAGGGAAAGTATTTCATCAATCCCTGGTAAAGCTTGATCGACAATTTTGCGCCAGGCAAGAGGAGCGTATGCAATTTCAATAGCTTCGCTTGTTTGTGTTTCGCCACTCATCATTTCGGCCAGTTCCCATAGGTAATCGGCTCTGAATTGATCGACAATGCGATCGCCATCCACTTCCTGACCTCGAAGATTAGAAGTTATTTGATATGGTTCGTGTCCTAAACTCAGACCAAAGGCATCACCCAAGGAGTGGGCTGGATCGATAGAAACCATGCGAATTTTACGATCGGGATGTTGTTGAGCCATAGCCCAACCAATGGCAGCTGCTACTGTGGTCTTGCCTACTCCACCCTTACCGCCAATTAGTAACAGGCGGCGACCTTTGGTCAGAAAATCTCCAAAGTTAGGAGGAATTGTTTCAGGCCATTGAACTGGGAGTAGATCGATAGGAGATAGCGGTTCAAGCTGAGGAATATGGATTTGGTTGATGAGATAGCTAAGGGCTACAATTCCCAAAGGCTCCTCATCTTGCTGTGGCACAATAAAAATCGGCTTTTCGTCAGCAAGATCCGTATACTGGCTGATGAGCGGTTGTTGTTCTTGGTAACGATCTGGGTCAGTCGCACTCGCAAGGACTTGGTTGACAATTAACCCTCCGCAAGGAATCTGCATAGTTTGTAAGGCTTCTAGAAATCGTTTTGACTCCAACCAACTCATTGGTTCGGCGATCGCAACTAACAAACAAGCAGTATGGGTAGAATCTTGAAGGAGACGACGACCTTGCGACAGTTCAGCTTTCAGGGTTTGCAAAAAATCGTCAGCGCGATCGGGTGTGTAACTTCCAGCAAAGGTCTTGCTAATAAACCGATGCTTTTCTTGAAACAGTTCCAGAGAGTCGAGGAAAGTGTCTAAAAAGTCCATCAATCCAAACAAGTTGAGAGTATGACCGCTAGGAGCCATATCTACTACTACTCGATCTACCTGCTGCTCTTTAAAAAGGCGTTGGATCTCTAACAAGCCCATCAACTCGTCCAGTCCAGGCCAATTTAAATCCCAAACTGGAAGCAAATCTTCTCCTTCAACAAAACTACCCCGCTCCACTAACAGTTCTAACACCTGACCATAACGTTCTTTAAAATCTTGTAGCAGACGCTTTGCATCCAACGCCCTTACTACTAGATTGGGTAGTTCTGCTATGGAACGAGGAATGTCATCAACGCTAACTTGTAAGACATCTCCAAGAGAGTGAGCCGGATCGGTTGAGATTAAAAGAATTTGCTCATTGGTAAATTTCTGCGCCCAACGACATGCAAAAGTGCAGGAGATTGTCGTTTTTCCGACTCCACCTTTGCCGCTAAACATAGCAAGGTGTAGGTTATCAAAAAGTTCCATCCCGTTTGTCATTTGCGGTGTTTTAGGATAAAGTTACTACATTTTTTTGAAGTTTGTTTAAGTAATTTCCCTGAAAAAAGGTATTTAAAACCGAATTTAGGGACTTTAGATCCATTTGGCAGAGAGCAAGAATTGTATTTTCTTCCTTCTTCCTTCTGCCTTTCTTGGTAATTAATTTTGTTGAGGTACTTACAAAAATTAGCCGAGGTACTATAACTGAGGTAAAGATTTAGCCAGAGATGTCCAAAGGTAAGGAGATGAGATGGTTAACAGTTCTGAAGGCGATATAAATATTAGATGTAATGTCCAATGTATTTCTGAATACGGCTTTTTTTCTGACAGTAATTTTGAAGACATTCATTGTCGTCCATTCAAAATAGACTCTCCCTACTTAGGACTAAAAACTTTTGAAATTAAAGATAAAGACAAATTTTTTGGTCGGGATAAGTGGATTGCTAATCTGGGCGATCGCTTAAAAAAAGATAATGTAATCTTGCTTTTAGGGGCATCAAGCAGTGGCAAATCATCATTGATTCGGGCAGGTTTAATTCCTTATTTAGAAAATAATAAAATTACATTGACTAATCTAACTTTTCAGCCAGATGAAAATCCTTTTAAATCTCTTCATAAGAGTCTGTTCCTTGCCTATGGTAAACAATCAAAAATAGCAGATATCGCTCTAAAACCAAGAGAAAATACTCTACTACAAATTGTCACATTACTCAAACAATCTTCTCAGGGCATTCTGATTTTTATTGACCAATTTGAAGAACTGTTTACGAAAATTCCAAAAGCAGAACGTGACAAATTTCTTGCTAGTCTCTTTCAAGTGCTTCAGCAGCAAGATAGCTCTGTCAAAATTGTTTTAACAATCCAATCTAATTTTGTAAATAGATTTAGTGAGTATCCCCAACTTGCGAGTATCTATAATCACTATAGTTGTATACTCACTAGAATGAGCGATCGCGAATTAAAGTTAGCGATCGCAGAACCTGCTGCTAGAAATGGTGTTACCTTTGAACAAGGACTAGTTGAGCAAGTTATTCATGATTTTCACCAACAAGATGATTCTTTACCATTTCTGCAATACACCCTGAATCTACTGTGGGAAAGAGAAAATATTGCCAGCCGGGTTATAAAAATAAAGACTTATAAAGAACTAAAAGAGCAAACATTTGGTTATTTAAGCGAACAAGCTAATCAATTTATTGATGCTAGTGTTGGGTCGCCCGATCGCCATTTGGAAGAAAATGAACAAGAGATTCAAAAGTTAAACCTTGCACTGACTGAATTAAAACTGCGCGAGCAATCCGCCAGGGTTTTGAATTTGCTTCCTGTCCAACCGCTAGAGGGTTTGGTGCTGGCAATTCAAACAATGGGTGAGAATCTAGAGAAATACCCAAACCAGCTTCTACCTTCTGTTTTAGGAAGCTTAAAAGAAGCAATGAACACACCCACAGAGACAAATAGCTTGCGTGGACATGAGGGAGACGTAAATTGTGTCGCCTTTAGTCCTGATGGCAATTTTATTGCCAGTGGGAGTAGTGATTCTACAGTGTGCTTGTGGAATATCATTGGCAATCCTACTCCTCAATTTTTGTGTAGACATGAGCAAGAAGTGAATTGTGTAGCCTTTAGTCCTGATAGCAAGTTTATTGTTAGTGGTAGTGTTGACGGAATTTTGTGTTTATGGGATCTACAAGGTAATCTCATTATTCAACCGTGGCAGGGACATGAGGAAGGAATTATTTCCGTCGCCTTTATCTCAAATAGCGATGGCTGCGCCAACCCCTCTGGGGTAAGTATTGTCAGTGTCGGTTTTGACGGAACGGTGTGTTTGTGGGATCTAGAAGGTAATCTTATTACTCAACCTTGGCGCGGACATAAGGAAGGAGTTATTTCCGTCGCCTTTAGCCCAAATGGCGATGGACTTATCAGTGTTGGTTTTGACGGAACGGTGTGTTTGTGGGATTTGCAAGGTAACACCATCACTCAACCCTGGCACAAACATGAGGCGAAAATTATTTGCGTCGCCTTTAGCTCTGATAGCAAGTTTATTGTCAGTGGTAGTAGTGATTGTACAGTGCGGTTGTGGGACATCCAAGGTAATCCCATCGGTCAACCTTGGCACGGGCATGAAGGACATATAAATTCTGTAGCGTTTAGCCCTGATGACAAGTTTATTATTAGTGGTAGCTGCGATCGGACAATACGCTTGTGGAATATCAATGGCAACCCCATCACTCAACCTTGGCGGGGACATGAAGGACAGGTTAATTCCCTAGCCTTTAGCCCCGATGGCAAGCTGATTGTCAGTAGTGGCGATCGCATTGTACGTTTATGGGAGCTACATCAAATACTACAAGATCGGGTCATCGGGCGATCGCAGCGCAAATATGAGAATTGGGTCAATTCTGTTGCCTTTAGCCCTGATGGTCAGTGGATTATCAGTGCCAGCAATGATTTGACAGTGCGCTTATGGGATATTCACGGCAACCCCATTGGTCAACCTTGGCACGGACATGAAAAAGAAGTCAATTCTGTCGCCTTTAGCCCTGATGGTCAGTGGATTATCAGTGCCAGCAATGATTCGACAGTGCGCTTATGGGATATTCACGGCAACCCCATTGGTCAACCTTGGCACGGACATGAAAAAGAAGTTAATTCT
>NZ_JBALDK010000070.1:0-8328 GCF_036917455.1 Nostoc sp. | reverse complement strand
TTTTCACTAGACATATCTGCCACTGAAATATTCAAATCTGGTCCATAAGTAAGCATAGGAATATGGGCAGTTTGTTTTTCAGGAGAAGCTTGTCTTCGTCTTATTTCATAATCATTTAATGAAGGTTGAGGCTCAAAAAGAGTGTTGTAAGGATTAAAACTGATTAAACTCGGTGAGAAACCGAAATCAGCAGCCACCTCACGTAGCAGACAAAAACTTTCAGATAATTCCCTAATAACAGCTTCAATATTAGAGTGTATGGTTGTTCTGATTTCAATGCCTTTAGGTAGACAGTCAATTGGCTTGTCAGAGTCTATAAACCTTTCAAATCCCTCAATATACCATCTCTTCTGTTTGATACCAGCGTCCCCAACACGCAGTTGAGGATAGTCGCTAGGGTATGTGGGTAGCATTTCAATAATTTGATTGAAATCAGCAAATTTTGTGTGAGAAAAATCAGCAAATTTTCCCTCTTTGCTTAGGAAAGCAACTTCATGCTCAATGCCAAATAAAAACATTATCAATACCTTGATTGCTTAGAGTTAATCTAATCTACCTAATAGATATTTACAAAAATTAAATATGCTTTATGCATAACTCTAAAAGAGACCTAGCACGAATATTTGAGATACTCCAATCAAATTAACTTTAAACTTTAAATATAAAAATTCTCAATAACACCATAAATGGATTCTACCCTAAAGATCGACTTTTGCGATTTTAAAACTTCTCTAATTTATTTTCTCTGCTCCTCCCACTATCGGGAGCAACGCGAAAAAGTGAGATCATCGTCCAATGAGCACTTGGGGAAGGGGGAGTAAAGAGAAATATTTAGTAATTTTTGCTGCCAAGATAGTCCAAAATACACTTAATTTCTTGATTCCCCCCCTGCCTCAAGAGCATCCCCTGACTCCCCTGCTTACCCACCTCACTGTTAGAGCATTGCTCCCCCACTATCTTCCTAGTCGCTGGGTAGGGTAGCTTAGTAATGACTGAGGAAAGCTACCAGACGTGAGTTTATGACAAGTACCGTTCAATCCCCCTACAGCAGTGAACAGATTGCCGCTTGGTTGCGTGGACTGCTCACCATTGCTTGGGCAGATGGTAATTTTGATGACCAAGAACAGGAATTAATTGCCAACATCACCAAAGATGAATTAGCTCCTAAAATAAAATGGGACTCATTAGAGATAATTACGCCAGAAGAATTAGCCGCAGTGTTGGGAAAAGGTACACCAGCTGCCGAAAATTTCTTAAGGACTGCGATCATGGTAGCGATCGCAGATGGTACTTATTCCCCCAGCGAAGATGAGGTTTTACATCAGTTCTGCCAAGCCTTAGAACAGCCAGAGAATTTACTAGAAGCCCTTCGCCACACCCTAGAGAACCCACAGCAAGTTACCCCCATTATCCCCAGCCCTGGACTTACAAAGCGTCAAATTAATGCACTATATCCCCTGCGTGACTGGCTTGATAGGCTAGATATCCAAGACCCAAGAGTAGCCCGCTTTTTGTGTAAAATGATTCCCTCCCAGTGTCCCTTTGAGCGAGATGTCACCTTATTTGGACGTAAGGTTGTCCACATCCCGCCGATGTGTAAAATTAACCCCTTATATGAGCAGCTGGTGGGGTTACGTTTTCGCGCCCTCTCTTATCTAGCAGATAAATGCGGCGAAGATATTTCACCATATATTTGAGTGCTGATTGCTGAGTGGGGAGTGTGAGTTACAAGTAAAGAGTGAGGAATGAGGTTTTAAAACTTATAATTTATAACTCGCGACTCTTAACTCAGCACGGGCTAAATGCCCCGCTACCGCTAACAGGACTCTAGAAATATGCAATTTATCGATCAAGCAAAAATTGAAGTTGAAGCTGGTAAGGGTGGCGATGGTATTGTTGCCTTCCGGCGAGAGAAATACGTACCGACTGGTGGCCCCTCTGGTGGTAATGGAGGACGAGGTGGTTCGGTCTTTTTCGTCGCCGATGAAAACCTGCAAACCTTGCTTGACTTCAGATACAACCATCGATTTCAGGCAGAAAAAGGGACTCGTGGTGGGCCAAATAACTGCACTGGGGCAGGAGGAAAGGATTTAATCATCGAAGTTCCTTGTGGTACAACCATTTATGATGCTGAAACTGGCGAATTGCTGGGGGATTTAATCGAGCCGAAGCAGTCTTTGCGGATTGCCCAAGGTGGTAAAGGTGGACTAGGAAATCAGCATTTCTTGAGTAACCGGAACCGCGCCCCAGAATACGCCCTCCCAGGATTACCAGGGGAAATAAAGCAGTTGCGGCTAGAGTTAAAACTTTTGGCAGAAGTCGGGATTATTGGCTTACCAAATGCTGGTAAATCCACTTTAATTTCATCTTTATCAGCTGCACGTCCAAAAATCGCAGACTATCCTTTCACTACCCTGATCCCAAATTTGGGTGTAGTGCGGAAACCAACTGGCGATGGTACTGTTTTCGCCGACATTCCCGGACTAATTGAGGGAGCGGCTCATGGGGCTGGGTTGGGACACGATTTCTTGCGTCATATCGAGCGCACGCGAGTGCTACTTCACTTGATTGATGCCACTAGTGATGATGTGGTTAGAGACTACAACACAATTAAGGAAGAATTACAAGCTTATGGACGGGGTTTAGCAGAACGCCCGCAAATTTTGGCGCTGAACAAAATTGATGCAGTCGATCGAGAAAATGTCGATTTAGAGGCGTTAGCTACCCAACTTAATCATCTCTCTTACGCCCCGGTTTTTGTAATTTCAGCAGTTACCCGCACGGGGTTAGAGCCGATGCTACAAGAAATTTGGGGAATTCTCGATCAAATGAAAGTTGTCCAAGAAGTAGAGGTATTGAGATAATTACTAATCGTAATTACTACTTTCTGAAGAGAAGCAGATGATGGCAGTGGAAATACTTTGTTTTTACTTACCGTTAGGACTTACCCATTAACAGGAAAGATTAAATATAAATGATTTGAAAAACACATCTGTTGTAGGGGCAATTAATAAATTGTCTCTACAGTCCGGGTCTATTTACCATCAAATAATCATTAATAAAAACCTAAAATAACATTTCTGCGTTAATACACAGCATGATTATTTTGTCCTGTGCATAATTTCTAATGGGATGAAAGCTCTTAAAATTACGAATTATATTGAGTCTCTTGAATTAGGGGAATATTAATCACAAACTCAGCGCCTTGTTCTAGCTGCGAAATACATTCTAAGGAACCACCATGTCTTTCTGTAACGATCTGGTAACTAATGGCAAGTCCCATCCCCGTACCTTTGCCGATCGGCTTGGTGGTAAAGAAGGGGTCAAATAGTTGTTTTTTCAAATCTTCTGATATTCCCAATCCATTATCGGCAATCCTAATTATTACCTGATTTGAATCTTGTAGTTGAGTGCAAATGCGAATTGTCGGAATTGGGTATTGGTTATTCCCCTTGTTTGCTTCATCTACACTACCCAATCTCTCTTCTAAAGCATCAATCGCATTTGACAAAATATTCATGAATACTTGGTTTAGCTGCCCCGCGTAACATTCTACCAAGGGTAGTTTGTCGTATTCTTTGATTATTTCAATTGTCGGGCGTTGCTTATTACCCTTGATGCGGTTTTGCAAAATCATCAGAGTACTGTCGATTCCCTCATGGATATCAACAGCTTTCATTTCGGCTTCATCTAAGCGCGAAAAAGTTCGTAGGGAAAGCACAATCTCTCGAATGCGGTCTGCCCCAACTTTCATTGAGTTGAGTATTTTTGGTAAATCTGACTTCAAAAAGTCCAGGTCAATTTGTTCTGCAAAATCCTGAATTTCTGGGATGGGTTCAGAATAATGACTTGTATAGAGTTGTAAAAGTGAAAGTAAATCTTGAGTGTATTCCTTGGCGGGTTTGAGATTGCCATAGATAAAATTGACTGGGTTGTTGATTTCGTGTGCTACTCCTGCGACTAGTTGACCCAAGCTGGACATCTTTTCACTTTGAATTAAGTGAGTTTGGGTGTTTTGAAGTTCGCGGAGGGCTTCTTTGAGTTCTTCAGCTTGTTGCCTTAGTTGCGCTTCCGACTTTAGCAGGGCTTCTTTGGCTTGTTTCCGATCTGTAATATCCCTAGCAATAGCTACCCGACAGAAAGGCTCTCCTGTTTCAGGATGGTTAACCATAAACAGGCTGCAATCAGTGGGAATTTCTATGCCTGTTTGAAAATGTCTATGGCGAAACTCGCCTTGCCAAAAACCATGTTGAAGTATCAAAGGAGCAATTTGTTGCTGAAACTCTGCAAAAGCTTCTGGTGAATGAAAATCAGCTACTGACTTTGTTTTAGCTGCTTCCAGGCTACTAAGCCCCAGCATCTTGAGTCCGGCAGGGTTCACATAGACAACTTGCCCTTCCATTGAAGAAATGCCAATAAAGTCACTGCTGTTTTCAACCAACGCTACAAATTTTTGCTGTTCCTCTTCGGCGCGTTTGCGCTCTGTGATGTCTAACACCATTGAAGCAATGCCAACCACCTGGCCATCAGGAGCTACCAATGGGTTGTTATACCACTCACCGACTATCGTTTTACCATCTTTAGTGATGTTATTGTTGACACTAAAACTTCCTCCACATTGTGTTAAAAGGGCGATGATAATCTCATCTACGTGCTTTCTGGCGTTTTCAGGTACTATGATTTCAAAACGATTGCCCAACATTTCCTCTGTGGTGTATCCAAACATTCCTTCTGCTGCCCGATTCCATGTTTGAACCTCAAAGTTGGTATTCCATTCAATAATGGCTAAAGGTGTTTGTTCAATCAGCAATGCTAGCCTTTGCTGTGAAGCCCTAAGTTCTGCTTCGGCTTGTTTGTATTCGGTAATATCGCGAAAGTACCAAATTCTACCGTAATAGTCTCCTATAGGTGATATATCACCACAAACTCCTTGGTGTTTACACACAGGTGCAGAATAGCGCTCAAAAATCTTTCCAGACTTGAGCAAAATTTGGTCGCGGCTGCTTTTTTCTGGATGCTGGTAAACATACTCCACCTTTGCCAGAAATTCGTCTGGATTTACTAGTTGGTTTATTACCCATTCCAGGAGTTTGCGATCGTCGGATGTTTGCACCAGTGCCACAGGAATTTGCCATAGCTGGGAGAATTTCTGATTGGATGATGTAACTATACGATTTTCATCAATTATCAAAATGCCATCGATGGAAGCTTCTTGTTGAGCTTGCAGTACAGCATTAATACGGTGTAGGTCTGATTCTGCTTTCTGGCGATCGCGCAGTATGGCTTGTTGTTCGCTGATGTCGCAAAGTAACCAACGCCAGCCAAGTCGCTGACCTTGTGAATCATACATAGCAACCATCTTGATACTAGCAGGAAAGGTTATACCTCCTCGTGACTGTAGATCGACTTCCCAATCTTGTATCTGCTGCAAATTTGCCAGTTTGTTCGTGAAGGTTTGGCGATCTGCTTCAGCGATAAAGATAATCAATGGTTTACCTATTAGATAGTTTCGTCTCACAGATAGTAAGGCTGCGCTTACATAGTTAGCCTCTTTGATGATGCCGTTAGCATCAGTCACTAAATAAGCATCTGGGGCGAGATCGAACAAATCTTGGTAACGCCGACGCTCTAATTCTGCCGTTTCAAGGGCGATCGCTATTTCTTGGTTTTGTTGGCGCAGTTCTTCTAGGGTTTCCTGAAGTGCTTCACAGGTTTGGATGAGTTCAGTAAAATCGGTAACTCTGTCAGTTACACCTAGAAATTTCCCAGCTTCATCCCGTAAAATAATGTCTCGAATACTACCCACCAGAAATTTTTTACCAGTCTCATCCTCAAAGCAAGACTTTTTTGTAGAGATGAGATGAGTTATACCCTGAGCATCGGTAAAAAGATTCTGGTTCTCATTAGTAATATTTGTGGTGAAAACTAGTTCATCTTTTTGTCGAAATACATCAGCTTCTGCTTGCGGAAAAAAATCATAGTCTGATTTGCCAATTAATTCTTCTCGGCTATGACCAACGAAATCACAGTAAGGAGCGTTAATTAATACCCAGTGATGTTGACGGTCTTTAACAAAAATTGGGTCAGATATGGCATCGAGCGTCTGATGCAGAAATGCTAGCGAAAAGGTTTGCTGCTGTGTGTTTTGCTTTGGCGCAGGGTTATCTAAGAATCTATGATGGTTCATACCGGAATTTATCTTTAAAATTAAGCAATAAAGAAACCTTTCCCCGGTCTTACTATCCAAAACTGTCCCTCTCTGAGTCAGAGAGGGAAAGAGTTGAACGAAATTTTAAGGTAGGGAGAGGTTTCTTGAATTCACATTTATTTAGTTTCATCTGTGTCAGGATGATTAATATTTATTATTCCCAGACTAAATAAGGGATGTAACAACCAAGTCAATCTTTAATTTTGAGTCTTTTCAGGGGATTGGGGACTAGGAAAATTTTGTTTTCTGTTGGAACACTGATGCTAAGCAACTGCACTCATCATCTGTGGGATGATTTTTTAGTAGCATAATTGATACAAAAGCTTAAAAGCCTTGCTTACTGGTAAAAAAACGGAGTTAAACTAGAATTACACGGTAACAATCAGGGGAAAATTATGATGAGCGATCGCGACTATACATTAATTATTGACAAAAGCGGTAGTATGTCCACTCCAGACCAAGTGGGTGGTAGAACTAGATGGGAGATCGCCCAAGAGTCTACTCTTGCTTTGGCAAGAAAGGCTGAACAGTTTGACCCCGATGGCATCACCGTTTACTTGTTTTCGGGTAAATTTAAACGCTACGATGATGTCACTTCAGCTAAAGTTGCACAGGTATTTCTCGAAAATGACCCTGCTGGGACGACAAACTTAGCAGGTGTGCTTCAGGATGCACTCAATAATTACTTTCAACGCAAAGCTGTCGGTAAAAGTAAGCCAAACGGAGAGACAATTTTAGTTATCACTGATGGTGAACCAGACGATCGCAAAGCTGTATTTGAAGTCATCATTCATGCTACTCGCCAGATGGAGCGTGATGAAGAATTAGGAATTTCCATCGTTCAAGTAGGTTTAGATGCTCAAGCAACTAAGTTCCTTAAAGCTTTGGATGACCAGCTGCAAAGTGTCGGCGCTAAATTTGATATTTGTGACACGGTTACTTTAGACGATTTAGAAGACATGAGTCTGGTAGATGTATTGACAAACGCAATAACTGACTAATGCATTAAAGTCCAATAACTTTTAACTGGAGAATTGAATAATGCTAGAAAATCGTGACTATACGTTAATTATCGACAAAAGCGGCAGCATGGCCACCCAAGATCAAAAGGGTGGTAGAAGTAGATGGTTAGCGGCGCAGGAATCTACTTTAGCTTTAGCTAGCAAGTGTGAGCAATTTGACCCAGATGGGATCACTATTTATGTATTTTCTGGTAAATTTAAACGATATGAAAATGTTACATCCAGCATAGTATCGCAAATTTTTAGAGAAAACGACCCTTCCGGGACAACCGACTTAGCAGGTGTGTTAAAACATGCAACTGATGATTACTTGCAACGCAAAGCGTCTGGTAAAACAAAGCCAAATGGTGAAACAATTTTAGTAGTTACTGATGGTGAACCAGACGATCGCAAAGCAGTTATGAAAGTAATTATTGAAGCTTCTCGCCGCATCGATCGAGATGAAGAATTAGCCATTTCCTTCATTCAAGTCGGCGTAGATCCCCAAGCTACCCGTTTTCTGAAAGTCTTAGACGATGAACTTCAAAGTGCTGGCGCTAAATTTGATATCTGTGACACCATTACTATGGAAGATATGGAAGATATGAGTTTATCGGAAGTTCTACTTAATGCCATTAATGACTAGCTAGCTATACTATTTATTAGGAATTGCAAAAATGGATTCCATTGATAAGCTGTTAGCCGAACTCGAAACTGAATACAAAGGAGTACAACCACAACAGCAGTCAAAATCAGCCACAGCCAAATCGTTTATTCCATCATTGCCCAAGTCGGCATCTTTTATGGATAACCTTTTAGCAGAAGTTAAGGCTGATTTTGCCGAAGAGGATGCTGCTATTGAGTTAAAAAGACAGCAAGAAGTAGAACAGGAAGGAATTAGACAAGAAAAACTCAAAGCTAAACAATTAGAGGCTTTGAAAGTACAGGCAAAAAAATGGTTAGCCAAAGTAGATCCACTTTCGTCGGAAGGACTTTGGTTTGAAAGGTTTGCTGAAAGTTATCCTTCAAAATTAGAGGCAGCGATTGAATATTTAAGAAGTAATGAATAAGTTTGAAATAAATATACTGTGATTTTTATGTTTATATCAAAATATATCA
>NZ_JBALDK010000069.1:0-12304 GCF_036917455.1 Nostoc sp. | reverse complement strand
TTACGAATTAGAGCGCTAATATTACCATTAGAAATATCTACTATGTCACTAGGTCAAAATTAACGCATATAACTAGATGCTTTTGCCTAATTATCAACAGTAAATATCTCAAAGCCTTATTTTTTCGTACAGACTAGCTAATTTAGAATGATTGCGTTTAGGGGCTATAGTCTAGCCCCATAAAGGCTTTGAACGTTTTCGGAGATGTCTAAGGCATCGGGGAGGTTGGGAGGGGTAAAAATAATGTGCAGCTTCACAGAGAATTGGTATTAGAGGTAAAATAACATTAAATTAATCATGCCTCCGGCACGCCAAAGGCGAACGCGGCTATACAAACAAAACCCACTTCTGTGGGTTTAAAATTCTTAGAGTCCGCGCAGGCGGACTTCGTTTGTGTAGCCGCGATTTCTAATCGCCTGGTATATTCGCTCAATCTCTTATTGTTCTAACATTTTGAAGAATCGAGTAAAGTAATCTGGAAAAGTTTTCGCTGTACAGCCAGGATCTTTAATTACAATTCCTGGAACCTTCAAACCAGTAACAGCAAAAGCCATTGCCATGCGATGATCGTGATAGGTTTCAATTTCCGCCGGGGTAATGGGGCCAGGCTCAATTTTTAGTCTATCGGGAAATTCTTCAACCTGAACCCCTAACCGACGTAACTCTGTTACTACTGCTCGAATTCGGTCGGTTTCCTTATATCGAATATGTTCCACATTCCGAATGGTAATCGGTGAACTGGCAAAGGGCGCGATCGCACCTAATGTTTGCACCAAATCTGATATATCATTCATATCAATATCGATGCCTTGCAATTGCTTCGGCCCCGTCACTTCGGTGTAATCATCCGAAGCCTTAATTTGGCAACCCATCTGTTCTAAAACATCTAGCCAGAGAATATCACCCTGACACGATTGTTTGGTCAAATGTTTGACGCGTACCCGTCCACCTGTGACGGCGGCGGCGGCAAAAAAGTAAGAAGCATTTGAGGCATCTGGTTCTACTGCGTAATGTCGAGCTTGGTAACGTTGACCCGCTTTAATCTGAAATTGATTATCGCCGATTTGAATCACCTCCACGCCAAAATCTGCCATTAAACGACACGTCATCTTAATGTAAGATTGAGAAACTAATGTTCCTTCAACTTCAATGCTCGTATCTTGTTGAGCATAAGGCGCAATCATCAGCAATGCCGAAAGTTGTTGACTTGTTTGGTTCGCTTTCAAACGAAAATTTCCGCCAGCGAATCCCCGACTAGAAACGGTGTAGGGCATAAACCCGGAGTTTCCCTCAAAATCAATGCTTGCTCCCCCCGTTTGCAGCACCGTCAACATATCACCCATCGGTCTTTCTCGCATTCGAGGAACGCCATCTAGACGATATTCACCGTTACCCAGTGCCACCAACGCCGAAATAAACCGGGCTGCTGTACCTGCCAAACCCACAAATAAATCTGCCTGTTTAGCTGGAATGTCACCTCCTCTTCCCGCCACTTGAATCTGTGCCTGATGAGGATTCAAAGTAATGGGAATGCCTAATTGCTCTACGCATTTGACAAAATATTCGCTGTCTTCACTAAATAAGGCATTTTCTAAAATGGAGTCACCTTGCGCCAAAGCAGCAACAAGCAATGCCCGATTGGTAAGACTTTTAGAGCCGGGAATTTCTACCGTGGCATCCACTGGCCGATTTAGAGCAGGAATTGCAATGGTATCCACGTTAAACCTCTACGTAGGCGGTTAGCTACAACTTTATATATTCCCATATTGTGACCAAAAGGGGCAAAGGAAGATGAGTTTACAGGTGATGGCATTTTTGTGATATAGCACAAGCCTTGGTGGTTAGGACATCAACAAATGATGAAACTTAGACACAAAAAGACTTTTCACCCAGTCCCCAGTCCCTTGCTATATTTGGTGCGCCAATTAGTCGCATAGATGATTCTCAAAGAGCGATCGCCTGTGCTATTACGATGCAATTGGCAATGCAACAAGTAAACGAACAAAATCGGCAGATGAATTTTCCAATTCTGGAAATGGGAATTGGGATGAATACGGGTGAAGTTGTGGCTGGAAATGTTGGTTCTCAAAAACGCGCTCAATATACAGTTATTGGCAGCCATGTTAATTTAGCTGCCCGAATTGAGTCTTATACTGTGGGAGAACAGATTTTAATTTCCGAAAATACCTGTAATGATGCCAATATTGACCTCCAAATTGCTGGACAAATAAGAATAGAACCGAAAGGAATTAAATATCCTGTGACAATTTGTGAAATTCGTGGCATTGGCGGAAAATATAATTTATTCTTGCCTCAAGATGATGAAACAATAGTCATTCTCCCTCAACAAGTATCTGTGGAATATACAATTTTACAGATAAAACACGCAGTGGAAACAGTATTTATAGGAGCATTGATTAGCCTCTCATAAAAAGGGGCACAATTGCGATCGCCACATTCTTTAGAACTCTTGAGTAATCTCAAACTCAAGCTATTGATTGAAGCAGAACTGGCTACAGAACAAGCACATATCTATGCCAAGGCGATCCAACAGTCTAAAGTTGACGAGCATCTTTTCCTGCTTCGGTTTACAGCTGTTCCCCCAAAAGCGATCGCAATTCTCAATGCACTCCGTCAGCCTGGATGACATGAGGGCATTGTAATGAAGGGAGGTATATGTAAATAGGTTCAACTGAAAAAGTAGGTAGTTGAGATTTTTTTAAAACAGTAGCAATTGTTGCCGATCCAACCAGGCGATCGCGGTAAGATTTTGGACTTAAGCCTGATTTAACTCCAATAAATCCTTAATAATTTGTAATTAATTGTATAGAGTAAATAATTTTAGTTTTGGGTATACAAAATATAATTCCTTGTCAACCTAAGATTCAATTACATCCAAAGGACAAATGACGAACGTAAACAACTTTCAAAAGCTAGTAGAACTTGCAAATGAATATGGGATTATTTGCCAGCCAACGCCTGAAGAATGTTTGATTGCATCCTTACCTGGAGATGATGATTTTTTATTAGCTTTTACTTGGTCTGGTGCAGTAGAGGGAGAGCCTCCAGAGCATGAATTAATAGCAATTAGCTTACAGGATATAGTTAAAGAAGTTACAGTTGCAGCTTGGCAGATTCCTATTTATTTATTCGGAAACGTTTTAAGACAGGCTCAGATGCTTGTTGCTGCCCACAAAGATTTTGTTAGCAGCTAGTAAACAATACTTAATATATGTGTATCTGTTAATTTTTCCCTAGCCTCTAAAAAAGCAATACTATTTAATGTTAAGCAAAGGTCACTGCTAAAATCCCCGATTTTTTTAAAGTCGGGGATTTTGTTTTTCACCAAATTCCTGATTACTTTCTCAAAAAGTCCGTTTGCCTTTTGATTTCGGTAAATTCAGCAAGTAAAAGGATTTTTAACCGTCTGCTACTCATTTCTCAATCAAAACGATAGCCTAAGAGAATCCAGAAATTCACATACATTGCATCATGTTACCTAAACCCAAAAAACACTGGACACCTTCAAATTGGGCAAGTTGGAAGCCTTTCGGCATTGGCGAACAGTATCCCAACAATTATTGGGAGGTATTTCGGGCAATCTGGCTGTCGCGTGACAAACTACCTTATGCGTGGAATATTCTCGATAAAGGTGTCTGCGATGGTTGCGCTCTTGGAACAACCGGGATGAAGGATTGGACAACAGAAGGCATCCATCTCTGCAATGTTCGGTTGCGGTTGTTGCGGATGAATACTATGCCAGCTTTTGATCCTGTGCTATTGGAAGATGTTTCGCAGTTACAAAAGCAAAAAAGTGCTCAATTACGCGACTTGGGAAGGCTCCCTTATCCGATGATTCGTCAACGAGGGGAAAAAGGCTTTCGTCGTGTTAGCTGGGATGAAGCTTTAGGAGTAATTAGCGATCGCATCCGCGCTACCACACCAGACCGCCTCAGTTTTTATATTACCAGTCGCGGTACTGTCAACGAAACCTATTATGCTACCCAAAAAGCTGTGCGGGCAATGGGCAGCAATAATGTTGATAACGCCGCCCGCATCTGCCATTCTCCCAGTACGGCGGGACTGAAAGCTGCTTTGGGTGCTGGGGCTACCACCTGTTCTTATAAAGACTGGATTGGAACTGATTTATTAATCTTCATTGGTTCCAATGTTGCTAATAATCAGCCAGTTACCGTTAAGTATCTCCATTACGCCAAGAAAGCTGGCACTAAAATTGTAGTTATTAACACTTACCGCGAGCCAGGAATGGAGCGCTACTGGGTTCCCTCAATTGTGGAAAGTGCCCTTTTCGGTACAAAGTTTGCCGAAGACTTCTTCTTAATCAACATGGGCGGGGATATAGCATTTTTAAATGGCACTATTAAACATATTATTGCTCACAACTGGGTAGACCAGTCATTTATAAATTTACACACAGCTGGCTTTGCCGAACTCAAAGCATCTTTAGAAAGTCAATCTTGGGAAGAATTAGAACGGCTTTCTGGTACATCCCGCGAGTCAATGTACGCCTTTGCCAAAATGGTCAAAGAAGCGAATAAAGCCGTATTTGTTTGGAGTATGGGGATTACCCAGCATGAATGTGGTGAAGATAACGTGCGAAGTATCATTAACTTAGCTCTCACCAAAGGTTTTGTCGGTCGGAAAGGTTGTGGTTTAATGCCGATTCGCGGTCATTCTGGAGTGCAGGGTGGTGCAGAGATGGGATGTTACGCGACAGTGTTTCCTGGTGGTAAACCCATCACCCCAGAAAATGCTGCCCAATTGAGTCAGCATTGGGGTTTTGAAGTCCCAGCTAATAAAGGTTTAATTGCTCCAGAAATGATTAGCGCTGCACATCAGGGGGAATTAGATGTGTTATTTTCTGTAGGTGGAAATTTTTTAGAAGTGCTGCCAGAACCAGATTATGTGGAAGCGGCGCTGAAGCAAATACCTCTGCGGGTACATGCGGATATTGTTCTCTCCAGCCAAATGTTGGTAGAACCTGCTGATACTGTGGTGCTTTTACCTGCGACAACTCGCTATGAAATCCCAGGGGGAGTGACTGAAACTAACACCGAACGCCGGGTAATTTTCAGTCCAGAAATTGTGGGGCCGCGCATTGGAGAAGCACGTCCAGAGTGGGAAGTTTTTCTAGAATTGGCAAGGCGAGTAAAACCCGATTTGGCAGATAAGCTAGCTTTTGCTGACACCGCTGCTATCCGTCAAGAAATTGCTCAAGTCGTCCCCCAATATGCAGGTATTCAACACTTACAGCAAGCTGGCGATCAGTTTCAATATGGTGGCTCACATTTATGCTTTGGTTGGAATTTCCCTACAGCAGATGGCAAAGCCCACTTTGGGGTATTATTGCCACGCCAAAGAGAATTACCAGAAGGTTATTTCTTAGTAGCAACGCGCCGAGGCAAACAATTTAATAGTATGGTGCAGGAACGCAAGGATGCAATTACTGGGGCGGTGCGAGAGGCGGTGCTAATTAATGCTGGCGATGCGGCACTATTGGGTTTAAAAGATGGAGATAAAGTAATTCTCAAGAATGATTTAGGTGAGTTGTTGTGTCAAGTGTATATTGCGCCAATTCAGTCAGGAAACTTGCAAGTCCATTGGCCAGAAGGGAATGTGCTACTAGATAAAAGTAAGCGATCGCTCGAAGGTGTTCCTGATTATAATGCGATCGCGCGGTTGGAAAAAATCTGAAAATATTTAGGAAAATTAAGGAAATTTTGATAACAAAGTTTACATAAATACAGCTAACACAGAAATGTTGTTTAAATTCACATCGCAGTATTTCTGTCAATGCGTAAGTTACGCTCCATTAATTTGCATCAAAACTACCGCAAAGATGAGTATCTCTGCGGTAGTTCTAAATTAATGCCTATTCAAGTAGAGCGAAAGGAGCTAGACCTAGCTTAATTTGCTACTTTCAGTTATCCCCAATTATAGAAAGCTATTAAGAGTTTTTAGACTCAACTAACCCATTTTTTGCACGACAGTCAGCATGAAATTAATCCGCTGTTCAAAGTCTAGATTTTTG
This sequence comes from Nostoc sp., assembly GCF_036917455.1. Taxonomy (GTDB): domain Bacteria; phylum Cyanobacteriota; class Cyanobacteriia; order Cyanobacteriales; family Nostocaceae; genus Nostoc. The sequence continues at coordinate 6,252 of NZ_JBALDK010000069.1, read as the reverse complement.
ATTAATGCGACAAATTCATCTGTTTCACCAGGTAGTTGATAGTCAGATGGCACTGGAATGATGGTTCCATTCTCCATTCCTTGTGCCAGCATGAACCAAACGTCTAATCTGGCATTGGCACTTAGAGCATTATAGGCTTGGCTAATATTGTTAGCTGCACCATTAATAATGTCGCGTTGTGCTTGCAGTTGCTCTTCATGAGACAAGTCCAGGAATTTGTCAAACACTGCTTTAGCAAGAGCTTCTATCCTTTCGGGAGGTGCAGGCTTTAGCTGGTCTTTAAGATCCAAATAACCAAACCAAAGTAAGGCTAGCTGAGTATCTACATCAAAGCGTTGAAAAGTTTCTAAAGCTGGTTTTGTTTTTTCATCAATTGTATAAGTCATAAAAAACTCCAACAAAGTTAAGGTTATTCTGATTTCCTCAGTAACTAACTGAGGAAATTTGCTTTCAGTTACTTAATACAACTTAACGAACAAATGAAGATGGATAACCCTACTTAGGGTAGGTATATGACTCATTACATAAGACAGATATAGATAACTGAAATTGCTAGTTACAAAAATGCCTGCTTAGATGTATGTGAAATCTAACTAACCTCTGTGGCTCTCAGCGATCGCTCGAAGACATACCTGGTTATAATGCGATCACTTGGTTGGAAAAATAAACCTAATATCCTGTCGTCAGACATTACAGCCAACACCATCCCTAACTGCTACGCTAAACTTAGATCATCCCAAAACTTGCAGCTATGTCTGTCGCCAAAGATTTTAAACTACCAAAAGATGTAATATTTCCACCAGGGGATTTAGAAAGTAATGAGCCACCATTAGAAACATATCTACATTTACAGCAAATGTTGCTATTGATAAAATGCCTTGATTGGTGGTGGCGAGACCACAACGCCTATAGCAAACCTAGATTGGGAGCAACGCGAAAAAGTGAGATCCTCGTGAAATAGGCTCTTGAGGCAGGGGGAGCAGGGGGAGCAGGGGGAGTAGAGAGGCATTTTTAGTATTTTTTACTACCGAAACAGACTGCTTCTACACTTATTTCTTTCTCTTCCCCTGCCTCCCCTGCTTACCCTGCTTACCCATCTCACTGTTAGAGCATTGCTCCCACCTAGATTTACTACTCTATTACCACTAGCAATTATTATTCCACTGGCATCAAATTCATATTAAGATCATTTATTCTCAACAACTTCTATACCTGTCCTAGCTACTGATTTAAGATCAATATTCTGATTGTTTAGCAACACTATTATAGTGGTATTTTCACTGGGTAAATATGCAAGCAATGTTGCAAAGCCATAAGCTATACCACTATGCCCAATTGCTTTTTCCAAAGGAGATGAGAACCTTTCTACACCCAAGCCATAGCTATAGCTTGCCCCATTATCTTTAAATTTCAGCATTTCTTTCATCATCTTCGAGGAAAGTAAGCTTTTTTTGACAAATAACGCTTTGGCGAACTTGGCTAAATCTTCTGCTGTTGAAACCAATCCACCATCTCCTAAACCATTACCATCATTGACATCAGCATAGCTATCTAGCTTACCATCCTTATGGCGATCGCCATAACCTGTAGCTACTTCTCCAATTGTCGGTTCGCGCAATTCTGTGAAAGTATGTTTTAATCCTAATGGTTTTAAAATCTGGCTGCGGATTGCTTGGGCGAGAGTTCCCCTAGTTATATTTTCAACAATTAGTTCCAAAAGAATGTAGTTGCAATCAGTATAAATAAATTTCTCTCCGGGATTTGCCTGCGGTTGTTCTTGGTACATATACGGAATCGCTTCTCTGGCTGTCCAAGGCTGTGAGCGACTTCTTTTTGCAGTAGCTTGAATAAACTCTTTTGTATCTAAGTATTCTGCAACCCCACTGGTGTGGTTGAGCAATTGACGAACTGTAATTTTATCGCTGTTGACAATATGAGGAGTGATGTCTCTTGGTAAGTATGTTGCGATCGTCCGATCTAATTGTATCTTCCCTTGCTCTACTAATTTCAGCACAACCACCGCCATAAAAGTTTTACTCATACTGGCGATGGAAAAACCATCTGTGGTTTTCATCCGGGTTTTTGTTGACAAGCTATTGACACCAGATGCTCCCACCCAAGAACCTTTGGGTGTAGAAATATACATTACTGCCCCAGGAATTTTTTCTTCAACAACTATCTCATTTAAGAGTGTCTGTAGTTGAGAACTTTTTCCGACGGTGGAGGTAGACATGATTTGTTTAGCAAAAGATTTTTCAATTACTTTTTGACTAATGTTATTACCCACTAAATATCCACCTAAACCAAGGGAAATCACAAAGACTATTGCAAATAAAATTTTTCTGAAAGCCAAAAATTTTAGGTTCATTTTACTTCCTAAACAGAAACCTAGCAATTTAGTTCAACTCAACAAATTAGTTGGTGAGCATCAAAGAGACATCTGATATACAAATAGCATTACTCTGTTTCCAGATTAGTATCAAAATTTCAATTTACCAACTCTCATAAATATGACAATGCAAACTAAAAGCAAAACCCAAGCCACTGTTTGGGTAATGGAAAAAGGTCAAGTACGGCCTCGTTTAGATCATCTCACCACTGAGGAACCTTTGGAAATTCGCCTTACCCCTTTCCAGAAGACGGTAGCTGTAACAATGCGAACACCAGGGGCAGATTTTGAACTAGCAGCTGGTTTTCTCTACAGTGAAGGAGTCGTTAGCCGCAGAGAAGATATTCGACGGATAAGCTACTGCGTTGATGAATTAGTAGATGGTGAGCAACGCCATAATATCGTAAATGTAGAATTGCGGGATGGGTTGATTCCAGACTTACAGCCTTTAGAACGTCATTTTTACACTAGTAGCGCCTGTGGGGTGTGTGGTAAAGCTAGCCTTGAGGCTTTGCGTCTGCGGGGATGTCCCATGATTCCTGCTGGGCCAACGCTAACACCTGAAATCGTATACAGCTTACCTGACAAGCTCCGCGCGGCTCAAGGTATCTTCACAGCTACAGGAGGTTTGCACGCTGCGGCTATCTTCGATACTCAAGGAAATTTGTTGAACCTGCGGGAGGATGTTGGGCGACACAATGCTTTGGATAAATTGATTGGTTCAGCTTTTCTCAGTGACGAGTTGCCTTTAAATAATTGTATTGTCTTAGTAAGCGGACGCTCTAGTTTTGAAATTTTGCAAAAGTCTACAACTGCTGGAGTTCCCATTGTTTGTTCTGTTTCCGCTCCCAGTAGTTTAGCCGTGTCTGTCGCCAAGGAATTTGGGATTACCCTAATTGGATTTCTGCGCGGAGAACGGTTCAATATTTACACTGGTTTACAAAGAATAAACACCCTAGACCAAGGGTAGACTCTCAAACCTCCATTCAATCAACCATTTTTTGTATAGCACAAGCCTTGGTGGTTAGGACATCAACAGATGATGAAACTTAGACACAAGAAGACTTTTCACCCAGTCCCCAGTCCCCAGTCCCCAGGGGAGCAACGCGAAAAAGTGAGATCCTCGTGAAAAGAGCAGGGGAGGCAGGGGGAGCAGGGGGAGCAGGGGGAGTGAAGAGAAAACTTTAGTATTTTTTACGACCTTTATAGCTAGGGACTTCCAAATAAAAAAATATTCCAAAACTGACGCAAAAATCCTCTTAATCTCTCTTCTATCTGTGTTCTCTGCGTCTCTGTGGTTCGTTTTTTGGAATAATTTATTCCTTGGAAATCCCCTATAAATACACTTATTTCTTTCTCTTCCCCTGCCTCCCCTGCTCCCCCTGCTCTCCCTACTCACAAAATCGCATTGCTCCCGTCCCCAGTCCCCAGTCCCTTGCTATACCTAAGATTATATTTAGGACTTGTCTAATGACTAATGAATTTTCACCAAATATTGTGTCAATGTAAACGCATCTACACCCAATTCAGTCCGCTCTTGGGCGGCTATTATACCCGCTTGCGAATGCCACCAAGCAGCAGTTGCTACAATATCTTCTACGAGAGTCTGTTTAGTTTCTGCTTGCGCCAACAATCCACCGAGTAGTCCAGTTAACACGTCACCGCTACCGCCACGCGCCAAGGCGGGTGTACTTTCAGGAACAATCCAAACACCACCTTGAGGGTTAGCGATCGCAGTTCTTGCCCCTTTCAACAACACCACCGCCCCACTTTGTGCTGCTGCTTGCTGTACTGCTTTCACCCTGTCATTTTTGGCATCGGCGACATCAGGAAACAATCGCTGGAATTCGCCAGTGTGGGGTGTGAGTACGGTTACGGCAAGACGTTTTTTTAAAGTGGCGATCGCTCCCATTTGTGCGAGGATATTTAAACCATCGGCATCGAGAATCAAAGGGCGATCGCTCTTAATTACCTCTTGGACAATGGGAGTAGCATCTCGTGTTAAACCGGGGCCACAAGCGATCGCATTAAAGGAACTCAGATCGGTGTTTTCTGGTAATTGTAGGTGAGCAATGGCTCCACTTTCCGTCTCTGGACAACCGACAATTAGCGCTTCTGGCAAGTGTGACACCAAAAGAGATTTCAACGATTCAGGTACGGCAATGGAAAGCATCCCCACACCACTAGCCCTAGCACCCAAACCAGTTAAAATTGCTCCACCTGCATAGCGCCGCGAACCACAAATCAACAGTAAATGTCCTTCCTTATATTTGTGGGTAACTGGTGGACGAGGTAGGGGTAGAGTAGCGAGTGCCATTGCTGGCGTAATGCGTTTAATCCTGGGTGCGTCTTTTAAAACAGCTTCTACATCAGCTAAAGGAATATCAAAATCGATTAACTCAGCTTTGCCGAAATATTCCAGCGCCCGATCTTGGAAGAAAGCTAGTTTCCATAAACCTAAACAAAAAGTATGAGTAGCGCGAATAGCAGTTCCTAATACTTCACCTGTGTTGGTGTGTAAACCTGAAGGTAAATCGATACTATAAATTGGTACAGACAATTCATTTAGCTGATTAATTGCAGAAACGATGGGATCGGTGAGGTTTTTTTCTAAACCAAACCCAAACAAGCCATCAATCAACAAATCAGAATCTGGCAGTTGCTCAATTGTTTGATAAATTGGAATGCCCAAACTTTGAGCATATTGTAAGTGCTGTGAAGTTAATTCCTTAAGCTTAGAGAAAGGAGAATAAATCCAAACCTCATCCCCGCGAAAGTATAATTCACGGGCTACTACCAAAGCATCCGCGCCATTATGACCAGGGCCAACAAGAATTCCGACACGATATCCCCTTTTTAAAGAGATGTTTGAAGGAACATAGCCCTTCTTATTAAAGGGAGCCAGCGAGGTTTTGGGGTTTCCCCAAGTAGAGCGACTGGCGTGGGTTGGGGGGATCTCTTGAATGCGACGAGCAATTAATCCCGCCACCTTTTCCATCAAAGCTACTACAGGCATTCCCGCAGCAAAGATGCGATCTTCAATATCGTGCATCTGCCCAGCAGTCACTACCACTTGCGAAATTTTTTCTTGCCTATTCTGCATTAGATTTATTCCCGTTAAGGGTAGCGAGGCCTTTAGACCATACTGAGTTATGAGTTTTAAGATAACTGAAACCTTAGCAGATTTCAAAACCCTTCATACAAATGAACGATTAAAAGCTGTGTAAAGGGAGCCATTGCCATTGTGGGGTCTAGATTTTGTCAAATTAAGCTCAAATGCTTATCCTACATACCTTGTACCCCATTATAACCCTGCCCTTATAAAGGCAACGGTGTACACACAAGTAGCAAAAACTTCATCCACCAAAGATTCGCGCTGCATTCCGCTGGCGTGACAAAGCTAAAACGCATTTGTTATTTCGGCATACGCATTTGTTATTTCGGCGAACGCATTTGTTATTTCGGCGAACGCATTTGTTATTTCGGCGAACGCATTTGTTATTTCAGCGAACTCATTTGTTATTTCGGCGAACGCATTTGTTATTTCGGCGAACTCATTTGTTATTTCGGCGAACGCATTTGTTATTTCGGTGTGTCCATAACGCACTCTACAAAACTACTATAATTGAAACCTATACTGGTCATACTTGTGCGTACACCGTAGCCTTATAAAGGCGAGGGAACCGGATTTTCTGTTTCCCCCCAATACATCCTACGGTGTACACACAAGTCTTTTAACATTGCCTCACAAGCTTTTGATCCCCCCAACCCCCCTTAAAAAGCTATCCATTATAAACATCTTTCTTAATACAAAATTTGACAAAAGTCAGCAGTTATGGGGAGGAGGATGAAGGAAAAAAATC
>NZ_JBALDK010000068.1:0-25984 GCF_036917455.1 Nostoc sp. | reverse complement strand
TAGGTAAGCCTGACAGTTACAAAGTCGCAGACTAGTTACTACTCCAATCATGGGTTGGGTGTGTCAATTTTCCCATTCACGCAACAACGCCATTTATAACTATTAACTCCTCACTCCTAACTATCCTAATGACTTCCCTACAAAATCAAATTATTTTGATCGCTGGTGCAAGTAGTGGTATTGGTACTGCTTGTGCGAGAATCTTCGCTGGTGCGGGTGCAAAACTGATTTTAGCGGCACGACGGCTAGAACGTTTGCAGCAGCTAAGAGATAGTCTCAGTAAAGAATTTAATAGTGAAATTCATTTATTACAGCTAGATGTGCGCGATCGCAGTGCTGTAGAATCTGCTATTTCTACTCTACCGTCTGCTTGGTCTGACATCGATATTCTCATCAACAATGCTGGTTTAAGTCGTGGTTTAGACAAGTTGCACGAAGGTAAATTTCAAGACTGGGAAGACATGATTGATACTAACGTTAAGGGTTTACTTTACCTTTCGCGTTATGTCATTCCGGGAATGGTGAGTCGCGATCGCGGTCATGTAGTAAATTTAGGTTCCATTGCCGGACATCAAACCTATCCTGGTGGTAATGTCTATTGTGCTACCAAAGCGGCTGTCAGAGCAATTTCTGAAGGTTTAAAACAAGACCTGTTAGGGACGCAGGTCCGTGTAACTTCCGTTGACCCTGGGATGGTAGAAACTGAATTTAGTCAGGTGCGCTTTCACGGGAACACTGAACGCGCCAACAAAGTCTACGAGGGAGTTACACCCCTGACAGCAGATGATGTGGCTGATGTGATATTTTTCTGCGTGACGCGATCGCCCCATGTCAATATTAATGAAGTTGTGTTAATGCCTGTTGACCAAGCTAGCGCTACCCTAGTTAATCGGCGAACTTGAAGGAGGCAAGGGGCAGGTTGATCCCCCTTCCTTGGGGGCGTTGCAACTTAGCATAGGCTAAATGCCCCGCTACCGCTAACAGTACTCGGAACTTAGAACTCTTCATGTGTTCTCAGAATTAGATAACGGGACTTGAAGCCTGACTTTGCGTATACTCCTAACTGGGGATCACTTCCTCCTCAGTTGCTACCACACTCAATCAATCGATCATGCAACCACCCATTAAAGTTGGCACTGTCTTGCAAAACCGTTACCGCATAATTCAAATTCTCGGACAAGGAGGATTTGGGAGAACTTATCTGGCAGAAGACCAGAGGCGCTTTAATGAACTTTGCGCGATCAAGGAATTGATTTCAACAGCAACGGAGGCTTCGGCTTTAGAAAAGGCGCAAGAGCTTTTTCACCGAGAAGCTGCCATCTTGTATCAAATAGAACACCCCCAAGTGCCTAAATTCCGGGAAAGATTTGAGCAAGACCAGCGCTTATTTTTGGTGGAGGATTACGTTGCAGGTCAGACATACCGAGCTTTACTGGATGAACGGCTAGCTGTTAATCGAACTTTCACAGAACCGGAAGTATTGCAACTGATACAGTTGTTATTGCCAGTTTTAGAGCATATTCACAGCCGAGGAATTATTCACCGGGATATCTCGCCAGAAAATATTATTTTGCGAGATAGTGATGCTAAACCTGTGTTAATTGACTTTGGGGTGGTTAAAGAACTAGCAACGCGGTTGCGATCGCCAGAGAGTGCAATGCCCGAAACCACTGTGGGAAAATTAGGCTACTCTCCTAGCGAACAAATGCAAACAGGGGGAGCTTATCCTAGCAGTGACTTGTATGCCTTAGCGGTGAGTGCGATTGTTTTGCTGACTGGTAAAGAACCAAGGGATCTATTTGACGAAAACCAATTAGCTTGGAATTGGCAGCGATGGGTAACAGTTAATCCGCGATTTGCCCAGGTTTTGAATCGAATGTTGAATCATATACCGAGCGATCGCTATCAGAGTGCTGCTAATGTATCTCAAGCACTACAACCTTTACAGCAAGTCAGCCTTCCGCCCCTGAATACGTCTAACTTGCAGACAATGGCTGTTAGTCGCCGTCCTGACTCAGTACCACCAGCAGCTTCGCCGAAGAAACAACCCGATCCAGTGATTCCACCAAGTCTCACTAGTTCAGTCTTGGATAACCCCTTAGCGATCGCAGCAATTGGCTCTGCTGTAGTGATCGTTGCCGGATTTGGTTCTTGGGCGTTGGTCAGTTCTATCCGCAGTCAGCCAAAACCATCACCAACTCAGACGCTTCCCCAAAATTTTCCTTCACCAGTTATTTCTGGTGGTGCTACATTTACATCTACATCTACTCCCACACCCACCAAAGAGCAACCTGTTGTATCTAGTAGGCGGCTCAATCTGGGAGCAGCTAATAATACAGCCACAGTTAAAGATACTCTCAAAATAAATCAAATCATCCGGTACACTTTTTTGGGACAGGAAGGTGACAACTTAACTGCATTTCTTGAGCCAGGAAGCAGCGTTTTGTTAACAGTCTTAAGTCCCAATGAACAACCAATCGATCCTAATACTCAGCAAATAACGGCGTATCAAGGCAAATTGCTGGTTACTGGTAGATATACTATTGAGTTAACACTACTTTCAGGAGTTGCCGAAAGCAATTACAACCTGAATGTTGCATTAGAAAAACCAGTTCAACCAATTCCCACAGAAACACCAATTCCAATTCCTACAGAAACACCGATTCCAATTCCTACAGAAACACCGCTCCCAATTCCCACAGAGACACCGATTCCAATTCCCACAGAAACACCGATTCCAATTCCCACAGAGACACCGATTCCAATTCCTACAGAGACACCGATTCCAACACCGACCACTGGTCAAACACAAACCTTGCCGCCGGCTGATGGAACGCAACCATTTTCTGGCCAAAGAAATTAATGTTAAACACACTACTGATTACTGGAACTGATACCGAAGCTGGTAAAACTGTTTTAACAACAGCGTTAGCAGCCTATTGGCAAAAATATTACCCACAGAGGAGCTGGGGAATCATGAAACCGATTCAATCAGGAATTGGCGATCGCGAGTGGTATCAAAAGCTATTTGCGCTAGAACAATCCTCAGAGGAAATTACACCGTTATATTTTGAAGCACCTTTAGCGCCTCCCATCGCCGCCGCCCGAGAAAATCGTCGAGTCGATTTAGCTCTTGTGTGGCAAGCTTTGTCTAAATTGCGATCGCAGCGTGATTTTGTGCTTGTAGAAGCCTTGGGAGGGTTAGGTTCGCCAATAACTGAGGAATTAACAGTAGCTGATTTAGCGGCAGAATGGCGTTTACCAACAGTATTAGTAGTGCCAGTTAGATTAGGTGCGATCGCTCAAGCAGTGGCGAACGTTGCATTAGCTAGGCAATCGCGCATCAATCTTAAAGGCATTGTTTTGAACTGCGTACAATCTCGAACAGATGCAGAAATAGCTGATTGGACACCACCGCAATTGATTCAATCACTCACTAACACCCCAGTCTTAGGCTGCTTACCCTATTTAGATAACCTGACTGATTTAGATAAACTTGCTCAAATAGCGTCAGATTTAGATTGGGAAACATTGACGCTTTGAATTGGGAATTGGGAATTGGTCTATCTTTTCTCACTCTCCACTCAGCACTGATGAGGGGCATTGGGGAAAAAGTAGCGAATGTCCAATCGCTTTTTACAAATGATGCAGTCACAGTTCTGACATAACTTGGTAATAGCTTTGTCAATAAGACGTGCAATTGTAAGAGAAGAAAAGTGAAGCTAACCTAACTTTGGTGACACACAAGGCAGGATTTACCTGCCTTATTTAATTTTTGCAGCTAAAAAACACTTCATTAGCAGATTTCGGATGTGCGAAATATGACTATTTAAAAATGTTTTTAAATAACCAAATAGTATTTATTGCCAAACGGTACGCTACCTGAACACACAATATTTTTTATTTGTATTTATAGCACAAGCCTTGGTGGTTAGGACATCAACAGATGATGAAACTTAGACACAAAAAGATTTTTCACCCAATCCCCAATCCCCAGTCCGCAATCCCCAGTCCGCAATCCCCAATCCCCAGTCCCCAGTCCCTTGCTACAGATGTCATCCAAGTGCCATGTCTTAGTCACAGAAGCGTCACTAACATAAGTTACTTTGTCGGTGTTTGATTAAAAGTAAATTATTTACGCCTGATATGATGCTTTCTTTTGTGGTGGCAAGTGCAGTCTGTGGCAATGGTAGTGAAGTGAATCTAGACTTTGCTAACCTTAGCTGGATTGACGTGATTATTTTAGGCATCGTTCAGGGAATTACAGAATTACTACCAATTAGCAGTACTGCTCATTTGCGGATAGTGCCAACTCTGTTGGGACTGAAAGATCCGGGATCTGCTTTTTCAGCAGCAATGCAGTTAGCTAGCTTGAGTGCAGTTTTAGTTTATTTTTGGCAAGACTTAAAAAAATTAACCGGAGAGACGGTTAGGGCAATTAGCGGACAAGACTATCAATCTAGTTCTTTGCAACTGATGTTGGGCTTATTGATTGGAACTTTGCCTATTGCTGTGGCTGGCGTGCTACTCAAACCAATTCTTAACGCTTGCAACTCACCAATGCGAGGGTTAGTAGTTATTGGTGCGGCTTCAATTATTATGTCAGCATTGCTAGCGATCGCCGAAAAACGCGGAGGACGCGATCGCACTTTTGACAACCTTACCCTCTGGGATGGCATTTGGGTAGGAGTTGCTCAAGCTTTTGCCCTTATCCCTGGCGTTTCTCGCTCTGGTTCCACCCTTACTGCTGGGTTATTTTTGGGTATGGAACGGGAGACATCTGCCCGATTTTCTTTTTTGTTGGGCTTACCAGCCGTGATTTTGGCAGGTGCTGTAGAACTCCATACTCTTACCAAAGCAGGACTGAGTACAGCCGGTTGGTTAACTTTGTTGATGGGATTAATCTCCGCCAGCATTTCCGCTTTTGCAGCAATTTGGGGACTCCTACGCTACCTGGAAAAACACAGTACCTTGATTTTTATTTTCTACCGCTTGGCGATGGGTGTATTTTTGATAGTTGCGGTGATGGCTGGTTGGTTGCAGAATTGATTTTAACTAAATAATGGTTAAAACTCTATCCTTTTATGGGTAGAGTATTCTGAATTCTGACTCCTGAATTCTGTTTTATCTTTAAGTGAAATTGGTATAACAATATGGACATAAACCCAATCGACCTGATTGAAGATGAAAACGATGAACCCGAAACCCCAGCTAACCGCGAAAAACGCAAAAGCCGTCTAAATAGTGCTGTTGCAATTGCAGTTGCATTGATAGCAACTTTTATAGGTATCTGCAAAATTAAAGACGATAATCTAGTTCAGGCAATGCAGCAAGCTCAAGCAAATAAAATTGACGATTGGGCGTTATACCAGGCTCGTAATATTCGTGAAGAAATAGCCAAATCAAATGTGGTGCAACTTAAATTACAATCTGTTTCTCAACCTTCTGCTGTGAGGGCTGACTATGAAAAACAGATTGCCGCTTATCAATTAATTGCTAATAATGAAGACCAGAAAAAGCAGGAACAGAAGCTAATTGCTCAAAAAGAGCAAACAACCTATGACCAGCTTAATTACCATGACGACCAGTTTGATTTAGCTGATGCCTCCTTATCGCTTTCTGTCTCACTATTTGCCATTACATCTCTATCTCAGAAAAAATGGTTGTTCTACGCCGCCTTATTTCCAACTATATTTGGCTTGGTCATGGGGTTATCGGGATTATTAAACTGGCAACTACACCCAGATGCTTTGACCAAATTACTATCCGAAAATTTCTTAGAAAAACCAGCCGAAAACAAAATAGTGCTTTCCACTCGCACTATCCCAAATCCCAAAGTGTTTTAACTTCTGCTCTACGTAACTGATTATTAGCGTAGGCGTAGCCCAACCCAGGCATCGTTTTTCAAAGAAAAACTTTTTGGTTTACTGGTTAAAAAGATTCTGATGATGATTCTTCACCATTCCCTACGATAAACTAAGTTAGCTGTACTTAAACTAGCTTGTCTTTACAATGGTTTCTACCTTTCCCAATCCCTCTTCTATCGATCTATCTCGCATCCGGTTGGCAATTCGCTCATTGCAACCACAATTGGTAGAGTGGCGGCGGCGATTGCATCAACAACCAGAGTTGGGTTTTCAAGAAAAACTGACTGCTGAGTTTGTATCACAAAAGCTGCAAGAGTGGGGAATTGAACATCAGACTGGCATTGCTCACACTGGTATTGTTGCCACCATTAAGGGTAACAAACTAGGTGCAGAGAAAGTTTTGGCGATTCGGGCAGATATGGATGCTTTGCCAATCCAAGAACTTAACGAAGTGCCGTACAAATCGCAGCATGATGGAGTGATGCACGCTTGTGGACATGATGGACATACAGCGATCGCATTAGGTACAGCTTACTATCTCCAGCAGCATCGCCAAGACTTCTCCGGTACGGTGAAAATTATCTTTCAGCCAGCAGAAGAATCACCCGGTGGTGCAAAGCCGATGATTGAAGCTGGAGTTCTGAAAAATCCTGATGTTGACGCGATTATTGGTTTGCACTTGTGGAATAATTTGCCCTTGGGAACAGTGGGTGTCCGGGCTGGGGCGTTGATGGCAGCTGTTGAGTGCTTTAACTGCACAATTTTGGGCAAAGGTGGACACGGCGCACTACCACATCAAACTGTGGATTCCGTGGTAGTTGCTGCCCAAATTGTAAATGCTTTGCAAACCATTGTCGCTCGGAATGTTAATCCCATTGATTCAGCTGTGGTGACAGTGGGCGAACTTCATGCTGGAACCAAGCGGAATGTGATTGCTGATACAGCGAGAATGAGTGCTACTGTCAGGTATTTTAATCCTAGTTTGAAAGGCTTTTTCAACCAGCGTGTCGAGCAGATTATTGCTGGAATTTGTCAAAGTCATGGTGCGAATTATGACTTAGAATACTGGTCACTTTATCCACCAGTAATTAATGATATTAAGATCGCGGAATTGGTGCGAACTGTAGCAGAAGAAGTGGTAGAAACGCCGATGGGTATTGTGCCAGAATGTCAAACTATGGCTGCTGAAGATATGTCATTCTTCTTGCAAGAGGTTCCTGGTTGCTATTTCTTCTTAGGTTCTGCTAACCCTGAGAAAGACTTGGCCTATCCTCATCACCATCCCCGGTTTGATTTTGATGAGACGGCGTTGGGAATGGGTGTGGAAATATTTGTTAGATGCGTGGAGAACTTTTTAAATTAATTGAATGGGTGTAAATTAGCTGTTTTTAATAACTACAATTTTTTAGTCTGGCTTAGGCTCAAAAATTTAACTTATCAAACTGGTCAAACAATCTATCAAATTAAGCATAGATTGTTCTCAAATTATTTAGTTCAGCAACTAAAACGCCCGGCTATTCCCATGTTTTTCGCCTAGTTGTTTGGTGCGCGGCGCATCTACACCGCGCCATCGCTTGTGATAGTTGCGTAAGTCCTGACTACGCTTACTTTGTTACTCCTGAGTTGATATTTCTTGCTGCGATAAATTTGCTAACTCTGATGCTAAGGTTTCTTCCAATAAGTCTACAATTGCGTGTGCATCAGTAGGGGACTTCATTATTTCAGCCTCTGGGTCAGAGCGATTTTTGACATTGGGAATATCTTGGCGTAATTCCTCAATCAAAGCGATGAGTTTAGCGATTTTCTGCTCAGAGAGCAGGCTGAGTTGAAGGCTAAGTTGCGCCCGTTGCTCTGCTAACTTTTCTTGTCGCTCTTGTTTAATCAATACCCCTGTTGTCACCAACAATGAACCCGCAGTCAGTGAAAATTGTAACCAAGGAAATGGAACTTCCTCAAATTTTGGTACACCTAAACGTCGTGGTAAGGCATTGGGTGTTACCCAGAGAATCATCCCAAGCAGAATGCTATACAGGAATACAGGACGACCAAAAAAGATGGTTATCGTTTCTACAAAGCGCTGGTGTTTTGAGACATTTTTTTCAGAACGTCTGTGCAATGCGATGATAGTCTCGATATTTTGACTAATAGATTCTGGTAATGGGGCAGTGGGCAGAATTTTTAGCGATACTTGCGGTGAGGCAGTCGGAGTATTGGCGGCTCCCGTCGAGTCCGAACTGCCGTTCGCCCTTGGCGTGCCGGAGGCATACCCGGAAGGTGAATCACTTGGATTTGGTTGATTGTTAGTTTGCATTGGTAGTCAAGCGTTATAAATGATTCCTTCAACTGACTAACTTCAATTTTGACTGGAAGGCGATACATGAAGGGAGAAAAAATGCATGAAAGTACCTACAGATAGATTTCGGTAGATTGCTATTGAATCAAACAAGGTTTTTGGAGTTTATTTATGGTCTTCTGACTACTGCTGAACTAACTTTTAGAGTCGCAAAAGCAACAAATGTGACTTTAAAACTAACTTTTGGAGTCGCAAAAGCAACAAATGTGATTTTAAAACTAACTTTTATGTAGACGTGGCTTACTACCTATTTTGTGGTTGAGTCGAAGACGATAGGGTTTGTTGTGTCGGAGATGCTGGTTTGTCTGGAAACCAATCTTTGAATAAGTCTGTGCCATCTTTGATTCCTGATATCAAGGCTGTAAATAAGGCTAATACACCTTGGGATTCAATGTTTTAATCACAACATTCTTGCCATCCCGATCCTCAGCAAGATAAGTAATAGCAAAGTTCTCCTGTCCTAACTATTGTTTAATTTCATACCGATCGCGGTGTAACTTTTGTCCAGAGGCCCAAGTCATTGGTTGATTATCTTAGAGAGTTGTATTAATTTTTGCATAGAGCAATTCTCTTGTAGATGTAATACACCTTTTTCTAAAAAAAGCGCTGTAGCCTGTACCCTGACATCTAATAGTGAAGCTGTTATGCTTCAAAAAATACAAGATGACGCGATCGCAGAAGTTGTGTTATGAAAACGGGCAAAGTCTTTACTATGAAGCTTTTTCGTTAAATACGTAATTACTATACCAATGGCATCAAATGCTACTGTCAGCAATCAACCTTTATCGTTTAATTATCAGTAATATGCAAAAAAATCGAAAAAATAATGTTAAGTATCCCTATTAACTTAAATTTACCTCGTACACCCCGTTTAATAACTTCCTTACCTGGGCCTCGCGCTCAAGCAATTGTACAACGCGATCGCGCCGTCACTTCCCCTTCTTACACCCGCGATTACCCGTTAGTTGTATCTCGCGGTCAGGGTTGTATGGTAGAAGATGTGGATGGCAATGTATTTCTAGATATGACCGCAGGTATAGCCGTTACCGCCACCGGACACGCCCACCCAGAAGTCGTCAAAGCAATTCAAGAACAGTCGGCGCATCTACTGCACATGTCAGGGACAGATTTTTATTATGAGCCGATGGTTGAACTAGCCGAACAATTAGCGATTCGCGCCCCTTTTCCCAATCCACACAGTAACAGTGCATTCCCTGCAAAAGTATTTTTCACCAATTCCGGGGCAGAATCCAACGAAGGAGCGATTAAACTAGCTAGATATTACACCAAGCGATCGCTAATTGTGGCCTTCTTAGGCGCATTTCACGGACGCACTTATGGCGCAATGTCTCTGACGGGTTCCAAAGCAGTGCAACGAGCAAATTTTGGGCCTTTAGTTCCTGGGGTAACTCATATTCCCTACGGCACTCACGCCAGCTTAGATTACTTGGAACAACAACTATTTGGGACAATTTTACCACCGCAAGAAGTCGCTGTGATCGTAGTCGAGCCGATTCAGGGAGAGGGTGGTTATATCGTACCAGAGGATGGTTTTTTAAAACGGATTCGGGATATTTGCGATCGCTATGGTATTCTGATGGTAGTGGATGAAGTGCAAGCGGGAATGGGGCGGACTGGGCGCTTATTTGCGATCGAGCATTGGGGAGTAATGCCTGATATTATTACTACTGCTAAAGGTATCGCCAGTGGTTTGCCTTTAGGAGCGATACTTGCAAGACCAGAGTTAATGACTTGGCCTCCTGGTTCTCACGCTACTACATTTGGCGGTAATCCCGTTGCTTGTGCTGCCGGTATTGCCACACTGCGATTGTTAGAAAGTGGTTTGATGGCAAACGCTACACAGATGGGAGAATTTTTACAAGCTAGTCTTACCCAGTTGCACCAAAGATTTCCGAGAGTATCGTTGCCACGAGGTAAAGGTTTGATGGTTGCGGTGGATTTATTGGACGAACAAGGTAATCTAGATCGTGAATTGCGCGATCGCATTATCCAAGAAGCATTTTTACGCGGTTTATTATTACTAGGTTGCGGTAAAGCCGCAATTCGTTTTTGTCCCCCTCTAGTTATCGACAGCGACCAAATTCAAATAGCCCTTCAAATTATTAGCGAGATTTTAAATTTTTAAAAGATAACGAGGACTGGGGATTGAGAGATGAGGTAGAAATGACAAATGACAAATGACAAATCTATATGAAACCCGAAATAGCCCTTAATTTATGGAAATTACTTTGGCAAGAATACAGCACCAGAGTAAATTATGCCCGTACCTACCAGCAAATGATTAATGCTGTGGGTGGGACTATTGCAAACGACCACATCGCCTTTCGGTCTTTGCGTTTATTAGTTGATAGTCCACAGGGTCAAGTTAATTTAGGAATTGACCATCTCGCACAACTTGCAGAAGCTTTAGGTTACGTGGCAGATGGAGAGTATACTTTTGCTAAAACCCATTTGTACGCCCGTCATTATCGTCATCCGCAGCAAGAGGAATTTAACTTACCCAAACTCTTTATTAGCGAGTTGATTGTTGATGAATTGCCTACTAATATTGCCCAACTCATCTCTAAAACAGTATCTACAATCCCACACGAACTGACCTCACCCCTGACTCTTCTACAAGAAGACGCGGACATTAAAACCATCGCCAAACAACTCCAACAAGTCTTTACCCGTCCTTGGCAAACCCCACAGCATTCTGTTGTTGAAGAGGTGAATCAGGTTACTCAGTATGGGGCTTGGGTGTTGCTGCACGGATATGCTGTCAACCACTTTACAGGCTACATCAACAGACAGAACACCCCAGAATATCCAGATATTGATACTACCGCTAGTGGTTTGGCTAAACTGGGTGTACCAATGAAATCAGAGATAGAGGGAAATGTTGCTTGTGGTTTGCGGCAAACTGCAACTCAAGCGGTAACAGAAATGGTGACAGTATTAGATGACAACAGTGGCGAAGAAATTCAGATTCCTTGGACTTACGCTTATTATGAAATTGCCCAGCGCTATCTAGTAGAAATTGAATCTGGAAAGCAGGTACTTTTTGATGCTTTTTTAGGGAGTAATGCCCAGCAATTATTTGAAATGACTCGTCTAGCTAAATAGCCCAGCGTAATGTTTCATAGGTTCGGTTAAGGCAAGAGATGCGATAAATCGCCGTCTCTACTCAAGGAGGATGTGTTGTAATCATTTAGACTTCTTGCAAAAATCCTTGAATCAACGCTCCCCAACCCTCCCCTTGATAAAGGGAGATTAACCCGCATTTCTCACAAGCTTAAGGGGAAGGATGGGCAGAGGGGCAGAGGGGCAGAGGAGCGGAGGGGCGGAGGAGCGGAGGGGCAGAGGGGAAAGAACTTGGTATTTGAACTCTCCTCTGCTCCCCTGCTCCCCTGCTCCCTTGCTCAAGCGCAGGCTTAATCGAGATGTGGTGAGAAATCCGGGATTAAGGGGGGTGTATTCGACTGATTAGATTTTAGTAATGAGCGATCGCCTGTATGATTTCAGATAATGGTGCGTCACTGAATAGCCCGTCATAGCGATCGCTTGTACGGTTTGATGGTGCGATCGCTTTTGCTCTAATCTGAGAAAGTGCGATCGCACATAGCATCACTAACCTTTATTTTGCACTAACCAAGCTTCTAAATCGGTTAAATCCGAAAAATCAAGTAAAGCCTCAGCTAAATCATCCAACTGTGTTGAGTCTAAAGCTTGTATTTTCAATAACTGTGTAGGTGGAACAGTTCCCACCTTACGCCGAAGTAGTCGGATAACAATCGATAAAGCTTTTTCCTGCTGGATATCTTGATAAATTACAGACTCGCGCATAGCATCACTCCGTAATAACCTTTTAATCAGTTCTTTGTTTAATACTAGTCCAGCTAATACTGCCGTTGACGCAGCAATATTACTTTGTGTTCGGGTGTCGTTTATTTGCTCAATAGCTTGTGCAACCTGTTGTAATGTTCGCGTTTTATCCCTCTTCTGTCACTCTCCGAAAACATTTGCCATTTCCGAATTCTAGAGCTTTTGTATAGCAACCGATTGCGCGATTCTTTTCTAATAACAAATACAAGACCTATTTTTTTCTAATAGTATAGCTTGTATTGATTGCCTCATGAGGCTTCTAGCGATCGCCCTCCCGGAGAGTGACAGAAGAGGGTTATCCTCAGTTTGACTGAGAGTTGCGAACGGTAACAAACCAGGAGTATTCAAAAATATGTCGCTGGGTTGCTCCCAAAGACGAATGACTCCAAATTCATGACGAGTATTTTCTAAAATAAAAGCTGTTTGCTGAACTAATTCGGATGTGGTGGGTTGCAGGTAAATCACAACTTGATGCATCCGCTTGCGGGGAAATCTGCGATACACCCTTAACCGATAATCAGTCATCCGAAAGGGAATTTCGGCTTTTGCTTCGGTTTGGACACCCCAGATATTCAGAGAATCTCACGCTTTGCCATGTATTGGTACATCTGCCAACGGGCATCTACCTCAGCTTGGGCTTGTTCTAATAAGTGTTTGGCTACATCGGGTTTACTCTTGGTAAGCATTTTGAAGCGATTTTCTTGATACATTGAATCTTCTACCGATTGCGTAGGCGATCGCATATCCAATTGCAATGGATTTTTACCCTGATTAAGCAATTCTGGATTATGCCGATACAGCAACCAACGACCTGATTCTACCAGAGTTTTTTGATGATTCATCCCGGTAGTCATGTTTATGCCGTGGGCGATGCAATGGCTGTAAGCAATAATTATTGATGGCCCATCATAAGCCTCTGCTTCCAAAAATGCTTTGAGAGTATGTTCGTCTCTAGCACCAAGGGCTACACTCGCTACGTAGACATTTCCGTAGGTCATCGCAATCATTCCCAAGTCTTTCTTCGGTGCAGACTTACCACTGGCGGCATATTTAGCAACTGCGGCTCGTGGCGTGGCTTTAGAAGATTGACCGCCTGTATTAGAATACACTTCTGTATCCATGATCAAGATGTTGACATTTCGACCACTGGCAATTACATGATCGATGCCGCCAAAATCAATATCATAAGCCCAACCGTCACCGCCAACAATCCAGACGCTTTTTCTTACTAAATAATCGGCAAGGGATTTGAGATTTTGGATTTTAGATTTGAGGTTAGGATCGAAAGTGACAATTTCATCTAACTTCTGTTGCAAAAGTTCTATTCTTTCGCGCTGTTCCCAAATGTCAGCTTCAGATTTTTGTTCAGCTTTCAGGATGGAGTAGACAAGGTTTTCATCTATTTCACTCCCCAACTGTTGCAACAATTCTGCCGCAAACTCAGCTTGTTTATCCAGAGAAAGACGGAAGCCAAAACCGAATTCGGCGTTATCTTCAAATAAATTATTAGACCACGCGGGGCCGCGTCCTTGGGCGTTGGTTGTCCAAGGAGTGGTGGGGAGATTTCCGCCATAAATTGAGGAACAACCTGTTGCATTGGCGATGACGGCGCGATCGCCAAACAGTTGTGTTAATAATTTTAAATAAGGTGTTTCACCACAACCTGCACAAGCACCAGAGAATTCAAATAGGGGTTCTTGCAGTTGTTGTTGGCGAATCTGGTTCAACTTTAGCGATCGCCTGTCAGGATTAGGTAAACTCAAGAAGAAATCCCAGTTTTTCCGCTCTTGTTCTTGTAAAGGTAACTGCTGCGCCATGTTAATCGCTTTCCGCAATGGCTCAGATTTATCTTTAGCAGGGCAAATATTTACACAAATAGTACATCCAGTGCAATCTTCTGGGGCAACTTGAATAGTAAATTTTTGATTGGCAAAGTCTTTATCTTTTGCACCAGTTGATTTAAAAGTTCCTGGTGCATTAACTAACTCATCCTCTTGATAAGCTTTAGCGCGAATGGCACTATGAGGGCAAACCATCACACACTTACCACACTGAACGCAGACATCAGGCTCCCATACAGGTATCTCTTCGGCAACGTTGCGTTTTTCCCACTTGGCAGTACCTACGGGAAATGTCCCATCAACGGGTAGAGTGCTAACAGCTAAATCATCACCTTCCCATACCATGATTTTCCCCAGAACTTCCTGCACAAATTCGGGAGCGGAGTCTGACAATTTTGAATTTTGAATTTTGAATTTTGAATTGTTGATTGTTTGTGGGACATCTACTTTATGCAAGTTGTCTAAGGTGTTGTCTACGGCTTGTAGGTTCATGCGGACAACTTCAGCGCCTTTTTTACCATAGGTCTTATCAATCGCTTGTTTGATTTTAGCGATCGCTTCTTCTTGCGGCAAGACTCCCGCCAAAGCAAAGAAGCATACCTGCATAATGGTGTTAATTCTGCCACCCATGCCACTTTCACGGGCAACCTGGCTAGCATTTATGATATATAACTTTAAATGCTTATCGATAATTTGCTGCTGCACTTTGAGCGGCAAATTTTCCCAGACGCTATCTGGATCATAAGGACTGTTAAGCAGCAAAGTCGCCCCAGGAATAGCAGCTTTCAAAATATCTATGCGTTCTAGAAATCCCCAATGATGACAGCCAATAAAGTTAGCTTGGTCAATTAAGTAGGTAGAGCGAATTGGCTCTTTACCAAAGCGGAGGTGAGAGACAGTCATCGAGCCAGATTTCTTGGAATCGTAGACAAAGTAGCCTTGGGCGTAATTGTCGGTTTCTTCACCAATAATCTTGATGGAATTTTTGTTAGCTCCAACAGTACCATCTGAACCTAAACCATAAAACATTGCCCGAACAACACGATCCGATTCTGTAGAGAATTTGGGGTCAAATTTTAGAGAAGTGTAAGTAACATCATCATTAATCCCAATCGTAAAATGGTTCTTCGGTTTAGCTTCAGCAAGATTATCAAAAATACCCTTCACCATCGCCGGAGTAAATTCTTTAGAAGAAAGACCGTAACGACCACCGATGATTTTGGGCAGAGGGGCAGAGGAGCGGAGGGGCAGAGGGGAAAGACTTACTAAAACTTCCCCTCTGCTCCCCTGCTCCCCTGCTCCCCTGCTCTCATCCCCCCAGGCTTCATGGATAGCAGCTACAACATCCAAATACAAAGGCTCCCCGGCGCTACCTGCTTCTTTGGTGCGGTCAAGAACTGCGATCGCTTTTACACTACTTGGCAAGGCTGCAACAAATTTTTGGACATCAAAGGGGCGATAAAGTCGCACTTTCACTACACCAAGTTTTTCACCACAGGCGTTAAGATAATCTATCGTTTCATGGACGGTTTCACAGCCTGAACCCATAAGAACGATAACGCGATCGGCATCTTTCGCACCGTAATATTCATAGATTTTATAATGTCTTCCTGTGCGTTCTCCAAATTCATCCATGATGCGCTGGACAATTTCTGGACAAGCGTTGTAGTAAAGGTTCGCGCCTTCCCGTCCTTGGAAGTAGACATCAGGGTTTTGGGCAGTCCCCCGCAATACGGGACGATCTGGGGTAAGGGCGCGGCTGCGGTGGGCGAGTATGAGATGATCGTGGATGAGCGATCGCAAATCGTCATCTGAAAGTAGTTTGACCTTCTGGACTTCATGGGAAGTGCGGAAGCCATCAAAGAAGTGCATAAATGAGACTCGCGTCTCTAAAGTAGCAGCATGGGCGATGAGAGCAAAATCTTGACTTTCTTGCACCGAAGCCGAACACAGCAGGGCAAAACCAGTAGCACGAGCCGCCATCACATCGCTATGATCGCCAAAAATTGATAAAGCGTGGGTAGCCAAAGAACGGGCTGCAACGTGAACCACAGCGCTAGTCAACTCACCAGCAATTTTGTAGAAATTGGGAATCATCAACAATAATCCCTGAGATGCTGTGAAGGTGGTACTCAGGGAACCTGTTTGCAATGCCCCATGCACGGCTGCTGCGGCTCCCCCTTCGCTTTGCATCTGCACAACGCTGGGAATAGTACCCCAGAGGTTAGGACGACCTTCGGCTGACCAAGCATCTGCCCATTCACCCATTGCTGAAGAGGGGGTGATAGGATAAATGGCGATCGCTTCATTTAATTTGTAAGCAACACGGGCGACAGCTTCATTCCCATCAATGGTTGCAAAGGTTTTGTTCATAATCTGATTTTTGTCCCCGTCTCTCAGTGTAAATAGAAGAGCAGAATTCAGGAGTCAGTCATCAAAGTAATTTTTAATTGATAATGACGCTTGCAGACTCGCTAACACAATTTGTAGTTCCATCAGTGTTACCTTCCGTACCCTCTTAGAGGTTGAATGAACAAGTATTTCCCTATAATTTTAGGCACTCTTAGATCCCTTCTAACCCACGCCGATTGCCCCACTTGGGGAGACCCCTTGGCGTTAGCCTCTCCTTTGGAAGAAGACCGCACTGGCTCCCCTTAAAAAGGGCGGAATCGGAATCAAAGTCCCCCTTTTTAAGGGGGATTTAGGGGGATCTAAAACTTTTGATACCGACAAGAGAACTCGTTCATTCATCCTCTTAATTACGAATTAGTTTTGTACCTTACTGAATGACAAACATAGGATTTACCATTATTGAAATGATGATTTATTAATGCCTTTGGACTCTTTAATTAACTTTCAATAAATACTTCATATATTAGTATCTCATCCTAAATACCGCGTCTATTAATATGTATTAATCATGTACTCAATAGCAAAAAGACTTATTAGATAAGGCTTTCAGTTAATAGATTATTTTTTGTGGGGTATGGGGTCGGGTTTCTGTCTAGTTTTTATCCCCGTTAGGGGAAGTGGTTATGGAAAGTGAAGAGTATTCAACAATGCACCAAGTTGGCTCGTGTTTCCATCCCCGTTAGGGGAAGTGGTTATGGAAAGTAAATGCGACCTCAGTTGAGCTTCGTGATTTAGTGTTTCCATCCCCGTTAGGGGAAGTGGTTATGGAAAGTCACCCTGTGTCTATTTACAAATCCTGACTTCTCAATAAAGTGTTTCCATCCCCGTTATGGGAAGTGGTTATGGAAAGCATTTCAAAAACCTAAAATAAAGTTTGTGTATTGTATTGTTTCCATCCCCGTTAGGGGAAGTGGTTATGGAAAGTTGGACTTTGGTGGAGTGATAAAAGACCAAGTTAATGTTTCCATCCCCGTTAGGGGAAGTGGTTATGGAAAGTTCAAAATTTGGAATCAAAAATGCTAACAGCAACGTTTCCATCCCCGTTAGGGGAAGTGGTTATGGAAAGGGAAAGCCTGATTGCACAGTCGTTTTTCTAAGAAATGGTATGGTTTCCATCCCCGTTAGGGGAAGTGGTTATGGAAAGACATAATTGATTTAAGGCAAAAAGTCGCTCAAAAGTTTCCATCCCCGTTAGGGGAAGTGGTTATGGAAAGTTGGATTAGGAGTTGGAAGCAGCTGGCTGGATATAAAGTTTCCATCCCCGTTAGGGGAAGTGGTTATGGAAAGTAAAAGTGGTGATAAAATCATGTTAAGAATTAATAATTCGTTTCCATCCCCGTTAGGGGAAGTGGTTATGGAAAGAGTTACCTTTTGAAACCCTTACTAGGAGAGTGTTTCAGACCTCCTATTCGACACCACTTTTGAGAATGTCAATAAAGACGATAAAATTCTCAATTAGCAGGGGATTTTTTCGCCGAAAACCCTTACTGTACAAGTAATCGACACCAGTCAACGAAGTTATGCGGTTTTCAAGGTTCTGAGGAGTGGTGTCGATTAACTTGAACACTTAGCTAAAACAGTAAAATCTGTTACTAAAATCTGTCAAGTATTTAATAAATAAATTAACATCACAGTTGTAAGCGGGGATGTAGTGAAATGGCCATTCACCAACATCTATCCACAAGCGGCTAACTGTGAGCATCCAGCGCGTTAATTAGCTTGACTTCATCGGCAAAATTTGCCCATCGGACAAAGTGAAATGGGCCGGCGATGGAACCCCACAGACGCTCATCAGTGTCTAAATCCCTTCCCCGGTCGAGGCTGAAAAATTCTTTAGCGTCAATCTCAAATTCATTATCTAGATAAGTATTTTTGCCGTCACGAACCACAATGCAACCTTTACCGGGTTCAACTCTGCCTTTAAAGCTATTACCTGTCCACTCTACAACCATGTTGCAACCTGACATTTTTTCCAATTGATCAACGGATAAATCTTTTAAACGTTCAGGTTCACGGGATGCACCGTAAAATTTTTGTTCTTCTTTAAGGGTGTAGTGTTCAATAATAATGTGGTTTTCTGCCGGAATCAACTTCATTACCCGCATCCGGTAGGGTTGATTGAGCATAAAATCATAAGCTTGTTCGAGAAACAAACTTACCCCTGAGAACAATTCTAAGGGAAGGGGACGGATACACACGCGAATGTGGGCATAAAAAGGCGGATTTTCAAAAGCTTGTTCTTGATTACTAAAATCAGCTGCCATCCACCGGGCTAAGGTAGCAATATCAGTAGAATGAGTCACGTCGCTTCGCTCCGAATTCAAAATTCAAAATTCAAAATTAATAATCACCAAATTTTTCTTTGCGCTCTTTGTTTGGTGTTCTCTGCGTCTGGAGTGGCTAAATAAATTATTTTTATACCGCAGAGGCGCAAAGAACGCAGAGAAGAAACAAGAGATTTTATCAGTCATTTTGAAAGGGCTAGTTATAGATATTATCCTGCTTAAAATCCCATTGCCTCGGCGACTGCGCCCAATTCGGCTGCAATTCCCTGTTTAAATTGACTGTGATTGTATTTAATAGCTGTATCTGGGTCTTTTAGACCATTGCCTGTGAGGACACAAACCACTGTCGCCCCTGTGGGAATTTGGTCTTTTACCTGCAATAACCCGGCTACAGAAGCGGCGCTCGCGGGTTCGCAGAAGATGCCTTCTGATGCTGCTAAAAGCCGATAAGCGTCGAGAATTTCTGCATCGGTAACGGCGTGGAAATTTCCCTGGCTTGCGGTTTGGGCTGCGATCGCTAATTCCCAGCTAGCGGGGTTGCCAATGCGAATTGCTGTCGCGAGGGTTTCGGGATGCGCCACGGGCTGACCATGTACTAATGGGGCTGCACCTGCGGCTTGGAATCCCATCATTCGAGGCAAGCGATCGCACTTTCCATCTTGATGGTATTGACAAAAGCCCATCCAATATGCAGTAATATTACCTGCATTCCCAACGGGGATGCACAACCAGTCTGGGGCATCACCCAAGGCATCGACAATTTCAAAGGCTCCTGTTTTCTGCCCTTCTAGGCGGTAGGGATTGACCGAATTTACCAATGTTACCGGATAGCTTTCGGCCATCTCGCGGACAATTTCTAGCGCTTGGTCAAAATTTCCTTTTATTGCCAATACTTCTGCACCGTAAAGTAATGCTTGGGCTAACTTGCCTAATGCTACATAACCATCGGGAATTAATACAAAGGCATTCATCCCCCCACGTCTGGCATAGGCTGCGGCGGCGGCTGAGGTGTTACCCGTGCTGGCACAAATTACTGCTTTTGCTCCTGCTTCCTTGGCCTTAGAAATTGCCATAGTCATCCCCCGGTCTTTGAAGCTGCCGGTAGGATTGAGACCATCATATTTTACAAAAACCCGTACTTGTCTGCCAATACGTTCTGCGATCGCTGGTACTGGTATTAGAGGTGTGTTTCCCTCCAACAGAGTGACGACTGGTGTTTTTTCGCTCACAGGCAAGTATTGGCGATAGGCTTCTATCAGTCCAGGCCAGGGTTGGCGATGAGATTTAGCAACAGATAGGCTCAAAGTCACGGGATTTAAAATTTCTTAATGTAAGGATTGGATATTTAGAGAGGGTGGCAGATGGAAGCATCGGATGGGGAAGAGGAAGAAAGTGGATTTTTCTTTGCCCTGTCCCAGCCCCTTAATTGCAAAAGAATATTACTTAAGAGTATTATTTTTTGGGGTGCAGGTGTTTCACTTGCCATTTTTATTTAGAATACCAGTTAAATACGCAATGTGCTGTCTCTCCTTGGCAGTAGCCTTGGGCAAGTTAGTTGTCCATTTAATCTTGCTGGGAGCAATGCTCTAACAGTGAGGTGGGTAAGCAGGGGAGGCAGGGGATGCTCTTGAGGCAGTGGGGAATCAAGAAATTAAGTGTATTTTGGACTATCTTGGCAGCAAAAATTACTAAATATTTCTCTTTACTCCCCCTGCCTCCCCTACTCCCCCTTCCCCAAGTGCTCATTGGACGATGATCTCACTTTTTCGCGTTGCTCCCATCTTGCTTGGGCTTCGTAGTTCTGGGAGGGCTTTCGGTAAGCGTGACACTTTGACTGTTACAAAAATGTAAGTGCAATGGGGGCAGTGTTTTCTTTGGAACACAGCCATTCTGTTCATCGTCTCTTATGATTGAACCGAAAACACATTAGAGTAATTGATTGAAAATACACAATATTTTAATAAAGCTTAAAAGAGCATTATTATATTATTTCTAATGGTGTGAATTAAATTGTGGATTTAATTAACGATGCCTACTTGTTTATCTAGTGTTTCCGATCGCGAATCCCAGGCTAACTGGGTCAGTAAGCTAACCAAGTCTTATTATCAAGACGATCAGCAAGCTAAATTTATGCATTTACAAGCAGAAGTAGACTCTCTGTTGCAGCAGTTGGAAAACTTGAAGCACCAACGTTTAGCCGACACAGAGACTAGCCAAGAAGAATAAGTCAGTTTTGGAAATAGCGATGTCTCCGACGGGCTATTCGGTGTCGCCAGTGCCTCTTTAATTTAAATTTGAGTAAGGGGCGTGCTATTCAAAGCGCTGATTTTTCTCTGACCAGCGCCTCAAACTGTAGTTATGAGCATTTTCTACTAGCAAAGCTAAGGATTGCACATTTGAAAGCCTGGCGATCGCAGAGAGTCTTTGTAAATCATTTCCTGTAAAATCAGTGTAAATGACTTGATTGCGATCGGACAAAATTATAGTCCGGTCGCGGTGTTGCTCTATATTTCCCCCCTGAATTTCAGGTGGAGACTGATTCAAAGATGCGATTGCTGCTGCTGAGATAGTCAGTATTATCTCTGGTTGAGCGTTATTTGTTAAATCAATTACTTGAACGGGCCAATCACCCAACTTTTGCTGCATCTGCTCAAAGCTAGGAATAGCACCAGCCGGAACTTCACCAGATTGCTGTAAAGATTTCCACAGACTCGATAATATTACCTTCACCCCTTGGGGATTTTGTTGATACAGTTCTTGTAGGGTGATGGGAGATGGTTGTATCCATTCCAGTGCTGCATTTGTCAAGGCTAAAGGTTTGGGTTGAATAACATCATTTTGACTCTCTGGAATTTTTGGCCCCACAGCTAATAGGCGCAAAATTTTACCCTGTAGTTGTACCGCTTTTATCGCCGCGATAGTAATTTTTTGTTCTCCATTTGGCAACCAGACTATAATCTGGATTTCCGGGTCAGAAGTGATTCCCAAAGTTTTCCAGAAAAATTTGGCAGTATCAGTTTTGGGTGGGTTCAAATTCTCAAAGGGAGAATTTAGCCAGCTTTTACCATCATTGAATGCACTTACCTCTACTTGGTACCAAACTTGGTTATCCGTGAGTTTCAAGTCTGCTGGAGAATTGGGTTGCAACCACTCGGTGCTAGTAACTTGAGTAATTGGTTGCACTGTACCGACAATTTCACTAGGGTGAGTAGAGGATATTTGCGATTTTGCATCCTCACCATTGAGTCTTGCTAACAGACCTTGAATATAGGCAAGATTATCTTTTGTAATTTGTGGTTGCGCTTTTAACCAGGAATTAGCATGTTCTTCTCCCTGCTGAACAGCTAAAGTCAGCGCAAACCAAGCTTGCACCTCTAGTCTATTTGGGTTCACCCGCAACGCCGTTGCAATTCGATTCCATAACCGGTTCTTATCCGCTTTCAGTAGAGTAGCAATTTCTTGGACATTATGTGGTGACGCTTCAAACACCTGTAAAGCTTTCTCCCAGCGACCATCAATCAAGTTTGCTAGTACTTCTTGACTAGGACTTGCCCATTTTTTCTGGGCTTGGATTTTAGTAAGTTTGGAATGCAAACGAATCAAATCCATTTGCGCTTGCGCCGCCTGTGGAAAAACTCCTTTGTGCTGTTTCTTGATGAATTTCAACCATTCAAAGGCTGGTGTCCACAGTCCACTACGGGCAATTGCTAGGGCGTTTTGGTATGCAGAATCCTTGAGGGCTGCTGATTTGAGGCTAATCGCCTCCAATTCAATTGGTTTGAGTAATAACTTCACAGGCTTGACTTGGTAAACCTGTAAATGCGGTTCTAAACCTACTGTTTCATCAACAACTAACTCTTTTGTCGCATCATCAGTTACCTGTTGCCATTTGGGTAATTGTCCGTTGGGACTTGTCCAAGACAACATTTGGATTAAATTGGTGCGTTCTGGATTGTAATATACAATGTGACCGTAAGCGATCGCACCACTTCCTTGTTGGCGTTTACCCCACAAATTAAACCAAACCCCTGGTGATGGAGTCCCATCGTCAAACCGTTGCACTTCAGTTAAAGGTAAAGGAACGCTGATATCTTGCAGTTCTAATGTTCCATCAAGTGAGGGAGAAATCACAAAGGATTCTTCTGGCCCAGTTACAGATAATTGAGTCGTTAGGTAGTAGTAATTTTCTGACTGAGATTTAAACTCTAACTCTTTTGAGCGCTCGTAAACCCTTAGTTCCACAAGCTTTTTACAATCCGATTGACAATTAGCACGCTGCTGCCAAACTGGCAGTAAAAAAGAGTCTTTTGCATCCTGGCGTAAAGGTAGATTTTCCCCAAATATTTGGTTTTTTTGACTCAAATCGAGTTGAATTTGTTTGAGGGTTTTGGGGCGTTCGTGCTTACCAAGGGGGATTTGCGCCCATGCAGGTAAAATTTTATTTAGCCAGCTTACCTGGTCTGGATTGAAGATGAAGAGAACACTAATCCAGGCAAAAGCCATAACTAGACTAGCACTACTCAACAGAATTGCGATCGCTAACGTTGACGATAACCAACTTCCCCCTTTAAGCTTCTTCCGGGGTTTTTTAACGATGCGCTTCATCACACCTGCATGAGGTTTATTTTGTTTAGAGGCTTTTGGTATCAGCTTGCGTGGACGATTTGCCATAGATTGGGGATTAGAAAGAGAGGATTGGGAATTGAGAAAACTCTTTCCTAGTTCCCAGTACCTAGTCCCCAGTCTCCAATACCCAATACTTTGTTATACTCGTCCTTTCAGAAGTTGCCCAGAAAGATTTAAGTCTTATTTGAACAAAATCCGTAAATTTTCCCAGGTGAACGCTAAAGAATAGCGAATACACTCTTCACTTAAGTATGTGAGCCGAGTGTAAAAAGTTGAAAGGTATAGTTATTAGCCGCAGTCATCAAAAAACCTGGATGCTCGCATGGTTACTAATTGCGGGAGTAAATGGAGTTGTACAAAAAGCATCAGCACAAGAGTACATCAATGTAGAAACTACTCAAGCGCACGAGAGTACAGATTTAAATTCTCCTCCCCTCTCCCCAATAAATCCGATGGCGCAAGTGACATCGGTTTCTCAACTCAAGGACGTACAACCCAACGATTGGGCATTCCAAGCATTACAGTCTTTGGTGGAACGCTATGGCTGTATAGCAGGGTATCCAGATAGTAGCTATCGCGGTAATCGCGCTTTAACTCGGTATGAATTCGCCGCCGGAGTGAATGCTTGCTTAGATAGAGTCAATGAATTAATCACTACAGCCACTAGCGATTTAGTCACCCGCGAAGATTTAGCAATATTACAAAAATTGCAGTCAGAATTTGCCCCTGAATTAGCAACTTTGCGGGGTCGTGTCGA
This sequence comes from Nostoc sp., assembly GCF_036917455.1. Lineage (GTDB taxonomy): Bacteria > Cyanobacteriota > Cyanobacteriia > Cyanobacteriales > Nostocaceae > Nostoc. The sequence goes on along the minus strand of NZ_JBALDK010000068.1, from coordinate 1,958 downwards.
TAGTTTAGAAGCCAGAACTGGCGAAATTGAAGCTAAGCAATTCTCAACAACAACCAAACTCAGTGGACTACTAATAGTTGGTATCCAAGGACGGACTAACAACCGTGGTGATGTTAATCCTAGAGATGGACAAAAAGATACAGATGATGTCGGAACAAACACTGATGTTATTTCCTTGGCGCAACTATATTTAACTAGTCAAATCACTCCTAGTAGTTATTTGTTTACGGGTCTTTTAGCTGCTAGAGGTACTAGTGCGCCAAGATTTACCAATAGTGTTTCTCGGAATGATGTTTTACTTGGCTATGAATTTCCTACAGAGAGCTTGATTGTAAGTGACCTCAATTTTCATTGGTTGGTAACAGATAAATTAGCAGTGATGGTAGGAACGGAAGGTGTAAGTATGCCTACTGCTTTCCGAGGCCCAAATCGAGTAGAAAGTGCTGCAACAGGGCCATTGTCTTATTTTGCCCAAAGAAACCCAATTTTAAATATGGGATATGGTCACGGCGGTATAGCTATTGATTGGCAATTTGCTAAACGCGCTAGTTTACAGGCAATTTATACTGCTTATCAACCAGGAAACCCCGCTAAAGGTAGCGGTTTATTTGATGGAACCAGAACTACAGGTGTGCAATTGCTGCTGACACCAACCGATACTCTCGATTTAAGTTTGTATTACGTTAACAATTACTCTTCAGATGGTTGTTTACTAACCTTTGTTGGTGATGAATGCTTAACTGCGGTTAATACAACTACCGGGAAATCAGCGCCATTACAAACCAACGCTGTAGGTGCGACTATAACTTGGCAAGTTTCTCCTCATCTGAGCGCAGGTGCATGGGGTGGTTATACTAAATCTTATATTCCTGGGCAATCGGGAAATGTAGAGACGACAAATTATATGGTGTTTCTGAATTTCCCTGATTTATTGAAGAAAGGAAATTTAGGCGGAATTTATGTCGGTCAACCTCCTAAAATCACCAGTAGCGACCTACCTGTAGGGAATAATGTCCCTGATTTTATTAATACTGGCTTAGGACGTGCAGGTGGACAACCAGGGACAACCACTCAAATTGAGGCATTTTATCGTTTTCAGCTAACAGATAACATCAGCATTACACCAGGAATAATTCATCTATTGCAACCTGGTAACACACCAGATAATGACTCAGTTACCATTGGCATTCTGCGGAGTGCTTTTAGTTTTTAATTTTGTTTGCAGATAAACATCATAGGACTGACAGCATTTTTCAGGTAAGATGACCAGTCGAGAAATTAAGCTTTTTGGTGATTTTTGCGTAACTTCTGGAAATATAAAAAAAGGTTTGGCGGTGAACCAAACCTCTATATAAATAAATCCAGTGCATAACAACATCCCGAATTAATTTACTCATTATTATATTCATAGGGCATCTTCCTATAGGATGTGTGCAAATATCCTCAAACCTGATGTCCTATTTTTCGAGTATAATCGAATACCTAAAAAATAAAACTGCAAGCAAAATAAAAGACGGGATGATTCATCCCGTCCAAATAGCTTGAAAGTGGCAATGCACCTTGGACTCTGCAAAAAACTATCACAAATAAAACTTAATAGGTTGTAAGAGGATGTTTTAAAAGTCATGATTGATGTATCAAAAAATCAGCAATAAAAAAGACGGAGGTTAGCCCGTCTTCTGTATAATAAGTAAAAACATCTTGGTAATTTCTGCAATATATCAAAATTCTTTAATCACAATCTGCCAAATTGCCAAATACTCACCAATCAAACACAAATATTAATTTCTCTGTAATTGGGTATTTTGATAAGCTATAAATTTTACCTCTCATTAAAAATTAATAGTTCCTTAAAGGGTAAGTAGATGGGCGTTAATAAATATAATATGTTCCGTCATTGCGAAGCAATCGTAATGCTTTGCAATGATATCTTATATTTAATTATGCCTACCTACTTA